>JBBRNH010000010.1:0-94054 GCA_038230415.1 Cytophagales bacterium | reverse complement strand
TTTTAGCCCCTCCCCTGCTTTCAGGGGAGGGGTTGGGGTGGGGTAGTTACAGCTTAATTCTTCACCAACTCGCCACCGGCACGAATACCGATTTCGTCGCTTACAACGGCGGCAGGAATGGTGCCGAGGGTGAAGTCAGCACGTTTTACCTCGCCCGATACTTTAAAACCAGCAACGGTTTTCTTGTTCATCGGGTGCGTTGTGGCCGGGGTGATGGTAGCATCGAGGGTAACGGGTTTGGTTACGCCGTGCATCGTTAGGTTGCCCATCAGTTTATACTTGTTACCGCCAAGTTTCTGAATACCCGTGCTTTTGAAAGCCAGCGTCGGGTATTTGGCCGCGTCAAAGAAATCGGGTGATTTCAGGTGGCCGTCGCGCTTGTCTTCGTTGGTATCAATGCTGTTCACATCGGCAGTCAGATCAATTTGTGCATCAGAATAATCCTCTTTCGATGAAGTCATTTTCACGTCGAATTTGCGGAACGAGCCGTCCACTTCCGACAGCATCAGGTGGGTTACGGTGAACGCCAGCTTCGAGTGGGCTTTGTCGCTCGTCCAGTTCTGGGCAAACGCGGTTGCTGAGGTAAGCAGCAGGGCAGCAAACAGGGTTACTTTTTTCATGGTTAGAAAAATATTAATTGATTAATTATGAACTCACTGTAAAATAATGCGTCATTCAGAACCCCGGAGTTTATCGAGCAAACTACTGAGTTGGTTGGCCTCGGCCTCGTCGAGCGTACCGAGCGATGCTTCCCAGCCTGTCTGCAACTCATCTATCCCGGTCAGCAACGCCAGACCACTTTCCGTAATCACCACATCAACGGCCCGGCGGTCGCTGGGGCATTCGGTGCGTTTGACCAATTCCTTCACCACAAGTTTATCTACCAACCGCGATGCGTTCGACATTTTATCGAGCATCCGTTCCATAATATCGGCCACCCGAACCGGGTTGGGATGCTGACCGCGCAAGATTCGCAGCACGTTGTATTGCTGGAGCGTGATACCCTGGGGCCGCATCAGCCGCATCTGCATATCGCCGATCCAGTTGCTGGTAAATAACAGATTAACCGCCATCCGCTGATACGGCGACCGAAACCGGGGTTGCTTGATGTCTTGTTCGATGGACATGACACAAATATAGTGTTATTACAGTTGATGTAGCAACATTTAATACATAATTTTTTTATTGATACCCCACGATGGTCGGTGCTTCGATACCGAAATCGCGGAGACGCAGCGTCGGGATGCCCTCAAAATCATACCGGAAGCGTTGCGAAATGCCGGGAACGTTGGGGTAATAGGCTAATCGAATCTGAAAACTATTGAACGTCAGGTTCTCGTTGCGAAACCGAAAACCCAGCCCATATCCCTGATACAGTGGCGTTTGTAGTAATGACTGCTTCGGGAAACTAATCAGACCAATATTGGCAAAACCAATAAATGCCACCCGAAAACCGATCACATTGAGTTCGGAGAATAGTATGGTTTCATAATTGATCTGAAGCCGGTTGGTGCCGCGCAGGGCATCGGTTGATACGCCCAAGCCCTCGGTGCCAGATAAGGAAATATATTCGTTGTTGAACCGATTGACCCCGGTGGTATAGCGAAAGTTCAAAAAGTGACGCATCTGACCCCACGCATTTTTTATGAGCGGGCTAAAATAGTTGGCCGTTGCCGAGAACGTACCCTGCTCCAACCGATTCTGATTGGTACGCATATACCCGCCAATACTTACCAAACCGTACAGATACCCCGCCGAGCGCAGATACTGTCCGCGTGAGAAATTGATACCCGTGTAGCTACGCTGCCCCAGTTCGGCATAGTCGGCACCGGCCACTACCGACAGCAGCCCGCCCACCGGCACGTCTTCGGTACGGCCAAAGCCATAAATCAGTACATCGCGGACGTACTGCCGCTGCGAATAGCCGACACTGACTAATACCGTTCGGCTGTTTTGATACAGTTGGTTCGAGTCGGCGGTTACGGCGGGGCGTTTCACAAACGTGTAGCGGGTGCCGCGCAAAGCCACCACAATCCGCGCCCGTCGTTCATCCTGTGCATTGCCTACTTTTATCCGAAACGACCGGCCAATCCAGCCATCGGTGTAGCGATACCGCAACGGAAAAAACACCGCGCTGTCGGTGGGCGTAAAAATCCGGTTGCGGAGTTCAGTAATATTCATCTCCAGGGCGTAGGCCACCTTGGTATCGGGCGTGACAAACGGTTTCGAGAGCCGGATACTCGCCTGCTTAATGTCGCGGAACCACAGTAGATTACCTTCGGCGGTGGCGAAGGTTTTTCGCCCATAAAAGTTAATGAACGGAATGGCATAGCGGGCCTGATACTCGGCTTTCTGGATTGGGTCAGTACCGTTATAATTAAACCGGGTATAAACCTGATGGGCCAGTCCCCGAAAGTTGCGCTGATTGATCCCAATCTGAAAATTGGTCGGCGAACTTCCCCCGCCGTCAGGTTCGAGCGACCAGACATCCTGCGTAATCACGTACACATCGGCGAAGCGTTTGCTGCCGGGCCGGGCGGCCACCAGAATCCGGGCATCGTGAAAAATAGTGGTTGTCCGCAGTAGCCGTTCATTGTCGCGCATTTGCGTAGGGTTGATGGTATCGCCCGCGCTGAAGAGCAGAAACTGCCGCCTGATTACGTTCTCCTGCGTGTTGGTATGCAACCGATTACCGACCCGCTCAACCCAGTTGCCTTCTTTCCGCAGGGTGTCATACACCGACTGCCCGAACACGTTCAGCCGCCGGATATAGACATTGGCAATCACACGCCCGGCAAACGGCAAAAACGGATTTACTTCGATCTGACTGATTTCGCCCGTTTGCTGGCTTCGGTTGTAGATGTCCCGAAAAACAGCGTCGTAGAGTTGGCGCGTCAATCGGCGTTTATACATTGTTTCCCGAAACTGCGTGTAGCGTACACTATCGGTTCGGTGGCCGATGGTATCCAAACTAAAGGCCGCCCGTTGAGCCGCTATCGAATCCCGGACAAACCGCCGGCGTTGGGTCAATACGGTTTGGGTGCTGTCTGTCTGTTGCTGGCCCGCCACCGGCAGCATCATGCCCCAACCGCACACCAGCAGCAACGCGCAGCGAAGACTAAACAGGCCATTAATACGGGTGATGTAGTGGTTGGGTTGCACCGGGCAGACGTTTACCTGTTAGTCGTTGAGACTGCTTACGCAGATAACAGACCGATTGTTTTGTGCGATGGTTTAATGTAAAGACGCATCATTGCGTCTTATAGTCTCCGCATCATCCAGAAATCGCGCTGACGGTCTGGCCCAAACTGAAAATAGTGCCAGCCGAAACGTACAAAGCCGTTTCGGTTATAAAAGTTGATGCCGCGCTGATTGCGCTCCCACACCCCTAACCAAACAGCCCGGTAGCCTTCGGTGCGGGCAATATCGAGGCAATAAGTCATCAATTGCTGCCCCTGCCCCTGCCCAATGGCCGACTCCAACAGGTAGAGCCGTTCGATTTCGATGGCCTGCCCCGCCCGCCGAAACGGTTCGGGCATCTGGCGCGGAGGGTTGCGCCGATACAGCCGGGCGTAACCCACGGGCATACCGGCATCGGTGCAGGCCAGCACAAACGTTGAGCGCGGGTCGGTCAGGTCACGGGCGAGACTCCCGGCGGTAAATGCGCTGGCAATGTAGGCTTCGGTGATCTCAACCGGGTTATGGGGCGGGCCGAAAGCCTCGCGCATGGTCTGGATCGAGAGCGTCAGCAGGATGTCGAGATCGGCGGGGGTAGCCGTGCAGAAAGTCATGTATGATATGAGATGTATGCCCGCTGATTTGCGATTTTTGCGGTTAATCTAATCCGGCTGTCCGCACAATATATCACTCACCTTGTTTTGATACATCATCCATCTGATCTCATACATCAAAAAAATGTTAACCCTCCGTTACCCACTCGTGCTGGCTTCGGGGTCTCCGCGCCGAAAGCAGCTCCTGACCGATGCCGGTTTTGCGTTTACCATCGAGACCCGCCCCACCGACGAAGTTTTTCCTGACACGATGCCGCCCAACGACGTGGCCGAGTTTCTGGCCCGCCAGAAAGCCGCCGAGTTCAGCCATGATGTAGGCAACCGGCTCATTCTCACGGCAGATACGGTGGTGATTCTCGGCAATCAGATTCTGAACAAGCCCGCCGACGCAGCCGAAGCCTACCGGATGCTGCGGAGTTTGTCGGGCCGGAGCCACCGCGTCCGTACCGGGGTGTGCATCCTGGCTCCGCGCGAGGCTTCGCTGGGCGACGCGTTGCCGGGCGAAAGTGTTTCATTCACCGACGAAGCCACCGTGACGTTTGCCGACCTGACCGATGCCGAAATTGAGTATTACATCCGGGTTTGCCAACCTTTCGACAAGGCTGGTGCCTACGGCGCGCAGGATTTTATCGGGCTGATTGGGGTGGAGCGCATCGAAGGCTCGTTTTACACCGTGATGGGCTTGCCAACACACCGGGTCTATCAGGCGTTGAAACGGTGGGCGATTTAGCGAAAACACAGTCTGATTTCCGTATCTTTGAACAGGCAAAAAACAACCCGATGACCACCCAAACCAAGGTTTTCAGAGATTGTACACTCAAATTTTTAGAGAAAACGTTTTCGTTGGAACAAGTTGATTCGCTTCCCTCACTCGATGAATGGCTGACAATTCCGATTGAGGTATCGTCCTTTGAACAGCAATCATTGGATCATTTCAGGAGCCTGCTCACCTTCAACGTTCACGATTGGAACGAACCCGAATTAGACAGTCATTTTATCGGGCCAATGTTTGCGCTGGTCAATTTTTCGTCCAAAAAATTCAACCACTATGTTCAGCGGGAAGTCAGTGGCGACATTGGCGAGTGGCATCTGTATGGCAAACCCGATGGCATTGTTGCCAGTGGTCGGCGCGAACCTGAACAGCTTTTTTTGCCTTTCAAGAATACAAGAGAACATTAGCCAGTGACGACTGCCCGGCCAACGGAGACCCCGCCGGACAGGTATTGGCGGCTATGCTGGCCGGGCAGTCGCAAAACCCGGTCGGTCAACCCGTTTACGGCTGTTATGTAGTTGGGAATGCGTGGTATTTTTTGGTAGTTGATGGCTCAAAATATGCTATCAGTTCTGATTATTCGGCCCTGACCGATGAGATTACGGCAATTTTCAAAATCCTGAAAGCACTCCGGCAGTTGGTTCAGGCATTGACGATGTGAACTGCCCACACCTATTTAGTGCCAGGTTGCCGTATTTTTGCCAAACTCTTTCTGTGCAAGCATGGCCCAATCGCTCAGTACCCGGCACCTGCTGGGCATCAAAAACCTCACCGAAGCCGACATTGATCTGATTCTCGACACGGCAAAGGAGTTTAAAGAGGTCATTAACCGGCCTATCAAGAAAGTCCCTTCCCTGCGCGATGTCACGATTGCCAACATTTTTTTTGAGGATTCGACCCGAACGCGGCTCTCCTTTGAACTCGCCGAGCGCCGACTTTCTGCCGATGTCCTGAACTTTTCGGCATCGGGCAGTTCGGTCAAAAAAGGCGAGACACTGTTAGACACGGTGCAGAATATTCTGGCGATGAAGGTTGACATGATTGTAATGCGCCACCGCAGCCCCGGCGCACCACATTATTTAGCGGGCAAAATTTCGGCCAATATTGTCAACGCCGGCGACGGCACCCACGAACACCCCACGCAGGCGTTGCTCGATTCATTTTCGATCAAACAAAAACTCGGCGACGTAGCCGGGAAACGTATTGCCATCATCGGCGACATTACGCACTCACGGGTGGCGTTGTCGAACATCTTTTGCCTACTCAAACAGGGGGCCGAGGTCATGGTTTGCGGCCCGGCTACGCTCATCCCCAAGCACATCGGCGCGTTGGGAGTGCGCGTGAGTCACGATGTGCGCGAGGCTCTGCGCTGGTGCGATGTGGCAAACGTGCTGCGGATTCAGTTAGAACGGCAACAGATCAAGTACTTCCCGTCGTTACGCGAATACGCGCTGTATTTTGGTATCAACCGCCAAATGCTCGACGAACTCGACCGGCCCATCGTACTGATGCACCCCGGCCCCATCAACCGGGGTGTTGAGTTGACTTCTGATGCGGCAGATTCGGTCCACAGCATCATTCTCGATCAGGTCGAAAACGGGGTGGCCGTCAGAATGGCGGTACTGTATCTGCTGGCACAACTTTAATGTAAACCCCTGCTTCTCTTTATCTTAAGAACATGAAATCACTGATAATCAGCTTTTTGGCGACACTTCTACTCGGTTCGGTAGCCCAGGCCCAAACCACGCTTCCGACCCTTGAGTTGGGCCTGAAAGTGGGCGGAACGTTTACTGACGGCCAGACCACCGTGCCGGTGCAGGATTTGGGCAGCAACGGCAAAATCCCCGAACTCAACAACAAGCGCAACGGCATCGGAACCGGCTATACGGGCGGGTTGTGGGTACGCCGAAATTTCAGCGGGTTTTTCCTGCAAACAGAAGCCACCTACAACCGCTACGTGCTGAAGCAGAAAACCAACACCACACTCGACGTAAAAGCCCTCGGTACCCTGGCCGGTGAGTTGGTGCCAGCCGCTTTTACCAGTATTCTGCAAAGCCTGCCCGCCGGGTTGCTTACCGCTACGCTCGATATTAACACCGTCTCGACCCTCCAGACGGTAAACGTGCCGGTGCTGATTGGCAAACGATTTGCCCACGAGCGCGTCAGGCTCTATGCCGGGCCGAGTTTCTGGTTTGTGACAAAGGCCGAGGTCAACCGCGATGCAGCCGGGCAGGTAAACCCCAATGCCAGTATCCCGCAGTTAGCCAACGGATTTCCGCTGTCGTCAACCGGCACCACTGATTTGCTGACCGATGCCGCCGGTATTCTGCGCGTAAAACCGTTTACCTACGCCCTGGAAATAGGCGCGGGCGCAACACTATTCAGGCGGCTTGACCTTGACCTGCGCGTTACGGCACCCGTCGGCGGTATCTACAAAAACAAAGACATCAGGGGAGTTGGCGGGGCCGCCGTTGTGACGCTCGGCTACCGAATTTTCTAATCACAACCCACCAATCGGTAATGCTGACCGTCTGGCACGAGCTGATACCGCGCCCTCTGCATACTGCCGGTTGGGTAGGCGTTGGCATCGCCGGGGTTGTACTGCGGAAACCGACGGCACAGCACCCCGTTCTCTGTCCAGAGCGAATCGTGGCCCATGTAGCCGGGGGCGGGGCGTTCCCAGCCAGCAACGGTAACAGCCGCCCGGCGTTGGGGCAGAAACTGCCATCCCTGCACAAAACCCAATGAACCACTGCCCGTTGCCTGCGTGAAAATATAGAGTTCAGGAAAGCGATTGTGGTCTAAATCAGCCACTTCGGCCCCCACCACATCACCCACAACAGGCACCCGAAACCGGGTCAGTAATAACGAACCCCGCACGGCTTCGACCTCCACAAACTGACCACTAACGCTTAATGCCTTGCCGCTGACGAGTTTAAAGGCGTAACCGGCAAACGTAAGTGACCGCACAAACGGCACGGCAGCGGGTGTTCTGCGTACCGTTTGTGCGGTCAGGGTTATCAACAATATAACAGCAACAAACTGGCGAATCACGGGTTAAGCATCTCTTTAGCAGAGAAACGAAACAAACACCGGATTAGTTGACAGCAACCTGCTCGTCGGCAGTCATAAACAACTCGCCAATATCGGCCAACCGACCCAGCATCGGCAACGCCTGCAATCCATTCTTGGTCAGCGCGTATTCTACACGGGGAGGAACTTCGCCAAACGACTTTTTCTCAACCACGCCCAGCGTGATCAGGGCTTTCAATTCCTGAATCAGCACTTTCTCACTCACATCCGGGATCATCCGGCGCAGGTCGCTGTATCGCCGGGGCTGATCGCCCAATTTCATAATAATGAACAGCCGCCACTTGCCGCAGATCACGTCAAGCGTTCGTCTCCATACTGGCTGGTTACGGTCTGTCAATTGCGAACCACTCTCTTTGTCAATCATAAACGCACAGAAAATTAAATTGATGTAAATTACCGAACGGTAAGTATATCTTTAACCAAATATGAGCAAATATAAATGTTTACAGGTAAATGCCTATTCTCGGCTAACCAAAGATTTAATTTGTACTTATAACGAGGTAGCAACCATAAAGTTAGCGGATTCTATTTACTATACCAAATTAAAGGACTATTAATGTTTAGTGCCATTTCCCCAGTACATAAAGTCCTCTTGGTTATTGCCGGCCCAACCGCCGTTGGCAAAACAGCAGCGTCTGTTGAATTGGCACAACGCTTTGATACTCATGTTGTTTCGGCTGATTCCCGGCAACTCTACCACGAGCTGACCATTGGCACGGCCAAGCCAACCCCGGCAGAGATGAACGGCATACGGCATCATTTTATTGATTCACATTCGATTCAGCACGTCGTCAGCGCGGGTCAGTATGAACGCGAAGCACTGGAATTACTTATTGAGTTATTTCGGGAGAAAGACGTGGTGATTCTGACGGGCGGCACCGGACTGTACATCAATGCGCTGTGTTTTGGCCTGGATGATATTCCCGCTATTGACCCGGCCATTCGGGAGAACCTGATGCAGCAATTACGCGACGACGGTTTAGATTCACTACTGAGGCAACTGCGTGGGCGTGACCCCGTTTTTGCCGCCACCGCCGATCTGCAAAATACGCAGCGCGTAGTGCGGGCGTTAGAGGTTTCTATCGGGACAGGACAGCCATTTTCGGCATTTCAGCAAAAGCGGGTGGCTCCGCGTCCGTTCAGGCCGGTGCTGTGCGCCCTCGACCGACCGCGTACCGAACTGTACAGCCGCATTGATGCCCGCGTTGAGACGATGCTTACCAACGGGCTGATTGAGGAAGTGCGCGGCCTGATGCCTTTTCACCGGCCCCGGCCCGCCACCGGCCCGTCGCTCGACCCGCCCCCGCTCCGAACGGTGGGCTACTCCGAAGTATTTGCCTACCTCGACAGGCAGATTGACTACGACGAAATGCGTGAGCTTATCAAACGCAACACCCGCCGATACGCCAAACGACAGCTTACCTGGTTCAGAAATCAGGGTGATTATCAGTGGTTTACGCCCGATACGCTACCATCCCGCCTATCAGATTTCGGACGTTAACAAAGTCGTTTTCTTCTAAGATTCGCTGCGCCTGTGCGCTGCGGCTACCCGACCGGCAATGCACAATCACTTCTTCGTTCTGCAACCCGTCGAGTTGGTCAAGTTCGTAGGGCAGATCACCGAGCGGAATCAGTTGTGCGCCGAGGTTGTCGGCTTCGTATTCGTTGGGTTCGCGCACGTCGAATAGGTTGAGTTTTTCGCCCGCGTCAAGGCGTTGTTTGAGTTCCTGAACGGTGATGTCCATAATAATCAGAGGTTATTGGTCAAAGTATAATGCGTAGGCCATCGTGGCCGGGCCGAATATACGGTGGCAGTTCTTTTTCGACTTCGCGGTGCAGCCCAAGCCGGTGGCTGATGTGGGTGAAATACGTCATCCGGGGCCTGATTCGTTCCACAACGGCAACGGCCTCATCGAGCGTGAAATGCGACAGGTGCGGGGTTCGCTGCAAGGCATCCAACACTAAGATTTCGGTACCGCGCACTTTGTCGAGTTCAGCGTTGGAAATAAAATTCAGGTCGGTCAGGTAGGTGAAGTCACCGATGCGATAGCCGAAAACGGGCAGCCGGTGGTGTAGCACATCAATCGGCAAGACGCGAACACCGGCTACATCGAACGGCTGATTATCAATCTCATGCACCTGAATATGCGGAATGCCGGGGTATTTATGTTCGGCAAACACGTAGGAGAACTCGCGCTGAAGCTGGGCAATTACGCGGTCACGGGCGTAGATAGGAATAGCTTTTTGCTGCAAAAAATTAAACGCCCGCACGTCATCCAAGCCCGCCGTGTGGTCTTTGTGTTCGTGGGTAAACAGCACAGCATCGAGTTGTCGGGGATTCAGCCGGAGCATCTGCTGCCGAAAATCGGGGCCGGTATCAATCACGATGCTCTTGTCGGCAACGGCAACGTGGGCCGCCGTTCGCAGCCGTTTATCGCGGTAATCGAGCGAGCGGCAAACGGCGCAGGTGCAGCCAATTTGCGGCACACCCGATGACGTGCCGGTGCCGAGGAGCGTAATTACCATTGGCGAAAGGAGAGAAGGGAGGAGAGGGAGGAAGAGGACGAAAGGGAGAAAGATACCAGCACATATTCCGGCGTTATCCCTTTCATCCTCTTCCTCCCTCTGCTCCCTTCTCCTTTTTTATTTATCCGTAAGCAGATTAACGATTTCGACCAACTTGTCGAAGTTGAGCGGTTTCACCAGCACATCGTTAAATCCGGCGGCTTTGAATTCTTCTTCGGTGTAGTTTTTGGCGTTGCCGGTGATTGCCACAATCGGCACCGATGCTTTGTCGGCATCGGGCAGGGCGCGTACTTTTTTTACGCACTCCATACCGTCCATAACGGGCATATTGATGTCTAAGAGCAAAATATCGAACGGCTCCTTGTCGAGCGTTTGCAGCACCTGTTCCCCATTTTTAACGGCAGTGATGTCATAGTTCTGGAACTCAAGAATTTTCCGGGCGAGGTTCTGGATAACGGAACTGTCTTCGGCAATCAATACACGTTTAGCGGCCATGATACGATTCGGTTTGCGGTTTGCGGTGGTGAAATTAGCACCGTTTATTTAACAATCACGCCATCAGCCACGAATGTAACGGCCTTTTCGGGTTCGGTAATTTTCTCGATCTCGGCTTTGGGCTTGCCCGCGTCTTCGGCGTAGTGGCGCAGCATCGCTACCGACGTGGTGCTTTGGCGGGCCGTGCCTTCGATCACAACGGTTTTCCCCACGATGTCTTTCGGCACAAAAAAGCCGTAGTCACGGAAGGTGACGCGCATGGTTTGGCCGTTGCCCGTGTTCACGTTCATCCAGCAGCCTTTCACCTTGCAAACCGACTCTACCGTACCTTCGACTTTGGCGGGGGCTTCGGCTTTTTCGCCTAATTTAGTAGTCAGTTGAGCAACGGGCGTGGCCCCGGCTTCGGTGATTTTCTGACCGTGAAAACTCTGGGCGCGGGCTGCCAACGTGGTCAGCACAAGGGCGATAAGGAGGAGATGTTTCATTGATTTTCAGCGTTTTGTTTAAGTCTGTTGTCTGCCACCGCCCCTAAGCTGTGGCAGGGCGGCAATAAATAAAATTCTTCGTATTTTGTGTGGCAAAGTTACGGCAAATTGAAACAGAAAAACCCGGTCTCCGCAGAGACCGGGCCGCGTTTGGCAAACCGGGCATCAAGAGAATAAACCCAACAAATTACTCAACTCAGCGCGGCCCGCGTGAGCCACCGCGCCGTTCGGGAGTTGCACCCGGCGTTGGCTGCGGCTGGCCGGGGTTCTGACTGCGTTGCTCATACCCGCCCTGCCGTTGTTCATACCCGCCTGACCGTTGTGGTTGGGGCGGGTCAGGGGCAGGCTGACTGGTTTCCGGTTGCGGATTTTGTCCGTTCGCGTCCTGCCGACGACCCCGGCCCCACTGCCCTTGCCCTTGCGGAAATGATTCCTGACGACTTGGCTGCGGAACCGATTGGTCGGGTTGGGTCTGCGATGGCGATGGTTGTGGCAACTCTCCCGGTTGCGGTTGCGCCTGTGGGTCGTATCGGGGGTTGCGCCGTTGATACCCGCCCGGCGATTCCTGACCACCCGGCTGTGGATACCGCTGGTTGCCGTCGCCCCGGTCATTGCGCGAATCTGGCTGATAGGCACCTGAATTTGAGCGGTCTGCGTTGGGCTGATACTCCCGGCGTGAATAATCGCGTCCGGCATTGGGATACACATTACCAGTGGGCTGACCATCGGGATACGAATTGCCATTGGGTCGGCCAGCAGGATAAGCACTGCCGCCACCCCGGTTGTTCGGATACGCATTATCGTTGGGATAGGCGTTGCCGTAATTCCGATTGCCCCGATTCTGGTCGGGCCGGTAAAAGCCAACGGTGTTATCCCGAAACGTTGCCCGACCGGGCAAACCGGCGTTTTCGATCCGATAAACGGGTACGCGCTGCCGGGTAACGTACTCGATTTCTTCGCGACGCGGGCCATACGAATACGCCCGGTTGTTGGCCCGGTACACGTTGTTGATAATCGTGGTATTCTGATAAACGTTTATCACCTGCGGGCGAGGCACACAATAACTAAACAGGCGCGGGCTGGTGATATATACCTGCGGCACAAACGTCCAGTAATTAGCCGACATATTGACTGATCCGGTAAAGCCCGGCCCCAGCGGTGCCCAGCCGTAGTAACCGCCCCCCGACCGCCACGACACCCAGGCCGGCCCCCAGTCGCGGCCCGGAATCCAGGCCCAGCCCCGGTAGCGATCCTGATACCAGCGACCGTAGTGAAACGGCCCCCAGCCCCAGGCATAATCAGAGACCCAGGTGTTGCCGTATTCGGTTATAACCCAATGACCGTTAGTCGAATACGGCTGAAAACCCGGCTCGGCGTTCGGAATCCAGACGGTTCCGTATTGGGGCGTTTGCACCCATTGGCCGTAGGGAGCCAGGTCGTCGTAAAAATCCGGCATCGAACCATCCGGCTGATTGTAGTTCTGGTTGTAATTCTGGTCGTATTGATTGTATGGGTCGTAGTTGGGTTGGCCATAACCGGGCTGATTATACCCCGGTTGGCCGTATCCGGGCTGGCCATACCCCGGTTGTGCCACCGTTGTTGGTCTGCTGAGTAAACTAATTACCACAATCGCTGCCAGTACCCAGACGCTGTATGTTGTTTTCATCACCGTTCTCTTTAGGAATCATGGCGATTAGATGACGGCGGGTGACAAACGTTTAATCAGCGAAACGCCCTCTTTTTACCCTGTTCCCTGGTCTGTGTCCTCACAGACTTATTCCCGGTCTGTGAGGACACAGACCAGGGAATTTGCTACCCTTTCACGCTTGTTTTTGGCCGCAGATTGCCCGTAAGAACCGGGCGGGCATCGTTGGTTTTGTTGACCTTAGCGATGCTGTTTTCAAACGAAACGCTCACGCTATCGCCATCAAACCGGCAGGTAACGGTTTCATAATGAGCCGTTTCGATAAACCGCCACGTCATCATAAATGTGTTGGTATCGGTCCAGGTGCCGCTGCCAGCCACGCGGGTTTTTGTTTCGCCGGGAACGGGCGTGGCTACCAATTTCAGCGGAATGGTCGAGAATGTGGTTTCGCCGGTTGCCCAGCGATTAATACCGCACGTTACCCGGTGTGTGCCGGTGTCATCGCGGAGGGCAAACACGCAGTTGCTATCCCCAAAATTTAGTGATACTGTATTGACATTCAGACTATTATCAGCCACTTGGTAGGTATTGCCGCTAACCGTTGCCGCAACAGGCGAGGTTGACTGCATCACCGGCAACGGCAAGGCCAAACTGCTCAGTTTTTGGGTCAGCAAATCCGTTTTAGCAGTATCAGCCGCTAACCCATCGGTTTGTAAAGCGGGCAGAATATGCGCCCAGACCGCGTTGAGAATGGCAGGCATATTGCCCGTTTCTGAAGTCATCGCAATCACGGCATCTTGTTTGGGCAGCACGATACAATACTGCCCAAACGCGCCATCGCCCCGGTAGGCATCGTGGCGGCACCGCCAAAACTGATAGCCGTAGCCCTGCAACCAGTCGTTGCTGCCACGGGTGGCTTCGTCGGTAGTTGGTTGCAGGATGTGGCTGCTCGTAGCGTCGGTAATCCAGCTTTCGGCAATCAGCCGTTTGCCGTTCCATACTCCTTTTTGCAGGTACAGTTGCCCAAATTTAGCGATGTCTTCGGTACGCACCCGCAGCCCCCAGCCGCCGGTGTTGATGCCATTCGGGTCAACTTCCCAATCGGCTCCTTCGATACCCAACGGGCCGAACAGGCGCGGTTTCAGGTACGCCAGCACGGTTTGTCCAGTCACGCGCTGCACAATGGCCGAAAGCATATAGGTCGCGCCACTGTTATACACGAAATGCGTTCCGGGCTGATGATCAACGGGTTGGGCCAGAAATGTTTTGATCCAGTTGATGTTTCCGTTGGCCCGCACGGTGGCCGTTGTGTCTTTGTCGTGGCCGGTGGTCATGGTCAGCAAGTCGCGCACCCGCATGGCCGCAAGGTTACTGCTGATAGTGGCGGGCCGGTCGGCGGGGAAGAACGACAGCACCGTAGCGTCAACCGAGAGTTTACCCTCGGCAACGGCCATGCCCACCGCCGTTGATGTAAAACTTTTACTGAGCGAATACAGCGTGTGTTTCAGGTCGGGTGAGTACGGATTCCACCAGCCCTCGGCCACCACCCGCCCGTGCCGCAACACCATCAGGCTATGCACGTTCAGGTTTTCGGCTTCGATGGCGTTCACAAAATTCAGCAAACCGTCGGCGGCCACGCCCTGTGTGCCGGGCAGGCTACGCGGCAATTTGACCGACCGGGCGGGCGCGGCCCAAACGGAGCTGTTGGCAGTGGCAATCAGGCTAACGGCCCCAAAACCAAGTTGTTGCAGGAAAAATCGGCGGTTCACAGTCATCGGATTTATAATCGGTTAGGGTCTGGTTTTCAAAGAATTGGGGCAACGGTTTATACTGCCAACGGAAGTCTGCTTTCATGGAAAACGACCGGGGGTAAAAAATGAGTAGCTTGGGCTAAAATTCATATTTTTTGGCAACCCTCCTTCATCATGAAAAAAACGATTATGACCCTGTTCCTGCTTGTGTTGGCCTGTTTTTGCGCGGTTGCCCAGCCGAAGGCATCCGTTAGTTTCGAGCAATTTATCTCGCTTCGGCAGTGTGGCAACCCGGTTATTTCGCCCGATGGCGAGAACGTTGCCTTTACCGTGACCGCTACCGACTGGAAAGAAAACAGCTACGACACCGAAATCTGGCTGTCGGTCAGGGGCGACGAACCGTTTCAGCTCACCCGCACCCCGAAAGGCAGCAGCACGTCGCCGAAATGGTCGCCGGATGGAAAATGGCTGGCTTTTTTGGCCGACCGGGGCGACAAAACACAGATTTTCGTGATTCGGGCGATGGGCGGAGAAGCGCAGGCCATCACCAAAGAAGACGACGCGGTTCTGAACGCCGAGTGGTCGCCGACGGGGAAAGCACTGGCGTTTACCCGGAATAATCCAGAATCGAAACAGCTAAAAACTAGCAAAGAACGGTATGGCGGTTTCGCCTTCGATGATGAAGAATTTTCGCTGGCGCACCTCTGGTTGGTTGATTTTCTGCCCGATATGATGCCGTCTCCCACCGAAAAACCCTGCTACGACACCAAAGACTCGTTGGCGAAAAAAGACTGTATCACCCTCCCAAAAGCGGTTCGGCTTACCGACGGGGCGTTTACGGTGACGGGGTTTGGGTGGTCGCCGGACGGAACCATGATTGCCTTTAGCCACCAACCCAATCCGTTGATTCAGTCATCGGCCCGGTCAGATATTTCGCTGGTTACAGTTGCGTCGAAAAAAGTGGCCTCGTTGGTTAAAAACCCATCGGGCGATTTTTTTGGTTTGTGGTCGCCCGATTCCAAGGAAATCCTGTATCAGAGTGCCGTTGCGGACACCGTATCGCAGTATTACAAAAACAACCGGCTGTTCAGAATAGCCATTGCCGGGGGCGATGCGGCAGAAGTAGCGGCTGCGTTCGACGAAAATAAAAACGCGCTTGACTGGAACCCGGACGGCATCTTTTTTCTGGCGACCCAACGCGCTTCGGCGGCTCGTTTGTTCAGAATAACGCCCGCTGCCAACAAGCCAACGATGGTGCCGGGCCTGCCCGATTTTGTGAGTTCGGTGAGTTTTACGCTCGATGGCAAAAAAATGGCGTTTCTGGGTCACGGGGCTAATGATGTACCCGAAGTCTATAAACTTTCGGATGGTAAACTGCTGAAAATCACCAATTTCAACAAACAAATCGAGACCTGGAATACCCCCACGAGCGAGTTGGTGACCTGGAAAAGCCGGGACGGAGCCGAGATTGAAGGCGTGTTGCACAAGCCCAAAAACTTTGACCCGGCCAAAAAATATCCCCTCTTTGTGGTCATTCACGGCGGGCCTACGGGCATTGATACGCCCTCGCCGGTGCCGGGTTATGTGTATCCGATTCTGCAATGGATCGAGAAAGGAGCCGTTGTGCTGCGCCCCAACTATCGCGGTTCGGCAGGCTACGGCGAGAAATTCAGGGCCTTGAATGTCAAGAACTTAGGCGTTGGCGACATGGACGATGTGCTGTCGGGCGTGGAGTTTTTAGAGAAACATGGCTTCATTGACTCCGACCGGATGGGGTGCATGGGCTGGAGTCAGGGCGGGTATATTTCGGCCTTTCTCACCACCCACAGCAATCGGTTCAAGGCTATTTCGGTCGGGGCCGGTATCTCAAACTGGGTCACGTACTACGTCAGCACCGACATTCACCCGTTCACCCGCCAATACCTGAAAGCCAATCCCTGGCAAGACCCGGAGCTATACCGAAGAACCAGCCCCATGACCACCATTCTGGCCGCAAAAACTCCGACGTTGATTCAGCACGGCGAATTGGATAAACGAGTACCGATTTCAAACGCCTACGAACTCTTGCAGGGTTTGCAGGACGTAGGCGTACCGGCTAAGTTGGTGGTTTACAAAGGCTTCGGACACGGCATCACCAAACCCAAAGAGCGGTTGGCGGCTTTCTGGCACAATTATCAGTGGTTTGAGAAATACATTTTCGGCGAAACCGTTGCCGTGCCGAGTGGCGAATAGCGCGGGTTTTTCGGCTTTCGGGGCGGTTATTTCCACTGCATCATATCCAGCACATTCGGGCAGAAATCGTATTCGTCGGGCTGGTTTGAGCCGATGAGCAACAGTTGTTCCGGGCCGAGTTGCCGCACGTTTTCCTGATACCAGGCCACGCCCGCCCGGTCGAGGTTGCTGGTTGGCTCGTCGAGAATGACGACCGGGGCCACCGAAAAAAACGCCAGCCCCAGCTTCACGCGCTGTTTCATGCCCGACGAAAAGTACTTGATTTCTTTGTTTCGGGCGTGGCCGAGTTGCATCGCGTCGGCAACGGCATCGGGCATAAGTTGGTTTTTAAACGGCTTAAACGTCTGGTGAAATACCAGTAACTCGCTCAGGGTCAGCTCTTCGATGAGTTCGAGGTAGGGCGCGGCTATCACCACCTGCCGAAACCAGTGGTCGGCTTCGAGCGGTTTTCCATTCAGGATATAGGTTAATGTCCCCTCGGTAGCGGGCATGGCCCCGGCCAACAATTGCAACAGCGTGGACTTGCCCGAACCGTTTGGCCCGACAACCGCGTAGGCCGTTGTAAGCCGCAACGAAACCTTACGGAACACCCACTCGCGCCGGTACTTTTTGCCGAGGTTGTCGGCCATTAACTCAATCATGGTACGAAGGTAATCAAGAGTCAGCTACACTAAAACCAGCTATTGAACGGCTTACCGATGGTAGTTGGGCAGTAGAACGCCGTAGAGATTCGGTGATACAGTGTATATTTGGGGTATTGACGCAAGGAGTTTCGTCAATGCGGACGTTATGTGACACCTTATGAAAAAACAACCTATAAAATGAAACAACTTATTTTTATAATATTGACTTTGACAACTTTGTCTTGTGAAAACAAAAGACAAAATTCAGTATCAACAACTTCGAAAGTTGAAGACACTCTAAAAGTCGAAAAATCTGAAAATATTAAAAATTCTAACTCTGTTAATAAAGTTACGATTGACTACACTAAAAATAAAGACTTACTGGACATTATTCTTCTCTTACCTGACAGTGCTTTTCGGAGTTGGGAATGGAAATTAAAAGATAGAATTAAATGGTACAACGAAATCAAAGAGAATAATTTCTATAACGATGATAATCCTGACTATTTCAATCAAACATACTTTGAACCTAATAAAGCTGGTTTTACGATTGTCGATGGTTTTTGGTCAATTAACATTTACAAAACAGTTGAAAATTCATATATTGTAATAACTGACGATATTGCAGGAGATGGAAATTCTTTAAATTTTTATGAAGTAAAATCCAATACTATAAAAAAATATTTATACGAAAAAACTATCTTTTCGGACTTTACTGAGCAATTAAAGAAAAAAGAAAATTCAGAAAAATGCGCAGAAAAATTTGAAGAAATGAACGACCCAATATTTGAGTTTGACTTTACAAACAAAAATAAAGTTGAAATTGAAAGTTCTTGGTATTTAATAAAAGAAGTTTATGAAAACTGTTTAATTGGAAATGCAATTATTTACAACTTTGACCCAAAAACTAAGAAGTTCGAAATAGAAAATGTATATTGGAAACTAAAGAAAAAAGAATAAAGGTGTCACATAATAGCAGCTTGGCAAAATGGCGGCTTTAGTGCTAAAATCAAGTTCAGTTTTTCAATTGAAATTTAGTGCACAATTGAAGTTAAGTGCTTCGAAATCCGCCACTTCGCCAAGCTGCAAAACGTTGAGCGTAATTGTATTATCAGACTTGAATCTGCGAGATATTTGAAATAAACAATCACTTTTGACAACAAATATTTACACCTAATCCGTGAGAAAAGAAAGCAAAATAGAACTTGATTTCATCGTTGATAAACTGACCAATTCCATCGAAAACGTGGTTACTGGCGACATTTTCGCAACTGATATTTCTGTTGTTTCTGTGGCTGACTTGAAAACAGTCACAAAGAAAAATGGTTGGGTATTTAACTGGAAGGATGAGTTTAAACAGCCGGAGAGAGATGTTTTTAAACTGACAATTGTAAATAATCAAACTGTAATTCAAGGACTTACCAGCTTAGAGGTCAAATCAGACCACGTCTATATGCACTTGGTAGAAAGTTCGCCATTTAACAAGGGCAAAGCAAAAGTTTATGCAGGAGTGCCTGGGAACTTAGTCGCCTTTGCTTGCAAACTATCTTTTCAGCGTGGACACGAGGGTAACGTTTCTTTCTTTTCAAAAACAGAACTCGTGCAACATTACATCGACACGTTGGGTGCCATGCACTTCGGAGGGCGAATAATGATTATTGACACAATTGCAGCGTTGAAACTCACGAATAAATACTTCCCAAAATGAAAAAGGAAAACAAAATAGAACTCGATGTGGATTTCATTGGCGGGCAAAGTGCTTTGACTAAAGAAGAAGAAAAACAAATTAGCGAGTTTATCCAATCTCAGAAACTTTTGAGAGCGAGAACTCAAATTCGTAAGCCAAATACAACCAAGAAAGAGAGCGTTATTGTGTGAAGAAGCCTTTTGGCGCGGGCAAAATAAGCACTACGCACAACATGGGTTTTACAAGATTGCGGCAAGCATAATCTCTTCTCCATTCCCCTCCAAAACCCAACATTCACAACCTCATGCAATCAAACTTTCCTAACCCCATCAACTGGGGCATCATTGGCGTGGGCGATGTCTGCGAAGTCAAAAGTGGCCCCGCGTTTCAGAACGTGGCGGGTTCGGCGTTGGTAGCCGTGATGCGCCGGTCAGCAGAACTGGCGCAGGGTTTTGCCCAACGGCACGGCGTTCCCCGTTGGTCGGCCAATGCCGATGAACTCATCAATGACCCCGATATTCAGGCCATCTATATTGCCACTCCGCCCAACTACCACGCAGAATACGCGATTCGGGCCGCAGCCGCCGGTAAAATTGTTTATGTCGAGAAGCCAATGGCCCGCACCCATCAGGAATGTTTGGTGATGATTGATGCCTGCCAACGGGCGCAGGTGCCGCTTTTTGTGGCCTATTACCGGCGGGCGTTACCCAATTTCCTGAAAATTAAGGAGCTACTCAATAGCAACGCCATTGGCGAGGTACGGTTTGTGGACGTGCGCGTTCAAAAAACCATTCAGCCCGACATTGTGGGGCAATCGGATAACCTCAACAACTGGCGGGCGAATCCTGACGTTGCCGGTGGTGGGTATTTTTATGATTTGGGCTGTCATCAGTTAGATATGCTTGATTTTCTGTTTGGCCCCATCGTAAAAGCGCAGGGATTCGCTAAAAATCAGGGCGGTGCCTACCCTGCCGATGACATTGTGCTGGGTAATTTCGTTTTTGACAGTGGCGTGATGGGAACCGGCACCTGGTGTTTTGCGGCCAATACCGAAAGCGACAACGAACTGACGACCATTGTGGGCAGCAACGGCCAAATCTCGTTCCCCTTCTTCGGCGACCATTCTGTTACGGTTCAGGTCGAAGGGCAACCAAGCCAACGCTTTACGTTCGAGATTCCTAAAAACATTCAGCAGCCCTTTATCCAAACCATCATCAACGAGTTGACCGGCGTGGGTGTCTGCGCCAGCCACGGCGAGTCGGCAGCCCGCACCAATTGGGTGATGGAGCAATTGTGCCAGCCGACCTGAATCAGTCAAAAACTTCTTTAATTTGTCTAAAAATTTCTTGACATGATTCAGACTAAACTTATTCCGCGTACTCCGTCGGCCCACGAAGCCCCGATGTTGCTCAAAACCCTGCTTGCTCAATCGTTGAAATACGAACCGCAGCGCGAAATTGTCTATCGTGACCTGTTCAGAATGAATTACGTGACCTTCAATCAGCGCGTCCGGCAATTAGCCAATGTGTTGGTTGGCTTGGGCGTGAATCCCGGCGACACGGTGGCCGTGTTTGACTGGGATAGCCATCGGTATTTAGAGAGTTATTTCGCCATCACCAGCATCGGGGCCATTCTGCATACGATCAACGTCCGGCTGTCGCCCGCGCAGATTCTTTACACCATGAATCACGCCGAGGACAAGATAGTGCTGCTCAACGAAGACTTCTTGCCGCTGCTCAACGCCGTGAAAGACCAACTGACAACGGTGGAGACCTACGTGCTGCTGTCCGACAAGGTGTATACCGACCTGAACGCAATCGGGCAGGTGCCGGGCGGGTTCGTCGGCGAATACGAAGCCTTGCTGCGCGATGCCTCGCCGGATTATGACTTCCCCGATTTTGACGAAAACACCTGGGCCACAACGTTTTATACCACCGGCACCACCGGCAATCCGAAGGGTGTGTATTTTTCACACCGGCAGTTATTTTTGCACACGATGGGCCTGATGGCCTGCACCACCGCCTACGAAGCCGTGCCGTTTAAGGCCGCAACGGATGTGTATATGCCCATTACGCCGATGTTCCACGTTCATGCCTGGGGCTTTCCGTTTCTGGCGACGATGCTCTCGGCCAAGCAGGTTTATCCCGGTCGTTACGAGCCGGAACTACTACTGAAACTGCTCTTGCAGGAAGGCGTAACGTTTTCGCACTGCGTGCCAACGATTTTGAATATGCTTGTCAGCAGCCCGGCAGCGCAGCAGTTTAGGCCGCAATTATCTTGCTGGAAGGTGATCATTGGCGGTTCGGCCCTGACAAAAGGATTAGCAAAAGCGGCTGGCGACCTCGGTATTCAGGTGTTTCAGGGCTACGGAATGTCAGAAACGGCCCCGATTATGAGCCTGACCAACATGACCGATACCCAACGCCAACTCCCGATGGATGAGCAGATCGAGTACCGCACCCGCGCCGGAAAAATCGCGCCATTCGTAGAGATGCGACTCATGGACGACGACGGGAATTTCGTGCCGCACGACGGTCATTCGTTGGGCGAGGTGGTGGCGCGGGGGTCTTGGATGACGCAGGGCTACTACAACGACCCCGAACGCGCCGAAGAACTCTGGAAAGGCGGCTGGCTGCACACCGGCGACGTTGCCAGCATTACGCCTGACCACTGGGTGCTGATTGCCGACCGCACCAAAGACGTGATTAAAACGGGCGGTGAATGGGTATCGAGTCTCGACATGGAAGACGTGCTGTCGCAGGTGGACGGTATTGCCGAAGCCGCCGTAATCGGCCTGCCCGACGAACGCTGGGGCGAACGACCCCACGCGCTGGTGATTCTGAAACCAAGCCACGCCGACCTGCTCACGCCCACCGGCATCCGAAACGGGCTGAAAGCCCAGGTCGAACGCGGAGACCTGAACAAATGGTATGTGCCGGACACGATTACGTTTGTGAGCGAAATCCCGAAAACCAGTGTCGGCAAGATTGACAAGAAGAAAATCCGGGTCGAGATGAAAGACGTGATTTTGGGGGCATAACAGCCGCGGTTCGTGTCGTATAAAATCGTAGAGATCACTGGTAATCATCGGGGTTTCTGCGATTTCTTTGTGGTCTGTTGCCTGCTCATACATCTGCTGTTTGTGTCGTAATTTTGCGGCATAATGCTAACAGACAGTTTTCGGCAGATGGGCGCGTTGATGCGGAAAGAGTTCGTTCTGGAATGGCGGCAACGCTACGCCCTGAACGGGATGCTGCTTTACGTGGCCGGGGCCGTTTTTGTCTGTTACCTGAGTTTCAACGCCCGGCGCGGGCAGCTTACGCCCATCGTCTGGAACACCGTTTTCTGGATTATCCTGCTGTTTTCGGCCATCAACGCCATCGCCAAGAGTTTTGTGCAGGAGCGGGCCGGGCGGCTTTTATATTACTACACCCTCGTCAGCCCGGAACAGATTATCATCTCCAAGATGTTATACAACACGGTACTGATGCTGGTTTTGGCCGGGTTGGGCTTCGGCGTGTACGCCTTTGTGTTGGGAAATCCGGTGCAGGATGTGCCGT
The DNA here is from genome assembly GCA_038230415.1 of Cytophagales bacterium. Taxonomy (GTDB): domain Bacteria; phylum Bacteroidota; class Bacteroidia; order Cytophagales; family Spirosomataceae; genus JBBRNH01. The sequence continues at coordinate 71,394 of JBBRNH010000010.1, read as the reverse complement.
TGTATTTGGTGAGTTTAGTGCTGGGCGCGGTCGGTTTTGCGGCCTCGCTGACGTTGGTAGCCGGTATTGCCAGCAAAGCCGAAAATTCGGCCACGCTGATGGCGGTATTGAGTTTCCCGGTGGTGTTGCCGTTGCTGCTGATGCTGATTCGGCTCTCGAAAAACGCCCTCGACGGTCTCGACCGGAGTTTAAGTACCGACGAAGTGCTGACGCTACTGGCGATTGATGCAATGGTTGTGGTATTATCGTGGTTGTTATTTCCGTTTTTGTGGAAGAGTTAAGTAACGCGGGTAGAAACCCGCTCTCATTTACTAATTCAATGCGGGTTTCCACCCGCGCTACTGATATGAAAAAGACCTGGTGGAAAATAGTGGCCGTAGTCATTCTGACCTACGTGATTTTTTGGGGGCTGCTCGGCCCAACGCCCCGACTCCCGATCCTGAACGAGAGCATCCGTAACGTGTATTTTCACGTGCCGCTCTGGTTTGGCATGATTATCATGCTGCTGACATCGGCCATTTTTTCGGTGCGCTACCTCCGTTCGGGCCGCCCCGACCACGACCGCATTGCCGCCGAATTTGCCAACACCAGCATTGTGTTCGGGATTCTGGGCTGCGCTACGGGAGCAATCTGGGCCAACTTTACCTGGGGCGAACCCTGGCCCAATGATCCCAAACTGAACAGCGTGGCCGTTGGGATGCTGCTCTATTTTGCGTATTTGATTCTACGCGGCTCCTTTGACGATGAACAGCGACGCGCCCGGATTTCGGCAGTCTTCAACATTTTTGCGTTTTGCGTGTTCAACGCGCTGATTCTGATTTTACCCCGAATGACCGACTCGCTGCACCCCGGTAACGGCGGCAACCCGGCCTTTGGGCAGTATGACATGGACAATGCCATGAAATTGGTGTTTCGCCCCGCCGTGATTGGCTTCACCTTGCTGGGTGTCTGGATTACCGAACTACGGGTGCGAATGGGCCGGATAAGAGCCGTGATCGAGGAGTAATTTGACCACCGAAACCGTGAAATTCCGGCACGGAGCAGCACCGGATTTTGTTAGCAACTTGCCATGAACATTAAAAAATTCGTACTGCCTGTTTTGCTGTTGCTCTCGCAAAACCTCTTTGCTCAACAGACCGTTGATATGGCAGATAAGCTCCGGGCCGATGGTAAAATCTGGGTCGTGGTGGTGGTTATTGCCGTTGTATTCGCGGGCATCATCGGCTACCTCATCCGGCTCGACCGGCAACTTGGCAAACTCGAAAAAGAGGTAAAACAAAAGCAGTCAAGTACCTCTGACTTGCGACTTTAAACTGTTGACACAAGACTTATTTTTATGAAAATCACCCACATTATCGCAATCGTTATCATCGCCGTAGCCATTGGCATTATTGCCTCAACGGCGGGCGATGCCAGTGTATATGTGACCTTTGGCAAGGCGGCAGAAATGGTAAAAAACGGCGATGCCGACGCGGTTCACGTGGTGGGCAAGGTCACAAAAGACGCGCAGGGGCGTGTGACCGATTTGGTTTATAACCCCGCCATTGACCCCAATCACTTTGAGTTTACGCTCGTGGACAACGACAACCGCCCGCAGCGCGTGGTGTACAACAGCCCCAAACCGCAGGATTTTGACCGTTCGGAGCAGATTGTGATTGTCGGGGCCATGCAGGGCGACCATTTTCAGGCCAACAAAATTATCCTGAAATGCCCGTCGAAATATCAGGATGGAAAACTCGAAACGACTGAGCACGAAGCCAAAACCGCGCAGTTATGAACATTCAAGAGATTGAAACAGCCATTGAGCAGTTGCCCGAACAGGAGGTCTGGAAATTAGCCGATTGGTTTACCGAATACAAAAACCGATTGTGGGATGAGCAGATTGAAAACGATGCGAACTCAGGGCGTTTGGATCATTTAATTGCCGAAGCTAAGGACGAAATTCGACGTGGAACGACAACCCCTTTATGAGACATCGGGCAACGGCCAAATTCTGGAAACGCTATGAACAACTGCCAATAACAATTCAGGAATTAGCCAGGAAAAATTTCTCACTTTTGAAAGGAAATCCGGCTCATCCATCGCTCAATTTTAAACCGCTTCAACCCCGAAATGAGCTGTGGGCGGCACGTGTCGGCGACCATTTCCGCGCTCTTGCCATTGAAGAGGGGGATGCTTTATTTTGGTTCTGGATTGGAAGCCACGAAGAATACAATAAACTTATCCGTCAGTTATGATTCACGAAACGATTGGGCAACTCGGCCACTTTTTTGTTATTCTTTCCTTCGTTACGGCCTTAGTCGCAACCGTTGCCTACACACTCTCGGCAATGGGATACGGCCAACGCGCTGAAAAACAAATTGTTGCAGAACCCGAACTGGCCTTGGCCGGAGAAGGCAACAGCCCCCACCGGATTACAAAACGCGGCAACGCAGGAACTACAAACCACAAACCACAAACCGCAAGCGCAACAGACGACTGGCGCACCCTGGCCCGGTATGCGTTTTATGTGCATGGCGCGGCCATTCTGGGCGTGATTGTCTGTCTGTACGGCATCGTTTATAATCACTATTTCGAGTATCACTACGCCTGGAGCCACTCGTCGCGGGCATTGCCGGTGCAATACGTGATTTCGTGTTTTTGGGAGGGGCAGGAAGGCTCGTTCCTGCTTTGGCTGTTCTGGAACGCCACGCTGGGGATAGTCTTGACCAGAACAACCAGAACTCCCTCCCTCGATGGGGCGGGCGGGCCGGGCCGACGCTTCGGAGGGGTATGGGAAGCCCCGATGCTGGCCGTTTTCGCGCTGGTGCAGGCGTTTTTGGCCTCCATGATTTTGGGCGTTGTTTTTGGCGACTCGTTCAAGATTGGTTCCTCACCGTTTTTGCTCCTCCGCGAGGCCATGCCCGATGCACCGCTTTTTGCTGCTGACCCAAATTTTATTCCCAAAGACGGTAACGGCCTAAACCCATTGCTACAAAATTACTGGATGGTGATTCACCCACCGACGCTGTTTCTGGGCTTCGCGCTGGCGTTGGTGCCGTTTGCGTATTGCATTGCCGGGCTGTGGCGCAACGACCCGCTCGGCTGGATTCGGCCCGCGCAGGTCTGGATGTTGTCAGGCTCGGCGGTCTTAGGCGTTGGGATTTTGATGGGGGGCTATTGGGCCTACGAAACGCTGAACTTCGGCGGCTACTGGAACTGGGACCCGGTCGAAAACGCGGTGTATGTTCCCTGGCTCGTGATGGTGGCAAGCCTGCACACGATGCTGATTGCCAAACGATCATCGGCAGGGCTTAAAACGGCTATCATTCTGACAATCAGTGCGTTTATACTGATTCTATACTCTACATTTCTGGCCCGGAGCGGGGTGCTGGGCAATGCCTCGGTTCACTCCTTTACGGATTTGGGGCTGTCGGGGCAGTTGCTGATTTACCTGCTGGCGTTTGTAGTATTGGCCGTTACGCTGATGACCGTGAAGTGGAAAACCATCGCGCCCGACGAGAAAGAAGTATCGGTTTATACCAAAGAATTTTGGTTGTTCATCGGTTCGCTGGTACTGGTACTGGCTGCTTTTCAGGTCATTACCACCACCTCGATTCCGGTCTATAACAAGATTTGGGAGAGTTTAGGCAAGGTCTCCAACCTCGCCCTGCCCGCCGATCAGGTGGCGCACTACAACAAATTTCAGGTCTGGTTTTTCGTCACGATTGCGCTCTTGACCGGCGTTGGGCAGTTTGTGTGGTGGGGCAAGGCGGGCAAGAAAGGCTGGAACGAACTGATTAACCCGGCTATTCTGACGCTCGTTATCAGCGCGGCTGTGATTGTTTTCGCCAAAATGCAAAACCCGGTTTACATGGCGTTGCTGGTGGCTTCGGTGTTTGCCCTTGCTACCAATGGGACGGTGCTGCTGGGCGTGATTCGGGGTAAAACCCGGCTATCGGGTGGGGCAGTGGCGCACATCGGCATGGCCCTCATGCTGATCGGAATTCTGTATTCGTCGGGCTATTCAACGGTGGTTTCGCAGAACAACAGCGGGTTGCTGATCTCGAAAGACGACACCTTCACCCGCAATGACAACAAAGAAAACAAAGAAAATTCGCTGCTGTGGCTCAATCAGCCGGAGAAAATGGGCGAGTTCCAGATCACCTATCGCGGGCGACGGATTCAGATACGTGATGTGCCGGGCTTTGTGCCGCGCTCGTTTGTGAACGTCATCGAGGGTGACTGGCACGGTATCGCTCAAAAAGACATCGAACAGGATGGCAAAGTTTATCACAAAAAAGGCGACACGCTGGCTCTATATCCCGAAAACGCTTATTACGAAGTGGAATACCGCGACCCGCAAGGCAAAATTTTCTCGCTGTTTCCCCGCGCCCAAAACAACGAGAAAATGGGTTTGTTAGCCTCGCCCGACATTCGGCATAACGCCAGCCGCGACCTCTACACCTTTGTTTCATCAGTGCCAGACCCCAACGCCGAAAACACCTGGAGCAAGACCGAACGCTTTACGGTGGCGATGAAAGACACGTTTTTCCTGAACGATTACGTGGCAATTCTCGACGATGTGACGCGCACAACCGACGTGGAAGGTATGACCCTCGGCCCGCAGGATGCCGCCGTGAAGGCTATGGTGCGGGTGCTTGACAAAACTGGTGAGCGTATCCTCAGCCCGGCCTTCGTGATTCGTGACCGGATGATTGGCCGCAAAGCCGTCACCAGCGATGAACTCGGTATTCGGATTCAGTTAGAAAGCATTAACCCGCAAACGGGCAAGTTTACCTTCGCCGTGAACCGCACCCAACGCGACTACATTGTGCTAAAAGCCGTTGAAAAACCGCTCATCAACGTGCTGTGGATTGGCGCATTGGTCGTGACGCTCGGCTTCGTAATCTCGATGCGAAAGCGGGTAAAATTCGGCCAGGACGCTTAAACACCTTGACCATGACAATGACCACTCGCGTTGCCGAACTCCTCGAAGCCCCTGATGCTCACTTAGTTATTGAGCAGGCAGTAGCTGTTCTAAACAACGAAGCCAACCGCCGTCGCGCTTTCCGCGAGTGGTTGCAGGACGACTTTAAGGCAGAGTTTATCAATGGCGAAGTCATCATGCACTCGCCCGTGAAACGTCGGCATTTGAACTCGTCAGGAAACCTTACTACGCTGCTCCGGGTGTATGTACAGGTGTATGACCTCGGTGAAGTGGACACCGAAAAAGCGTTGATCGGTATGACCCGCAACGATTACGAACCCGATATTTGCTTCTGGAACAAGGAAATCGCCGACACCTTTGACGACGATATGATGGTGCATCCCGCCCCCGATTTGATTGTCGAAATTCTATCAAAAAGTACGGCAAGCAAAGATCGCGGCATCAAGTTTGAGGATTATGCCGCGCACGGCGTTCGGGAATACTGGATTATTGACCCCGTTCGCAAAAGCATCGAGCAGTACGAACTCGACACCCCAACAATGGCATTTGCATCAGTCGGTACGCATTACATCACCGACACCATTACCAGCCTGACCGTTTCGGGCTTCACGATTCCGGTGCGGGCCGCGTTTGAAAAACGGGCAAACATGGCGGCTTTGCGAGCCTTGCTCAACTAATGACGCATACTCGTAACCCGAATCACATCGCCAACGGCCACTGTTGCCCACCGTTCGCCCGATGCTGTAAAATTTATTGTCTCGGTTTCGATATGCCAGCATTGCCTGAGCGTATCAAACGTAATCTGCCGAACCCGTTCTGTGACGTACAGAACGGGTTTTTCGGTTTCAGAAACGGGTTTTAATTGCCCGGCTTCTAATCGTAGCACCTGATCTACAACGGGTTGCAGGTCGGTGTCGTGGTGGCTAACTAAGAGCGTGGTCATGCCCAGGTCTCGGTGGAGTTGTAGCAGAATGTCGCGCAGAGATTGGTTAGCCGACTGGTCTAAAGCTGCAAATGGTTCGTCTAAGAGCAGCACGGCGGGTTTTCTCACCAACGCCCGCGCCAATGCCACCCGTTGCCGTTGTCCACCCGACAGCCGGGCTGGTTTCTGATCGGCAAAGGCGGCTAACCCGGCGCGTTCGAGGAGTTCATCGGCAAAACTGAGTTGGTCTTTCGGGGCGGCATAGTGCAGGTTCTGCCGCACGGTCATGTTTGGGAAGAGCGCGGAATCCTGAAAAACATAGCCAACGGCGCGGTCTTGCGGAGGTAGAAAAACCCGTTGATCGGTGTCGTTCCAAACGCTGCCATTAACCACGAGCCGCCCCTGCGTAGGTGTTTCTAACCCGGCCAGCAAGCGCAGCAGTGTGGTTTTGCCCGAACCCGACGGGCCAACGAGCATCGTTAAACTGCGGGTTGGCAATGTAAACTGCACCCGCAACGCCCCCAGGCCATCGGCAAACAAACGCGGCATCACGAACTGGCAGTCAATCATCGGGCGTAACTATTTAGGGGGTTTGTTCGGCACCGCCCCTCGGCTGTGCCGTTTCAACCGGGGAGGTCCATTCATGCGCGTATTCCCACAGCCGAGGGGCGGTGGGCAACGCGTCTGGCACTGCTCAACATGAACATACCTAAATAGTTGCCATCGGGCAAAAATAGCCGCAATTCGTTATACTGTAACCCGCCGGTTAAACCGATACACCGTTACCAGAATCAGGAGGGAAATAGTGAGCAATAACGCCGAGTACACGTGGGCCGCGTTGTAATTCAGGCGCTCTACCTCGTCATAAATAGCGATGGAGGCCACGCGGGTTTGGCCGGGCAGGTTGCCGCCAATCATCAACACCAGCCCAAACTCGCCGATGGTGTGGGCAAAGGTCAGCACGATACCCGTCAACAACGCCGGTTTGCAGTTGGGCAACAGCACCCGAAACATCGTTTTGGCAGGCGAATGACCGAGGGTGTAGGACGCTTCTCGCCACGACGATGGCAGGTTTTCAAGCCCGGCCTGCACCGGATGCACCATAAACGGCAGGCTATACAGCAACGAAGCCACCACCAGACCGCCAAACGAAAACACCATCTGCACGTCAAAAACGCGCAGCAGCCAGCCGCCCAGCCCACTCGCCGGGCTGAAGGCCAGCAGAAAATAGAAGCCAATCACCGACGGCGGCAGCACCAATGGCAAACTGATTACGGCCTCAACGAGCGGTTTTAGCCGGAACCGGCTCAGGGCCAGCCACCCCGCCAACGGTACACCAATCACCACCAAACAGAGCGTGGTAATGGCAGCTAATTTCAGCGTCAGGAATATCGGAGTCCAGTCAATGGTCATTTTTCATTCCACAATCACTTCGTCAATTGCCAGCGTAGTTGCTTTGTTGGGCCTGAAACTGAGTGCGGCTGGCATCGGCCCGGCGTTTTTGGCCCGCACCCGTACATACCGCGCCCGCGCCGTTTTGAAGTCGGCCACCACCGGCATAATGGCCCAGGGGCCTTCGAGCGGGTAAGTCACGGGCTGGGCAATGGCTTCTTTGAAATCCTGCCCGTCTTTCGATAACGCCACTTCGACCGATGTGGGTGGGAAATAGCCAAACAGCACTTTTTTCAGGAAGTTGGCCGAGACTTTCGTAACGGGTTTTATTTCGCCGAGGTCAATGGTGAAATCGAGGTCTTTGCCGGTAACTTCAACCCATTCGCGTACGCTCTGCGGAGCCTGCGCCACCTGCCCGTCGGTGAGTTTTTTGGTATCAGAGTCGGTGCGGGGTTTTTCGGTGTAGGTGTAGGGCTGGCCTTTGGCACGGTGAATAAAAAACGTCTCGCTAAACGGTGTTTCGCCCGGAATGGTCACCGCTTTAATAGTCGTGGTTTTGGTTAAGGCAATCGGCGCGAGGTATTCGGTGCTGGCGGGTGTGGCTTCTTTGCCGTTGAGGGTATAAAAAATCTTGCTGTCAGAATCGAGTTTATTAAGCCGAACCTGCAACTGACGGGGTGCCGCATCACGGGGTGCCGAACCACTGGATGCCGGGCCACCCGCGTCAGAGAACTGGGTTTCGGCCCGGATGTCTAACAGCCGCTTGGCGTAGTTCACGTTCAGCCGGTCGAGGTGGGGCAGGTGGGCTTTCAGGCGGGCGGCAAAATCCTCGAAATTGCGCGGGCCAACGGGCTTGGGCATCCAGGCAATCTCGGCAATGGCAATGGCGCGGGGCCACAGCATATATTCAACGGCTTCGGGCGTTTTGGCATACTCCGTCCAGAGGTTGGCTTGCACACCCTGAATGTATTTCTGCTGGTCGGGAGTGAGTTCTGCCGGGGTTGGTTCGTAGCCATACACGGTTTCGAGGGGCAGATAGCCGCCGATGGTGATGGGTTCCTGAGCGGGGTTAGCCTGGTACTTGTCGAGGTAGCAAAACGCACCGGGGGTCATCACCACATTGTGTTTTTGCCGGGCCGCTTCGATACCACCCTCCGTGCCGCGCCAGCTCATCACGGTTGCGTTGGGCGCAAGGCCGCCCTCCAGAATCTCGTCCCAGCCGATGATGGCGCGGCCTTTGCTGGTTACAAATGTTGAGATGCGCCGAATGATGTACGACTGTAATTCATCTTCGTTTTTCAACTTCAGTTTTTTGATCAGGCCCTGACAAAACGCGCTTTGTTTCCAGGCTGTTTTGGGGCATTCGTCCCCGCCGATATGCACGTATTTTCCGGGAAAGAGCGCGAACACTTCGGTCAGTACATCCTGCAAAAACGCAAACGTGGGTTCGGTCGGGCAAAAAACATCGTTGTAAACACCCCATGTTGTGCCAACTGCATACTGTTTTGTCGGGTCGCACGAAAACTGCGGGTAAGCCGCCAGAGCCGCCACCGCGTGGCCCGGCATCTCTATTTCCGGCACAATGGTCACGTGCCGGGCGGTGGCGTAGCGAACCACATCTTTTATTTCCTCCTGCGTGTAAAACCCGCCGTGTGGCGTTTTGTCGTACTGCTGCGGAAAATTCTGGGCGTAGTGACCAATCAGGGTTTCGGCTCGTTTAGAGCCGATTTGGGTCAGTTTGGGGTATTTTTTGATTTCGATGCGCCAGCCCTGATCGTCGGTCAGGTGCCAGTGAAAGGTGTTCAGTTTGTGCATCGCCATCAGGTCAATGTGCTTTTTGATGAACGCAACGGGCATAAAATGCCGCACCACATCAACCATGATGCCCCGGTAGGCATAACGTGGTCGGTCGAGAATCTGACAGGCCGGAAAAAAAGGGGAAGAAAGGGACGAGCGGGAGGAAGGGGACAGCGTACTTCCTCCCTTTTGGCCCTTTCCTCCTTCCTCCTTTTTTCCTCCCATCAACTGCATCAGCGTCTGCACAGCGTAGAAATAACCTTTGGGTGTTTCGGCTTCGATGGTCACGCGGTCGGGTGTAACGGCCAGCGTGTAGCCTTCCGGCCCCACTCGTTTGGCTTTGTGGACTGCAAAAAATACGTGCTTCCCCTTTGCCATTATGGGTGTTATGAGTGTGACCGGAGTTATTAATACCGCGTTGGTTTTCAGGAAGTTAGACAGCAGTTGGGCAGCTGCTACCTGCCCGGCATCTTTGGGCGTTACCACTAATTTGGTGCTTGCCGAGAGCGTGAACTGCCCGGTTTGGCCCGAAAACTGCGCCGGAAACGGAATCAGGTTGTAAGCGTTATCCTGCGAGAATGTTGTGAAAGCGAGGAAAAAAAGTGGTACAAAAAGAAGCTGCTTCATGGTTGGGAGCGAAAAATGAGGGGTTTTGAACTGCAAAGGTATTGGTTTGACGTTATTGAGGTCAACATAAAGGACTACGAATGAACAACCGTTTCAAACTCTGGCTCAAGCGCGTTGGCTGGGCCGGTTTTCTGTTTTTTTTGATCAAAGGGCTGCTTTGGCTCCTGATTCCGTACCTGATTGCAAAAGGGCTGTGGCGCAGATAATCTGGTAATAGTAAGCTGGCCCACTTTTTGATGTGACGGTTTTGTGGGTTTGTCGTCGTTAGGCCAACCGATTAACCGGCTTGACATTCCGCCACTGAACCGGTAGTTTTGATGCCCTATCGTTTCTGAACCGTATATGGCCGCCCGTAAACCTGCCAAATCGTTTAAAAAAACGGCTCCGCCCGACCGCCAACCGATGGCTATCCGTGTTGGTCAGTCGTCAGTAGCCACTCCGTCGGCTACCGCCGTTACCCGTTCTGCCGCACCACCGATTTCTTCTCCGTCAACCCAAAATCCCCTGTTGCGATACGGATTGCCCCTTGCGCTGGCCGTTTTGGTGCTGATTGCGTTCTCGTTTGGCTTCGGAAACGACTTTGTTGACTGGGACGATATGGAGTATGTGGTCGAAAATCGGTTTTTGACCAACCCGGCCACCCGCTCTTTGGCGGCTCTCTGGCGCAGTCCCATCGCCCTCAACTACCACCCCCTCACGATGACCACGCTCTACTGGAACGCGGTTGCATTTGGCCCCGGCTCCCGGTCGTTTATCATTACCAATGTGGTGCTGCACGTTATCAACACGCTGTTGGTATTTGTGCTGGCCGGACAACTCCCGAAACAAAATCAGATGGTCGCGTTTCTGACGGCGTTGGTCTGGGGGCTGCACCCGATGCACGTCGAATCGGTGATCTGGGTTTCGGAGCGGAAAGACGTGCTCTACACCCTGTTTTTTTTGCTTGCCTGTTTGAGTTATCTCCGCTACCGGCACACCGAAAAAGTTGGCTGGCTGCTGCTCACGGGCGGGCTGTTTGTGCTAAGTTGCCTCTCTAAAGCAATGGCGGTGGTGCTGCCTGTTGTGTTGCTGTTGCTTGATTATCTCGAAGGCCGAGACCTGAAAAACCGGGCGGTCTGGCTCGAAAAACTACCATTTTTTATCATCGCGCTGTTTTTTGGCTGGCTGGCGTTGCAGGTGCAGCGCGGGGGCGATGCCGGGGGCTTACTGGTGGTGGTGGGTCAGAAAAAAGATGCCGTTGGGCAAGAGCCGTTTGCCTGGCGGTGGTTGGTCTATGGCTCCTATGGTTTTGTGATGTATTTGGTGCGGTTTCTGGTGCCGATTCACCTCTCGGCGTTCTACCCATACCCCACTAACTACCAGATTATTCCGGCGCAGTTCTGGCTTGGGCCGGTGGGTTTTCTGGCTTATCTGACCATTATGGGCCGGGCATTTTGGCAAAACCGGCGGATGCTGGCGTTTGGCATGGCGTTCTTTTTGGTCACGATTTTCCTGGTTTTACAGTTCATGACGGTCGGTGCCGCGTATATGGCTGATCGGTACAGTTACCTGCCGTATTTCGGGCTGTTGCTTTGGGCCATAACCGCCTTAGAACAGCAGACGCGGCCTAATCCAACCAATCGGCTGGCCTTTCGGGTAAGCGTGGGGGTGTTTGCCATCATCTGTTTTTATCAGACCAGCAAACAGGTTTTGGTCTGGAACAACACCGAAACACTGTGGTTCAACGCCTTGGAATATTTCCCCGACAATGACCAGATTCACGAAGGCTTAGGCGATTACTACGGCAAGCGCAACGAAATTGACAAGGCCATCGCGCAGTTTTCGGCAGCTCTGGAAGGCGGTACCATCCGCTACCACGTTTATGAAGGGTTGGGCAATGCCTACGGGCTGAAAGGCGATGTGGCGAAAGCGGCTGCCATGTTTGATCAGGCTCTTAAATTAGACAGCACCAAAAGCGACATCTATTACAATCGGGGCATTACGCTCATGCGAATCCGGCCTGCCGATGCGGTACGTGATTTTAACGTTGCCCTCCGCAAAACGCCCGAAAAAGACACGCTTATCCGCCAAAGCCGGGGGTTTGCCCTGTTACAGGCCAAAGACTACGCTGCCGCCAAAGCCGATTATGATTTCGTGTTGCACTACAAACCTACCGATGCCATTGCCCTGCACAACCGGGGGGTGTGCCGGTTCAACCTCGGCGACCGCCCCGGTGCCGTCGCCGACATCCGGCAGGCACTGGTTCTCAAACCCGATTACGAAGAAGCCGCCCGGAACTTGAAGGCGTTGAGCGGGGGCTAAAGTAAAATCTAAAACGCCCGCAGCCGGTGTTTTTTACCAACCCGGTATCGGGGGAAACTGACTGTATAGCACACCCCGCCAGCCGCAATTAATGCCCCCGCCGGGATCAATGACCGCGAACTGGCCGTAAACCAGCCCCGGCCACCGTCGGTGCCGGTATTGATAAAATCGGCCAGAAAGTAAATTATCCCCGCCAGCGGCAGCATCACGGCACCCTCGGTCACGAACGGAATCCGGCGTTTTACCAATACCGTTTTTACATCGGCAAACCGAAACGGAACGGCTTCGTAGCGGCCCATAACCTCATTATTCATGGATAAACTGAACGACGAATCCGTTACGGCATAGACCGGGGCGCGGTATTTATCACCTTTTATATCCCGAAACCCAAACGGCTGCCCCACCTGATACCGATAGCGGTAAAACGCGCCGAACGTTGGGTTGGCATCGAGGGCAAGGTAGCGTTGGCGCGGGGCAACCGCCCGTGCCGCCCGAACTGCCGTAGAATCCTGAGCGGTGGCCGCAAACAACGGGCCAAGAGCCACGAACAAGAATAGAAAACGATACGTCAAAGCCATAATAAATCAGTTTATCGTTCGAGGTTAATAGTCTGTCGTGTCAAGTACCACCGCGTAACTACCTGATTACGCTTATCGAACGTCAAACTACAAATACTAAACTGATTTATGGCATTGTTGGCTTGTCATACGGCTACTCCGAAATCGGGATTGTTTCGAGCAGTCGGGCCTGTTGGAGCCGATAAACCCGATCTGCCAGCCGTACCGATTGGCTCCGGTGCGTAACCATGATGGTCAGCATCTGGGGTTTTAAACGTTCGAGCAGGTCAAGCACAAACGATTCAGTGTGGCGGTCAAGCGCAGAGGTGGCTTCGTCTAAGAGCAATAACTCAGGCTTACGGTATAAGGCCCGTGCCAAACCCACTAACTGCTGTTGCCCGCCCGACAGGTTGATGCCCTCTTCACCCACCAATGTCAGGTAGTTTTGGGGTAATTTCATGAAGTAATCGTGAAAGCCCGTTTCCTGACAAAACCCAACAACGGCTTCGCCTTCGTCCATAACATTGCCGAGACAAATATTCTCTATCAATGTTCCGTTAAAAATCTTGATGGGTTGCGGCACACAACCAACCCGCCCCCGCCAATCGGCTGATTGCCAGTCGGCCAACGAAATTTTACCCCCCCCGCAAGTGCCGTGCCAAAAGTCTCGGTTTCAATAAAAATCTCGCCCGATTCTGGCAAATAAAATTGCTGAATCAGTTGGAGCAACCGGCTTTTGCCCGAACCTGTTTCGCCCACAATACCGACTACCTCGCCCCGCCGAACAGTGAATGAAATACCATCGAGCAAAGGCGCACGGCCCGGAAACCGGAATGTCACGTTCTCAACCAGTAAAGCCTGTAACGGAGCCAATGGCAAATCGGTGGCGGGTTGCTCTGTGCGTTTTTCCCCGGTGGTTTCCTTCTCCAACTCGGTAAATTCACGCATCCGCTCGAAAGCAACACGGGCTTCCTGCAATTGAATGTTGGTGGTGACGAGTTTACCAACTGACCCCACGAGCGTACTTGCCATACCGATAACGGCCATCATTTCGCCGAGTTTGAGCGTATGCTGCATCACCATAAATGCCGTCAGGCCGATTAAGCCCGTCAGCAAGCCAACGTTGATAAGTTCGCTCAGGAGCGAGTATCGGTTACCAAGCAAACCGAGGTCATAGAGCTTTTGCTGGAATTGACCGTAAACAGCCTGTGTTACCCGGCCAAAAAAATCTTCCTGTCGGGCGGCTTTGATGGCCCCGACTCCCGAAACAGCATCAATAAAACTGCTTTCGGTTTGGGCGTAGGCTGCCATTACCCTGCGCTGCCCGGCAATAATGCGGCTGTTGAACCGCCAGATCAGCGCACCAAACAACGGAAAACTAACCAACGCCACCGCACCAATTTGCCACGCATAGCCAAACAATACGCTGGCCGTGATGATGACAACCAGTGCATCAATCACGACACTGCCCGTCAGAAAACTAATCACGCCCTGAATCCGGCGGGTGTCGTTGAGCCGGGCTACGAGGTCGCCGGTTTTACGACTGTCGAAAAACGATTTGGGCAGCTGGAGCAGATCGCTGAAAAAACTGCCCGCAATTCGGGTGTTGAAATCGCGGCTTTGGCGGAGCAGAAATACGTTTCGCAGGTAGCCGATGCCCGACCGGGCCAGCAGTAACACGGCCAGCAACAGCAAGCCTATCGTCAGTTTTTCGGTGTTTTGATTGGGCAAAATATCGTCAATGAGCCGTTGCGAAAACAGCGACATCGTTAGGCTCAGGCCCGCCATAACCACGCCCAGCAAGGCGGCAACGGCCAGCAGGGGTATATCGTTGTGAATCAGTTGCCGGAACCATTGCCACTGCGTTTGCCGGGTTTGGGTGTCGGTCACAAACTGCGCCGTTGGCGTGAGGGTAAGCAGGGATTTCGACGGCCAAATGGCGGTCAGTTCGTCGGCAGTGAGGGTAAGCAAACCCCGCGCCGGATCGCCAATCAAAACCCCTCTCCTGCTCCCTCCCCCATTGGGGGAGGGAGCAGGAGAGGGGTAAAAAACGACGTAGTGCTGCTGTTTTTGGTCAATCAGGACGTGGAGGATGGCGGGTGTGGTGAGTTCGGCGAGATTATGAATACCCTCGGCTTCAAGACCCTCGGCAGCAAACCCCATTCCCTGCGCCGTTTGGTACAGCCCCAGCAATGATGTCCCCTGAACACTGGTGCCGCTGAGTTCGCGGAGCCGTTCGCGGGTGGCGTTGCCGCCGTGAAAACGCAAAATCGAAAGCAGACAGGCAATGCCGCAATCGGTCTGATCGATTTGGCGGGTAAAGGTGCGGTTGATGTGTTTCATGGTCAAATCATGGTCGAACTCACCTCCCCTGCTTTCACGGGGGGGGCCGGGGATAAGGTTTACAAATACTTCGTTATGGCTTCAATTTTGGTTTCGCCCCGGTATTCTTTGCGGAGTTTCCCATCGGCACCGTAGACAAACAGGTGCGGCACCGACGTTGGCCCGAAGGCGCGGTAAGCTTCGTCGCGGGTGAGCGTGCCGACGTGAACGCCCGGCAGCGAATCTAACCCATACTGCCGGGCAAAGACGCGGGCGTGGGCGGGCGTGTCGGTAGTGAGCCAAAACACCGCTGCCCGGCTAAATGCGCCGTGATGCAGATTGAGTTGTTGGGCTTCGTATTGGCAATGCTCACAATCAGGGTTGAAGACGATAATAACGGTGGGGCGGTTGTCGTACACGGGGATGGGCTGGTTTTTAGAATACAAAAAACGAATGGGTGCCAGATTGGGGCGTTGCCTGATTTTGGCCGCTACCGCGTCTCTAACGGCAAGTGTCTCCCGCATTTTGACGGCTGCCCCGCCCAACACAGCCACCAGCAATACGAGCAAGCCAAGTTTGACGTAGCGTTTCATACTGATTACGAATAGGTTATGGTTAGAAACATGACCAACACCACCCACAGCAACAACCCCACACCATAAGACGACATCACCAACCCAAATGCCCGTTTGAAGGGCAAGGCCGTAGCCTCTGCCACGCCGTATGCCAGCAGAAACCAGTATGCAACCTCAAAAAGGTTAAGGGTTTGTAGTGGATGTATTCCGTATTTTGGCACCGTGCTGGTGTCAAACAAGTTTAAGGCGGATAGTGGGGCAAATTGGCTAAGGTCGTTGAGGTCATAATCGGGTTGAATGAAGAGGAACCAGAATAGAGTAATGAGAATGGGCAACAGAAAAACAAATTCAGCAAGGGTAGCAGAGCGAAATAATACACTAAACTTGAACTGTTTATCGGCGAAAAAAGAACCAATAAAAAGGCAGGTTGAGACCAACGAGAGTTTAATGAAATACGTTATAGGTGCTATAGCATAACCAAACCATTGATGCTCTTTTGCAGATTTGATAATTTCCTGTACCCGATCATAGTCATAGCGATTGAGCAAAAAATTCATAAATAAATCATCGCTGACCAATAGAAACTGGAACGCCCAGTTCATTAAGGCTAATGAAAGACATAGCAAGGCGAAGTAGCGTATATTAGTAAGGGAGTGCGTCATAATTTAAATTCATTTTCAAACGAAAAAAACTATTTTTTTCTGACATACTTGTTTCTACCCATAACTCTAAATGTACTCAGTGTATCCCCCGAAAATTTATAAGTTCCTTCTTGCATTCGTTCACCATTGACAATCATATACAGTTCACCCTCTATGGTTTCCCATTGCCGAGTAAACCTCAACTGATCTTGAACAGATATAGGTGTATTTTCCAACCAGCAGTCCCCGTCAGGCCTAAGAACAAGGGTAATTTTTGGCATGTTTACTGGTTTTCCATCGGGATGAAGAGCTGAAATCATTTCCCACTTTCCTATTAAGCGCGAATCCCGTTGAGCAGTAATCTTCCCAAATATTTTATCTAAATTAAGATTTGGTTTGTCCGAAATTTTCTCTAAACGACGCTCAATAATCTGTGTTATTAAGTCGGTAGTAGAGAATAACTCTAATAGCAGTAATTTCCCGTTAAGCGTTCCTTTGATTGACTTTTCAGTCAACCCAATTTTTATTGAACCTTCCAGAGTGTCATTTTTGATTACACCTTTTATAAGATATTGTGTTGTCCTGTTTTCGTAAAAACTACCAAAAACATGATCTTATACGACCCAAAATACGGCCGCGTTTTTTTTATCTTTTTGGCTACCTTGATAACTACCCTGAAATTGTGCGTGTGCGTGATATGGTAAGTAACAAAAAAAAGGCAGAAGTAAGAATATTAATTTCATGGCAAAAATATTTATGACAAGCCTGAATAGTAAGTTGATTTTCCAATCACTTTATTATTCAGGCTGTCTTTTCCTTCATCACCAACAGGCAACCAATGCCTCATACGCTGCCGCTTGCCAAGCAATACCAAGCCAAAAATTTGAGTAGTCTTTAGAGTGTTCCGACCATGCGGCACCTGCTGCCATAGTGGCTGTGAGACAGTTTCCACCTTCCACCGTCTCCATCTGTTGTATTTCTAACCTCTTCATGTTTTTGAGAAGTTTGATTTTCGTGCCTACTCTGTTTCAGGCTTTTCGGCAACCGCCTTGTCATAGTATTTCGTCGGCCAACTGTTCTTGATGACACAACAAAGGTGAGGGCTGTCACTGCACTAAGAATTCAGTGAGATTAAAAACAAATTAAAATTTGGAAGAATTTTCTGACTCCTCCATCAATGCCCGCGTTGTTGCCCTGATTATCTCCGCGCTGTCGGTTGCCAGACTGCCCACCGTACCTAACCCATGATATACTACGCGGGCCGCATTGCCGGGTTGGTCCCACTTGCGGTTTAGCGGATAAACCCGCATCGGTACGCCAGCCGCCCGTGCTTCCTGCACCGAGTTTAGGCCGCCGTGCGTCAGAAAAGCATCGGCATGGGCCAGCAAATGCAGTTGCGGCACACGGGCCAGCGCAAACACATTGGTTGGGGTCGTTAGCCACGCTCCCGTTGGTGTTTCGCCGAGGGCTACCACTAACCGCCAGTTGGGTTCGGCGGCAACGGCTTCGCGCAGTCGGTGCCAGAAACGGGTTAGCGTTCGGGCGTTGGTATGGATTCCGGTCAGGGTTCCCAACGAGGCATAAATCAGTTTCAGGTTCGGGTTCGTCTGTTTTTCGCCATCAATCCGGGCCAGTAGCTGTTCATAAACGGGTGGCAACTCTTCGGCGCGGGGCACAGCGGGCGGAGTCACATTCTGCTGAAACGGTTGCAGAACGCGGTCGGTAAAATCAAGGCCGGGCGGGGTCAAAATCCACTCCGGCACGTTATCAATACCCACGTGAAATGCCTTATCATAGCGCAGTCGGTGCGTATCGGGCAGGTGGTTCTGCTGCCAGCGTTGGGCCATAATTCGGTGCGTACTTCGGCCCAGAAACCGCATAGTATCCCACCATCGGCGCAGTGTTCTTTTAGCGTAGTATCGTTGCCATGCCCGGTTAATAGAGTGTAAATCAGTGTTTTTTGCCAACAAAGAACTGGTTAGCGGGGGCGTTTTGGGGTCATAATAAGTAGGCAGCATCGTTTGCAGCAACACAATCCGGGTCGTATCGGGCCTAATGAGCGGATACAACACCACAAAATCGGTACTCAAAAACGCATCTAACAAAATCAGGTCAGGTTTCAGGGATGTTAGCGTTCGTTGCCAATCGGCGGTGCGGGCCTGGTAGGTCTGATCGGTAAAGCGGTCAAGCAGTGTTTCGAGGTACGATTCACTGCGGTTGCGGTTCATGGCTTCGTCAAACCCAACGCCAAATGGCTGGCTTTGCAACCAGTGAATCGCAAAGCCTTGTCTCTGAACAGATTGCGCCAGGTCAGGCGTTCCAGTGTATGCATACACAATCCGGTAGCCGTCGGTTTCAAGTTGTCGGGCCAGAGCAAACGTTGGGTTCAGATGGCCGTAAGCGGGGAGCATCACAAACAGAGCGGTCATAACAAGGGGATTTTGCCCGCAACATCGCCTTCCTCACTGAACTACCAGTTCAGTGAGGCTAAAAATGAATAACCATGCCCGCCCTCCAGCTTTTGCATATCGTCGTTAGTAAGCCTTCGGCGGAACTGAAACAGCAGTTCGCCGTCTTCGGTGTAGTAATACGTCTGTCGTTGCGGGTCGTAGGCAATGGGAACGCCGAGGTCGTGAATCAGTTCGTCGCGCAGTTTATACCAGGCCCGTTCGGTAATACCAAGCCTGGTGGCAAGTTCTTTGGGGCAACCCGTTGCACATTGGCAAATCAGGGCATTGAGGTACGAAAATCGGTTGGATACTTTCTGAATCATGGTAAGGTGCCATTAGATAGTTGAATTGTACTGTAATGAAGCCTAAACGAGCCAATCAATCAAGTTGTTTCAAGAAAAAAATTTATTTTTTCGTTGTTATTGGCACACGAAATAATGCTGTTCATTGCTTTTTCATTTTCTTGTGAGCGTCTTTACTGAACTACAAATCAACTCTCAAACCGATTTATGAACCTCCTCACGGTCAACCAACTTCGCACCTTTACCGAAGCCATTTTCCGGGCCATTGGCTGCCCCGATGCCGACGCTATCCTGGCCGCCGACGTACTCGTCAGTGCTGATTTGCGCGGGGTAGATTCGCACGGGGTGGCGCGGCTACCCGGCTACGTCCGGCTCTACGATAACGACCGCCTGAATCCACAACCGCAAATCCGCGTCGTTCACCAAACGCCATCAACCGCCGTTCTTGACGGAGACCAGGGCTTAGGGCTGGTGGTTGGCCCGGCGGCTATGGCAATCGCTATCGAAAAAGCCCGTCAGGTGGGTACGGGCTGGGTGGCAGTCAGAAACTCAAACCATTTTGGCATTGCCGGCTATCACGCGCTGCTGGCCGTGCCGCACGACATGATCGGGCAGGCCATGACCCACGCGGCCCCGCTCGTGGCTCCCACGTTTTCGCTCGATAAACTGCTGGGAACCAACCCAATAGCCGTTGCCGTACCCGCCCTGAACGAGCCGCCATTCCTCGCCGATTTTGCCAGCACCGCCGTTGCCTACGGAAAACTCGAAATCCTGCAACGCAAAAATCAGTCTGTTCCTGAAGGCTGGGCGCAGGATGCCGACGGAAACGCCACCACCGACGCTCATGCCATCAGGAACGGTGGTGCGCTGCTGCCCCTCGGCTCCGACCGCGAACACGGCTCTCACAAAGGCTACGGACTCGGCGCAATTGTCGATATTTTTTCGGGCGTACTGTCCGGCGCGAATTTTGGCCCCTGGGTGCCGCCTTTCGCTACGGCGGGCTTTATGACCACTCAGGAAAGCGTAGGAGCGGGAACCGGCCATTTTTTTGGGTCCATGCGGATTGATGCCTTCCGGCCCGCCGATGAGTTTAAGGCCAGCATGGATGTCTGGATTCGGCGATTCAGGCAGGCCCGCGCCGTTGACGGCAGGCAAGTACTCATCCCCGGCGACCCCGAACGGCTGATGGAAGCCGAACGCTTGGTGAACGGGATTCCGGTGGTTGAGCCGATAATAAAGAGTTTGGAAGAACTCGGCGGGCGGTTTGGGGTGAAATTATAACCCGTCACCCGCTTTGGTAATGCTCAGTTTCAACCCAAAATCTTTGCCCTTCGACACGTTTTTCAGGCTCACCTGCTTGCTGTACGGCCCGGCCCAGGTTGTGTGGTTGTTGGTAACGGTCGGTTTTCCGTATCGGGCTGTGAAATAGGCAGTTAAGTCAGTGCTGTATGCCGTTACTGACGGGTTGTTGTTCAGATATAAATCAGCCTGAATCACCGTTATCCGTCCGGTTTGATGAACATACTGTACGTCCATTGATTCTAAATTTTTCAGCTCAATGCCGTAACCGATATGTTGGTTGTCTTCTTCAAACAGGTCTGATTTAGCCGCTCTTTCGCTGATTCGCACCGTGCCGAGACCGTCGCCGAGCGTGATACCGCGCCAGTCGCCGGTTTGGGTCAGGCCCAGGGTTCGCAGCCGGTCGGTAAGCGGGGCTTCGGGCAGGGTATCGGTGGCGGGTTGAGGAATGGTAGCCATTGAATCAACCGGGGTTTGGCCGGTTGATTCTGCTTTATTCTGGCAGGCGGGCAGCAGTAGCGTAGTCAGAACCAGCGTAAGGCACGTAGCAAAGCGGTATTTCATCGAAAAAAAAGGAATAGTTGGCGCGATAAAGATAGGGGGTGCCAGCTAAAAGGTAGTGCGGGTTCGGCGGGTTGCGTCGGCAGCAAGCCCGGCAGATTCGGCTTTTGCTGCCTTATCCGTGCATCAGCGTTGGTTTTTGTCTTACTTTCGTCCGTGATTTTTCCGGTACAACCGAAACCCATTTCTTAAAAAAACAGACCCCATTTCTCTATGGCAAATGCTGAATTAACCGTTGATGGCAAGTCGTATCAATTTCCGATTACTGAGGGTAGCGAACACGAAAAAGCATTCGACATCGGCAACCTCCGCGACCAAACCGGCTACGTAACCCTCGACCGGGGCTACAAAAATACGGGAGCCACCAAAAGTGCCATCACCTTTTTAGACGGTGAAGAAGGCATCCTGCGCTACCGGGGCTACTCCATCGAAGAATTGGCCGCCCAAGCATCGTTCTTAGAAGTGGCCTACCTGCTCATCTACGGCGAACTGCCCACGCAGGAGCAATACGCCGATTGGGAGTTCAGCATCCGGCGGCACACGATGGTGAACGAAGATATGCGGAAGATTTTTGAAGGATTTCCCGTCAACGCGCACCCAATGGGCGTACTGTCGAGCTTGGTGAGTGCGATGAGCGGATTTTATCCAGATTCTTACGACGAAAAAGCCGAAGATCAGACCGAACTCCATATTAAGAGATTGCTGGCAAAACTGCCCACAATTGCCACCTGGTCGTTCAAAAAGTCAATGGGGCATCCGGTGAATTACCCCAAAAATTCCCTCGACTACTGCTCCAATTTCCTGCATATGCTGTTCTCGTTGCCGGTTGAAGAGTATGCCGTTGACCCGATTGTGGCCGAAGCGATGAACGTATTGCTCATTCTGCACGCCGACCATGAGCAAAACTGCTCGACCTCAACGGTGCGACTCGTAGGCTCATCAAAGGCCAACATATACTCGTCTATGTCGGCGGGCATCAGTGCGTTGTGGGGGCCGCTGCACGGCGGGGCCAATCAGGAGGTGATCGAAATGCTCGAAGAGATCAAAAACGGCGGTGGCGACGTGAGTAAGTACGTGGATATGGCGAAAAACGCCAAAACAACCGGCTTCCGGCTATCGGGTTTCGGCCACCGGGTCTATAAAAACTTCGACCCCCGCGCCAAGATCATCAAAAAAGCGGCTAACGACGTGCTGGCTAAACTCGGCATTAATGACCCCGTGCTGGAAATCGCCAAAGGTCTCGAAGAAGCGGCCCTGCACGACGAGTATTTTGTGTCGCGCAAATTATATCCCAACGTTGATTTTTATTCGGGCATTATTTACCGCGCCCTCGGCATCCCGACGAATATGTTTACGGTGATGTTTGCTATTGGTCGCCTGCCGGGCTGGATTGCCCAGTGGAAAGAAATGCGTGAAACCAAAGAACCCATTGGCCGTCCCCGCCAGATTTATACCGGAGCCACTTTGCGTGAGTTCAAGACGCTGGCGGAGCGATAAATAACTGATTATCAATAAAATCGGCTGCTTCTAAGTTTCACAATCGTAGGGTTTGGAAGCAGCCGGTTTTGTTTAAGCGTGTACGCTCCATTGTCGTTAATGCTAATGAGATCGAAACTATTGTCATGCAATGAATCAAATTTTTACGATTGAGTATATTATCAAGAATAAAGGGGAAAAGCTGCTAATTATTGGCACGTCAACCACAAAAATTCCCGATTACAAACCGGGTGAAAATCTGCGATTAGATGATGTGGAGGTGGAACGTGCAATGGTACCACGAACTGAACCACGAAGATTTGATCTTTTTGCATTTAGACCGAAGAGTGACAGTGGAGCAGATCAATTGAAGGTTGGTCAAGCCGTTACATTTACCGTTTAATCTTGGATTAAGTTTCTTCACAGTAAAGACCCAAAACCATGACATTAGGCAGTTTAGATAACGAAATTATTTTCAAGAAGGCCTTTACTGATAAGGTCGTTTTTAAAGCCTTCGTGCATGATATATTAGGGCTTAATGTAGAAATAGATAAAATTGAAACCGAAAAAAAGTTCGATCCAAGAATTGGCTACATTGATTTCGAATTAGACATTTTTGCTGAAACAACAGACAAGCGAATTGTGATTGAAATTCAGCGTGTAGAATATGATCATAATTTTGACCGCTTTCTGCATTATTTTCTGATGGTAATCGCCGAGCAACAAAAACGTTCAAAGGATTATGGCATTAACCAAACGGTTTACGTGATTGTGGTGCTAACTGCGCCTTACACTATCAGCGAGAAAAACGGTAAACCAATAAAAGACGAAGTACTCTTGCTGAAACTCAATCCCAAAACATTGACGGGTGATGAGCGGAATTTGTACGGTCATGAGTTCGTTATTCTAAACCCGAATCACGCCGACGCACAGACACCTCCGGCAATACGGGATTGGCTGACATTGATTTATGAGTCTATTCATCACGCAGAAAATGCAACGATCAACCGCGAAAATGCTGGCGTTAGCCGGGCTGCCGACCTGATTAGTTTTGAGAACCTGACCCCAACAGAGCGGGCATTAAGCAAAAATAAAGAAGCCGGAAAAATTACCATCGCAAAAATTGAAAACGCCCGCAGTATTGAAATCGCCAGAAGATTACTAACCATGGGGTTATCGGTTCAGGCTGTGGCAGAAAGTACAGAATTGAGTACGGACATTGTATTGATGCTAAGTCAGGAAACGACCTGATAAATCGGAGGTAATGAGTTTGGGCATATAACAAAAGTAAAAAGCGGGCCAAATAGCCCGCTTTTTTGATACTACTCACGCCTAAAATTAAGCCTCTACCAACTCCTCGTCGTCGGCTTCCACGTCGGCAGCACCAATCGGGTCGAGCAGGGCGTTTTGGTCGTCTTTGATTTTGGTTCTGATTTTGGTTTCCAGTTCGTTCATCAGTTCGGGGTTGTCGAGAATCAGTTCCTTCACCGCGTCGCGGCCCTGAGGTCAGACTGGCTGCTTCTACACGTCACGATGGCGAGGTGTAGAAGCAGCCGATTTTGGTTAAACGTATAAATAAAAGCCACCAAAAAGTCAGAAAATCTGTATAGCCCGGAAGCAGATGAATTGTTAAAAATTCCTAACAAACGTTAAAAAACTACCCCAAGACCTGAAAAAATCTGTGCTTTGCCCAACAATAAAATCAACGGCAATGAAACAGTTCGTATTTATTCTCCTCCTCCTCTGGGCAAGTTCAGAATCGTTTGCTCAAACTGCCCGGCTCGAAGACCTCTGTCAAGTTTTTCATCTACCCGATGGGAAAGACACAACTACGTTTATTGTCTTTGGCAGTAAGGCAGATTTAGCAATTAAAAAACCACTTTTTTTATTCCGGCAAGGCTCTTTACCCGCTCCGTTCATCCATTTAGTGGGTGACAAGTACTATGTTACCGGACCCTTTCATTTTCGGGATTATAAAAACGAATACCACTTTGCTGTTATAAAAAAACCAGGTGTTCGGTTGGTTGTTGACAGCACATTTTATGACGAATACACAAAAGCAATTAGCCAGTCTGACCCGCCAGAAAAATTTGTCAGCAAAAAATATTTGGCAAACAACTACCGCGAACGATACGTGGATCAGTGCGACAAGGTTATCAACTATCTGGTCGGTCAGCCCTGGATTGACAAGAAAAAAGTGGTGTATTGTGGTGGCTCAGAAGGGTTTACGGTTGGGGCTGACTTAGTGGCGAACCACAATAAATTTGTAACGCACACGATTTTATTTTCGGGAAGCACAGGCCGTCGGTTTGAGGTTATGGTACAGCAGATTCGGGATCAAATTGAGTCAGGAGAGAAAAAATTTGAGGTGGGCCAACCTCAAATCGAGAAGATGTATGAAGTATGGGCAGACATTTGTAAATACCCGGACGATACCGAAAAATCGTTCGGGGATACCTATCGAGCCTGGTATTCGTTTTCTCAACCGGAACTACCGAATTTATTAAAAATTACCACCCCGCTATACATTGCTTACGGAACGGCAGACAAAGAAATGGCTCCGGGTTTAGATGTGCTGCCTTTGGAATTTATTGCAAAAGGAAAGAAAAACCTAACCTTAAAACCCTACTATGATCATGACCATATGTTTTATCAGCTAAAGCGAGACGCATCCGGCAAAGTAATAGATAAAATTTACAACGGTGATGCCGTTGCTAAAGATTGGATGGAATGGCTAAGAACACAGTGACACGCTATTGACTGTCGTCGGGCTTAAACACCTGACACATTATTGGTTTCTGCCATATACCACCCAATCTTCTCACACCGTCATTACACCGACCAAAGCCAACCCGGCCATAAACAGGACAACCGTAACCGCGTAAGCAAACGAAATAAACAGCCATTTGACTATCGTCCGTAGCCAGGACTGGTGATAGACATGGCGCAGGGCCAGCAGTAAATAGAACCAGCAGATCAGCAATAAACCGCCAATCAACTGATCGGCAAAAGGTGTTTGCGGGAGAACCCAGACTACGGCCAACACCGATGAGGCAAACAAAAATAGAGCGGTGTGGATGTGAATCGAGAAAATAAGGTGTTCGTAATAGTGCCGCCGATATTGTTTGCGTCGGGCATAAAAGAACCAAAGCAGCCCGGCCACAAAGGGCATCAGCACGAACATAACCCCCGGCAGGTTTTTGAGAAATAGTGACGTAACGGCTTGTATGCCTTCGGCTGCTGACGTAAAACCAACTATGCGACTAAACTTCCGAAGTGCTGTCCGGTTGAACCAATTGATTTTACCACCGATTTTGGTCAGCACCGAGTCAACTTCGGCATCGGTCATGCTATTCATCTGCCGCCCAAACGCCAACCGAGCCGAGTCGCTCGTAAAGGCCAATTTAGCCCGCTTCCCCTTCTTGACAGACGATACACTAATTGATACGTCTGTCGCGGGCGGGGTATTGGGCAAGAGTGATAATGCTTGCCGAAGCTGACTCCGGTTGCGGGCGGTAAGGGGAAACTTGCTACGGCTGAGCAACGAATCAATTTGAGTTGGCGTGACCTGCCGAAATTGTTTCATTGTCTTTGCAGCCCGTTCGGGAGTACTCGAATAGGCAATCACGACACTGGCTACGCCAATTAAACCGCGCCGTTCCAGCGTATCGCGGCTAATCAGTTTATCTACCGTAGCCGATTCAGCCGTTAGCCCGTCTGTGAAGCCGCTCATAAACTTGGTGAAGGCCCGACTTGATTTCTGGCTCACCAACTCGCCTAACAGTAAAAAAAATACGACACTGCTCCAGATGTAAAGCCGCATGGGCGGTAAATAACGGGTTCGCCGACCGGCTAAAAAGTCATTCGTAAGTTGGCCGGGCCGAGAGAAAATGGCTTTTATCGAATTCCAGAATTTGTTATCGACACTGGTCAGCCCAATCGGTATCAGGTTTTCCAATACTTCGGGCAGCAGTTTTCTTACCGATATGGTAAGTTCCTTGTTTTCCTGCCCGCACTGCGGGCAAAAATTGTCGGTAAGCCGGAGGGTAGTATTGCAATTGGGGCAGGTAGTGAGTTTGGGCATAGAACAAAAGTAAAAAAGCGGGCCAAATAGCCCGCTTTTTTGATAATACTTACTTCCGAAATTAAGCCTCAACCAATTCCTCGTCGTCGGCCTCAACATCGGCGGCACCAACGGGGTCGAGCAGGGCGTTTTGGTCGTCTTTGATTTTGGTTCTGATTTTGGTTTCCAGTTCGTTCATCAGTTCGGGGTTGTCGAGAATCAGTTCCTTCACCGCGTCGCGGCCCTGCGCCAGGCGGTTGGTGCCGTAAGAGAACCACGAACCTGATTTTTTCACGATCTCCATCTCCACGGCGAGGTCAAGAATTTCGCCCACTTTGGAGATGCCCTGCCCGTACATCAGGTCAAACTCGATTACTTTAAAGGGAGCAGCCATCTTGTTTTTCACCACCTTCACCTTCGTGCGGTTGCCCACCACGTTGTCGCCGTCTTTAATCTGACCGATACGCCGAATGTCGAGCCGGACCGATGCGTAGAATTTGAGGGCGTTACCGCCGGTGGTGGTTTCGGGATTACCGAACATCACCCCGATTTTCTCGCGCAACTGGTTGATAAAAATGCAACAGCACTGGGTTTTGCTGATGATACCCGTCATTTTCCGCAATGCCTGCGACATCAGCCGGGCCTGCAAACCCATTTTACTTTCGCCCATTTCGCCTTCGATCTCGGCTTTTGGCACGAGCGCGGCCACGGAGTCAATCACGATAATGTCAATGGCACCGGAGCTAATGAGGTGTTCGGTGATTTCCAGAGCCTGTTCGCCGTTGTCGGGCTGGGCAATCAGGAGCGTGTTGAGGTTGATACCGAGTTTTTCGGCATACACGCGGTCAAAGGCGTGTTCGGCATCAATGAATGCGGCCATACCACCGGCTTTTTGCGCTTCGGCAATGCAGTGCATGGTGAGCGTGGTTTTACCCGATGATTCGGGGCCATAGACCTCTACCACGCGGCCACGCGGCAAACCACCGATGCCGAGAGCCAAATCGAGACCGAGCGAGCCGGTCGAAATTACGGGTACGTCCATTACTTTGGTATCGCTCAGGCGCATGACGGTTCCTTTACCAAAGGCTTTATCGAGTTTTTCAATGGTAGTTTGCAGCGCCTTCATTTTTTGGTCTGCCGGGCTGGTTGCGGCTTCTGCCGACGATGATTTTGCCATGTTTTGTGCGTTGTTTTAACACATAAAAATACGCAGAATCGAGATTAAAACCAAACCGTGTTTCAATTCTGTATTCCCTCGCTTTAGCTTTGCGGATTATCACCGTAACCAATGGATGTTCCCCGTTTTGATTTCGATTTCTCCTTTCTGGATTTGAGCCGTTTGGCCCAACAGTGCATCGAATCTGCTGAGGTAGAAAACCTGTTTTACTCGTCGCTTTGCCGAACCTTCGATTATACCCTGACCGATGGATTTGGGTGCTGCATCGGTTATTCAGCGAGAAACGAGTTCATTTCATTTATCGTTGAGTTCAGAGACCAAACGCTCAAAATCACCAATGTCTGGCTATCCCATGAATCAGAAATCATAACTCGTTACTACAAGCGATGAATTTCGTCGGCGTTTTCCAACAACGCAAGACTTAATTGCCTATCTGCTCGTTACCCCGCCACAGCGGGAAGTGACAGCGCAACAATTATATGACGAACAGTTTGGGGAATCCAGCAGTGTGCCACAGCCAACGAAAGTGGATTGATTGCCTGCCAATCGCCCTTCTCTGCTTATTGCTTACGCTTCACTCGTCACTTTTCACCCGTCACTCGTTCGCCCAACTCCCCAACCAGACCCTAAACTGGCCCCTGACTGCCGATAGCGCGTCGGTCAAGAAACTCGGTTTCCGGCTCAATGCGTTGGCGTTCGTGAAAAACAACGAGTATTTCGGCCCCATTGCCGATGGATACACGCTCTTTGGCTACCAGCTAAACCCGCAACTGACCTACCAGCCTGCCCCGAATGTGTTGCTGGCCGGGGGCGTGTTTGTCCAGAAAAACTTCGGCGAACCCGATTTTGTCCAGCGCATTGTCCCTACGTTTACCATTCAGTTCCAACGCCGACACTGGCTCTACCGCTTCGGCACACTCGACGGGGCCACGAGCCACCGGTTGATTGAACCCCTGTACAATTTTGAGCGATTACTACGGGCCAGAATCGAAAACGGCCTGCAGGTGGTACATCAAACCGACCGTGCGTTTTTGGATGCCTGGGTGAGTTACCCACAAAACGCCCTCCCCGGCTACACCCGGCAGGAGCAATTTTGGGGCGGTATCAGCAGTGAGTGGCAACTTGGCAAAGCCGTTCGGGGTTCGACTTTTGACTTTCAACTTTCGACTCCTGTTCAACTTACGGCGTTTCACGAAGGCGGGCAGAATCTGGCGATTCCAGCCACGGTTCGCACGGCCCTCAACGGTGCGGCTGCGCTGAGCTTATCGTGGAAAACAACGCATAAACAGGCATTTGTGCAGGGTGGGCGGTTGGATTTATACGGAACGTTCTACACCGAAACCGCCGACCAAACGTTCTCCGGCACCGGATTTTACCCTAATCTCCGGCTCGATTTACGGCCCTTTTCGGTGCTGTTCAGCTACTGGAACGGCCACACCTACCGGGCCGAATATGGCGGGGATTTGTATCAGTCATACAGCCGGTTTTTTGGCAGTTCACGCATCGAAGCCCGCCGGAGTCTGCTCATTGTGCGGTTTTTACGCGATTTCGAGATTGCCGACGGCCTGACCGCTACCGTTCGGATTGAGCCGCACTATGACTTTGGCAATGGCCTGTTTGAACATTCAGAGGGAGTCTATCTGACGTATCGGTTTGGTACGCGGCTTGGTCGTCCCTGAAAAACATACACTGGCAATCATAAAAATAGAGACGCAATAGTTTGCGTCTCTATGCATATATTTTATTCTGAGTTTTGCCTTATCACATTGAATCAGAAGCGGTTGACTGTGGCTGCGGGGCGGTCTGTTGAACTGGGGTTTGCTGCTGCGGAGCCTGTTGTTGCGCCGGAGCGGGCTGCGGCTGTTGACCGGGATAATTACTGAAGGGCTGCATCTGCGGCCCAACAAACTCAACTTCGGTGATGTAGTACTTGGTGTCGCCATTCCAGGGTAGTTTCAGGATTTTTTCTTCGTAATGGAGCGTCACACGCTGCCCGGTTTTTACGGCTTCGGTCACTTTTTTAGCGGTGGCATCGTCGCGTACCGAAAAGTCAAAGTACTGCGGAGTCAGTGAGCCGGTTTCGCCCGAAAAGCCACCTACGTTCAGCACCCCTTCGTAGGTCTTGAAAACAAACCCCCGACGGCTGAATTTAGAGACCGTGCCAGCCCGTTCGCCGTCGGAATAGCTCCAGCCGGTCAGTACCCACAACACACCTGCCACAACGAGCAGAGCAATCAGTAAAAAGGAGATAAAGCGCATAGCGTTTGATAAATTGGTTTGATGGCGGGCAAAGCAACAAAAATTTAGCCGTTACCGCAATCATTGACGAGGTTTGAGACGGTTTGTTACGGTAAACGATACAATTTACTTGCCGCGAATGGCCGTAACGGGGTCAAGCCGGGAGGCCGAAATAGCGGGTAAAATCCCGGCCAGCACCCCAATAATGCTCGACACGCCGAGACCCAGAATAATATTGGCCGACGAAAGCTGCAACTCTAAACTACCCAACGGCGCGAACGATAGCAGCCAGACCAAGAAAATGCCCAGCAACCCGCCCACTAAGCTCAACAGCACGGCCTCGAACAAAAACTGAAACAGGATGAAGTAATTCTTGGCCCCCAGCGATTTCTGAATGCCGATGAGCGTGGTGCGTTCGCGGACAGACACAAACATGATGTTGGCAATGCCAAAACCCCCAACTAAGATCGAGAACGACCCGATAACCCAGCCCGCAATGCCCAGCACGGCAAAAATACTGCCGATGGCTTTGGCAACGGCTTCGGGGCGGTTAACGGCAAAATTATCGTCCTGCGTGGGTTTCAGGCTTCGTCGCGCCCGCATCAGTCCTCTGATTTCGCCTTCGAGGTTTTGCAGGCTATCGTCGGTTTCCATGCCTTTCACCGAGATCGTAATCGTGGGATTGACCGACTGAAACAGCTTGGCAAACGTGTTGTACGGGATTAGTACGCGCCTGTCGGGGTTGCCGCCGATTTCTAAGATGCCCGCGCCTTTTTTGGCCTGCACGCCAATCACGGTGAAACTGATACCGCTCACCTGAATCTTTTGCCCCACCGGATATTGAATCGGAAACAGCGTTTCGGCCACTTCTGAGCCAAGAATCACCACGTTGCGGGCGGCATCCTGCTCCTGCACGGCAAAATACCGGCCCTCGGCCACCGGCACTTCCGAAATCTGGTTGTAGTCCATCGTTACGCCCGACACCCGCGACTTGAGGCTGTTGTTACCCCGCTTGATGGTGACGCTGCCGCGCCCGCTTGCCGCCGACACGGCTTTGGCGTTTTCGAGCCGGGCCTGCAATACTTTAAAATCTTTGTAGGTTGGTTCGGGCCGTTGAAAGTACTTCCACCACTGGTATTCGCCCCCGAACTCAAACGGCCATTTCTGGACGTACAGCACCCGGTCTCCCAAAAAATTCAGGCTCTCTTTGATATTGCTCTGGAGCGAGTCAACCATGGTGAACACGGCGATAATGGCAAAAATACCGACCGTTACGCCCAGCAACGACAGAATGGTGCGGAGCAGATTAGCCAGCAGTGCCTGCCAGGCAAACTGGAAACTCTCATATACCTGACGGAGGGTTTTCATAAAGCGAACGAGCGAATCGGTGAACGAATGATTGAGCGAACTAACAAACGGCTTCGCAGACAGACAACCAATTTGGTATGGGCGATGGTTTAGGCCGGATAAATGGATGCAGCATTCAGTCGTTGGCTCCCGTTTACTCAGTCAAGCACCACCGCCGTGCCATTGGCCGACACCATGAGCATGGAGCCGTTGCCGCCAATGGTCTGAAAGTCAAGGTCAACGCCAATGATGGCCGTTGCGCCGAGCCGTTGCGCCTGCTCGATCATTTCTTTGATGGCGATGCTTTTGGCTTCGCGCAGGCCCTGTTCATACGCCCCGGAGCGGCCACCAACCACGTCGGTGATGTTGGCAAACAGGTCTCGCACGAAGTTAGCCCCAATGATCGCTTCGCCGTTGACTAAACCGATGTACTGCGCAATGTGCTTGCCTTCGATGTTATGGGTAGTGGTTATCAGCATTGGTTTTGAGTTGTAAGGTAGCGAGTGACAAAGGTACAGCGTAACACAGCAACAGCGTTGCCGGGATGCTTGGTTACCCGGCAACGCTGCTGCCATGCCACTGCACAACCCTAAAACTCGATCTCGATAACGGTGTCAAATCCTGCCGGAACCGCCGGCAGGGCAAGCATAACCTGTTCGGGAGTTTGCAGGAATTTTACGGGTTGCCCACCCGCAAACAGTTTAGCTGATTTGATTTTTTTTGGTATCGGCGGCAGGGGCAGGTTGCGGTCGGCCCAGTCGAGGACATGCACAAACATCCGGTTGCCTTTGGCGGTGGTTACGCCCCAGGGCCGGGCCGATATAGGGCCACCGCGTGTGCCATAAATCGTTTCACCGTACTGCTGCGTCCATTGACCGATTTCGGCCAAGGTTTTCACAAATTCGGGCTGAATCTGTCCGTTGGGCATCGGCCCCACGTTGAGCAGAAAATTGGCGTTGGCCCCGGCAGCTTTCACCAGGTAATGTACGAGGTCTTTGGTTGATTTATGCCGGTCGTCTTTCAGAGAAAATCCCCATGAATTATTCATCGTCTCGCAGGTTTCGAGCGGCAACGCCCCAATAGTCTGCCCCTCGTTAAAGCCGGTAGTGCTTTTGCCGGGCAGGTCTTTCTCGAACATCTGAAAATCTTCGCCCTCAAACGGGGCTACGTGGTGATTGTTGCCAATCAAAGCCGCCGGCTGGAGCCGGTGAATATTGGCGTATGTTCGGCCCAATTGCCAGTCAATCTGAGTTTTGCGCTCGCCTTTGGGGGATTTTGGCACTTCCTGATCCCACCAGCCATCAAACCAGATGCCGGCAACAGAGCCGTAGTTAGTGAGCAGCTCGGTGAGTTGGGTGTCCATATACTTCAGGTAATTGTCAAAATTTCCGGCTTCGGGGCGGTCGGCGGTGCGCCCGGTAGTGCCACGCGGAAAATAATCGGGATGATGCCAGTCGAGGTGAGAATGATAAAAAAACAACTTGATTCCCTGCGCCCGGCACTCGTCGGCCAATAATTTCAGCACGTCTTTTTTGTAGGGCGTTCGGTCAACAATATCATAATCAGAGACTTTAGAGTCATACATGGCAAAACCGTCGTGATGTTTGCTGGTGATGGTGATGTATTTCATGCCCGCGTTTTTTGCCAGTGCTACCCAGGCTTTGGCATCAAAAGCGGTGGGGTTAAAGAGAGCCGGGAGTTTTTCGTAGGTAGCCGCCGGAATCTGCGTGTTGTGCATCACCCACTCGCCATTGGCTAAGGTGCTATACACGCCCCAGTGGATGAACAGCCCGAATTTATCGTCCTGAAACGCGGTGCGGGCAGCCACGTTTTCGGGTGTAGGCCGGTAGCCGGGCTGGGCCAGTGCGCTGGTTGTGAGCAACAAACAGAAAAGAAGTAATCGGGCCATAAAGCGGGTTCGGTTTTGCCGGATAAAGTCAGGTTGATGGTTGATTTACTATCGTATTTGTTTGCCGGATTAGTTTACTTGCTGCATCTTTGCGGGTAGTTATCATCCCGTTCAAAACCTCCATTCATGTTTACATTTTCACGTCTGTTTACCCGGTTTTTCACCGGGGTTCTTCTGCTAACCCTGCCCGTTGGTCTTAGCAACTGCGGCTCATCGTCCAATTCGGTTGAACCGGCCTCACTCGCTGGAAACTATCAGATTACGGCGGATAAAGTCAGCCCGGCCATTGATTTTTTTGGTGCCAGGATTGACGATTTCGTGGTCTTCTACAAACAACTTGCCCAGACCAACTGCTACACTGAAATTACATATAGCTTCGGGCAGAATGGCGGCATCAGTGCCACCTCACCATCTTCATGCACCATAAAAGACGCTAATTCCACGATAACGA
Organism: Cytophagales bacterium; assembly: GCA_038230415.1. GTDB lineage: Bacteria > Bacteroidota > Bacteroidia > Cytophagales > Spirosomataceae > JBBRNH01. The sequence continues at coordinate 38,057 of JBBRNH010000010.1, read as the reverse complement.
TTCCACCCAAACTGACCGGCACCTGGAAACTCGATGGTGATAAACTTACCCTGACCGATGAAGATAAAGTGGTGAATGTATACGCCCTGAAACGTTCCCTGACCGGCTTCACTATGACTATTCAGGGGGAAGAGGAAGATGCGAACAAGAAAAAGGTTTTGTATACGCTCACCACCACCTTTAAACGGGTTCCATAATTTTTCTCTTTCCTTCGGTCTGTGTCTTCACCAACCAACCGTATCTGGCTGATTTATAGTGGTCTGTGAAGACACAGACCGAGGAAAAGATTACACATCGCGGGTTTCCGCCCGCGCTACGCTGCGGCACCAACCCCGCCCCCACCCGGCGTTTCGATGCGGATGCGTTCGCCGGGCAGCATGGCCCGCGTAAAGATGCCCGGCAACTTGGTTTCCACACCGTCGGTGCCGATCAAAAACTGCTGACCCACCGCGCCCGGCTCTCCGCCGTTGATGCCGTAGGGAGCCACGAGCCGGTGCTGACTCAACAGGGTTGCCTGTACGGGTTCCAGAAATTCGATATCCCGAATCAGGCCGTCTCCGCCCCGCCACCGCCCGGCCCCGCCGGAGTTTGGCCGCAACGAAAATTCATGGAGCCGCACCGGATACCGCCGTTCCAATTCTTCGGGGTCGGTGAGTTTGGTGTTGGTCATGTTCTGATGCACCCCCGACCGACCGGCCTGCCCCTCGGTTGCGCCCGCCCCCCCGCCGATGGTTTCGTAATAGCCGAAGTTATCATTGCCAAACAGAAAATTATTCATCGTTCCCGCGCTGCACGCGCTGAGGTTCAGGGCTTTAAGCAGCGCATCTACCAATCGCTGACTGACTTCGGTATTGCCGCCCACAACGGCGGGGCATTGTGCAGGATCGTCAGAGAAAACCGGATTCAACAAAGTTGATTCGGGCAGGATAATCGAAACGGGTTCCATCAGCCCCTCGTTAAGCGGGATGTCTTCATCAACCCAAAGCCGCAGTACATACAACACCGCACTGTTCAGAATCGAAATATTGGCGTTGAGATTACGCGGATGCACGGCTGACGTTCCCCGAAAATCGAACGTGACACGCTCGTTTTTCACCGTGATTTTTACGCAAATCCGGTGGCCGTCGTCTAACCATTCTTCGGCATCAAACGCCTGACCGTCAAGCGGTTTCAGCACCCGGCGCAGTGCATCGGTGGCGGTCTGGGCCAGTTGGTTCATGTAGTGCCGAACGGTATCGGGGCCGTGCTGCCGGGCGAGTTCGCGCAGGGCCGTTTCACCCGTTCGGAGCGAAGCAATGGCCGCTTCGATGTCGGCACGGTTCTCCGCAAGGGCGCGGGTTGGGTAAGGCGCATTGGTAAACCGGGTCGCAATACCGGGCGATTCGGGCAACGGGTCCCACAAAAACTGCCCGTTTCTGACCACATACATCGGTTCTAAAACCACGCCCTCTTCCACCAAACTCGTGGCATCGGGTGGCATAGAGCCGGGTACTTTACCACCAATTTCGGCGTGGTGAGCGCGGTTGACAACGTAACCGATGCGCTGCGGTAGGTGGTTAATATTATCCGAGTCAGCAAAAACGGCCTGAATCAGCGTTACGTCGGGCAGGTGTGAGCCGCCAAAACCGGGGTGGTTGGTGATGGCAACGTCGCCGGGGCCAAGTGGCAACACGCTGGTTACGAGCCGGGTACAAACGCCCAAACTGCCCAGATGCACCGGAATATGCGGAGCGTTGGCAACCAACCGACCGTCGGCATCCAACACGGCGCACGAAAAATCGAGCCGTTCTTTCACGTTCACCGAGAATGCCGTTCGCTGCAACTGTGCGCCCATTTCCCCGGCAACAGCCATAAATCGGCGGGCAAAGAGTTCGGTCTGGATAACAGATTGCCCGGAAATTTTTTGCCCCGGTTTTAAAACCGGGGCAAGCGGTTCAACAACATCTTTCCGGGCAATCACCATCAAATCAGCCTCAACCGTGGCCGTCCAGCCTGCTTCGATGTATGCCGACGACGTAGTATTGAGCAGCAAGGCCGGGCCGGCGAAGGTGTCGCCGGGGTTCAACATAGGCCAGTTGTACGCGGGAGCATCGCCGGGTTCGGGCCGCAGCATCGTTTGTTGCTGGATTGATTCGGGAGCAAACGCTGCTACGGCCTGATTCTCTGACGCTGACCTGCTGACGACTACCCGAATACTTTCGACCTCAACCGGACGGGGCTGACCAGTAGCTGTTTCGGGATAATGACCGTAAATACTCCGGTAACGGGCCTGAAAATCAGCTACCAACGCACCCAAACCCGAATCCTGAAATGCCACATCGAGCGTACTTTCCTGACCGGCCAGCCGCATTGCCAGCCAGCAGGAACGAACGTCAACGGGCGTTTCCGGCCCGGTATCTTCACGCAGTTCGGCGGTAGTTTGGGCGATCAAATCCGACACCAAATCCGGTAGTGTGCCATGCACCCCGGCCAGTAACCGCAGCACAGACCGCGACCCAACCCGCTCGATCCGGGCCTGACCGATGCCAACGGCACTTAACAAACCGCCATCGAAGGGCAGAATCAACCGCTTGATTCCCAGCAGGTCGGCCACGCCACAACCGTGCAAACCACCCGCCCCGCCAAACAACAGCAGTGAGTACCAGGCCGGGTCTAACCCCCGCGAAACGGATATTTTTCGGATCGCTCCGGCCATTGCTTCGTTGGCAATTTGCAGCAGCCCGGCCAGCAATTCGGCCCGCTCAGGAGCCGCATCAGCAACGGTTTCAATTTGCCGGATAAGAGCATTGAGGGCGGCTTCGGCTTTGTCGGCAAAGACCGGAATCCCGAATTGACGGGGTAGCAACCGGCCCGTAAGCAGGTTTACATCGGTGATGGTCAACAGCAACGGCTGACCGGGCGCACCGGCTCCGTAGCAGGCCGGGCCGGGGTTGGCTCCCGCGCTCTGCGGCCCCACGCGCAACTGCCCGGCCACCGCATCGAACCAGCACACCGACCCGCCCCCAGCCGCAACGGTTTCAATCGCCAGCGACGGCAACTGCAACGCAAACGGCCCGATGGTAGTTGAGAAACGGTAGTCGGGCGGGCCATCGCAACGGGCCACGTCGGTACTGGTGCCGCCCATATCGAGCGTCAGGGCCGGGCCGTATGTTTGGGCAACGTGCGCGGCCCCGATTACGCCCCCCGCCGGGCCGCTTAACAGGCTGTCTTTGGGCCGAAACAAATCGGCCCGCACCAAGCCACCCGCACTCGTCATTACCCGAACGGGATGCTCGCCAAGTTGTGCCTGAACATTGGCGAGATACTGGCGCAGAACAGGCGTGAGATAGGCATCAATAACGGCGGTTTGGGTGCGGGCCACGTAGCCCGGCGCGGCAGAAACCTCGGTTGAGCGCGTGACAACCAAAAATCCGGCCTCAGTCAGCGCGTCGGCTACTTGTTGTTCGTGAATGGGGTTTCGGTAGGCGTTCAGGAACGAGATAGCAATGGCATCGGGTCTGATTTTTTGCAAATCGGTGATAATCCGAGCAAGGGTTTCCGGGCTGAGTGGTTGCCGAATCTCGCCCGTTGCCGTTGTGCGTTCATCCACTTCCAGCACCGTTTCATATAGCACTTCGGCGGGCGGAATTGCCAACTGAAACAGGTTTGGCCGTTGCTGCGTACCAATCAGGAGCAGGTCTTTGAACCCTTTGGTAACGAGCAGTGCCACGCGCCCGCCCCGCCGTTCGAGCAGGGCGTTGGTGCCGCGTGTGGTGCCGAGCCGCATTTCGAGCGGTGGCAACGACTGATTCAGTGGCGTTTGCGTCAGCAGCCGGGCTGCCAGAACGGGGGCTTCTTCGCCGGTGCTGAGTTGGATTGTTGCCGCGTTGGTGAGTTGCAGCGTTGGCGATGTTATCAGGATGCCATCGGTAGTCAGACTGACAATGGTGGCCGTTTGCCCGGTTTCAAGAACCTGCACCCGGTATCCACCGAAAATCGGGGCCGTGAGCCAGGGTGCACTGACTTTACCATCCTGGAACCGACCGCGCAGACAGCTACTACTCAACACTTTAATGCGGTGGAAATTCCCGGCGGGGTCGCGGGCAAGGCCGTCGGTAAAGGTGCCGCCGGTATCAATGGAGAGTTGCCACATTCGGCAAAAATACGGTTCACTTAGTTCAACACCGCCAACCCCGCCTGCCGGTAGCGTTCCAGCACCTCCGCATCGGCCTGATTATCGGTAATCAGGACATCAAACAGCGTCAACGGCGCAAATTGCAGGTAGCTGTCACGCTCCAATTTCGACGAATCAGCCAGGAGATACACCCGGTCGGCGTGGGTTGCCATAGCGGTGGCGGCACGGGCTTCGGCCTCTGAATTGGCGGTCAGGCCGGTTACCAATGAGATGCCATCTACCCCAATAAAGGCCCGATTGGCCCGATACCGGGCAATGTGTTGTTCGGCCACAAGGCCATGCGCGGCCTGCCGGTGGTGGTCAATCTCACCCCCGACCAAGTTGATTCTTACGTCGCTGCCAAGCAACGCGCCCACAACCGGCAACGAGTTGGTAATGACCGTGATACGTTTACTTCTGACAAACTCACAGAGCCGGAAAACAGTACTGCCGCAGTCCATAAAAATCACGTCGCCGTCCTGAATTTCAGTGGCTGCTACCTGGGCAATGTAGTCTTTGCGTTCGGCGTTGAGGGCGGTTTTGTTGGCAAACTGAAACGGGCGTACATCGGCCCCGGCCCGCATGGCCCCGCCCCGCGTTCTGACGAGCAACCCCAACGCGGCCATCTGCACCAAATCGCGCCGGACGGTCATCTCCGACGCATTGAGCAAATTAACCAGGTCTTTCACATCAAGCGAGTTACGTTCGTCTAAGGCGCGGAGAATCTGAGTTTTGCGGGTTTGGAAGTTCATGGGTATTTCTGGCGGAGTGCATTACAACCAGTCGAAATTATCAGAAATCAGCAGTTCCCGTTTCTCTACATGATGGGTTGTTTTCATCGGTACAGTTGTGTGCAAGAGGCCGTATTTTTCGGCTAAGTTTCTGATTTCGGGCGTATCGTCGTAGGTCAACAAAAACCGTCCGGTAAGTGCTGCTGTTAACTCAAACAAATGGGCGTGATTTATCTCGAAGTGGGTGTATAGCCGTTTGCCAGCCACAACGTAGGGCGGGTCAATAAAAAAATAACACAACGGGTTATCAATGTGCGTGGCAATGGCAGCAAAACCGTCGCCTTCGCAGGGAGTAATCTTATGTTTTATCAACCCAATTTCAGCGATTCGTCTGGCTAACGTCTCTGGATACCAGCGCGATGCAATTCCTTTTCCTTTCTCGCCCACTTTCAACATCCCGACTCCCGGAGCCAATATGCCGCCATGATTAACCCGGTTTTTCAGGATGGTGCAAAAGGCAATGTCTTTAGTTGTTTTTTCTGGTTTGGCGAGTTCCTGCCTGACGTTTTCGAGCGACAAATCAAACAATAGAATGCGGTCAATTAGCCAGGCATTGTCTGACCCAAGTATCGTTTTCCAGACAGCTGCCACTTCACTATCCAACTCCACCATGTTTATCTGATTGGCTAAATTTTCAGCAGCCGCCGTTATGCTCACAATGCCACCACCGGCAAACGGCTCAACAAGCAACGATACCGGATTACCGTCTTGCTGAAGCCACTTTCTGACAACCGGAATAGCCCACGTTTTTCCGCCCGCATATCGGAACGGGCTTCGCTGCGGAACCGTAGCTACATTAATAACCGTTGAACCGGCCTTTCTTAAACAGAAACTGTACATTTGCTCAAAATTAATCAAATTCAATCAAATTCAATCAAAATGAATGACCGTGTTCAACTGCTCAGTGAAACACTGCTATCAGACAACTGGTATGTCCTCAAGAAATTTACGTTTCAGTACCGGCACGCAACCGGCACCGTTTCGACCCAGCACCGCGAAGCATACGACCGGGGCAACGGAGCTACTATCCTGCTCCACAACCCCGAAACCGACACCGTGATTCTGACCCGGCAGTTTCGGTTGCCCACGTTCATCAACGGAAACCCAACCGGGATGCTCATCGAAACCTGCGCCGGTTTGCTCGATAACGACGATCCGCAAACGGCAATCATCCGCGAAACCGAAGAGGAAACGGGGTTTAAACTTACCGCTGTCCGCAAGGTGATGGAAGCCTACATGAGTCCCGGTTCGGTGACGGAACGGCTGTTTTTTTACCTCGCCGAATACAGTCAACACACCGAACGAACCACCGGCGGGGGCGTTGACGAAGAAGATATAGAAGTGCTGGAACTTCCACTGAATCAGGCACTTGGCATGATTGAAACGGGCGAGATCATGGACGGAAAAACCATTATGCTCCTGTACTATCTGAAACTTCATGCGTAGCTTGCGGCCATGACTATTGACCACCTTGCCTTGTGGGTTCGTGATTTAGAACGGATGCGGGCCTTTTATGAAACCTATTTTGGTGCAACAGCCAACACCAAATACGTGAACCCGACGAAAGGCCTCTCGTCGTATTTTCTGACGTTTCCCGACGGTGGCCCGCGCCTTGATCTGATGCAGATGCCAGGGATTCCCGACTCAAAAAACGATGTGCTGATGCAGTTTTCGGGGCTGATTCATTTTGCCATCTCGGTTGGCAGCAATGCCGCCGTTAATGCCTTTACTGAACGGCTTCGGGCCGATGGCTACCCAATTGTGGGCGAACCCCGCCGAACAGGCGATGGCTACTACGAAAGCGTGGTGCTTGACCCGGAACAAAATCGGATAGAGATAACAGCCTGACAAACAAATTTTTACTTAAAGTAAGCAATGAGTTTCGCCACGATGTCGCGGGTTTCGGCGTTATCTTTCAGCATCTCCGTAACGGCTTCAACGGAGTGAATAACGGTGCTGTGGTCGCGGCCACCGAAGTGAAATCCGATTGATTTGAGCGGCATATTGGTTTTTTCCTTGGCGATAAACATCGCAATCTGACGCGGCAGCACCACCTCGCGCTTGCGGCTTTTCGATTTCAGGTCGGCAACGGTAACGCCGAAATACTCGGCCACGAGTTCCTGAATTACATCAACCGACACCTCGCGGTGGGTGTCCATCACAATGTTTCGCAGGGTGTGTTTGGTGAGATCGAGGTCAATTTCGCGCCGATTAAGCGATGCCTGCGCCATGAGCGAGATAATTACGCCCTCTAACTCGCGGACGTTGGTGCTGACATTCTGGGCAATGTATTCAATCACCGCCGGTTCGATATACACGCCCTCGGCCTGAAGCTTCTTCTGGATAATTGCCATCCGGGTCTCTAAATCAGGCGATTGCAGGTCAGCCGTGAGGCCCCATTTAAACCGAGACAGCAGGCGATCTTCCAGCCCGGCGAGGTCTTTGGGGGCGCGGTCGGAGGTCATGATAATCTGTTTGCCCGACTGATGGAGGTGGTTGAAGATGTGAAAGAAAATCTCCTGCGTTTTTTCTTTGCGCTGCAAAAACTGCACGTCGTCAATCACCAATACATCAACCTGCATATAAAACTGCGAGAAATCGCGGAGGGCATCGGTTTTGATAGCGTTCACAAACTGATTCGTGAATTTCTCGGAGGTGACGTACAAGACAAATTTACTTTCGTTATTATTCTTGATAAAGTTACCAATGGCCTGCACGAGGTGCGTTTTACCCAACCCCACGCCACCATACACCATCAGCGGATTAAACGCCGTGGAACCGGGGCGGGTGGCAACGGCATGACCGGCATTGCGGGCCAATCGGTTGCAATCGCCCTCGATGTAGTTATCAAAGGTGTAGTTCGGATTCAGGTACGAATCCAATTCTAACGAGTCTAAGTTTTTGAGTTTGAACGGGCTCCGCAGAATATCCGGGTTCACGTTGTCGGGCTTCGCCGTTTGGGTTGACTTGGTGGTCGGGACTTTTACCGTGAGGGGTTTGTTGCGCTCATTGCCCTGGTCAACCACAATCGAGTATTCTAACTTTCCGTCGCGGCCAATCGAATAATCGAGGGCTTTTCGCAAGACGTGAATAAAATTATCTTCCAGAAAATCGTAGAAAAACGAACTGGGAATCTGGAGCGTCAGGGTTTTGTCGGTGAGTTTAAGGGGGATAATCGGCTCGAACCAAATGGCAAACGGCCCGGCAGGCACGTCTTTCCGAATAATGTCAAGGCACTGCTCCCAAACGGTTGTTACCTCTCGTTGCATCGTGTTGGAAATAAGTGCTGAGTTCACAAGCCTGAACGGTTACGGTTGGGAGTGGTACTGAAAAAGGGATGCAAATGTAGGCAAAAGCAACGGTGCCGCCGTTGCCATCAGGATTCCGTTTTTAAAAGTACTCCGAAAAAATACGGTTGTCAATGTCTGCCCTGATTTCCCCGGAAAAATACAATCGGCATTGCCCCTTACTTCGCCGAAAGCCCGAAACCAACAAACGGAGTACAATTTGCGGAGAGTGATTAATTTTACCGCAACCGACTCAATCCGCTATGCCAATCCGCAACGCTCCCCCGTTTTTATCCGCTACAAAAGCCGATTGGTACCGGCAGGTGCAACGCGACCTCAAAGACGATTCGGCCCCGGAACGCCTGCGCTGGCAAACACCCGATGGCGTTGTGGCCGAACCCTACTACACCGCCGAAGATGTAGCTACGTTGCCCCTTGCCGAAATACAGACCGCCCAAAAACAAGCCCCCGGATGGCTCAACGCGCCCGAACCCGCGCTGACCGATACCCTTAAAACCGACAATGCCACGCTTCGAAACGCCCTGGCAAACGGGGCCGACGCGCTGGTGTTGACCATTACCGAAACCACCGACCTCACGCGCCTGCTCGACGGAATCAAGTTGAGTACGTCACCCGTTTATTTTCGCGTTCGGGGCGGTTTGTCGGCTATTGAACTGATTACCAATCTTAAACAAATTGCGCCCTACCAACTCAAAGGCGGTTTGCTGATTGACCCGGTAGCGTCGGGCGATTTTTTGACCGATACAGCACGGGCCGACGTTGCCGGGCGCACCCGCCAAACGCTCGATTCGCCCCGGTTTGGCACCGTCTGCGCCGATGGCAGCGTGTTTCATAACGCCGGTGCCACCGCCACTCAGGAACTGGCTTTCGCGCTCGGTTCATTGGCCGACCAATACGACGCGCTGACCGACAACGGACTGACGATCAGCCAGCTCGTGCCTAAAACGATTGTCTCGATCTCAGTCGGGACGAGTTATTTTCTGGAAATCGCCAAACTCCGTGCGTTGCGGGTGTTGCTCAATCGGTTCCTGTCGGCTTATCCTTCGTCCCCATCCTCGGTCGTCCTTTCTCCTTTCATTCACTGCCAAACCTCGGCATTTTATGAAGAAACGGCCTCGCCTTATACCAACCTGTTGCGGGCCACAACGGAGGCTATGTCGGCGGTGATTGGCGGTTGCAACGCACTCACGGTACGGCCCTACGATGCCAAAACCGGAAACGTTTCGGCGCAGGCGGCTGATTTTTCGGCCCGCATTGCCCGGAATGTATCAAGTTTACTGAGCCACGAAGCCTATTTCGGGGCCGTTGCCGACCCCGCTGCCGGGAGCTATTACGTGGAGAATCTGACGCAGCAACTAACCGAATCGGCCTGGGCGTTGTTTCTGGAGGTAGAACATCAGGGTGGCCTGGCTCAGGCAACCGAATCAGGATTTGTGGCGGCAGAACTCGACTGCTCGTTTCGGGCTAAACAAGCAGCCATTGACTCCGGCAAACGGGTTGTGGTGGGCGTAACCAGCTTTCGGGAGTGAGTACCGTTTCTAATTAAGAATCATGCAAAAGATCAGTCTATTTATTTTCCTGCTGCTCATCGTTCTGAAAAGTGGAATGGCCCAGAGTATGTCGGGCCGTATAATTGCCCAAAAAGGCGAGGGTGTGCCGGGCGCAACCGTGCGGGTGCTGAACACGGGCCTCGGTACTACCTCTGACCCAACGGGTAATTTTTCGCTGCCGAACCTGCCCGTTGGCCGGTTCACGCTGGCGGTGTCGGCGGTGGGGTTTGCCAGTCAGACGCTGCCCGTTTCGGTGGGAGAAATCGGCGATAAACCCCTGACCATTACCCTCGCCGAAGCCGCCAATGCCTTAGACGAGGTGGTGGTTACTGCCGAAAAAACGGAGCAGCGGGCTAATCGTGTACCGCTTTCGCTCTCCACGTTTTCGGCCAAACAGGTGGCCGATTACCGGCTCTGGAACCTGAAAGACCTGACGGGGCTAATTCCTAATTTTTACAGCGACAGCCCCGGCGACGACAAGAACGTGCTGTCTGTCCGGGGCATCACCTCGGCCTCGTTCGACCAACCAATTGCGGTGTATCTCGATGGCGTGAACCAGTTTCGGCTCTCCACGGCCATACCACAACTTGCTGACATTGAGCGAATTGAAATCTTGCGCGGCCCGCAGGGAACGCTGTATGGCCGCAACGCAATGGGCGGGGTGATTAACATTATCACCCGGCAACCAACCAACCAGACCACCGGCTACGTGGAAGCCAGCGCGGGGTCGTTCGGGATTCAACGCTATGCGGTGGGCATCAGAACGCCGTTGGTCAGGGGTAAACTCTTTTTGGGTGCGTCGCTCCTGACCGATGTTCGACGCGGGTATTTTATCAACAAATTCGACAACAGCAATTTCGACCGCTACCAAAGTCTGACCGGAAATTATTCGCTCCGGTGGCTGGCCTCGCCCCGGTTTTCGGCAACGGTAAACGTGAAGCATTTTAACCGGCAAAACCGGGGGTCGTATCCGCTCATTCCGTACGCATCGGCTTTTGTGGACTCGCTGCGCTACCGGGTCAATCTGAACGCCGTTGCTACCGATACCGACAACACGCTCTTTACGTCGGCCACGCTGAATTACTACGGACGCAGTGTTGATGTAACGGCTATTTCGGGCTATCAGCAAGCCACCCGCTACTATACCGGAGCCATTGATGCCGATGTTCAGTTGCCGTTTGCTCTGCAATCGCAGGATGTGAACTCGATTGTGATTCAGCCCGATAACGGCCAGAATACGTTTCGGAGTTTTTCGCAGGAAATCCGGGCCACATCGGTGGCAAAATCGGTTAGCCCCCTGACCTGGACGGCGGGCCTGTATCTGTTCAACAACCACTACCCCACCACGCAAACGCTGCTGGCCGGGGCCAACGCGGGCAAGTTTGGGCAACCCGGCGCACCGTATAGCATTGTAACCACCTCGCTGGCCGATGGCTTAGGCTACGCGCTGTTTGGGCAGGCGAGTTATAAACTCTCGCCCGGCCTGACGCTTACGGCGGGCCTGCGCTACGACAATGAACGGCAGACGCTTACCGTTGGCAGCCAGTTTGTGAAGGGCGCATTTGTGCAGACAACCCGAAAAGATACGTCGGCCACCACGCAGTTTTCGGCCCTGCAACCGAAGGCCACCCTGGCCTACCAACCCACAGACCGTCAGTTGATTTATGCTACCTTTAGCCGGGGATACCGGGTGGGCGGACTGAGCCAGATTGGGTTCGACCCGTCGGATGTGCCGTTGATTGCGTTTCGGCCTGAGTTCAGCAATAACTACGAAGCAGGCTACAAAACCGCGTTTTTTAATAACCGGCTCCGGGCCAATCTATCGCTGTTTTACATCACCGTTGCCGACGCGCAGGTGCCAACGCTGGTGCCGTCGCTGGGTTTCCGAACGGCCACCACTAACGCGGGCAATTTCAGCAGCAAAGGGGCCGAACTCGAACTCTCGGCAACGCCCGTGCGCGGCTTGCAGATTGACTGGAACACCGGCATCGTAAACGCCACCTACTCGGCATTGAGTGTGCCGGTGACGGTGTTTGAGAATGGTAAGTCGCAGAAAGTGAGCCGCGATTTTGCCGGGAATCGCCAGATTCAGACCCCGGCTTATACGTCTATGCTGGCCGTGCAATACAGCCGCCCAGTGGGTAAACCAACCACCTTGGCCCGGCAACTGTCTGCCGTGTTGCGGGCCGAATGGAAAGCCGTTGGCAAGCAATATTTCGACCTGCCCAATAAATACAGCCAGGATGCGTATAGCTTAGTAAATCTGCGGGCGGGCGTGTCGGCGCGATATTGGTCGCTGATGGTATGGGACCGCAACGTGGGCCAAACCACCTACATTGGCTACGGCTATAATTTTGGGGCCGTAACGCTGGGCGCACCCCGCACCTGGGGCGTAACGCTGACGGGGCGGTTTTAACGACCATAATGATAACCGAACCCTCTGCTAAATCATGCGCCCTGACTTCGCTAACTTACCAGCCGCCCTAACTACTACCGTAGCCCAACCACCCCGGCCCGCAACAACTCAACCGCCGTTAGTGACTGCCGAGGGAATTCTGTTGAAACCGCATTTTTCGGTGGCTGATGTGGATGCAGAAACGGTTACCGGAGCCCAGGCCGGGATTCCGCCGTTTTTGCGGGGGCCATACAGCACGATGTACGTCCAGCAACCCTGGACAATCCGGCAATACGCAGGGTTCAGCACCGCCGAAGCCTCCAATGCGTTCTACCGGCGTAACCTCGCCGGGGGGCAAAAAGGGCTGTCGGTGGCGTTTGATTTGGCTACCCACCGGGGTTATGATTCTGACCACCCCCGCGTGGTGGGCGACGTGGGCAAGGCGGGCGTGGCAATTGACACGGTGGAGGACATGAAAATTCTGTTCGATCAGATTCCGCTTGACCAAATGTCGGTCTCGATGACCATGAACGGGGCCGTGCTGCCGATTTTGGCGTTTTTTATCGTAGCCGCCGAAGAACAGGGCGTTTCTGCCGATAAACTATCCGGCACGATTCAGAACGACATCCTGAAAGAATTCATGGTCAGGAACACCTACATCTACCCCCCCGAACCCTCGATGCGGCTCGTGGGTGATATTTTTGCCTACACCAGCCGCTTCATGCCTAAGTTTAACTCTATCAGTATCAGCGGCTATCATATGCACGAAGCGGGCGCACCGGCCCACCTCGAACTTGCCTACACCTTAGCCGATGGTCTCGAATACATCCGCACCGGGCTGGCCGCTGGCATGAGCATTGACGAGTTTGCGCCCCGACTGTCGTTCTTCTGGGGAATCGGGATGAACCACTTCATGGAGATTGCCAAACTCCGGGCGGGGCGGTTGCTCTGGGCCAGAATCGTGCAGCAGTTTGCGCCAAAAAACACCAAGTCGCTCATGCTGCGGGCGCACTGCCAGACATCGGGATACAGCCTGACCGAGCAGGACCCGTTTAACAACGTGGCCCGAACGACCATTGAAGCGATGGCCGCCGTGCTGGGCGGAACGCAGAGTTTACACACCAATTCGCTGGACGAAGCTATTGCCCTACCCACCGATTTTTCGGCCCGGATTGCCCGCAACACCCAACTGTATCTGCAACATGAAACCGACATCACCCGCGCCGTTGACCCCTGGGGCGGGTCGTATTACGTGGAATACCTGACCCATGAACTCGCCGAAAAAGCGGGGAAGTTGATTGAGGAAGTAGAAGCATTGGGGGGCATGACGAAGGCCATTGAAACGGGTTTGCCCAAACTCAAAATAGAAGAAGCAGCCGCCCGCAAACAGGCCCGCATTGATGGTGGCAAAGATGTGGTGGTGGGTGTGAATAAATACAGACCCGATTCCGAAACGCCCATTGATTTGTTAGACATTGATAATCAGGCCGTTCGAGAATCGCAACTTCGGCGGTTGGCGCAGGTAAAACAGGGACGGGACAAGGAGAGGGTAGCAACAGCATTGGCGGCAATTACAGCATCGGCCCAAAACCCCACCCCCGGCCAAAATCTCCTCGCCCTTGCCATCGAAGCGGCCCGTGCCCGCGCCACCCTCGGCGAGATTTCTGACGCACTCGAAAAAGCCTTCGGACGGCACAAAGCCACCATCCGGGCCGTGTCCGGGATTTATTCTGCCGAAGTGAGCGACGACGAAAACTTTGCCTTAGCCCGCCAGATGAGCAACCAGTTTGCCGAACTCGACGGAAGACGGCCCCGCATCCTGGTTGCCAAAATGGGGCAGGACGGCCACGACCGGGGGGCCAAAATTATTGCCACCAGCTTTGCCGACCTTGGTTTTGATGTGGACATGGGGCCGTTGTTCCAGACCCCCGCCGAGGTAGCCCGGCAGGCTGCCGAAAACGACGTGCATATTGTGGGGGTGTCGAGTCTGGCGGCTGGGCATAAAACGCTTGTGCCGCAGTTGATTCAGGAACTCCGCGCCATTGGCCGGGGCGATATTGTGGTGATTGCCGGGGGCGTAATCCCGGCGGGCGATTACCAGTTTCTGTACGACGCGGGCGTAAAAGGCGTATTCGGGCCGGGAACGGTGATTTCGGTGGCCGCGCAAAAAATTCTGGGCGATTTAATGCGGGACTCTACTGATTACTAAAGTCCACGTCGGGCCGGTCGAGTTTACGGCTGCTGCGTTTAAATGTCGCGTCGGGCTTGCCGAGGGGGAACTGCACCGTGAGTTTATAAAACCGGATTTCGCGCCGACTCATGCTCGTCTGAAACGCCGTTGGCTGGTCATAAATCGTGATGCCTTTGCGGGAGTTGAATACGTCGTTAATCGTGAACACCACGCTCGCCCGGTTTTGCAGAAACGACTTCCTGATGGCAAAATCTGCCGAATAAATCGGGAGCCGATACCCCTGCACCTGCGGAAAACGGCGGTCTCGTGTGCCGGTGGCCTGCGCCGAAATACCGAGCGGAAACTTGTAGGTCAGGTTCAGCTTGGCGTTGTAGTTCAGCACCTCGCTGTTGGTAGTCACGGTCTGAATGGCGGCATAAAACGGGTTCACGTTTGCCAGCACGGTCAGGTTTTTGCCGACTCCAAAACTCAGCGTGTTGTCTATACCCGTCTGAATATCAGCCTTCACGTTCAAAAACGTCGTCACCAAAACCGTCGGGTCGGTGGCCGAGGGCTGCGTAAAGGGCTTAATCGTGTGGTCTTCGTAGATGTAATAGGCCGTGCTGCCCCACTGAAAATTCCCCTTCGTGTAGTTATAGCTCAGTTCGGCGGTGTTCACAAATTCCGGGCGCACAGCGGGGTTGCCAATGGTGATGTTCTGCCGGTCGTTGGCCTGAATCCCGACAAAGACGTGCCGGAAGTTTGGCCGACCGACCTTGCGGCTCAGGTTCACACTGACTTCGGTGGTCTCGCTCAGTTGTTTGGTGGCCGAGAACGACGGGAAGAATGACTGGAAAAAATTCTGCCCCGTTTTGGATGGATAATCGTAGCCAAACGTGCTGCCATCAAACCGCGACAGGCCGTGCAAACTCGACTGCTCAACCCGAAGCCCGGCCTGAATGCTCACATTGCGGGCCATTTTTCGGGTATAAAGCGCGTAGGCCGCGTTTACCGTTTCCCGAATATCGGCGTTCTGCGAATACGATTGCAGCAGGTTAAACGTCTTACCGTCGGCCCCTAACTGATTAAAAAAGTACTGGGTGTCGCGGTTGAAATTGAACGTCCGCAGTCCAAATTCCCACTTCGCTGAATCACTCACCGGATGCACGTAATCTAATTGAGCAATGTACTGACTGCCAATGATGCGCCCGTCAATGCGGTCGGTTTCGGGGTACGTTGGCACGGCAACGCCCCGGTCGTCGAGGGCGGAGGTGAACCAGTCAGCCGCGTTCGAGACGCGGTTTCGGGTAAACGAACTCATAAAACTCAACTCGCGGCCTTTCTGAGCAAAACTGTGTTTCCAGTCGAATTCAAGGCCGAGATTGGTAAAATTATTCTGCGGAATCGTCTGCCGACTGCCCGAACTGGTGGGTTTTCCCGCAGCGTCGCGGTATTGGTAGGTTTGGTTCGAGACCGTGTTATATACCCCGCCAACGAGCGTGCCGGCTACCGAAAACGTGTTGTTTTTGTTGAGCGCATAATCGGCCACGAGCCGCCCGCTCTGGAACGTATTGTCTAAATTGATGGCCGTATTTTGGTCAAAAAAACTCGTGGGAGTGCCAGCCGCCGTGCGGTTCACCCGGTTCACATAGCCCGTGAGTGGGTTTTTGGTGGCGTTCAGGCTATACAGCGCGGTGAGGTTCCATTTCCCGGCGCGGAGGTCGAGGTTCACGGTGGCATCGTAGCGGTTGTTGGTGCCAACGCCCACGCTGGCTGTGCCGTTGTAGCCGGGATTCTGGTTTTTTTTCAGCACTAAGTTCACAATCCCGCCCGACGTTGAGGCATCGTACCGCGCCGACGGGTTGGCGATTACCTCAACGGATTCGATCTGATTGGCCGGAATCTGGGCGAGGGTGAGTTGGGTTGGTTTGCCGTTGATGTAGATGGCGGTTGGAATATTCCGCAGACTGGGCGAGCCGCTTTCGTCGAGCGTGATAGACGGCACGTTCCGCAGCAACGATTCGGCGGTGCCGCCGATGGATGCCAGGTTTTTAGAGACGTTGAAGACCTTCTTTTCGGTACTCATCGTGAGCGATGCTTTTTCGCCCGTCACTTTCACTTCGTTGAGCGCGGTTGCATCGGCCCCAATGGCAATCGTGCCGAGGTCGGTTTCGGTCTGGCTGGCCGAGAGCGTAACGCGCTGGCTAATAGACTGATAACCAACGAATGACAAACTGACCGAATACCGACCGGCGGGCAGGTTAGCCACCGTAAATTTCCCCTGGATGTCGGTTTGCGTGCCGCCTGCCAACGAACTGTCTTTGGCGGTTTTTTGCCAAACGGCTACGGTTGCAAACGGCAAAGGCTGGTTATTGGCGGCATCGGTCACTACGCCCACCACCCGCAGACCCGAAACCGACTGGCCGAAAGCAATGGTCGAAAAGAATAAACTACTGATAAGAAACAGGGCAATTTTCATGCATTGGGTTTTTATGTAATAGGCATTCATCACGTTGTCGGCTTGTTTTATTTTTTGGTAAAGCTGCGGCTGATTGTCAACACCGCTAAATCAATTAGTCTGAATACCGCTTTTTACCTGCCGAACTGCCCGGAAACAGTTCCAAAAGCAATTATTAAGATACGATTCAGGCCGCAAGTAAGCCCTCAATGTTGGCGCAAATCTGAATTTAGTATTACCAAATCATTAGCTGGTGTTACGCAAACTATTTTACAGAAAGCCGTAGGCTTGACCGATGTTGTAGCCCCGGATTGCGTGGCAACGGCCAACCGTCCGGGGCTACAACATCGGTCAAGCCTACGGGATTTTAAAGCAGCCTGGGTAACATCTGTCATTAAGTCGGCGCAGCTAAAGTCACAACAAAACCGGGCCGACTCATTCCAACGAATAAGCCAGCCCGGTTTTGTTGCATGAACCCCGAATTTGTCAGTCGGGCAGTTCGCTATTTCAAGCTGCCCATACCACCATCAACGCCGATAATCTGACCCGTTATCCAGTTGGCCTGATCGCTCAGGAGATACGCGGCCATGCTTGCCACGTTGTCGGCGGTGCCGTAGCGATTGAGCGGATGGCGTTTGTTGGCGGCTTCGCGCCGGTTGTCGTCCGAGAGCAGGAACCCGGCCATCGGCGTATCGGTCAGCGAGGGCGCAACGGCATTGACCCGGATGTTAAACGGCGCGAACTCGGCAGCCAATGATTTGGTGAGTCCTTCCACCGCCGATTTTGCCACCGCCACCGATGCGTGCATCCCCATCCCTAACTTGGCAGCAACGGTGCTGAACAACACTACACTGGCATCTTTCGACTTTTTCAGGGCCGGATACGCCACGTGCAACGCCGACACCGCACCCATGACGTTGACTTCTAAATCGCGCCGGAAATCGTCGGGCGTGAGCCGTTGAAACGGTTTCAGGTTGATGCTTCCCGGCGCATACACCAAGCCATGTAGCACGTCGGGCAAACCCACAAGGGCTTCGGCGGCTGGCTGCGTGGTTACGTCCCACGTAAAGTGAGTTGACGTAATGCCTTCGGGCTGGGTACGTCCGGCGGTATAGAGCGCGTGGCCCTGGGCTTGCAGCATTTGGGCCAGCGCGTGACCAATGCCCGACGATGCGCCGATAATCAGGATGTTTTTCATGAGTTGAGGTGGCCTAAGAATTCCTGCTTTGTGGCCTCCTCCAGAAATTTACCGCTATACGAAGCCGTAATGGTGGTGCTGCCGGTGTCCTGCACCCCGCGTGTCATCACGCAAAAGTGCTGGGCATCAATCACAACGGCCACGTCGTCGGTTTGCAGGGCGCGTTTGAGTTCCTCGGCAATCTGAATCGTCAGGCGTTCCTGCACCTGCGGGCGTTTGGCAAAATACTCCACAATCCGGTTTAGTTTCGAGAGGCCAATCACCTTACCGCTGCTGATGTAGGCCACGTGGGCCTTGCCCACAATTGGCACAAAGTGGTGTTCGCAGTATGAGTGGACCCGGATTCCCTTCTCCACCAGCATCTGATCGTACTGGTAATCGTTGTTAAACAGCGTCACACTCGGTTTATTGGCCGGATTTAAGCCCTTAAACACCTCGTTGATAAACATCTTTGCTACCCGTTTGGGCGTTCCCTTCAGGCTGTCGTCGGTGAGATCAAGACCGAGGATATGCATGATTTCGGCAAAGTTTTTTTCGATGAGTTCAATTTTCAGGTCATCGTCGAGCATGAAGGCATCTTCGCGCAGGGGCGTGTCTGAACTCGTAATCACGTGGTTATCACCCATTTCGTCAATCAGCAGATCGTCGTCGTGGTCGTGGCTGTGGCCGTTCTGATGGCCGTTGTTGTTTTGATACGTCATGATTTTGGATGTGGGTTTAAGCGGGGTATTCAACAAAATTCCGTTCGGTTTCATACAGTCTGATTTTCAGGTCTAAGGCCGGGTCAAGCACGGCGCGGAGACGGTTGTAAATAACAATGGCAATGTTCTCGGCAGACGGGTTCAGGTCGGCAAAATCGGCGGTGTCGAGATTCAGGTTTTTGTGATCGAAGCGGTCTGTTACCTCGCTCTTGATAAAATTACTCAGGACTTTGGTGTCCATCACGTAGCCGGTTTCGGGGTCAATGTCGCCCGTGACCTGCACCGTCAGGTCGTAATTGTGGCCGTGATAATTGGGGTTGTTGCATTTGCCGAACACCCGTTCGTTTTTTTCGTCGGTCCAATTGGGGTTGTGCAACCGATGGGCCGCGTTAAAGTGTTCGCGTCGGAACACGGCCACCCGCGTCGGGCTGGGAGATTGTTTGTTCATGAAGTTTGGGCAAGAAACCGAATGGTCGGTCAACCTGTCGTTACAAAGTTTGTGTACAACACAGGCAGACTTCGGGGCGGATGATCGCTTCGCCCTTGGGAGTGCTTTTAGTCGGATTAATAACCAATCCTGATTACTTTTTGTTCAATCTTTACGCCAAAAAGTTAAACAGAATCAGTAGTCTAATCCCCACCGATAACGCCCGGTTTTACCCATTTGTTCCGTACTTCGTGGCCGCTCCTTTCTGTATGAAGAAACCGCTCTACATCGAAACCATCCTTGCCGCCCCGCTCGATGCCGTTTGGGAACACACCCAAAACCCAGCCCTGCACCAACGCTGGGACCTGCGCTTTTCCGAGATTGACTACCTGCCCAAAACCGCCCCCGATGCCCCGCAACAGTTTCGATACGCCACCAAAATCGGGTTTGGGCTGGCCGTGACCGGCACCGGCGAAAGCGTGGCGACCAAGACCACCGGCGCGGGCAGCAGTACGTCCGTCCTGAAATTCTGGTCGGCCAGCCCCATTTCACTCATTCGGGAAGGGGCCGGTTACTGGAAATACCAGCCCCAACCCGATGGCCGCGTTCGGTTCTGGACCGGCTACGACTACGAACCGCGTTGGGGCAGGTTAGGAAAACTGATTGACTCACTGATTTTCAGGCCGTTGATGATCTGGGCAACGGCCTGGAGTTTCGACCGGCTCCGGCTTTGGCTCGACCGGGGGATTTTGCCCGAAACAGCCCTCTGCGCCCAACTGACGGTGTTCCTGGCAAGTTTAGCGCTGGCTTTGGTCTGGATATATCAGGGTCTCGTGCCAAAAATTCTGTTTCCTGATTCGGGTGAACTAACAATTCTGGCCGGGGCGGGCATTGCCGCAAATCAGGCACGGACGTTGCTGACGGCAGTGGGCGTTGCCGAAATTGGGTTTGGGTTACTGCTACTCGTGCGCCCATTGTCGCGGTGGTTGCACGGGCTGAATATCGCCGGGTTGCTGGTGCTGGGGGCCGGGGCGTTGTTCAGCGATGCGTCGGTGTTTATCTTGCCCTTTAATCCGGTGGCGGTCAATCTGCCCATGATTGCGTTGTCGGTAATCGCGCTGCTCTGGCTTGATTCCGTACCGCGAGCCAGCCGGTGTATCACCAAACCAACCCGATGAACTCGATTTATCAACACACGATGGGCAGCGATTTCGCCCGGCTGCACCCGAAAATCCAGGAGCGGTTTGGCTTTGGCAGTGCCGACAACCGGGCGGCCATCGGGCGGGGCGTCATGCAGGAAATCTGGTATGGCAAACCCTACACGCTGCCGTTTTTGTATATCGGCACCTGGCGCAACATCATGTTTCCGCAACGGGGCCGCAACGTGCCGTTTACCATCGAAAACTACGCCTATTTAGACTCGTTTGGGCGCGAAACCGTGACCTGGGTGCGAACCTACCAGTTTCCTGAACGCGTCCGGCGGTTCGATGCCACCATGATTTACAGCCCCGAACGCGGGCGCATCGTAGATTACCTCGGTACCCATCAGCATCTGGCCGTTGACATCGAGATGAGTGTGGCCGACAACGGCGGTTTGCGGCTGCGCTCCGGCGAGCAGCGGTTTTATGAAGGCCCGGTGTCGTTCCGGTTTCCGATGCTGTTTTCGGGCGTGGCCGATGTCTGCGAATGGTATGACGACGAAACCGGGCTGTTTAACATCAACGTCCGGGTCACGAACCGACTCTTCGGGCCGTTGTTTGGCTACCGGGGGACGTTCTCGGTTGAGTATGTGCCGGTGGGTTCTGCAAACGACATCCCGGCCCCGGTGAAGCCCCTGCGCGAAGAACGGCGGGAATAGCGAATAGTCGGTATCTTTACCCGGTCTTTATCAACCTGATTAGCAATGGCATATAGCGATTTTACCTTAGTCAAAGTCCGTAAGCAGTTGGGCATCGAACAGAAGCGCGTTGACCATATTTTTGCCGAGCCGGTTCTGGAAATATCACCCGGCGCGGCTTTGCAGGCCGACATTGCCGACGGGTTGCGCTCGCCGATCAGCACCGAAAAGGCCAAATCGGAACAACTGATTTTTCCGGTACTGAAGGAACTCAAACGGCACAACCCGGATGGTTTTACGTTGTTTTCGGGTTACACATTTAACGTGGACGATAGCCGATCCTCAAACGAAGTCCCTGATTTTATGTTCGCGGCCAAAGCAGATATCGTAGAGCCGGAAGCACCTATTTTCTGCTTGGTCGAAGCCAAAAACGGTGTAATCGAAGACGGATTCGGGCAATGCACTGCCGAAATGGTTGCGGCCCGGCTCTTTAACGAGCAGGACGGCCACCCAACCCCGGTGCTGTATGGCTGCGTGACGAACGGCTTCGAGTGGCTTTTTTTGCGGTTGGAAGGCGATACAGTGTATATTGACTCGACCCGCTTTTTGATTGACTCGTTGCCCCGGCTGTTGGGCGCGTTACAAACCATGCTAAACCGTTTTCGCTAATCACAATGTCCCAACTCCTGACCCCAACCCGGCGCGAATTTCTCCGCACCTCGGCCCTTGCTGCGGCCTCAACCGCCCTGCCTTTTTCCGGTATTCTAACAGCCGCGCCCGAACCCAAAAAAGTGGTTCGGTTGGGCTTCATCGGTACGGGTCTCCGGGGCCGCAATCACATCGAACAGGCTCTGTACCGCGACGATGTTCAGATTCCGGCCATCTGCGACACCGATGCCAACGCCCTCGCGCAAGCCAACGCCCTGCTTGAAAAAACGGGACGCAAACGTGCCGAAGTCTATACCGGCTCTGCCGATGCGTACCTCAAAATGCTGCAACGAGACGACCTCGACGGGGTGATTATTGCTACGCCCTGGGAATGGCACACGCCAATGGCCGTTGCCACCATGAAAGCCAAAAAATACGCTGGTGTTGAGGTGTCTGCCACTGTAACGCTCCAGGAATCATGGGATTTGGTCAATACCTCCGAACAGACCGGGATGCCCTGCATGATTTTAGAAAACGTCTGCTACCGGCGCGACGTGCTGTCGGTGCTGAACATGGTTCGCAAGGGTATGTTTGGCGAGCTGACCTACGCCCACTGCGGCTATCAGCACGACCTGCGTGAGGTGAAATTTAATGATGGCAAACAGGCATACGGCGGGGGCGTGGAGTTTGGCGCAAAAGGCTATTCAGAAGCGCATTGGCGCACCCAGCACTCGGTTGACCGCAACGGCGATCTATATCCCACGCACGGCCTCGGCCCGGTGGCGCATTGGCTCGACATTAACCGGGGAAACCGCTTTGTCAGTTTGACATCAACTGCCACCAAAAGCCGGGGGCTGCACAAACATATCGTGGATAAGGGCGGGCCAAACCACTCCAACGCGCAGGTGAATTTTAAACTCGGCGACGTGGTGACGACCGTGATTCAGTGTGCCAACGGCGAAAACATCGTGATCATCCACGACACCAACTCGCCCCGGCCCTACTCGCTCGGTTTCCGGGCGCAGGGAACCGAAGGCATCTGGATGGACGATAACGACATGATTTACCTGCAAAACCGCTCGCCGAAAGCGCATACGTGGGAGCCGTTCCAGAAATATCAGGACGAGTTTGACCACCCGCTCTGGAAACGCCACGCCGACACTGCCGATAAAGCCGGACACGGCGGCATTGATTTTTTTGTGATCCGGGCATTTATCGAAGCCGTAAAAACCCAGACTCCCCCGCCGATTGATGTGTATGATGCAGCCGCCTGGAGTGCCATCAGCCCGTTGTCAGAAGCGAGCATTGCGGGGGGCAGCAAACCGATGGAAATCCCGGATTTTACGCGGGGCAAGTGGCAAACCAACAAACCGATTTTTGGGCTGACAGATGCGTTTTGAGCCTACCGAAACACCTTTTTGAGGTCAATGGTGATGCCGGTGGTTGGGTCGGTGAGGGGTTCGTTGTGAAAAGCCAGTTCGTCCTGCCCCGGCATCAGGATAAACACCGACCGCAGCGAGGGCTGCACGAGCCAGTATGACTGCACCCCGGCCACGAAATAAGTCACGGCTTTATTGGTCATTTCGGTTAGGGTTTGGGACGGTGAGATAATTTCAACCACCGTCAGCGGCACCCGCGAGACGCTGGTTTCGTCGTCAAGCCAGTTCGACGGGCGGGCCGGATAGAAGCATAAATCAGGAACGGTGGGCGGCACGGTCGCGCTGAGTGCTAGTTCGCTCAGGATGTCGAACCGATCTTCATAGGCATTCAGCAACTGTTGGCTAATGCGTGCCTGGATAATACTGTGGTTAAAGCTGGGCATCGGTTTTCCACGCTCGCGTTCATAGTCTGACAGAGCAATTTCGGTTTCGGGGTATTCGAGAACGGCGGCTTCCATAGCAGGATGAGTGGTTATGAGGTAAAGATAACCAAAAATAAGCGTTGGATAAGGCTAATTCGGCTCCTTTTTCGCTATTTGCCAACAGTCACGCTTAACCAAGCATTGTTCATTATACATTCCTAATTACCCCAAACATGGTTACTGCTCCTCCTAAACCCCAGAGTTACGCCGGCCCGCTGCTCATCATCGGCGCATTGTTTTTTGTGTTCGGCTTCGTTACCTGGGTCAACTCGGTACTGATTGCTTTTTTCAAGCAGGCCTTCGCCCTCAACACCTTGCAGGCCAACCTCGTGGCGTTTGCGTTCTTTATTTCTTATACCGTGATGGCAATTCCGTCGTCGTGGGTGTTGAGCAAAACGGGGTTCAAAAACGGGATGTCCCTGGGCTTGCTGACGATGGCTGCCGGGACGCTGATTTTCGTACCAGCCGCCAACGCCGGGTCGTATCCGATGTTTCTGGCCGGGCTGTTTCTGATTGGTATCGGCCTCACCGTGCTGCAAACGGCCTCCAACCCGTATGCCACCATTCTCGGCCCCCGTGAGAGTGCGGCCCAGCGAATCAGCGTTCTGGGTGTTGCCAACAAAGGGGCGGGCATTATCAGTCAGTTTGTGTTTGGCGGACTGTTTCTAACGGGCAGCAACGCCGTGGCAGGCGCGGCTGCGGGGATCGCCAGTTTGCAGAAAGTGGTTACGCCCTACCTGATTCTGACTGGCGTTTTGGTTGTTCTGGCCGGTCTGATTCGGTTCTCAACCCTGCCCGAAGTATCCGAAGAGCAAGACAATGCCGTGTCTGAATCGGCGGCCCGGCATACGAGTATCTGGCAGTTTCCGAACCTCGTTTTGGGCGTACTGGCCCTGTTTTGCTACGTCGGAGCGGAGGTTATTTCGGGCGATACGATTATCAACTACGGCAAGGCCATTGGTTTCTCGACCGACGAAGCCAAGTATTTCACGACCTACACGCTGTATGGATTACTGGCCGGTTATGTGCTGGGCATTATTGCCATTCCGCGCTGGATTTCGCAGCAAAACGCCCTGCGCTACGGCATGATGCTGGCAATTGTGTTTACCGTTGGCGCATTGGCAACGGACGGATTTCTGTCGGTGTTGTGCGTGGCGTTGCTCGGTTTTGCCATTGCCCCAACCTGGCCCGCCATCTGGCCGCTGGCCCTGAACCGGCTCGGCAAATTCACCAAACTCGGCTCAGCATTGCTGATTATGGCGATCTCGGGCGGGGCGTTGCTACCGCTATTGCACGGCTACCTCACCGATGCCGTTAGCCCCAAATTGGCCTACGGGCTGCTACTACCGTTGTTTGCCTATATTTTGTATTACGCCACAACGGGATACAAAAAAACGGAGTGGTGATTATTTCTTAAACGCAAAGACACAGAGGTTTCGCAAAGGGCGCGAAGGTTTTCTGTTTACCTTAAACTCGTTGAGTGTTTTATAAAATCTCTGCGCCCTTTGCGAAAAACTTTGCGTCTTTGCGTTTAAAAATGTCTCTATTGACTATATCAACGCCCGGCAGAATATGCCTGTTTGGTGAGCATCAGGATTATCTCGGCCTGCCCGTGATGGCGGCTGCGATCTCGCGCCGGATTCAGATTACGGCTCAACAAACGCCCGAACGCGGCTTTACACTCTACTTGCCCGACATCGGTAGCCGCATTTCCATTCCGTTTGCCGATAAAGAATTGCCGTATCTGACCGACCGCGATTACTTTCGGTCAGCGATAAACGTCCTGCTGCGCGAGGGATTTACCTTCTCGAACGGCATTGCGGGCGAGGTACGGGGCAACATCCCGATCAACTCCGGCACGTCGAGTTCGTCGGCATTGATTGTCACGTGGCTGAATGTGCTGACTCAATTAGCCGATGAACCGCGAACCTTACCCGCCGAAAAATTGGCCGAACTCGCCGAGATTGCCGAAGTCCGCGAATTTGGTGAGCCGGGCGGCATGATGGATCATTACGCCACGGCAGTTGGCGGGGTGATTTATTTGGAATCACAACCGAAGATTTATCTCGAAGCCCTCACCCCACCCCTGGGCGCGTTTGTTCTCGGCGACTCGCAGGAGCCAAAAGATACGATTGGGATTCTAAGCCGGGTAAAATTCGGGATGCTCGACATCCTAAAACGGATTCGTTCGGCAAACCCGGCGTTCTCATTACACACCGCCCAACCGACCGAGGTTTTGGAGCCGGAGTGTCGGCCCGTTAGCGATTTACTCACGAAAGACGAATATGTTCTTCTGAAAGGCACCGTCAGCAATCGAGACCTTTTGCGACAGGCCCGAACGCTGGTGCAGGCTCCTGATTTTGACCATTACACATTCGGGAAATTGCTCACGGCCCACCACGAAACTCTCCGCGACGCGCAACGCATCTCGACCCCCAAAATTGACCGGATGCTCGATGCGGCTCTATCGGCTGGTGCGCTGGGTGGCAAAATCAATGGCTCCGGCGGGGGGGGCTGTATGTTTGCCTACGCGCCCGACTTAGATTCGCCGGGTGGGAATGCCCAGGCCGTTGCCGAAGCCATCGAACGGGCCGGAGGCCGGGCCTACATCGTAGCGGTGGACGAGGGAACGCGGTGCTGCTAATCAGACAGCTACCTGCGGAAACAAGGCCCGCATGGTGGGTAATTCCTGATCTTTGTCCGAAACAATCGGATCAGCAATGCCCCAGTCAATACCCAAATCCGGGTCATTCCAGATCAGGCCCGACTCGGCAGTTTTGTTATAGACATTGGTGCATTTATAGCTGAAAATGCTGTCTTCGAGCGTCAAAAAACCATGTGCGAAGCCTGCCGGTACATACACCATATTGTTTAGTTTGGCATCGAGTAAAAACGATTCGTGCCGCCCGAAGGTAGGCGAATCGGGCCGGAGGTCAACCACCACATCAAGCACCTGCCCCGTGATCACCCGCACCAGCTTTCCCTGGGCGTGGGGTTCATTCTGGAAGTGCAAACCCCGCAGAACGCCCTTCACCGAAAACGACTGATTATCCTGCACAAACGTCATGGGCAATCCCAATGAATCGAACAGGGGTTTGTTATAGGACTCAAAGAAATGGCCCCGTTCGTCGCCGAAAACGCGGGGAATCAGTTCAATCAGCCCTTCGATAGCCGTGTGCCGAACTTGCATGGAATAGTATATATGAATGAGGAACTAATTTTTCTGTGCCACAAAGATAAAGCAAGGATTGGCGTAGTGTGGTTGCCGCTTGCCTAATTTTGTGATGGCTATTGCCAGAGTATCCTGACGCAGAAATGAACTTATCCGGCTCAGCACCACTGCTTCCGGCTGTCAACAGAGATGGTGAACGCAAAAATGCCGCCCCCGGCCACGTATTAAAACGCGATCAGGGGGCGGCAGGTACTGACTAAGCGACGGACTACAAATCGGCAACGGCCTTGTTGATTTCGTCTTTTGTTTTGCCGGTTTTCTGTTCGAGTTTACCCCAAACCTGGTCGGCCTCACCTTCGGCGTGCGTAAAATCGTCGTCGGTCAATTCGGCGTATGCCTGTTTTACTTTTCCTTTGAGTTCGTCCCAGAACCCACCGAGTGTTGTCTCGTTCATGGCTTTGTAGTGATAAGCGTTGACATAACATGATTCCTCGTGAATCACACAGACAAAACCCGGCATCGGCGCGGTGGTTCGACAGACTTATCCAACGGCCCAAAATGAGTGGTTAGTGGCAAGTGGTCGGTGGTTAGTGCGTTGCCCAACAGCAGTCTAAGAAAATATGCAGCGCACTAACCACTGACCACCTGCCACTAACCACTGTTTATTTCACCCGCGTCCAGACCTGGGTTTTGCCGAAAAGAGCGATACCCACATAACCGCGCACATCGAGCGTATTGGGGTCTTTGAGGGTCATTTTGCAACTGTACGTCTTGCCGTCTTCGGGGTTATATATTTTGCCGTCGTTCCAGACGTTGCCGCCATTGTATTTGAATCCGTTCATCAGGGGCAGGTTCAGCAACGTCCGTGAGCGGAGTTTGGGGTCTTCGTTTTTGTTGTCAACCTGGGGTTTGTTGGTGCCGGGTTCGTTGGGATTTTTCATCCAGACCAATTTGCCAACGTATTGGTCGCCCTGCTTACTGATCTGAATATGGCCCTGTTTTGAGCCGTTCAGCCACGTTCCCAGCACGGCATCTGGATTATCGGCGAAGGACGTACTGGTAAAAGCGACCAAGCGTGGCCCGACCAAGCGTGGCCCGACCAAGCGTGGCCCGACCAAGCGTGGCCCGACCATAAAAAAGAAGGCTGCAACAGCGATTGCGGTAATCGGAATAGGTTTCATATGGTAAAACTGATTGTTGTGGTTTTGTCTGTTACACTAACGAAAATACCCAAACCGGCATTACATCGGCTTACTTTTGCAGCCGTACAAAAATTGTCTGTTCATGTTTGTCCGTGACCCCAACCGCGTTTACCCTGCTGAGACCGAATCGCGCATGATTGTCCGGTTTCAGGACTGCGACCCGCTCCAGCACCTCAACAATGCCAAGTATTTCGATTATTATTTCAACGCCCGCGAAGATCAGGTAGCTAAACTCTACGATTTTAACCCTGGCCAGTTGTTTACCGAACTTCGCACGAGTTGGGTGGTCTATCAACACCAGATTGCCTACGTTCGGCCCGCCGGTGTCAGCGAATGGATTCGGGTGTTGTCGCGGCTGATTTACGTGGCCGAAGACACCATCGTGACCGAGTTCTACATGACCGACGATGCCAAGACACACCTCAAAAACGTGCTGTGGGTCACCTCAAAGTATATCAGCGTGGAAACGGGCCGCCGGATTCCGCACCACCCCGCCGTGATGGAGTATTTAGAAACAACCCGGATGCGGAACATAGATTTCTCAAAACTAACCTTCAACAACCGGATTCGGGAAATCAAGCAGGAATTAGCCGGGAGCTGACTGCCGTTCGTACCAGCGGAGCCACCCGCGTACCGAGCAGTTCAATGGCCTGCATGAGTTTTTCGTGTGGCAACCCGGCACTGTCCATTTGAAGCGAAACGCAGTCAATACCGCCCAAAGCCTCGCTGTGGCGCAGGATTTTTTCGGCGATTTCCTCCGGGCCACCTACCAGCAACGCACCCCTCGGCCCGTTTTGCGCGTCGAAGTGCTGGCGGGTCACGGGCGGCCATCCCCGTTCGCGGCCAATGCGGGTGAAGCTCTCGGCGTAGCCGGGATAGAAATCGGCAGTGGCTTCGTCGGTTGTTTTGCCCACGTACCCTAATGAGTGCAACCCTACTTTCAGCGTTTCGGGGGCGTGTCCGGCGCGTCTGCCCGCTTCCCGGTAGCGGTCAACTAACGGGCGGAAGCGGTGGGTTTCGCCCCCGATAACGGCCACCATCAGGGGCAAGCCCAGCGTACCGGCCCGCACAAACGAGGCCGGTGTGCCACCCACGCCAATCCAGATGGGCAACGGCTGTTGCACCGGCCTCGGATACACGTACTGCCCAACGAGCGCGGGCCTGAACTTGCCCGACCAGGTCACCACTTCGTTATCCCGAATGGTGAGCAGCAGATCGAGTTTTTCGGTAAAAAGTTCATCGTAGTTATTGGTGTTCAGGCCAAACAGCGGAAACGCTTCGGTAAACGACCCGCGCCCGACAATCATTTCGGCCCGCCCGTTGGAGATCAGATCGAGCGTGGCAAACTGCTGAAACACCCGCACCGGGTCGGCGGCAGACAGCACCGTTACGGCACTCGTGAGCCTGATTTGCCTGGTTCGGGCTGCGGCTGCGGCCAGAATCAGGGTCGGGGCCGAATCGAGAAAATCGGCGCGGTGGTGTTCGCCCACCCCAAAAACATCAAGCCCAACGGCATCGGCCTGCTCGATCCGGTCGAGCAATTGACCCATCGCGTCGGCATTGCTGACGGGTGCGCCAGATTCGGAACGGGGTGGGGCTGCGGCAAAACTATCAACGCCAATCTGCATGGTTTATCGGGGTATAACGTGTTATCCGGCAAACGCCCTGCCTTGCCGGGTAGTTCGGGCGCAACACTCACAATGCCCCGGCCTGTGTCCTCACAGACCGGAACCACTCATAATCCTTCAACCTACCCCCCGGTTTGTGTCCTCACAGACCGGAACCATTCACAATGCCTCCACCTGGCTTTGCAGCCTTTGAATAATCAAATTCTGGATTCGGCGGCTGAGTTCGGCTTCGAGCGGCACAAACGCGGCCCATTCGTCGGATGTGAATTGGCCCAGCACCATGCCCGTCAGCGTGAGCCGGAGCCGGGTGTCCTCGCGCATGGCCCGTTCGATGTAGGCGAGCTTGTCGGTCTCGGTCAGCCGGGCGAAGGTCACTTTTCGTTTCGGGTAATGATGTCGAAAGTAGCTGACTATCAAATTATTAAGCTGTTTCAGGACGGGCCGGAGCGTCTGGTTCTGGAACTGTTCTGCCGGGTTAGTGGCGGTGGGTTCGGTTGGCACATCGGGGCGCGGAGTGGCGGGGCGGTTAGTCATGGCTGCTGTTATTTTCTCGGCAAACACGGTTTAGCCGAAAATAATCAACAACGGCCATCCCCGTTCAGGAATGACCGTTACCCATCAAACAACGAAGTAAGCTATTCATTAACGAATCCAGGTTTTAAACTCACCGTTCTTCACCCGAATGGTGTCTGGCGAGACGGGGTAACTCGGCTTATAAACCACGTATGTTACCGCAAATCGGCCCCTGATTTCTCCCGTTTTCAGATTGATATCCGTGATTTGCAAGTAGTTAGCGGGGCTATCAATGGATTCGTAAGAGTTTTTGGCAACATCTCCTCCTATACTGGTACCAAAAGTAGAGTTTACTACTGTATCTGTACAAAAATCAGCGAAATTGGCGGGAGGTATCTGATACAAGCCAGCCCGCTTCGAAACTTTATGAAAGAAGATGGTCTCCGTTATTCCTCCCGATAGGGGCCGCTCTAAACCAATCCCTAACTGGCTTTTGTAACAGGCTGCATTTCCCCGGCACGTAACATTGCTGGCAACCCAGAGCTTCCCGTTTACCTCCGCGCTTGCCGCTCCCCGGGGCGGAACATCTGACTGACAAGCGGTGATAATGGCCGTAATGATCAGACCGAAGAGTATAGTTTTCATGGTGTAAAGTTGTTTAGCAATTCGTAAATCTGCAAGAGAACCCCCACCAATCTGCCCGTTGTATTGCTCAATTTTATCGGGGTTTAGTGCTATCCACTGGAAAAAACCCTGTACCTTACCATTCTAAACCCTAACCGAATTACTAACCAATGGTTTCTGAAATTGCTGACCCCAAAACTCAATCCCTGCGCCGGTCGTGGTATGTAGTGGGCGTACTGATGCTGGCCTATATCTCGTCGTTTATTGACCGGCAGGTGCTGGCCCTGCTCGTAGAACCCATCAAACGTGATTTCGGCATTTCCGATACGCAGGTCGGCCTGCTGATTGGCTTTAGTTTCGCGCTTTTTTATACGTTTCTCGGCATTCCTATCGGGCGGTTGGTTGACCGCAAAAACCGGAAAGCCATCATCGTTATCGGCATCACGATCTGGAGTTTTATGACCGCGTTGTGCGGATTGGCGGGGTCGTTCTGGCCGTTGTTTTTTGCCCGGATGGGGGTTGGCGTGGGCGAAGCGGCCCTGTCGCCGTCGGCCTATTCGCTCATCAGCGATCTGTTTCCCAAGCATAAACTCGGCACCGCCATGGGCTTCTACAACATGGGGATTTACCTCGGCTCCGGGTTGTCTATTTTGCTCGTTGCGCTGGTTCTGCGGCTCATCAGCACCGAGGGGATGTGGACATTACCGATAGTGGGGGCCGTGCATCCCTGGCAAACGGTATTCTTTATTGTTGGTCTGCCGGGCCTGCTCATCGTGGCCCTGATTGCGGTCACCATTCAGGAACCGATTCGTAAAAACCCCGTTGGGGCTGCGATTCCGATGAGCGAGGTGCTGACGTATTTCCGGGCCAACCGCACCCCGATTTTGAGCCTGAGTTTCGGCATGGCCTTCATGTCAATGGCGAGTTATGGCGCAACGGCCTGGACACCCTCGGTGCTGGCCCGGCTCTACGGGTTTAAGCCCGCCAACGCCGGGCTACTCTTTGGCCTGATTGTGACATTCTGCGCCACAACGGGCGTGATTACGGGCGGGCGACTGGCCGATATGCTCACCAAACAGGGCGTGGTCAACGGCAAACTGCGTGTCTGTACATTAGTGATGCTGGCATCGGCGGTGCTAGCCGGGCTGATGTTCATTGGGTCAATGGTCTGGCCGGTGCCGCCGTTTGCGTGGCAAATGGGTCTGACCGTTTTATTCTGCCTCACGAGTTCGATGCCGTTTGGCGCGGCAGTGGCGGGGTTGCAGGAGATTGTGCCGGGAACGATGCGGGGTACGTTTTCGGCGGCATTTCTGTTTATCGTCAATTTCATTGGCTTAGGCCTGGGGCCGTTGCTGCCGGGCCTGCTCAACGACCGCGTGTTTGGCCGCCCCGAAACCATTTTGCAGGCCATGACACTGATGATGGTGGTGGCGTGTCTGATTTCGTGGCGGAGTTTAGCCGCCGGGTTGCAGCCATTCGAAGCCAGTGTCGAAAACGCCCGCCTAAGTCAGGCAGTTATCGTCAATGCCTGACAACGAACAGGTTATTTATTTGCCCCGGCACCAAATCAACGACGCTGCCTGGGATGCCTGCGTAACCACTGCGCCCAACTCGATTTTCTACGGCTTTTCGTGGTACCTGGATGCCGTAACGGTCTTGCCCGACTGGACATGGACTGGTTTGGTTTTACTTAGTCAATCGGGTGACTATCAGGCGGTGATGCCCGTGCCGTTGCGCCAAAAATTTGTGCTGGGTGTGGCCGTTGGCTGGGTAGTGCATCAGCCGTTGTTTTGCCAGTTTCTGGCTGTTTTCGG
The DNA here is from genome assembly GCA_038230415.1 of Cytophagales bacterium. Lineage (GTDB taxonomy): Bacteria > Bacteroidota > Bacteroidia > Cytophagales > Spirosomataceae > JBBRNH01. Next base: position 5,607 of record JBBRNH010000010.1, on the reverse strand, counting down.
GCCAGCCTATACGGATACGGCTCCGTTTTTCGGGGCCTTGCTACGCCGGTTTCGCTACGGTTCTGTTTTGTGCACAGCCCACCAAACGCCCCAAGAATTAGCGTTAGCGACGGCGATACACCATACCCATCTGCTTGATTTGAGTCTCACTTACCCTATTCTTCTGCGTAAGTATTCGGCAGACCGTCGGCAGAACCTGGCCCGCGCCCACCGTTTTGGCTGGCAGATTTGCAGCAGCACCGACCCTGAACCATTGATTAAACTTTTTCGGGAAAACCACGCCGGGCAGATTCCTGGTGGCGTGGCAGACTGGGCATACCCCGTGTTCAGAAACGTAGTGTTAGCCTTGCAACAGCACGGCATGGCCCGGTTGCAGTATGCTTACCACAACGGCGGAATCGAAGCCGGGGCGTTATTTGTGCTTGACCGTCAACGAATTGTGTATCTCTTCAACGCAGCCTCGGCCACCGGACGACATGGCAATGCTCGCACCATACTATTAGATGGGATCATTCGGGAAAAAGCCGAAACACCCGGCCTGTGGTTTGATTTCGAAAGCCCGGACAAAGCTGCTGTGGTTGGGTTTTACCGCAGTTTCGGGGCCGTTGAAGAGCCGTTTTGGTCTGTTCGATGGAACAACCTGAGTTACCCGGAGCGGGCTTTACTATGGGCAACGAATCACCTCCGTCAGGTAAGCTGAGTTTCTTGAGGCCGCATCTGCAACGCCAGTACGATAATCAGGATACCGAGCACAATTGGAAAAATACCGACGAACCCCAGCGATTCCAAACGCCCAACCGGGCGAAAAATCAGATTGAATGCCATCAAACCGGCTACGGCCACATTGAGAAAATGAATCACCTTGCGGTTTGTGAAATCGGCTTTCATGGCCCCCCGGCCACTGATGAAGGCATACATGGCCTGCACCGATTGCAGAAACGCATACATCAACGCCCAAAAACCAAGAATATCCACAAAGGCTCTAATGGTGCCATCGGCATAGATGAAAATAGCCACGCCAAATACCACATCGCTCAGGCCATGCAACACGCCCCAAAGCCGGTTGCGGTCGGCCTGTTGGTTCAGAAATGAGTAAGCCAGCCCACACGCCCCGGCGGTGAGGGCTAACGCGCCAACAATCTGACCCGATTGCTTAGTGAAGGTGCTGGCAAAAACAAATAACATAACGCCGATGAGTACATAAATACTGCCCCGGCTGATGAGCAGCCACAGGTGGCGGGTTGAATTTTCTGGTATCATAACGGTTGAGATTAGTGGTAAGCGCAAAACAAAGTGGTCCCTTTTCTTACCCGAAAAGGGACCGCTTTGTTTCATAATGGGCCGCAACGACCACCGGGCTACGGCCCTTACCGGAAAAAACTGAACCCGTTCCGAAGTCCGTCATATCGGCGCAAGTCCATTTCTAAGGAGCCAACGGCCAGGTCAACTTCGGCTTTCATCGGCACCTTGTTGGCATCATCAGAAACCCAGATACGGATCGAATTTTCGCTTTTGAAAAAGTCGTTGGTGGGCATCACCGGGTTTAGTTTAATGACGTTGATCTTGCCAAACCGGGTTTTGATTACGTCTTTGCCCTGATACCTGACCTTCATGTTATAAACCATATCATCGAAAAAAGCGGGTACCTCAACCGTCTGCCCAACGGCTAACTTGTTGAAATCAATGGTGCGTAAAAAATAATAGCCACTGATCACATCATGCACGTTATCAGGCACTTTAAACAGGTCACGCTCCGTTTTTTCAACCGCTTTGGCGGTGTTGGCCGCGTGGTCAAAGGTCACGTTTTCTTCCTTGCGGTAGTCGCCTTCGCGGGCGCTGTAATAAAACTGCTGAGGCAAAATAGCCGCCGTATCGATGTATGACCGCCAGGTATCCCGAATGTGCGAAACCAAATCAAACGCACCCGTGGTGCGGCCATCAACGTTGACGCGGAAACAAGGCCGGTCGTTGATTTTATAGACCGTCGGGGCTACATCAACAATGGCTTCGGCGGCATTGATAAACCCATAATGCACCCGGTATTCGAGGTGTTCGCCCGGCCCGAAACTGGTGTTCACCACCCGCCGGTAGGTGTTGGCTGCCGTGAAACCAAAAACTGCCAAAACGGCAATGCCAAGGCCGAAGATGATTTTTTTCATGTAGTTATAAGGACGGATACGTTTGTTTCAGGTATAACAGGTATGCTCGAAAATTTCCCCGAAAACGCTGATCAAATTCCGTGCGAAACTGATTTTGTTGCTTCCGGTATGTCAGATACCCAACAAAATACGCATTGTTGGGCAGGTTTAGTTTGTTCCACCGCCGTTTTTTTGGCAATGTCGCCGGTCGGTCGTCAGTCAGGGTGTCAGCCGACGCTACAATCTGCCCGATCAACTGCCATTTCAGCCTGTCTTTGACCGCAATCGGCGTGGCCGGTTTAACCGTTCGATACAAACTATCGAGGGCTTTAGTGCCGCGCAGCACGTGGTCGTCGTACCGTTCGTAAAACAATTTCGTGGCTAAATAGTCCCGGTATTCAACCGATTTAAGGCCATATTTTTGGGCCAGAAACCGGGTTGCACCGTATTCACCGACAAAATCAGCGAGGTTTTCATTGTATTCCAAACTGTTTTTGATGAACAACGTCCCGTGCATCAGTTCGTGCAGGATGAGTTCGGCCAAACTCCCCGCCGACCGCTCAGTCATGGACGAAAGAATCGGGTCGCGGAAAAATCCTAACGTTGACCAGGCCGACACCTCCCCCACCCGCGTATCGAAACCGTTCTTTTTCAGGTCACTAACGGCTGAATCGGCCCGGTTTTTCTCAAAAAACCCTTTGTAAGAAAACGTTCCTATAACGGGGAAGTTCCATTCCTGCGCCACGAGCGAGTAAGGCTGAGCCGCCGTGATAACCCACAAAATGGGCTTGCCCCGCTGGTCATAAAAGCTCGTGTAGCTCTCGGACGGGTTCAGGCCCAGCGAATCAACGCCAAACTGTTTGATCTCCTGAATGAGCGTAACTTTCTGCTTCACGGAATCCGGCACGGTGGGGTCGGTGAGTATCTCAGCAACGGGCCGCGTGTTGGTCAGGATGCGGAGTTGCCCCCGCGCCTGCATTAACCCGTAGCCTACCAGTTCGTGCTGCCAGATGAGAAACAGGACAAGGACGGCAAAAAGACCGAGTGCGATTTTTTTGGTCATGGCGATGGGTTTGGTTGGGCCAGGTATGGCGTGGCGGTTGGCAAACGGGGGTCAATCGGATACGGTTCGATGTGTGTTACTAAACACTGCGCCCGCAACGGATGCAGGGGGTCAAGCAGCACATTCCGCGAAGGCGATGCGGGTATCACCGCCGACGGAACACCCAAACACAAGGTGTTGTGTCGGCGAAACAGCGCGTCGGCAAAAGCGGGCAAATTACTGGCTCCTGCGTCCAGAGCGTTCCAGCCAGTAGGCAACTGACTGACTTCCAGAAACAAAATGGACCCATCCGGTACGCTAATCGTGCAAAGAATCAGGGGGGGTAAATCGGCTAAGGGCGTACCGTCAAGATGCACCATATATTCCAGAAAGCAAAGTTCGGGTGTGGTAGCGGCATACACCATCGGCCTGCCTTTGGCATTCCAGCGGCCCCCGCGCTGCTGCGCCCCGATACCGGCCAAAATCGTATCGTGGTGGGCATCGGTCTGAATCCGGTATAGGGTCTGCATCAGCTAAACACCCCGGCTTCGATCCGGCCCAGTATGTCTTCTGTTAACTGAACCCCGGTTGGGCTGTCTAAAAGGTCTAACGGCGGTCGGTCATTCAGAAGCCGGAGTGGTCGGCGGAGCCAGCGCGTAAACTTGCCCGTATCCTGAAATACGGTTGCACCATAGTTGCCTAAGCGGGCCAGAATCAGCAACCGTTCAGACGTAGACGCATCTAAACGCCCTATCTTCGCCTGCCGGTGAAACGTGGCCGAGGACTGATTCAGGAGCCGGGCCATTTCTTTATCGGTGATTGCCAACAGACTCGCCACCCGGTTTGTTTCTGAACCCGGTAAACCCACCCTCGACTGCTCAATGAGTTGCAGGGGCGTAAGTAAGCGGGGAGATTCGGCAGGGAATTGAAGTAAAGAGTTCATAATAGAATCATTTGACTTGATTGCAACGCTCTTTTGAGCGTATTTGTTCCATAAAAGCCCTGTGTAGCCAATGACCAATTCTCAGTCTGACCCCTGGGATTTCCTGAAAACCCACACCACCGCCCGTATCGCACAGGGGCGCAGTGGTCACAGCCTGCCTACGGCGGCACTGCTGGCCTTTCAACTCGACCATGCCCGCGCCCGCGATGCCGTCTATGCCACCCTCGACCACGCCCGGCTCCTGACCGAAATCCGCGCCCTGACCACTGCCGAACCCGTTGCCGTGCAAAGCCTGGCCGCCGACCGGCCAACCTACCTCCGCCGACCCGATTTGGGCCGACAACTCAGCCCCGACTCTCTTGCCGTTTTGAGGGAATTAACGTCCGGCCCGGCCCCAACGCTGTGCATCGTGCTGGCCGACGGGCTTTCGGCAACGGCGGTAAACCGGCACGGGATGGCCGTTGTGCAGGGATTGGTGCAAGAAACCCGGCACCTGGGCTGGCTACTGGCTCCGGTGGTGCTGGCCCAACAAAGCCGCGTGGCCCTCGGCGATGCCGTTGCCGCCCAACTCCGGGCCGAAATGGTGGTGACGTTGATTGGTGAACGGCCCGGTTTATCCTCGCCAGACAGTCTCGGAGCCTACCTGACTTACGCGCCCCGCCCCGGCCTGACCGACGAAAGCCGCAACTGTGTCTCGAACATCAGGCCCGGCGGTCTGCCGCCAGAATTAGCCGTTCAGAAGATTATGTATTTGCTTACCGAGTTCAAAATCAGGCGGTTATCGGGCGTGTTGGTGAAAGATGAGATGAGCGGATTTTTGCCTTAGTTTCAGTTTAGCCTATTGACTCATGTCCCCGGATTCAGGGTTTTACCAATACCATCTGCGTTTTGTCGGCCTTCGCAATTTTCCTGCGGAAGTCTATCCAGGCCATATAGTCGGCGGCAGCATACCGGCCCCGGTGCATCTGCCACTGCCTGACGTAGGTGAGTTTCTGCCCGTCAACACGGGTTTGGGCCGCGTATCGCCCAAATTTCGACTCGATGGTTTGGGGTTCCGGCGCAAACTCCGGCGCGTAGCCCGCTGGCAGTTGAAACGTAACGGTGTCGGTATCCACAAAATCCCAGGCCGGGCCAAGCACCAACGGCGCAACGCGGGGCTGCGCGGGCGTGGGCAATGCGGGCGTGGCCGACAGCACATTTACCGGCAAAAACAACCGGGTTCCGCTCGGCGTGGCCCACCGCCTGACGGCAAGCGTCAGCCGCTCGGTAATGGCCGGTATCTGGGTTTTCTGCTCGGTCAGACCGAACTCAGTCAGGTCAAAATTCGGGATACGGATTTGTTTCAGGAGCCAGCTTTTCTGGTCGGTTTGGTTCATCCGGTGCAAAATATCGGCCCGGCTATCGTGTTGCAGCCCCGTGTAGGTTGATGTGGCTAAGGCGGTGGCATCGCGGTTGGCGTTCAGGGCGTGATAAAACTGGCCGTG
>JBBRNH010000009.1:0-95947 GCA_038230415.1 Cytophagales bacterium | reverse complement strand
TTGTTTGCTTTATCTTCGCGGAGCATATGGGCGGGGGTTGTGAGAAATGTTAGTTGGTCCTACAAATCTCGGCATCTCCTGCCTACTATGCACTCACTGTCAGCGTATCACAGAAGACTTATCCATAATCCACGTTAATTAGGTCATACTACCCATTCTTAATTGCTACGACCGTGAAAATCGCTACCAACCTCCTAATCGGGTGGTTACTGAGTCTCGCGCTTGCCGCGCAGGGGCAGAACATTACCCGTATTGAGTATTTTATAGATAATGACCCCGGCTTTGGCAGCGGTACGGCGGTGAGTATCACGGCTTCGGCCAGCCTGACCAACACCTTCAGCTTATCGTTCCCAACGGGTTTGAGTAGTGGCTTTCATTTGTTGACCGTCCGGGCGCGGGATGCCAATAATCAGTGGAGTACTGTAGGGATACGTCCGTTTTTCAAAGAATCACTGCCCGCTACGGCTCCGGCCAACATTGTAGCGATGGAGTACTTCACCGATAACGACCCTGGATATGGGCTTGGCACCAGCGTTGGCCTTACGTCTGGAACGGCACTAAGCGGACAAACATTCGCGGTTCCGTTGTCAGTTTCCTTAACTGCTGGTTTTCATTTTCTGACTGTCCGGGCGCGGGATGTCAATAGTCAGTGGAGTGTGGTTGCCATCCGGCCTTTTTTTAAGGAGATTATTCCAACCCCAACAATCCCTAACATTGTGGCAATGGAATATTTTGTGGATGCCGACCCCGGCTTTGGCAGTGGGTCGGCAGTGAGTATTACTCCCGGCAACAACGTGAACCAAAACTTTACGGTGGCCCTGTCCAGTGCAATACCCAATGGTTTCCACACCTTAACCGTCCGGGCGCGGGATGCCAACAACCAATGGAGCGAGATCGCTGTGCGGCCCTTTTTCAAAGAGACCCTGCCAACAAGCGCGTCAGCAAACATCGTGGCAATAGAATATTTCGTTGATGCCGACCCCGGCTTTGGCAGTGGCACGGCCATTACGGGGTTCACCTTAGGAACCGCCGTATCGAGAGCCATTACGATAGGCTTAGGCAGCGTGGCAACCGGGGCGCACACGCTCACGATTCGGGCCAAAGATGCCAACGGAAACTGGGGTGTGGTGGGGATACGGGATTTCTTCGTTCAGGATAACCTCATCATTACTAATGGCATACCAGCCAGTTCGTGCCGAAGCACGGCCTTCACCATCCAGTTTACAGCATCGGGAAACTACACGGCGGGCAACGTATTCACGGCCCTGCTGTCGGATGCGTCGGGGAGTTTCGCCAATCCAACCACGCTGGGCAGCGTTTCAGGAACGGCATCGGGGGTGATTTCGGCTACGGTTCCCGGTGGGGTGGCCGTTGGTTCGGGGTATCAGGTTCGGGTTGTATCGAGTGCGCCCGCCATTACCAATAGTCCGCTTACTGCTTTGGAAATCACAGCGTTGTGCCAATGTTTGCTGAATGCCTCGTTGATGTCGGGCAACTGGAGTACGCCGGGCATCTGGTCGTGCGGGCGGGTGCCGGTCGTTACTGATCCGGTCAGGATTTCGGCGGGGCATACCGTAGCCGTTGATATCAACAACGCTATTGCCAAAAGCCTGAGTTTATGGGGCGGGTTGCAGTATCAGGCCGGGAGTAAGTTGCGGATAGAGCCGTGAATCATTGAATGGAGAACTAACTTACACCCTCCGCGACGCTGATTCCAAACTCCTTCCTGACGTGCCGGGCTACCGAAAAAACATATTCGGGATTCGACTGACATTGCCTTTCAACAGCATCATTTATTGATTTTTCATCAATGCGGCAATCGAGAAATAACACAATCATTTCACAATCAAACGTTTACCTAAATGAATCATAAATACGCGCTTTTACTCTCATTGCTCTTCGCCGTTAGCACCGCTTTAGGCCAGACCAAACCCGCCCCGCGCCCGATGGCGAAACCCGGCGAAGCAGTCACGGTGTGGGCCTACCCCGTGAAGGCCGACAAACGCAAGCAGTACGAACATTTTGTGCATGATATTCTCTGGCCCGGTGCGGCCAAACTATCCGCTTCGGGTCAGCGCGTGATTCGGCAGACGCGGGTGATGCACCCCGCCAACCCCAACGCCGATGGAACCTATACCTACCTGTTTATCATGGATCCGTACATCATCGGCGAAGACTACGACATTGAATCGCTCGTCAAAAAAATGTATGGTGCTAAACAGGGGGCCGAGCATTACAAGCTATTCGCCGGGGCAGTGGTAGCCGGGAAAGATGTTGGCTACCGGGTTACGCAGTCGAAAGACTAACTTTGTTGTGCATAGCGTCGGCGAGATGCTCTGCCAACTTATTAAACCCGTGCCAAATGAAAAAACGTCTCCTTTCCCTCTTGCTCATCTGTGCGGTCGGCGCATTGCCCACCCTGGCCCAAACCGAGCTATTCAACTATAAAAAAGCCCTTGCCAACAGACCAATCCAGACGCTAAGTGCCAACATCCAGACCATTAACCGCACAACGGGCGAGGTCGTATTTGGTGGCGGAGACAGCCGGGGGCCAACCACGCCCGGTCTGACGTTTACCTGGATATGGGGCGATGGCACGAGCAGCAACGGCTTCTTTCCGCAGACAAAAAAATACGCCGATGTCACGAAAAATTATGTCGCCAAAGTGGTTTCTGCCTACTCGGCTACCGAGAAAGACACCGTTGAGATAGTGGTTGGTTTTGTGAAGCCTGTCATAAAACCCATTGCGCTTGACCCCAAACTGAAGGTTTCTTTCCCCAGCCAGCCGCTATCCATCAGTAGTTCAAACGGTTACGGTATCCCCGCATTGAAGCCCTTCTCCAATAGTTTTTTCAGTGAATTATCACGCAGCGATTTCGAGTATCTGTTTCATCTGGGGGCCACGATAGAGTATGATTTCGTGAATGAAAACGTGCTGCTTTCCAACGGAAAATTTGAGCAATACGCGCTTCGCGATACCACGTTCAGTGGTGCTTACGCGCTGTGGTTCGCCCGCCCCGTCACGTTCGGCATCGGCAATGGATATATACAAGGCTCCGACAGCGATTTTTCGTCTATGTATCACGAAATGGGCCACAATATTACCCTGAACTTCCCGGCTAACTTTATCTACGGCGGTAAGATTGACGGCCCCGCCAACGCTTTTTATTCGGAAGCAATGGCTCAGATTTTTCAGTATGCCGTTGGGTACGAAATCATCAATAACTACCAGAAATACGGCTTAGACGAACAGCTATTATTCAAGTTTAAAAACCTGTTTTTCAACGGTGTGTCGCGCTTGCGGGGGACTTACACCGAATACGTGAACGAAGGAATGCGGTTTAATACCTACACAACCACCGATGCCCGGCGAAACCGCGACGTGTTTCAGACGTTTCTATCCGTTCCGTATAAGTTCTACGAATACGCCGAGCAGCAGGGGAAAGGCTACCGACAGCCCATCAAACGCCTGACCCAGTTCCTGAGCCGGTTTAACCCCGACTGGCAGAAACGCTATGACCAGCAAAATGACACGCCTGCCGGTAGTTCATTTCGGGCTACGATGATGGTGGCCGCCATGTCTTACGCATTCGAAAAAGACCTGCGGGCCGATTTTCGGGCCATCAACTACCCCATCAGCGATTCTGACTGGGCGTATCTCAACGCCGATCCGTCGGTTGTTCCGCAACTGCTGTCGTTCGGATTCCAGAAAGCCAGTAACCCCAGCCTGACTAATGAGGTTTCGGTTAGTACCATTGGCGCAAACACCCTTATCACGCTGCCAACCGGCACCAGCCTAACGGGGTTGAAAGCCAGTTTTACAGCACCGGCAGGAACAACGGTCAGCGTAAATGGCGTGGTGCAGACCAGTGGCGTGTCGGTCAATGATTTTTCTAAACCCATTGTCTATCAGGTATCAGCACCCGTCGGAACCTCACTTTCCTACACCATCGAAGTCAGCGTACAGGTTGATTTACCAACGGTCGAGAACGCGGTGAAGGCGTTTATAACCAAGTATGCCGTGCCGGGAATGTCGGTCACCATCACCAAAGACGAGCGGTTGGTGTATGCCAAAGGCTACGGCCTGGCCGACAAAGACAAAGCACTGCCCGTCACCCCAACCAGTATGTTTCGGGTAGCAAGCGTATCGAAAGCCATTACCGGGATTGCCGCTATGAAATTGGTGGACGATGGCAGACTCAACCTCGACCAGCCGGTTTTTGGCGCGGGTAATGTCTTGAGTACTACCTACGGAACCCAGCCATACAGCCCGCAGATGGGCCAGATCACGATGCGCCACTTGCTCACGCATACCGCCGGGGGCGAGGCCTGGAATCATAAATGGGACCCGGCAAACAACCGAATTGATCCATTTTATCAGAAAGAATGGCTTGGCTACACACAGGCACAGGTCATCTCGGCCACGATTGACACCCGGCCCGTTACCGAAACCCCCGGCACCAAAGGCGTGTATTCTAACGTGGGTGTCAACATGGCCGGGCGGGTTATCGAGAAAATAGCGGGTGTCAGCTACGAAAAATACGTGCAGGATAACCTGTTGACCCCGTTAGGCATTTCGCCCGAAACCATGCGGATTGGCGGCAGTACGCTACAAGACCGTTTTCCCAACGAAGTTGTTTATTACCATCCCTACCCCGGCTACGACCAGCCTTACGATTTTCCGGTGCCGCGTTTAGACGCGCACGGCGGCTGGGTCACCACCGCCCCTAACCTCGCCTGGCTGATGGTTCACGTGGACGGTGGTACGCAACAGAAAGATATTCTGACCCCGAAATCGCAAAAAGACATGACAAAACCGATCCCGGTCAGTGTCCCGACGGGCGGTTACGCCGGGTTTGGTGCGGGCTGGAGTGCCTCGGTCAATGATGCGTTCTGGAAAGATGGCGGCATGGCAGGCACGGCTTCGTACTGGCTCAAAATTGGGTCATATTCCTTTGCTATCCTGATAAATACCCGCGATGCGTCTAACCAGTACTACACCGACATTGACAAATTGTGCTATCAGATGTCGGACAATCTGACGCTGAACACGTTCATGAAAGGCGATCAGTTTGGCTTGTTTTTCAAAGCACCGGAAAGCACAACCACCTGCTCACTCACCGCCAACCTCACGGCTACGCCCGCTGTTTTGTGTCAGGGCAACAGCGTTACGCTGACAGCCTCCGCAGTAGGTAGTCAGAGTGCGTTATCCTGCAACTGGCAACGGAATGGTGTGGCCCTCGGCACCACCACCGGCAGTCTGTCTGTTATGTTAGCCGGCACGTATCAGGTCATAATCACCGATGCCAGAGGCTGCGTTGGCACGGCTACGGCTTTTACGCTGGTGCAGAAACCGACCCCCAACGCCCAGATTATCGGCCTGAGTGTACTATCCAACAACACGGCCTCGCTGAGTGCCGCCGTTGGGCCGGGCTGGACACATCAATGGACACTGAACGGAACCGCCCTGACCGGCGCAACGGCAGCGACGTACACCGTGCTGCAATCCGGTTCATACAACGTGGTAGTCAGCAATGACGGTTGCACGGGCAGTTCGGCGGGGTTTATCGTGAATCTGGAACCGGCAACAGGCAGTGGGCGAGAGGCCGTTGACGCTACCGAAAGTGGCGTGTCGCTAACCGTATCGCCCAATCCGTCGTCGGGTCAGATTATGATTCGGTTACGGCTCGCTGAACCCGCTTTGGCTACTCTCCGCCTGACCGATTTGGCGGGCCGACCCCACTGGCAATGGACAGCAGAAAACAGCCAAACGACTCATAATCAACAGGCCGACATTCGGGAATTACCGGCAGGCGTGTATTTAGTGGTTGCCGAAGCGGGCGGGCAGCGGGTTGTCAGGAAGGTGATAAAGGAATGAAATCATAACCGCACCGTAGCCGGTAAGTACCGGGCAATCAAGTCTTCGTAATACGGTCTCAATTCGCTCACCACCGGCGGCTTCGGGCTTTTCGAGTACAGATCGTAGGGGTTGAATTTGTCCACCCAAGAGAACATGGCCCGGTCGTGATCGTCAAGTAAATGGTCGTAGGCGTGTTCGCGGTGCTGGGCATAAAACGAGTGATACCGAATCATGTACAAGGCCGGTTCGGGCAGGTAATTCTTCGTGATTTGATACAGGTATTCATCGTGGCCCCACGACAGATGCACGTTTCGCAAGCCGCAGTTGGGTTCATACACGCCGTATTTGGTGTTGTAACGGTCGTCGTACCTATCGGGGTTGGCGGCAAAAAATTCGGGATACACAATCTTGTCCGAATGGTGGCAACCCACCGGAAACGTATCGCCCACCACCGCCCACTGCGGCTCACCAAACAGGCACAACACCTTGCCCATGTCGTGCAGAAAGCCCGTCAGCACAAACCAGTCGGGGTGGCCGTCGGCGCGGATTGCCTCCGCCGTTTGCAGCAGGTGTTGCAGTTGGTCGAGGTCGGTATCGGGGTCGGAGTCATCAACGAGGGTGTTCAGGAACTCCATCGCGCTCCAGACGGGCATCTCTTTTTTATCGAATTTGAGAAATTCCTGCTCTTTCTGCTGCACAAAATCAACCGTCTGATACCGGTGGTTGAGCCGGTAAAACTCCCGCACGGTGTCACGCTCCGGGCTGTCGTAGTTGCGGTAGGCTGCTTTGGCCTTGTGGTCGGGTCGGGCCGGGCTGCGTTCAGTCGCGTTCGGTTCGGGGTAGCGCAGCAAAACGTCGTCTTCCCACTGCTCTATGCTCGTAAGGGGGTTGGTTTCCTGTTCGGTAAATGCGGCCTGGTTTTGCATGGCGTTGTCTGATTAATGGTTCACCAAAAGATGGTATAAAGAACGCCTAAAATGCCAAAAATGGCAACCGACCCTACCACAAATGCCGGCGATACGCGAAACATCCGCTTGTCAATGGCGAGGCCTTTGGGGTTTTGCACGCTGGCCGGGTCGGTAAGCGAGACCCCCACCATCAGGGCCATATCGATGCCAAAAACCCAGGTAGTGCGGTGCAGAAACGGAATCTCGGCCACCTCCCGGCCCGTGAGGTGCATGAGTTCGGGCCAGAATTTGAGCAGGATAGACAGCGGAATGGTCAGAATGGCAACCGTAAGCGCGGCCCGGTTGGTGGCGCGTTTCCAGAAAAAACCAAGCATAAAGATCGAGAAAACGCCCGGTGTCAGAAAATTGGTGTATTCCTGAATATATTGGTACACCTGATCGAAGGAGCGCAGGGCGGGCGCAATGGCAATCGCCACGCCAAACGAGACCATCACCGCCCATCGCCCAACGCGCACCAACTTCTGCTCGGACGCATTTTTATCGAAGAATTTCCGGTAAATATCGAGCGTGAAAATCGTAGAGATGCTGTTGCACTTGCCCGCCAGCGAAGCCACCACAGCCGCCGTCAGTGCCGCAAACGCCAGCCCTTTCATGCCCGTTGGCAGCAGGTTCATCAGCACCGGATACGCCTGATCGGGTTTTACAACCCCGTTGGCATCGGTCATGGCTTCCCGAAACGCGCCATCCTGATACAACACGTATGCGGCAATGCCCGGAATCACCACAATCAGCGGGATGAGCAGTTTCAGGAACGCGGCAAAGAGAATGCCACTACGGGCCGTTTTGAGGTCGGCCCCCAACGCCCGCTGCACAATGTATTGGTTGCAACCCCAGTAATACAGGTTGTTGATCCACATTCCGCCCAGCACCAACGACAGCCCCGGCAGGGCGTTGTAGTGCGGGTGGCCTTCAGCAAAGAACATATGGAAATGATCGTCAGAACGGGCGCGGAGAGCCACCAACCCGTTCCAGACTCCGGCCACGCCCGATTTTTCGGCCACGAGTTCCAACGCCAGATAGGTCACGACCAAACCGCCGAAAATCAGCACAACCACCTGAATCACATCGGTATAGCCAATGACTTTCATGCCGCCGAGGGTGATAAAAATGGCAAAAACGGCCAACCCAATGGTGCAGGTAGTGAACGAAATCCCGGCCAGCGACTCGATGGCAATCGCGCCGAGATACAGGATAGATGTCAGGTTGACTAACACATAGACCACGAGCCAGAATATCGCCAGAATCGTGCTGACGGTATCGCTGTATCGCTGCGCCAGAAACTGCGGCATGGTCGAGATGCGGTTTTTGAGGTAGATCGGGATAAAAAACACGGCCACAATCACCAGCGTCGCGGCAGCAATCCACTCGTAAGACGAGATGGCGAGACCCATCGCAAAGCCCGACCCGGCCATGCCGATAAAGTGTTCGGCGGAGATATTTGACGCGATCAGCGACGCGCCAATGGCCCACCAGGTTAGGGAGCCTTCGGCCAGAAAAAAATCGTTGGTGCTGGTTTGCCCGGGCCGGTTGTGGCGATAGACCCAGTAACCGTAACCGACCACAAGCACAAAATAGGTGAGAAATACCGCATAATCGGCGGCAGCGAGGTGGTTCATGTCGGCAGGGGTTTCGGTACGGACGAAAGCCAACACCGCCCCGATTTTACCAGCACCCATGCCCGCCCAAACTCCCCCGGCCCGAAATGTGTTACCTTTGCGGTGGTCGGCGGGCTTGGTTTCGCGGCCCCGTTCCGTCTCATGCAAACGCTCTCGCCAACCAAACCGCTTACCACGCCAAGCCAGCTTTACCCGGCCAATTACGCGCCTTCGCTGACGGAATACAGCCGACGCAAAACCATCACCGTCAACATCGGTGACGTGCCGATGGGGTCAGATTATCCGATTCGGGTGCAGTCCATGACCACCATTGACACGATGGACACGGCGGGTTCGGTGGCGCAGTCAATCCGCATGATCGAGGCCGGTTGCGAGTACGTCCGCATCACCGCGCCGAGCGTGAAAGAAGCCCAGAATTTAGAGAATATCCGTAACGAACTGCGGCTGCGCGGCTACAAAACTCCCCTCGTGGCCGATATTCACTTCACGCCCAATGCTGCCGAACTTGCCGCCCGGATTGTGGAGAAAGTCAGGATCAACCCCGGCAACTACGCTGATAAAAAACGGTTTGAGCATATTGACTACACCGAAGCGGGCTATGCTGTTGAACTGGAACGGATTCGGGACAAGTTTCTGCCCCTCGTCAACATCTGCAAACAGTACGGCACGGCCATGCGAATCGGCACCAATCACGGCTCACTGTCGGATAGGATTCTGAGTCGTTACGGCGATACGCCCCTCGGCATGGTGGAGTCGGCACTGGAGTTCTTGCGGATTTGCGAAGACGAAAAGTATTACAACATCGTGATTTCGATGAAGTCATCAAACCCGCAGGTGATGGTGCAGGCCTACCGCTTATTGGTGCAACGCCTTGACGAAGAAGGACTTAAGCCGTATCCGTTGCACCTCGGCGTGACCGAAGCGGGCGAAGCCGAAGACGGACGGATTAAATCGGCACTCGGTATCGGCACGTTGCTGGAAGACGGTCTGGGTGATACCGTCCGGGTGTCGCTCACGGAAGAACCCGAACACGAAATTCCGGTGGCAAAAGCCTTGGTTGACCGCTACACCCACCGCGCCGAAACCAGCCAACCGATTTTGCCGTTGCCCGCGCTACCGTACAACCCGTTTCAGTACAGCCGCCGGATTACGCACGAGGTGATGAATTTTGGCGGTCAAAATGTGCCGCGTGTCATTGCCGATTTTAGTCAGTCGCCCATCCTCAAACACGACGATTTGCACGCCATCGGCCATTTTTACCTGCCCGTTCCCGACAAGTGGGCCATGAACGACCTCGGTGCCGATTACGTCTATACCGGCCAGCACCCCGCTGAGTTTATGTTGCCCAACGGCCTGAAAGAAATTGTGGATTATACCGTCTGGCAATCCCTTTCCGACCAAATCAACAAACTGCCATTGCTCACCGTAGCCGACTACCTGACGGCCCGGCACCGGGCGGGCGGGCTAAACGTCCGGCTCAATTTTGTGCGGGTTTCCTTGGCTGATCTCACAACGTCAACTGACCGGGACGAGCTTATCGGCGCACTCCAAACCGACCAAAACGTGGTGTTACTGGCCGGTACAGGTAATGCCCACGCCATGCCCGAACTCCGGCGGCTGTTTATCGAACTCATCGCCAAGAACCTGACCGTGCCGGTGGCGATTCAACGCGGATATCCCGATGCCAACGCCGACCAACTGACGCTGTATTCAGCAACCGATATGGGTGGTTTGCTGATTGACGGTTTCGGCGATGGTGTGTTGCTGACCGGCCCCGCGCCGGTGGCAGAAACCCAGAAAACAACCAACAGCGTGGCCTTCGGGATTTTGCAGGCCGCCCGGACGCGCATCACAAAAACGGAGTACATCTCCTGCCCGTCGTGTGGCCGAACGCTGTTTGATTTGCAGGAAACAACCGCCAAGATCAGGCAGCGCACCGAACACCTGAAAGGCATAAAAATCGGCATTATGGGCTGCATCGTCAACGGCCCCGGCGAAATGGCCGATGCCGATTATGGCTATGTCGGTATCGGGCGCGACAAAATCGCGCTGTATCGCGGGCAGCAGATCATCAAAAAATCGGTTCATGCCGACCGTGCGGTGGATGAACTGATTGACCTGATTCGGGAAGATGGCCGGTGGCTGGAGCCGGGGGGCAGTGAGCAGTAATCAGTTATCGATGACCAATTTTCAACTCTTCGTTGATAACTGGTCAGTGTTCAGAACTTTCGAGATAAACACTCGTTTAGTCTGATACTGATAACTGAACATTGTTTATTGATAACTGAAAAGTATGAGCCGTTTCACCGAATACTTCAAAATCGGGCCTGTTTTTAGCTATTTCCTGCGCGTTTTCCGCAAGCCCGACCCCAACCATCCCACCAATCTGAATCTGCGGATGATGCACGGCATCAACCGGATTTCGATTGTAATGTTCCTGTTTTGTATCATCGTGATGATTGTAAAGGCCTGTATGCGGCAGTAACGATGACTCTCGAAACCCTCCGCGATTATTGCCTGACCAAGCCCGGCAGCACCGAATCGTTTCCGTTTAACGAAACAACGCTGGTCTTTAAAGTCGGCGGTAAGATGTTCGCCCTGATGGACATCGAAGCGCGTCCGTTGCAGGTTGCCCTGAAATGCGACCCCGAACGGGCCGTTACCCTCCGCGAGCAACATGAGGCCGTGCAGCCGGGGTTTCACCTCAACAAAACGCACTGGAACACCGTTACTATTGATGGTACGATTCGCTGGCAAGACTTAACTGACTGGATAGACCACTCGCGTCAGTTGGTGCTGGAAAGTTTACCGAAGCGGGTGCGGGCAGAAATCGAAAATATTGTAATTTCGTTGTGAATCAGGCCAAAAAACGGGGGTATGGAAATTACACTGATATCATTCTTCTTTGTTATTTATCTCATCATTCGGTATTATACCATTGACCACGATACACTTGCCGAGAAAGACCTGAAACGGTTTCAGAAGGGAATCGCGTTGGTCAGAGACCGGCAGTTTGAGGAGGGGTTTACTTACTTCGACAACGCCGTGCGGCAGCACCCAAAATCAGCCGTTGCCTACGCTTACCGGGGTAAATGTCAACTCGCGCACGACAATCCGTACTCGGCAATTTATGACCTCACGCAGGCTCTTAGCTTAGATAACACACTGGCTGATTGTTATTTAGATCGGGGAATTGCGTTTTATCGCACCGAGCAGAATACCGAAGCGTTCCGGGAATTTGATAAGGCCGTGTGGTATTTCCGGGATGACAAACCCGATGCCTATCGGTGGCGGGCTTTAGCCCGGATCGAACTCCGCCAACTCCCGCAGGCCGAACATGACCTGCGCCGGGCTGTGCTTTTAGGCGACGAAGATTCGTTCCAGATTCTGCGCCAGCCGCCGTTTACCAGGCCGGTTTTCCAGCGCAGGTAGGGGCGCATCCTTGCGTCTCACCGCCGGATGGTTCTGTAAATGAAAAACCCTCTGGTGAGTGAGACGCAAAGTATTGTCGCAACGGCGCACCGGTCTCTACTTGAGTTTCCCCATCTGCTCAATGTTGCGCTTCGTGTCCATCTTGGTGGCCTGCGCCAATTCCATTGATTTCTGGGCGGCTTTCTGGGCATCATCCACTTTCCCGGCCCGGCGATTGGCCTCGGCGAGTTCAAAATACAGGTCAGCCTGCTCCTGCGGGGTTGCTTTTTTCAGCGCGAGTGCGTCCTGAATCCATTTCGTTACCGTTGGCGCATCGGCAGCATCGGGGCTGCTGCGGTTAAACAACCGGCTGACATACAGGTACTCCGGCACCGTGAACGAGAATTTAGCGATGTGTTCGTTCATGCGGGTAGTTGCTTTTGCCGTTTGCTTAGCCCGGAAATAGGCGTTCACTTCAGGCAGCAGCGTCCGGTTGTTGGCAACCTGCTCAGTGATACCAATCTTCACCAAACCATCCCGCACCTGCATCACTTTATTGGCCGGGTACTGTGCTCCCCGCCCGCTATACAACGACGACATCAGGATATTTTCGGCCACATCGCGGGGATTTATCTGATCGGTGGCGTAGGTTTTGTATTTATCCAGGTGGTTTACCAAGTTGACAGCCAACGGGTTATCCATGTCCATGACTAACTTTTGTAGCACCAGAAAATTCGTGCTGCTGCCAATCTGATCGGCGGGCTGAAGTTTAGCATATTCGTCCATGGCCCGCATATTGGCAACGGTGTCGGTGGTGACTTTGGCAAACATCCCGTAGTCAATCAGGAAATTGGGGTTGCGCTCGCCCTGTTCAAACCGTTGTTTGTAGGCAATGGCGCGGGCCGCCGGGTCGAGGGCGACGGTGCCGTGCCGGATGACCTCCTCAACGGCGTTGTTGCTCATGGCCGAGTGCAGCAGATTACCCTGCGCGTCGAAATACAGGAACAACGGCAGCGAGGGTACAAACAGCTTTTTCTTCGTCAGGAAGGCCTGCGTACCTTTTTGCATGATGTCTAAGCGGGTACTGACGAAGTTGGCGTTGTAGAATTTCCCGGCTTTTTTGTCGGCCAGCGTCGGCATAAAACTCTGACACACGTGGCAGGTGGGCGAAAAAATCTCTACAAAAACGGGCTTGTTGGCTTTGAGGGCCGCTGCCAGCGTCTGCTCGATGGTGCCGGGCAAAAAGTTAATACCTCCGACTGAATTATGGCTTGCGGCTTGTTTGGGCGGGTTGTGCTGTTGCTGCCCGCAGGCAACGCTCACGCCAAAGAGCAGGATGAAGAGGGGCCAGGTTTTCATAAAAGGTTTTCGGTTTATGGTATTCGGTTTACGGGGGCTTTGCTTCGGTGTTAATTCGGCTCTGAACAGAGTGGTTCGGGTAAGCAGCGCCCCCCGAAAACTGTAAACCGAACACCGAATACTACTTTTGATTTTCTTTGATTTCCTGCTGAACGCGCTTGCTCATGGTTCGGCACAGGCCGAGCATATCGTCGGCCATCTGCGCGTCGCCGGTGGCGGTACGGATGGTGCCGGCCAGCCCGTCTATTATTTCGATCACAAACCGCTTCATGTCAAAAACGTCCATGTCGTTGGTCCAGAGGCCAATTTGCAGGGTGCTGTTATGGTACTGATCCCAAATCGAGAGGGCAATGGCTTTGGTATCGCTCAGTCCTTCATTGGGGTTGTCGGTTGCGTCCCAATAAATTTTTTGCGGAACGTTTTCACCGTCTAATTCAACGGAAAAATGAATATCGGATTTTTTCATACGGTTTACGGTTTGTGGTATTCGGTTCACGGGTCTGCGTTGCTTAGTTAAGGGGTCGGCCATTTGGGAGCGTACCCGAAAGCTGTAAACCGAATACCGAAATCTTAGTCTTCATCGTCTTCGTCGGGCGCGGGCGGAATATCAATTCCGGCGAAGAGTTTATCCATTTTTTCGGCGTACTCTGCCGTGTCGTCCATAAAAAACTGAACGTCCGGCACAATCCGCAGTTGATGCCGAACGCGCTCGCCGAGGTGCTGCCGGATAACGCGGCTGTTCTCTATGATACTGTCTAAGAGCAGTTGTTTGTTCTTGGTAGCCAGAAAGCTCAGATACACGCGGGCGATGCTCAGATCGGGCGAAACGCGCACGGTTGTTACCGTGATAAAGGCCCCGCCGAAGAGGTGCGGCACATCGCGCTGAAATATTTCGCTCAGGTCTTTCTGCAACTGCCGCGCCACTTTCTGTTGTCGTTTCGATTCCATCCTGCAAATATCCGTAATTTTGCGTGTAAGGTTTAACGTTTAAAGACTAAGGCTTGATGCGGTCAACAAATCGCTGTCTGTTCCCCCTTTTCACACGTTAAACCTTAGACCTTAAACCTTAAACGACCAGTTTGCTAAGCTTCTTCCGAACCTACGCGCCTTACCAGTATGTGATCCTGCTGGCATTGCTGGCATTGGTGCGGTTGCCGTTGTTAATCAGCCCGTTACCACTGCTAATTCCCGAACTCAACTGGCTGCTGGTGGGCGAGCAGATGAATCAGGGCCACCTGCTTTACCGCGACATCTGGGACAGCGTGAGTCCGCTTTCGGCGTTGGTCTATTGGTTGCTCCACGCCGTTTTTGGGCGGTCTCAGCTCTCGTTTCAGATAGCGGCAACGGTGGTCTCGGCGTTTCAGGTGGCTTATTTCAACTACCTCACCAACACCCGAAATGTCTATCGCGACCGGAATTTCTGGCCTGGCCTGTTCTATGGCCTGTTTCTGCACCTATCCTTCGACTGCCTTACGCTCTCGCCCGCCCTGCTGACCACCACGTTTCTGTTACTGGCTTTCGGTACGCTCATCCGGCAGATGGAACGCCGGGGGGCCACCGATGAGGTGTTTGAGGCCGGGCTATATATTGGTTTAGCCACGCTCTGTTACCTGCCCTCGGCGGTGTTTATGCTTTGGGCTTCGGTATCGCTGCTGCTATTCACCGGGGCCACATTTCGGCAACATTCGCTGGCGGTGTTTGGGTTTTTGTTCCCGATAACCGTTACGGTGTTGTTTTATTATTTCTACGACAGCTTAGACGAACTTAACCGCAACCTGCTGACGGCAGTGTTTCGGGTCAGGCAGTATCCGCTCTCCGACTTTGGGGCGGTTTTGGCCGCACTGCTCGTGCCGCTGCTGGTGGCCGTATTGGGTTTTTTGCGGCTGCTTGGCACCAGCACCAACAACTTTCAACAACGCTGCCAGCAGATTATGATGCTCTGGTTTGTTGCGGCTTTGCTCACGGTGTTGCTGGCTCCGTTTCTGGCCCCAATGGTATTTTTACCGTTTGTGCCGGTGCTGGCCTTTTTTGCGGTGTATTATTTTGAAACCTTCCGCCGGTTCTGGCAGGCCGAAATCGCATTTCTGGTTATGCTGGGGCTGATCCTGATCGTATTTTACCAGAGTGCGCTCGGTATTATTCCGGGCGTTGACGTTGGTCAGTTGACCACCTTGCGCGTGAAACCCTCGCCGTTGCCGGGTAACATCGAACACCAGAAAATCCTCGTTATCGGCGAAGACCTCAGTGCCTACCGGCAGAACCTGCCCGCCACGCCCTACCTGAACTGGGATTTAGCCCGGTATGATTTAGCGGATTTAGATAACTACGAGGCCGTCATCAACGCCTACGACTACTTCCGGGCCGACCCGCCCACCTACATCGTTGACCGCGAAAACGTAATCCCGAAACTGTTTCAACGTGCACCCGCCCTGGGCGCGAGGTATGAAAAAACAGCAGAAGCGGGGGTGTATAGACGGAGAAAGGAGTGAAGGGAAAGAGAGGGAGGAAGGAGTAAAGGGAAGAAGGGGAGGAAGGAGTAAAGGGAAAGGGAGGGTACAGTGAATTCCCTTTCCTCCCTTTCCTCCCTTTCCTCCCTTTCCTCCCTTTCCTCCCCTTTTTGAACCCCTCTACTACAATCCCCGTTATGTTGACCCGATATAAAATTGATTATGAACACCAAAGAAGACGTTTTCCGCTCCGGCCCTCAGCCTAACGGGCAAATCGTAAAAGAACTACCTCAGCGCGACGAATCGCTGCTGACCCCCGAAGAGCAACGCCTGAAAGATGCCTTTGATAACCACGACTGGCACGAGATTAAATCATCGGACTCGTGGGTGATTTTCAAAATCATGGCCGAATTTGTCGAAGGCTTTGACAAACTGGCTCAGATTGGCCCCTGCGTCTCGATATTTGGGTCGGCCCGCACCAAACCCGATAACCCATACTATAAAATGACCGAAGAAATCGCGGCCAAGCTCGTTCGGCACGGCTACGGCGTGATTACCGGCGGGGGGCCGGGCATTATGGAAGCGGGCAGCAAAGGGGCGTTTGAGCAGGGTGGCAAATCGGTCGGGCTAAACATCAAACTGCCCTTTGAGCAACACAGTAACATTTATATTGACCCCGACAAAAACATCAACTTCGATTTCTTTTTCGTGCGAAAAGTGATGTTCGTCAAATACGCGCAGGGGTTTGTGGTGATGCCCGGCGGGTTCGGCACCCTCGACGAACTGTTTGAAGCGATGACGCTGATTCAGACCAAAAAAATTGGCCGTTTCCCGATTGTCCTCGTCGGCAAAAGCTACTGGCAGGGCCTGATTGACTGGGTTGTGAACACGATGCTGGCCGAAGAGCGCAACATCAACCCCGAAGACATGAAACTCATCAGCTTGGTTGACACCCCCACCGAAGCCGTTGCCGTGATTGATGCGTTTTATGAGAAGTATCTGCTGAAACCGAATTTCTAAAACGCCAGATACGGCGCGATTTTCTCGATCATTTTGGCATCTAAGATTCGAATCGGTTTCAGGGCTTCGGCGTTGGCATAGGCTCCGTGCTGCTCCCGGTAGCGAACAATAATCTCGGCCTGTCGGCGCGAAAGATACGGGCTGCGGTCGAGTTCTTCGGCGGTGGCAGTGTTTACGGCAATCTTCCTGACCTCGGTTTTGATGCGGGCGTACTGCTGTAACTCGCTCAACGACAGCGAGTCAATGTTAAAAATCTCGGCAAACTGCTCGGTATTGGCAAACCCGCCGAGCGCATCACGGAACTTCACAATCTGCCGCGCCCGCCCGGAGCCGATGCCTTTCAGGGCGATGAGTTGGGCGGTGTCTGCCGTGTTAATATCGAACGGCTGAATCACGGGTTTGACGTAGGCCGGTTTCTCGTAGCGGCTGGCCGTTGCACCGGGTACTGTCCCTTCATTTGCTCGCCCACCCGTTTCACGACCGAATTGACTTTCGACATTCGACTTTTGACTAACTGACTTGAGGGTAATATACGGTTCGAGTTGGTCGTAGAGGTCAGGCGGGAAATCGTAGATGCGGAGGAGGTCTTCTTTTTTGCGAAACTGCCCGCCTTTGCTCCGGTATTTGTCAATCCGTTCGGCCATGTAGCGCGGCAAACCGAGTTGCTGCCACTGCGACACGCTGGCCGTGTTGGGGTCAAAGTTGAACAGTTTTGGCTCCGAGAAGCGTTCTGACGTGGTCTTGTCTTCATTGTTGTTGCCGCCGTAGCGGTTGCCGTATTGTGATTTGCGGTCGGACTCCTGACGGGTATTTTCGGTCTGCATCAGGGCCACAAGGCTGTCTAATTTGCGCTGATCGGCGGCAGATGTATCGTTTTTGGGGGCCGGGGCCAGCCACCGATACAGAAACGGCGCGGCTAAGAGTAATAAAATCAGGACGAGCAGCACCAGAAAACCGCGTGTTTCGCGCTGTGAAAAACCAAAATAATCACGGACAAAGGCCGTCAGACGGGAGAACATTGGGCGTACAGTTTAGGCAGGTTTTGAGATTGCAAACTAAACTCTAAACGTCTGCTAACCAACAAATCGATTTAATCTTGTTTTAAGCATCGTTTTGATGTCAGTTCCGTTATCATCCTAAAAATGAACAGACTATGACTCGATTAATGCTTCTGTTTACCCTCGCTGTACTACTGTCGGCAAACGTTCTGGCTCAACGTGTGCTTTATACCAGCACTGACCTGGCTCAACCGTATGATGGCCCCACCCTGCGTAACGTCCGGCAACACTGGGCACTCTCGCCAAACATCACGGCTGTATATGCCGATGGACATACCGAAAAGGTTAGCCGGGATTCGATCTGGGGGTATGAAGACCGCAAAGGACGGGTGTACCGATTTTATCGGCATGGATTTTACCGTTTGCTCCCCACTTCTCAAAAAACTGATCTTGTCCGGTATCGCCAGTTACGAAACGCAGGCCGGGGCGTTGCATATGTCCGGTATTTCAGCCAAACACTCGACAGTCCCGTTCGCTGGACGAAGCGCAAAGCCCAAAAAGACACGGTTGATGTGCGGTAGTAGATAATCATGGACAGCAGTGGGCGAGTCCATGTAGCAAGTATAGCAAAAAATGCCGCCACTCTCAGAATCGTCGTATTTTTGCCCCACTATGACTACTGAATCTTCGCAACCTGCCGCGCCCGCCACGTCGCTGCAAGACATTATCGCCCACGCCAAAGAATATGGCTTCGTATTCCCCTCGTCCGAAATTTATGACGGTCTGCAAGCCGTGTATGACTACGGGCAGAACGGCGTTGAACTCAAAAACAACCTGAAATCGGCCTGGTGGAAGGCCATGACCCAACTCCACGATGAGGTGGTGGGCATTGATGCCTCCATCTTTATGCACCCCCTGACCTGGAAAGCATCGGGCCACATTGACTCGTTTAACGACCCCATGATTGATAACCGGGACTCGAAAAAACGCTACCGCGCCGACCAACTCCTCGAAGCCAAAGCCGAACAATACGAAAACGCCGGTGACGAACCACGCGGCACCGCCCTGCGCGAAGAAATGGGCCGACTGCTGGGCGATAGCGACCTCGACGGAGTGCGGAATCTGATTATTGCCGAGGGTATCAAATGCGCGGTCTCCGGCACCGATAACTGGACCGAGGTGCGGCAGTTTAACCTCATGTTCTCAACCCAGGTTGGCTCCGTTGCCGAAGACACCACCACCATTTACCTCCGCCCCGAAACGGCACAGGGTATTTTTGTGAACTTCCTGAACGTGCAGAAAACGGGCCGGATGAAGGTTCCGTTTGGTATTGCCCAGATTGGTAAGGCGTTTCGCAACGAGATTGTGGCCCGGCAGTTCACGTTCAGGATGCGCGAATTTGAACAGATGGAGATGCAGTATTTTGTGCGGCCCGGCACCGAAATGCACTGGTATGAGACCTGGCGCGATGCCCGCATGAAGTTTCATCAGGCCCTCGGTTTGCCCGCCGACAAGCTCAAATTCCACATCCACGAAAAATTAGCCCACTACGCCAATGCCGCCGTTGACATCGAATACAAGTTTCCGTTCGGCTTCCGGGAGATGGAAGGCATTCACTCCCGCACTGATTTTGACCTGAAAGCCCATCAGGAACTGAGCCGCAAAAAACAGCAGTATTTCGATAACGACATTGACCCCGCAACCGGCAAAGCCTACGGAAACTACGTGCCGTTTGTGGTCGAAACCTCCGTCGGGGCCGACCGCCTGTTTCTGGCCGTGCTTTGCAATTCGTTTACGAAAGAGACAGTTCGGTCCGGCGCTCCGGGTGAGGGTGACGACAAAAAAGAGCGGACGTATCTCAAACTTCACCCCGCGCTGGCTCCCGTCAAAGCCGCCGTCTTTCCGTTGGTCAGGAAAGACGGACTGCCCGAAAAATCGGAGCAGATTATGAAACTGCTGCGGAGCGAGTTCCGGGTGGTGGTTGAAGAGCGCGATGCCATTGGCAAACGCTATACCCGGCAAGATTTGATTGGCACCCCGTTTTGCATCGCCGTTGATTATCAGACTATGGAAGACGACACCGTGACCATTCGCCACCGCGATACCACGTTGCAGGAGCGCGTACCGATCAACGAACTGAAGGCCAAAATCGGCCATGCCGTATCAATGGAGCGGATTCTGGAGTTGTTGTGATAGCATTTCCGCTACCTGCCGCCCGGTTTGCATGGCCGCGTTGAGCGAGGGATAACTGGTTTGGTCGCCACACTGATACAGGTTTTCGGCCACGCGCAAGGGCTGTGGCACGGCTCCGGCGTTGTAGGCCGGCAGGGCTTCGGGCAGATGGTAGGTGCGTAGATGCCGCCACAATTGCACCTGCGGGCCATACCAATCAGCGAGTTCTTTCTGGATTCGCTCGGTCAAAGCCGTTTCATTCACCAATTCCAATCCCTGCGTACTGACCGAAATCAGGGTTTGACCAACGGGTGCATAGCCGGGTGCAACGTCAGTAAGCACCGCCACGTTATGCACGGCGTTGGCCCGGTTTGGGTTAAGCATCAGCAGTTTGCGCGTGTCGGGCGAGGTGGGTGCGGCAAAATAGGTGCAGGTGGTGTGATTAAACCGTTGCAGCGCGGGTGTCGGTTGGCCTCGCAACCGCGCTGCCGACGACGCATCAACGGCCATCACCACCGCCCCGGCCCGAATCACCTCGCTCGAAACCAATTGCACCTCAGCACCAGTAATGCCGCTAACCGGCGAATTGAGCCGGATTTGACCGGGTTTGAGCCGCCCGGCTAACTGAGCCGGAATCGCACCGATGCCGTTGGAGGGAACCGCTACCTTACCCGTGTAGAACATTCGGAAACAGAACTCAAAGAAATTGCTCGACGTATTCAACGGGTTTTCTAAAAACACCCCCCCGAAGAAAGGCGCGAAAAACCGATCAATCATCGTCTCTGAAAAACCCATTTCGTGCAGAAAAGCCAGAGTTGTGCTGCCTTCCTGCCTAAACAGTTCATCAATGGGCAGTTCCTGCGTGTGGCGCAGCAAGTCCAGAATCCGAATTTTATCGGTCAGCGTTCCTGCCGACGACCTCAGCGTCTGGAACACCGACTGCGGCTCCTGAAACGGGTTCATCAGGCTTGTCCAGCCGCCGACTTCGGTACGGATCAACGCGCCCGACCGAAAATGTTTCAGGTCAAGGGCTTCGTAGTTAAGCAGTTGGCGGGCTTCGGGGTACGCCGTAAGCAGCACCTGAAACCCCCGGTCGAGTTGAAAACCATTAACGGTATCGGTACCAACGCGGCCCCCTACCCCGTCGGTTGCTTCCAGCACAAGGGCTTCGATACCGGCTTGTTGCAGGTAAATCGCGCAGGTCAGGCCTGCTATGCCGGCCCCAATAATGACAACAGGAAATTGAGGGTGCATAATTCTCTGATTTTGCTCAAAAGTACGTGTCTTTCGGGTTTATCAGTTTCTAAAAGGTGGTTAGTACTTTTTTTATATGAATATAATTATTTTCGTTTATAGAAAGTTTAACATACTGTTAATCAGCAAATAGTAGAAAAATATTCATTCATATTCCAATAACGACTATCTTTGTGGGGAAATTTTTTCGGGTCGAAAACGCTCTGCCCACTGCATTTAATCCGTTCACATTCTTCCCCGCTATGGCATATCAGTTACACGAAGAGGCAGAATTTCGATACATCGACGAAGGAAAAGGGGATGTCTTATTACTGCTGCATGGCTTGTTTGGCGCACTCAGTAACTGGGATGGTGTTATCAACGGATTCTCTGATCGGTACCGGGTAATCATTCCGGTTATGCCGATCTATGATATGCCCGTTCGGGAGGCTGGTTTAGAGGGTCTGATGGCGTTTATAGAACGGTTTGTTGCGGTCAAAAACCTAACGGGTTTAACCCTGCTGGGCAACTCACTCGGCGGCCACGTGGGGCTGCTCTATACCCTCAAACATCCCGACATGGTGCAGCGGCTTGTGCTAACGGGCAGTTCGGGCCTGTTTGAAAACACCACCGGCGGAGCCTATCCCAAGCGCGGTTCCTACGATTTTATTGCCGAGCGGGTAGCCTACACCTTTTATGACCCCAAGGTAGCTACCAAAGAACTCATTGACGAAGTGTTTGAGGTGACAAGCAGCATTCCCAAGTGCATGAACATTGTGCAGATTGCCAAGTCAGCACAACGCAATAACGTAGCCAAAGAATTAAGCAAAATTCAGATACCGACGCTGCTGGTCTGGGGCCTGAACGATACGATTACCCCGCCCGAAGTAGCCCACGAATTCAACCGGCTCATTGCGGGGTCAGAACTGCATTTTGTGGATAAATGCTGCCACGCACCTATGATGGAACACCCCGACCGCTTTAATGTACTGCTGCGCGGCTGGTTAGAGCGAACAGAAATTGGTGAACCGGCCCTTTCGTAGTGGCACAACCCACTGCCTGTGCGCGTTTTTAATGCCGGGGTAAACTATTGTCTGATCGCAATTGCGAAACCTTACTGATTTTTTATTAGTTTTCAGCCACACAGTTTTCACGTGTCAACGCCAAACGTTATGGTTGCTGCCGAACTTATTGATCCGATGCTCCCCGTGCTGAAACCTACTGACACCGTAGGCGAAGCACTTGACTGGATGCAGGAATACCGCCTGAGCCAACTCGTATTGGCCGACGAAGGAACGTATTTAGGCCTGCTCACCGAAGAAATCCTGATGGATGCTGCCGACACCGACAGACCCGTTGGTGACGTGATGCATCTCTACGAGCAGGTTTATGTGTATGAAAATCAGCATCTTTTCGAACTCCTGAGCCTGTCAATCGAACATCGGCTGGAGGTGATGGCCGTGCTCAACGAGGGCCGCGACGTGATTGGAACCGTACCCGTGCAGGGACTCATGAAGCAGTTTGCCACCGAACTCGGTGTGCAGGAACCCGGCGCGGTGCTGATTTTACAGATTAACGAACGCGATTATTCGCTGACCGAAATCAGCCGGTTAGTTGAGTCGAACGGTATCAAAATCATCAGTAGCTATTTTTCCGGTGCCGACTATGGCAACCCCAACCGCTCGCGGCTGACGCTCAAACTCAACCGGCGCGAGGTGGGGCCGGTGGTTTCGACGCTCGAACGGTTTGGCTATCAGGTCGAAACGGCATACGCCCACACCCCCATCGAAAACACCGATCAGGATCGGCTTGATTCGTTGCTGCGCTACCTCAACACATAAATGAAAATTGCTATTCATGGCCGCACGTTCACGGTGCAGACCAAGCCGTTTGTACAGTCTATGTTCGACGACCTGGCCGAGCGACAGGTTGAGATTCAGCTATCGCACACCTACCGCGAATTTCTGGACTTTGCGGGCGTAAAACACCGCTGCGAAGCCGTTTACAATGAGCCTGCTGCCGTTTTTGATGCCGATTTTATTTTTAGTCTCGGTGGCGATGGCACCCTGTTAGAAGCCGTTACGCACGCCGGGGCGCGGCAAATCCCGATTGTGGGTATCAACATCGGTCGGTTAGGTTTTCTGGCAACGGTGTCGCCCAACGCCATTCGGGCCATGATCAAAGACCTCTTCGAGCATAATTTCTCGATTGACGAGCGGTCTTTAGTGAGCGTTCGGTCAGACAGTGACTTGTTCGATGCGCTGCCCTTTGGCCTGAACGATTTTACGATTACCCGCACCGAATCGTCCTCGATGATTACCGTTCATACCTACTTAGACGGCGAATTTCTGAACTCCTACTGGGCCGATGGCCTGATTGTTTCTACGCCGACCGGCTCCACCGGCTACTCGCTCAGTTGTGGCGGGCCGGTGCTGCTGCCACAAACCAACAGTTTCATTATCACGCCCATCAGCCCGCACAACCTCAACGTGCGGCCCATGCTGATTCCCGACACGAGCCAACTCTCGTTTGAGGTCGCAAGCCGGAGCGGAACGTTTCTGGCCGCTCTCGACTCGCGCTCCCATACGGTTGAAATCTCGACCAAGCTAAGTGTTCAGAAAGAGACATTCACGGCCCGGCTTGTCAAACTCAGTCAGGATAATTTCCTGAATACACTTCGGAGCAAGCTAAACTGGGGGTTTGATATTCGGAATTAGTGGCAAGTGATTAGTGGTTAGTGGCAGGTTGGCTGACGCAAACAGTACACCCGCGCCAGCCAACTTGCCACTAATCACTTGCCACTAACCACTAATCCTGGCACAATTTTGGCCGCGTTTTCTAATAAAACCCGGCGGCTGGCCGTTTCCTGAACAGACCCGTTAACAAACGTGGTTCTGGTTCAGGAAGACTACAACACGTTTTTATGAAGTACAAAGGCATTTTGTCAACGGGGATTTTGTCGGCGTTGTTGCTGTGTGGAAGCGTACACGAGGGGGTGGCGCAACGTCGGCTTAATCCCCGCTTTTCTCCCTACTCAACGGTGAGTTTCGGAGTCGGCACGGCCAATTATTTTGGTGAACTTGCCGGTTATACCAAGCCGCTTAACTCCTTTAAGCTGACCCGCTGGAATGCAGCGTTAGCCTACACCCGGCATTTTACGCCCACGCTGTCGGCCCGTGCGTCGTTTACCTACGCCCGAATCGTGGGGGACGATTATATGGCGAGCAAAGGCAATCCGGCCAAAAACGCGGCTCAATTTGCCCGTAATCTGCACTTCCGTAATGATCTGAAAGAATTTGCTGTCGTGGGTATGTATCAGTTCATCCCGGAAGGCCGCAACTCAAATGACCGGCCCAAAATTGCGCCGTATTTCTTTTTAGGTATCGCTCTGGTAGCCCACAGCCCCGAAGCCCGAACGCCAACCAACGAAACCAACGCTGATTCGTCGCGCCGGTGGGTAAAACTCCAACCCCTACACACCGAAGGGCAGGGCCAACCGGGTTACGCCAAACCGTATTCACTGATTACGGCGGCTATTCCGATTGGGTTAGGCGTTCGGTATGCCATCAATGAAAATTTCAGCGTGGGTGGCGAAATCGGTTTTCGCTATACCTTCACTGACTATTTAGACGATGTGGGCGGCAACTATGCTGACCCGGCCATTTTACAGGGACTGGCAACGACGCTGGCCGACCGTCGGCTTGAGAATACAGCCGCCCGCAAAAACAACGACCGGACAGCCGCCGGAGCCGACATTCTTGCCACTAACCCGGATGCCTTCACCAGTGCTGTTCGCGGCTCAAAAGGGCTCCTGACTGATGGTTATCTGCTCAGTAATTTTCATGTGATTTACATTATTCCCGGTAGAATCAAATGCCCGGTTATTAAATGAGTTGTGACGTTGCCTGTTATACTGTTTCAGCGTTCGTAAACAAAGCAACAATCAACGCTACGACTCTACAACAATACAACGCTACAACATTGGCCAATTATCGTCTCGCCCGGCTGTTCATAGTCGGGCTTTTTATCAACATCGGAATTCCTGCTTCGTCTGTACAGGCGCAAAAAATTGAGGTTGGCGCGGGCTTGGGCGGAATGCTCTACAAGGGAGATGTGTCGCCTGCCTTGAACCCCCGCTTTACGCAGCCCGGAGCCGATTTATTTTTCCGGTACAATTTTACGCGCTCATTTTCGGCACGGGCAACGGTCGGGCTTGGTCTGCTGAAAGCCACCGATGCCGTTAGCCGCGATGCCTTTCAGCAGGCCCGGAACTATTCATTCCGTACCCGGCTGGGAGAAGCCATGCTCGATGGTGAGTATTTTTTTCGGGATTATAAGCAAATCCGGCGCGTCAAAAACTGGTCACCTTACGTGTTTGGCGGCATCGGTCTGGTGCAATATCGGAATGAGAACGCCCGTGGCACACAGATTATGTATCCGCTCGGCGCAGGCATTCGCTACGAGATTAAACGCCCCTGGAACGTAGGTTTAGAATTCGGCACCCGCTTCACCGGCACCGATTATTTAGACGGCTTAGGCGAAGTGACCTTTGGCCCAAATCCGGGTAAGTTGCAACAGCAAAACCCGGCCCTGAACGACAGCTATTCATATATCTCGCTGAAAATCAGCTATATTTTCTATAAAATAACCTGCCCGGAATAACCAGAAACGGCTCGCCATTGATTTGCGAGAGTCTATGTTTTCTGTCTCTGGCCTGCCAAAGGCGACCCGGTGTCTTCACAGGTCATAAACTACGTAAACACCTCTGTTTTGGCTTGATTCCCGTATTTTCGGGCTGACTAATCGAGTTCTTGTTGTGATTAATCAGGTACAGAATTTTATGCGACTGGCGGGTATGGTAGCGGCAATGCTGGTTGGGGCGGTGAACGTAGGGTCGTCGCAGGTGCTGCCGGGCAATACCGATGCGCCCCCACTGTATGCATACTGCCAGCAATTTCAGACACTGTACATCGAAATCAGGCAGCAATCGCTCCTGCCCGATTCGGCCCGCGCCCGGTTCAGTCAGGTCATGGCCGGTTTGCAGAGCCGTTTTCAGACTTATTCCGGCTACCGCCAGCCCGATACTACAGGCCAAGCCGTCAGCCGCGCTCCTGACATTGACTCGTTCACGTTTCCGTTGCGCGGCTACGGCCCGTCGGCCATTGGCGGCTCGCACGGCGAAGGCTACCGGGGTAACGGCTTCGACTTATTCGATTATGCCGTTCGGGGTAGTCATCCGGCGCAGGATATTTTTATCAAAGACCGCAATCAGGACGATTTAGACGATACATCGGGCGAGCCGGTGGCGGTTTTAGCCATGAGCAGCGGTCTCGTGCTGGCTATCGAGACCGGCTGGCAACCCGGCTCCGAATACCGGGGTGGCAACTGGATTTGGGTATATGACCCGGCGCGGCACGGGTTGTTTTATTACGCCCACAACCGGGCCATTTTTGTTACGCCCGGCCAATGGGTAAATACCGGCGACCGCATTGCCGAAGTAGGCCGCACCGGATACAATGCCTTTGCCAAACGCTCGCCCACGCACCTGCACCTGATGTACCTGCAAATTCAGGCAAACGGGCTTCCCGAACCCGAAAACCCATACGAGTGGCTGCTGATGGCGAAGGTTAAAAATGAATAATGGATAATGCCTAAGCGAAGCTATCATCCATTCTACATTATCCATTTTACGTTATCAATTAACTCTGCCGCACTAAGCTCACGCCCGCGCCGAAGAAAATCCCGCCGACCAGAAACGGAATGATGGCATCGCCCACGTTGCGGACGCTCATACCCAGCACGGGTTTTCCGTGTTGGAGATAGGCAATCATGGCAAATAAAATAATGAGGGTGCCGAGAATGGTGAGGGCAGCTCCAAAAAAGCGACGTAAGTTGTTGTTATCCACAGTATAAATTAAGAATGAGCAGTCAGCAATGGATTTCTACACGGTATCCTGGTTATTGATAACTGATACTTGTTCATTGATGGCTATAAATCCGCGTTTTCGGGCTTCTTCAACCATAAACGCATAAGCCGCTTCGAGCGTGTTCGGCACAAGACCATCAATAATAGCCTCGCGGACGGCGGTTTTAATCTCACCCACTTCCTTTGATGGGCCCAATCCAAAGGTTTCCATGATGAGTTCGCCGGTGACGACGGGCTGAAAATTCCGCAAACTGTCGCGGGCTTCCAGGTCGTGGAGTTTCTGCTCAACGAGGGCAAAATTACGGAGGTGTTTCTGAACCTTATCGGGGTTTTTTGAGGTGATGTCGGCCCGGCAGAGCATCATCAGTCCGTCAATATCCTCACCGGCATCAACCAGCAACCGGCGCAGGGCCGAATCGGTGATGGTTTCTTTGGTGAGGGGAATGGGCCGCAGGTGCAGTTTGACGAGGTTTTGCACGAACCGCATATTGTCGTGCATGGGTAGTTTGAACTGCCGAAAAATCCCCGGCACCCAGCGCGCACCGAGGTCTTCGTGGCCGTGAAACGTCCAGCCCACTTTTTTATCGAAGCGTTTGGTGGCGGGTTTGGCGATGTCGTGCAGCACGGCGGCCCACCGCAGCCACAGGTCATTGCTGACCCCGGCCACGTTATCAACCACTTGCAAAGTATGGTAAAAGTTGTCTTTATGGCCCTTACCGTCCATGATTTCGGCTCCTTTGAGCGCTACAAAATCGGGGAAGATGAGTTGGAGTAACCCACAGGCATCCAGCAGCTTAAACCCATAAGATGGTTTGGGCGAGAGAATGATTTTGTTCAGTTCGTCGGTGATGCGCTCACGCGAGATAATGCTGATCCGGTCTTTCATCCGCATAATACCATCGAAGGTATCCGGCTCAATATCGAAATTCAATTGCGAGGCAAAGCGCACGGCCCGCATCATCCGCAGCGGATCGTCAGAAAACGTAATGTCGGGATTCAGCGGGGTGCGGATGAGCTTGCGTTTAATATCGGTCAGGCCGTTGAACGGGTCGAGCAGGTCGCCAAATTGGTGGCCGGATGTGGCGGTGTGGCTGAGCGAAATACCCATCGCGTTAATGGTCAGGTCGCGCCGGTTTTGGTCGTCTTCCAGGGTTCCATCTTCCACAATCGGCTTCCGGGATTCGGCACGGTACGATTCTTTTCTGGCCCCGACAAACTCCACCGCCCACTCTTCGTTCATGCCGTTGTCGGTGTTGATGGTGGTTTTGAGCATGGCCGTACCAAAGTTTTTGAACACGGCAACGGGCGTTTTCAGGGCCGCGCCCACGGCTTCGGCCAGTTCGATACCGCTACCGATGCACACCACGTCAATATCTTTGGAGGGGCGATTGAGAATGAGGTCGCGCACAAAACCGCCGATCACGTAAGCCCGGACACCCAGCTTATCGGCTTCCTGGGCGATGATCTCGAAAATGGGATTTTTATGGATGGTCTCTGAAAAGTTCATGCTCTTTATTTTCTCACAAACACAACATCGCCATTGATGCCGAGCCGCATGATCCGGGGTAGTTTTGTTTGGCTTGGCAGTTCGCCAAACCGGGCCTGAATCGCGGTTTCGGCGGCTTTGGGCAGGGTTTTGCTCTCGAACGGCAACGTCAGCAAGCCCTTGGTGAAGCCCCGAATCAGGTGCTGTACCTCGGCGTTGAGCGATTTTCTGACCGCGATTTCTCCGCTAACGGGTTCGCCATGGACCGATTCGTTCACCACCGTCCACAACACCGGCGACACGTTTTTTCCGTATTCATACAGCACCGTTAGCGGAATTGATGAGTATTCGACAATCTCAAAGGCAACTTCGGGCATTTTCGCTACATAAATACCCAACTGATTCACCTCATCAATCAGCACTGTTATCGGTTGCGGGTTTTCAGTCTGAGTTTTTAAGGCCAGTAGTTTCTCAACAGCGGCATCGTTTTGTGGGTCGCAGGCTACGGAGCAACCTGTTTCGTCGGTGAGGGCAATGAGTTGGCCCTGCCGGAGCAGGTGCAGAATGTCGCGGGGCGGTGAAGTCATGGTGCAAATATAGTTCGTGCAGGATGGCCTGTGCCATTTGTAGTTCGCGGTTTGTGGTTGTTATTTTGGCATTACTTCTTGCTTTGTTTGTGTATCTCAATAATCCGTTTAAAAAACATGATGATGTACGTTGCCGACCGAATTACGATTAGTCAAGACCTTTGTAATGGCAAGCCAACCATTCGCGGCATGGCAATTACCGTTAGAACCGTTCTGGAATATTTTTTTGCGGGCGATAGTCGTGAAGAAATCCTGTACCAATATCCTGATTTAGAAGCGGCTGATATTGATGCCTGCTTAAACTATGTTTTGGCGATTACTGACCACCGCCACACTATTTTACCGTTGGCGGCCTGACCTATGCCAACATTCCTGATCGATAACAACTTACCCTATTATTTCTCGCTCTGGAAAACAAGCGAATTTGTTTTTCAACGTGATCTTCACAGCAGAGCACCAGACACATTCATCTGGAAATTTGCGGAGGAAAATGGCCTGACCATTGTGACAAAATACCGGGATTATTCTGATCGAATGTTGCTGGTCTCTCCCCCACCCCGTGTCATCCGCTTTATGACTGGAAATCTCAGAATGCGTGCTTTTCACGCGCTCGTTACCGAAAACTGGCCGCATATAGCTGAACTAAGCCAAACCCACAAACTTGTTTATGTTTTTCACGACCGAATTGAAGGAATCGAATAATTATCAGCATCTGAACCGATTCACCTGCCTTTTCTTTTCCCTCCTCTTGCTGGCAACCTCGCCCCTGCTGGCCCAGACCAAAAAACCGGCTTCGCCCAAAAAACCAGCCGCCGTTACCAAACGACAACGCACCCTGGCCGAGGTAAACGCCATGCTCTATATTCAGCCCGACAAACGATTTATTATGCAGCCCGACCGCACACCGGGCGGGCCGGGCAAACCGTTTTTCTGGCTTGGCGATACGGCCTGGGAACTCTTCCACCGGCTGACCCGCGAAGAGGCCGAACTATACCTGAAAAACCGCGCCGATAAAGGCTTCACCGTCATTCAGGCCGTGATTCTGGCCGAGTTCGACGGGCTGACCCAACCCAACCAATATGGCGCACTGCCGTTGCAAAACAACGACCCGACCAAACCCAACGAGGGGTATTTTCAGCACGTTGACTACGTGATTGACCGCGCCGAAGCCCTCGGTTTGGTGGTGGGATTATTACCAACCTGGGGCGATAAATTCAACAAAAAATGGGGCGGGGGGCCGGAGATTTTCACGACCGCCAACGCCCGGATTTACGGCGAGTACGTTGGCAAACGCTACCGGGGCAAACCCATCGTCTGGATTTTGGGCGGAGACCGCAACCCCGAAGGCGAAACCAGAATGGCAATCACGCGGGCGATGGCCGAGGGTATCAAAGCCGGTGACGGTGGCACCAAACTCATGACCTATCACCCGATGGGAGACTCAAATTCGTCGGCGTTTTTTCATACCGATAAGTGGCTTAATATCAATATGTTTCAGTCGGGTCACGGGTCGAAAAACAAGAAAAACTACGTCTTCCAACGCCAGAACTACGGGCTGTTTCCGCCCAAGCCCACCCTCGATGGCGAACCCCGCTACGAAGACCACCCCATTGACTGGAAACCCGAACAGGGCTATTTCGATGAGTTTGATGCGCGGCAGGCGGCCTGGTGGGCGGTGCTGTCGGGCGGGTGCGGGCATACCTACGGCAACCACAACATCTGGCAGTTTTTTGACCAGAGCCGCAACCCGCCCGTCTCCGCAGCCCGCACCGACTGGCACCGGGCGATGGACTCGCCGGGGGCGTTTCAGGTGGGGTATATGCGCCGACTGATGGACGCGCACCCCTGGAACCGGCTCCTGCCCGATCAGGGGCTGATTCTCAACGAAAACCCCGAAGACGCTGGTTATCAGGTGGCAGCACTCTCCGAAGATGATAATTTTCTGATGGTTTACACGCCTTACGGTCGGCCCGTTACGCTCGATTTAGTCCGGCTGACGGGTGCGCCAAAAATTGTGGCCTACTGGTTTAATCCGCGAGACGGCAAAACGCAAAAAATCGGTGATTTCGTGAATAGTGGCAAGCAGACCTTTAAACCCTACGCGGCAGGCCCCGGTACTGATTGGGTGCTGGTGCTTGACGATGCCAACGCAACCTGGGCGGGATATGGATTGAAACGGTAAAAACGGGTTGCAGACGTGAGTAAGCGTGATTAATTTTACTGTTGGTACTGCTTTACACCTGTTACTCAACTTGATTATGAATCGTTTTTCACACCTGTTCTGTACACTTTTTTGCTTCGTTGTTGGTAGTGTTGCTTCGGCGCAAAGCCCCAGCATACTCTTGGCCGACCCCTATCCGGTGGCGTATTGTCGGGAAGGTAAGGTGCCAATTCATTTTACGACAGGCGGTGTATTTCCCGAAGGCAATGCGTTTAAGGTGCAGATTTCGGTTGGCTTTAATAGCACATCGGGCGGAACAAATTTCGGGGGGTATTCTGATTTGCCCGGCACAGCAGTGTTCACAACAAGCCCCGCGCTTGTGCAAATGCCGACGTATCTACCTGATTATTATTTTTTTCAGCTTCGGATTGTCGCCACAAAAGTGGCTGTCAGTAGTCAGGAGACAAATCCATTTCGACTCACTAAGCCCGTTGATGCCGAATTGTATGGCGGACGAACGGGTGGAACGAATTACATTAACTGGCTCAATACCGATTATGTAAACCCGTTTACGCCTGTTGAGTTGACGGTCTCTTCCAACGGTACTAACAGCTACACGGCTACTCTCTCCGATAGCAGCCGGTACGAGCAAAGCTATTATCCTTTTCTGCAACCTATCGTTAATCCGGCTACTACGTCTTCATACACCCTGGTTAATGCTTACAATAGCTGCGGCACTGGAACGGCAAAAGGCAATACGACTATCAATGTCAATAAAATTGGCTTTCTGTTAACCGACCTCTCGCTTCGTCAGGTTTGTCAGGGTGGAAGGCTGCTGATCTATTTTTCAACTGCCGAACCCTTGCCCGACGATACGCAGTTTACCGCCGAATTTTCGGGATACTCTGCGGCTGGGAAATTGGTATCGGTAACAGCCCCCGTTCCGGGCAACAAAAATCCGTTAGTGGTCATCATACCGCCCTATTTACCACCCGGGCCAGCCTATGTGGTGCGAATAGCTTCGGCCAACACAGGCATTGAAGCTGTATGTGCTGCGGTTGACAGTTACGTTGGCAACACAGTCACAATCAGCGTGAGCGAGCCGCCCGTGGCCCGGTTATTTGGGGCAACCACAATCAGCCGGGGCGAATCAGCCAGTTTGACCATTGAGACAATCAATGCCAGCCCGGTTATGCTTCAGTTAAGCGATGGCAACCGGGTAACGCTACCGACAAGCGCGAAGGCTACCATGCACAAAGTTGCTGTTTCGCCCACGCAAACCACTACTTACAGCCTTGTGGGTGGGTCATCAGTTTGTGGAACAGGGAGTTTTTCGGGAACCAGCCAGGTTACGGTTATGCCCAGTATTCGGGTTGATTCGTTGTCGGCCTACCGCGTCTGTACCGGCGACACACTGTATGCCTATCTCTCATCAGATTTAACCGCTCTGCCAGCCGACCCCGTTGTTTATACCGTACTGTTGAGCAGTAGCATTTCCAGTGCGGGAACATTAATTAGGCCCGCAGTTGGGCAGGTAATACAAATTCGGGGCAAGGTGGCAACGATAGTAATTCCACGTATGATTGAAGGGGGCTTCTATTATCTGCAACCACAGGTGGCTAATCAGGCCATAAACGGTAGTATTTATGGCCGACAACTCAACATTGGCAGCCCTCCGCGGGTGCTGCTTGGTAATTACAAATGGAGCGTAAATTCGCCACAGATCACAAATTTGACTTTTACGACCACAACAGGCTTGCGCGAAGGAACATTTCTGCTGTCGGATAGCACGAGCGTTTCGTTCGGGGCAGACAATTATCCGGGTACCTTGAATACCGGAACGTTCGTTAAGTCCACTACGGCCTACAAAATCCTGTCGGCCAGTAATTTATGTGGTACGGGAACCGTATCGGGAACTACGGTAGTGACGGTTTCAAACCCGAACTCGTTCAGCATTAGTCTCAAAAATCCGAGCCAGACTTATTATTGTGCCAACTCATTACTGACAATCAGTTTGTCGGGCAGCATGGCACCGGGCGAAAATTATACGGTTGAGATTTCAGATCGGGTCGGTAATTTTCCCGGAACGATACTCCCCAATCAACAGGGTTCGGGCACGCTAACGATTCGGCTGCCCACGCAGGTAGGGAGTTACAAATTGCGCGTTTCTGCGGGTAAATTAGGGTTGATAAGCAATGAACTTGCTTTCTACACGTCTTCAGAAGAGGTTACGGCGGCAATACGGTTTGGCAGTGACTACAATTCTACCTACTACGACACACAACGGGGCTTCTTTACCGTAGCCAGCAACATTCTCAGTACTTACGTGGTCTCGACGGGTCGCCCTCCTTACAGTTTCACACTCTCAGACGGAAGACAGATTGTAACCAACGAAGCGGGCTATCTAATCAATCAGGCCATAGCAACATCGCCAAAACCGTTTTCGGTAGTAAGCATAAGCGATGCGTGTAGAATGGGAATAATCAAACCGACACCTTCGGTGAGTTTCATACCGTTTTTACTCCAGACAGACATAGACCGTATTGTTAGGCGAGCCTGCATTGGTGCGCCTTTGTTGGTTCCTTTCACCGTATTGGGGCAAGTGCCGGAGGGCATTACGTTTTCGGTTCAAGTGTCAGAAGATGCCCGGACATACCGTGATTTGGCTACTGTGGGATCAGCCAGCCCCTTGCAGGCAACATTGAGCGAGGATATGGTCGGGCAGGCTTACTTTGTCAGGGTGGTTGCTAAATCAGGAACAACTATCCTGAACACAGGACTGCCTTACTACCTGGATTACTCGCACCGGACGCAGATAATCGCACCATTGGCCGCTTTGGTATTGCCCTCAAACAGTCTGACCGCCGTTCGGGTGTCTGCCGGCAATGTCTGGTTCCGGCCAGGGCAAAGCAGCGTGTTGACCAATTTTTCGGCTATTCAGGCCAATGGCTCCCTACTGCCCCTCGATGGTACTACGGCCCTGACTATAAAGCCCGTTGCCGGGCAGCCCACAATGTATAGCCTTTTGGCGGCCAGTAATAGTTGTGGCTACAGCCCGGTAACCGGGGTCGTGCCAATAGACTACGAGACGGGGTTTCAATATGTGCGGGTTTTATCGGCTAAGTTATGTACCGGACGCAGTTGGCGTGTAGAATACAAGGCGGTAGGCAAGTTTGATGCCGGGAATAAATTCATCTTTTCTTTGCGCGATGTTCAGTATCAAGGAACCTATTTATTATATTCGACAACGGCTTTACAAGGGACACTTAATCTGCCTATCACGGCTGACTTGCCCGCCGGCTCTTATTCATTCAAAGTCGAGTCCTCCAACCCGCCTTCAAGCATAGGTCGCTATGACTACGTGCAGATTCAGCATGAAACGGGGGTAATAACAGGGTCAAAAACGATTATGGAAGGCGATTCCGCTCGTTTAACGCTGGCCTTGACCGGAACGCCACCCTGGGCTGTTATGGTTGGAACGCCCACAGATAGTCAACAGTTTACGGTTAGCCAATCGCCATCGGAGCTAACGGTAAAGCCTAATAAAACGACCACCTACCAACTACTTAACGTTTATAATAATGAGTGCGGAACCGGAATCGTCAGTGGAACCGCCCTCATTACCGTAACCCGGATTCTGGCTACTGATCCGGCCTGGGCCGTATCGGTATTCCCAAACCCCGCCCAGAACGTCCTACACGTTGTTGGCCCGTTGCCCCGCCCGCAACGCATCACACTAACCCTGCACGATTTGCAGGGCCGACGATGGCACGAATGGCGCAGCGAAAAACACCTTGCCGAACTAAGCCAAAACCTTGATTTGCAGGATTATCCAGTCGGTGTTTATCTGCTGACTGTCTCAACGGATGAGCAACGATTAGTGTTTCGGGTACTGAAACGGTAGCGTCTTAAGGCGTTAAACCAATGCCGAAATATCCGTTTCGCGTGTGACTGCCAGACGGCCATAATCTGGTCACGGCTGCGGTCGTTGCAGAAGAACGGTATCGAGACGAATCCGGTGGCACAACAGCCGGGTTCCCAGATTAACCCAGCCCCTAACTGCCCGGCAATAACCAAAAAACAGGGGCAAAACACCGGAACCGACAGGTAGAGACGCATTAACTACGCCGGTTGCTTTCGTAGAATAGCTTAGAAACTGTTTGAGTTAATCGCTTTGGCCGCAAATCGCTAACTCAAACAACTTCTTAATCATTTTCAGCACAATATTCTGCTCTGCTTCAATAGCGAGCCGCTCATCGGTGTAGAGCGTAACGATATTCTTAATATTTTTCAATTCCTGAGCCGTTACCGTTTCGTAACCCATGCTCCGGTTGGCAAAAAGCCGACCGATAATCGGGCGGCTGAATACCTGGGTAACATCGCGGTGTCTGCTATCTTGTTGTATGCGATCAAATAGTCCCCGTTTGGCCGTCCGCGTCGGCGTGGCAGCCAAGCCGTGTGGCACTGAGCAATAGCACGTTACCTGAATGAATAACCACTTTCCGGGAGAACAAATCATTATCAATCCGGTGCAAATTGTAACAAATTGACAATATCCCCGCGCCCCAAAACGAAGCGCGACACCGTAGTTTTGCTGCGTATCAATCGGGTAGAAAAGCGGTTATTTTTTCAGTTTATCTTCATTTTTCAGCAGGTGTTTTGTCATAATAACCCATTGGTTTATTGTCCGTATTGACGCATAATTTCTTTGATTAATCTTAATTTGTATCAACCGATGTACTTGATGAAACAGGTTTTTACCCAACCAAATCGAGAAACAACATTCTGGCTATCAGGCTTTTATGGTGTATTGTTTGGCCTGCTGCTGTTGAGCGGCTCGGCCCAGGCCCAGCGCGTCGTGCGCGGCAAAATTACCGAGGCATCGGGCGCGGTAATCCCCGGCGTAAGCATCCTGCTGAAAGGCACTACGGCTGGCACCACCAGTAACATTGACGGAACATACAGCCTGAACGTGGTTGACGAAAAAGCGGTACTCGTGTATTCGTTCATCGGGTATAACCCGCAGGAGATTCCGGTAGGCAATCAGAGCGTGATTGATGTGAAATTGGCCGAAAGCACCGAGCAACTCGGCGAAGTGGTGGTGACGGCCTTAGGCATCAAAAAAGAAGCCCGTACTATCGGCTACACCACGCAGGATATTCAAGGCGATCAACTCATCAAGGCCCGCGAACCAAACCCGATTAACTCGCTGACGGGCAAGTTTGCCGGTCTCACCGTTGGCACCAGTGCCGAACTCCTCAACAAACCCAAACTGCTCTTACGGGGTAGTTCTGACCTACTGTTTGTGGTGGATGGTGTACCGATTAACTCCGACACCTGGAACGTATCGGCAGACGACATCGAGACCTACACCGTGCTGAAAGGGCCAAATGCAGCCGCTCTCTATGGTTTCCGGGGGCAGAACGGGGCCATTATGATTACCACCAAGCGCGGCTCGAAAGACAAACGCAAGTTTGCCGTTGATTTTAACACCAGCACCATGTTCGATAAGGGCTTTCTGGCCCTGCCCGACCGTCAGAGCGAGTACGGCTACGGCAACAACTTCAAATATGCGTATGGCAACAAACTCTACGACGAAGACGGGGGCTACCGCCGGACCAATATCTGGGGGCCGCGTTTTGAGGGGCAGTTGGTGCCGCAATACAACTCGCCCGTTGACCCCGTAACGGGCATCCGCACCGGAACACCCTGGAACGCGGTGGGTGCCGATAACTTCAAGCGGTTTGTGCAGACGGGGGTTATCTCGACCAACAACGTCTCGGTATCGTCGAGTGGCGAAAAACACGACCTGCGGTTGTCGGTCTCGAATAACTACCAGCGTGGTATTTATCCGAACTCGCGGCTGAACATCACCAATTTCAACCTCAATTCGGGGTTTAATTTCACCGACAAACTACGGTTGGAGGGCAGCCTGAACGTGAACGTGCAGAGTTCGCCCAATATCCCGGATTATAGTTCAGGGCCAGAGGGTTACGTGTATGCCTTTCAGGTGTATGGGTCGAGCAGTTGGGACATTGCCGATATGCGTGATTACTACAAAGGCCCCCAGGGAAAGCCCGGTGTGCAGGAGTACTACGCCGAATATGGCCGGAGCAACAATCCGTATTTTGTGGCCTACGAATGGCTCCACGAACACAAGAAAACCGACATCTACGGCTACACCCGGTTGAACTATAAAATCAACGATGCCCTGAGCGTATCGCTGCGGACGCAAATCACGACCTGGAACCAACTGCGGACGGAGAAACTGCCCTACTCAGCCATCAGCTACAAAACACCCGACATTCGGCAGGGCGATTACCGCGAAGACCGCCGGAACCTGCTCGAAAACAACACCGACCTGCTGATTACCTTCAATAAGGAAGTAGCCAAAGATTTCCGTATCAACGCCAGTGCCGGGGGCAACCTGCGAAACTTCGCCTACAACTCAAGCTGGGCCACCACCGACTTCCTGATCGTGCCGGGCGTGTACGGGTTTGGCAACTCAAAAAACCCGGTTCGGGCGTATAGTTTCCGGTCTGATATGCGGGTGCTGAGTGCCTACGCCACGGCTGACTTTACCTACAAGAACCTGGCAACGCTGGGCGTAACGGGCCGTTTCGATAAACTCTCGACGCTGCCAAAGGTCAACAACACGTATTTTTATCCGTCGGTGGCCCTCAGCACGGTGGTCTCTGATTACCTGAAACTGCCCGATGCCATTACGTTTCTGAAGGTGCGCGGCAGCTACGCCAACGTGCGGAGTGGCCTGACGCAATCAGAAATCGGAACGGCCTACCGCGCCGTAACGGGTACGGGAACGCCCGATCTGATTGGCTACGGTACGGATTTAGCAACCTCCTACGACGGGCCGAGTTACACCAACCAGAATACCTACGCCATCACAACGGGACTCTATAACAACACGCCGATGGCAAACCTGAACCCGACGCTGGCAAACAAAACCCTGAAAGCCTCCACCTCATCTTCGTATGAATACGGATTCGATGCCAAGTTTTTGCGGAACCGCCTGACGGTAGACGTAACGCACTTTACGTCGCTGAACGGACCGCAGATTTTTGCCTTGCCGTTGCCAACCTCAACGGGCTATTATGCCGAAAACGTGAACGGGCTGGTGACAAAGCGGACGGGTTGGGAAGTAGCCCTGACGGGTTCGGTGCTCAAAAACCCAAGCGGCCTGAACTGGGACGTGCTGGCAAACTGGTCAACGTTTAAAGAAACGCTGAAAGAAATCTACGGCAACGAGACGAGCATCTACCTCTCTGGTCCCGATCACGTCTTTACCATCGGCGACCGGCTGGACGGCTATTATAGCTACAATTTCCTGCGCGACCCAAGCGGCAATATTATCAACGCGGCAACGGGACAGCCCCTGACGCGCCCCGCCGGAACGGCTTATAAGCAACTCTTAGGCTACACCAACCCCGATTATGTGTGGGCGTTGAACAACCGATTCAGCTACAAAAACGTTACGTTCAGCTTCCAGTTTGATGGGCGCGTGGGTGGCACCATCCGCGATCAGGTCTATGCCTACGCCATCAACGCGGGCAACCAAACAAGCCTCACAACGGGTGCTTTTGGTGAGGCCCGGTTGAAAGAATGGCAAAGCACGGCCAACAGCACCAAAGCCGCAACGCCCTATTATGTGGGCGAGGGCGTGGTGGCAAACGGCACGGTGAAGTTTGATGCCAATGGCAATATCAGTAACTACGGCGAATTGACATTTGCGCCAAACACAAAGGCGGTAACGGTACAGTCGTATGCGCAGGGCATCTACAACAGCGGTATCGAAGAGTCGTATTTGGTGAGCAAGACCTACGCCAAACTGCGCGAAGTGATTTTGGGCTACCAGATTCCGGCTACGGCGTTGCCGAAGTTTATCCGGGCCGTGTCGGTGTCGTTGGTGGGCCGGAACCTGCTGTAT
Organism: Cytophagales bacterium; assembly: GCA_038230415.1. Lineage (GTDB taxonomy): Bacteria > Bacteroidota > Bacteroidia > Cytophagales > Spirosomataceae > JBBRNH01. The sequence goes on along the minus strand of JBBRNH010000009.1, from coordinate 56,758 downwards.
TTTGCCCAGCGTAAAGATTTCGACCTCGACCAGTTTCCCGAAGGCTACAGCCCCACCAGCAACTCAACGCTGCGGAGTGCGTCGCTGCAATCATCCACCTTCCGCCGGTTTGGTGTGAATTTGAATTTGACGTTCTAAAACAGTTCGTGCAGAGCGGCCTGTGCCGCTCTGCACGAACTACAAACTGAAAAATCATGAAAACCATCCTTCACAAAATCATTACTCTTGTTGCTGTGCTGCTGGTGCTGGATAGCTGCAAACCGTTCGATTCGTTAGAGCCGAACCCAAACCTTGCCAGCGAAGACAATATTGTGCCGCCATCGCTGTTGCTGGGCCGCATCACGTTTGATATCTACAACGGCCCCGGCGTAACCGACAGTCGCTCAGGCCGGATTTACGAAGGCCCCTGGGATCAGGTCATGCGCTACAACCAGTACATCGTCTCGAACAACCTGTATTACGGCGGCAAAAACGCCTACGACTGGTCGGTGACGGCCACGCCCTACGGGATGCTGAAAAACACCAACAAGATGGACGAGCTGGCCCAGAAAACCCTCGGCACCAAAACCAACGGCTACTCGGCCTTAGCGAAATTTTTCCGGGCTTATATCTTCGTCTGGATGACCCAGCGCGTGGGCGATATTCCGGTGTCGGAAGCAGGCCTGGGCCTCGACAATGTTACACCCAAGTATGACAACCAGAAGGACGTTTATCGGCAGGCATTGCAACTTCTCGACGATGCCAATGCCGACCTGACCACCGTGATTGCGGCCAACAGCGCGGGTTTGTATAACATAGAGGGAGATATTTTGCTCGGCAACAGCCTGGTAAAATGGCAGAAGGTGGTGAACACGTTTAAACTGCGGACGTTGATTAGCCTCAGCAAGCGGGCTGACGATACGGCTGATCTGGGTATCAGGCAGAAGTTTGCCGACATCTTGGCAAGCCCAACCAAATACCCCATCATGACCAGCAACGCCGATAACCTGAACTTCACCTTCAACGCGGCCTACGACAACTACCCCCATACGCCCAAAGATGGTAACAACAACTACCAGAACGTGGGTAGCCCCTATCTGGCACTGACAACAGCCACCCAGGACCCCCGCACGTTTGTGGTGGCAACGCCCGCCAAAGCCGAACTCGCCAAAGGCAAAAAAGTGGATGATTTCTCGGCGTACATCGGAGCCGATATTTCAAAGAGTATTGACGATCTGGCAAAAGATGCGTCGGCAGACAAGTACTCGTTTTTTAACTACAATCGCTATTATACGTCGTTTGTGGGGCCAGAACCATATACTATCATCGGGTATTCGGAGTTGTGTTTTAACATTGCCGAGGGCCTGAACCGGGGTTGGGCTGCGGCCAGCACCACAACGGCCAGCACGTATTACACGCGCGGTATCAACGCATCGCTCACCTTTCACGGCCTGACCGAAGGTATGAACTACGTGATTGGCGACCTGTCGGGCAAAACGCTGGGAACGACCACGATCTCAATTGCCAAGTTTCTGGCCGACCCCGGCGTGGTTTATAAAGGCGACAATGCGACCGGCCTAGAGCAGATTCTGAATCAGAAATACGTGGCAATGTTCCAGAGTTCGGGCTGGGAAGCGTTTTATAACCAACGCCGGACGGGCTTTCCGAAGGCGTTTGTGACGGCGGGCGCGGGTCTGAACGCAGCCAGTAAATTGCCCCGGCGGTGGCAGTATCCGGTTGACGAATCAACGTTTAACCCCGAAAACTACAAGACAGCCGTGATGAGTCAGTATGGTGGTACGGACGATCTGAGCAAAGACGTTTGGGCGTTGAAGTAATTGATACGGTATTGACCGATGCGCCCTGTTTAAGTCAGACGGGGCGTATCGGCATTTTATGACAACCAGCTTTTTATGCGTACCCGTATTTGCCTGTTTTTGGGGCTGCTGTTGGGTGCGGTTTCGGGCCGGGCGCAGCCTGCGCCGACGCTCCCTGCCCAACCACTCTATCCGCGCATGGCCGGTTATTTCAGCGTGGTTCACGTGCTGTATGTGGCCGATGCCAACGGCTTGGCTCACAACTTTTCGCCCGCTTACACCGTCGGTTTCCCAACGGGATTGAACATCCTGAAAAGCGACAGGATTGGGTTTAGTTTTGAGATAACGCCGTTTATCCGGGCCGAAGACGGCAACGCCCGCGTCTCGAACGTGCTGTTTCACCCCGGTGTGATGTTCCGGTTCCCAAAACGATTCACGATCAATCAGCGATTGGCTTTTGAAACATCGGGGCGGTTTGGCGAGACAACGGTGTTCAGTAAAGTGGTGAAAGTAAACAAGAATAGTACCTATTTCGTGGCCGTGCCGGTGCCGGTTCGGGCGGGCAACAACGCGCCCATTTCGATTGGGGTGGGGTTGCAGGTTGGGATTGGATTCTGAGCAGTTGGGTGGGTAATTTTCAGTATGGGCTAAAAAATTTCATCACGCAATAGAACGCATCCGTATTTTGCTGATTGTCAGCACGGTAAAGTGATTCCATAAATCAAACATCCGTTCAGAAAGCAGCGTCAGCAATCGCTGCTTCATCAATTCGGTATCCCGAAAATGATACCGAAGAAACAGCACGCTGATACCACGAATTTGATGAGCAAATACCCACTCGCCAAAATCTTTGTCTTCGGTCAGAATAAGGCGCGGGGGATTTCGGGACATCTCAATGACTAACTCATCAACCGTACCGCGTTGAAGTTCGTAGATTGAATAAACCTCCAGTCCAATACTCCGAATAGCTTCGATGAGCGAGTGGTCAATATTTTCGTCGGCAATAATCATGCAACTGATTCAAGAACTTCCTCATTCGCCAGTGTATCGGCTGCATAATTTAATACGGCATAAATATCAGCTTCGGTCAGGCTCGGATACATATTGAGCAAGTCCGTGGTAGTGGCACCCTGGGCTAACTTCCTTAAAACCAGTTCAACGGTAATCCGGGTACCCCCAATGATGGGTTTGCCCAGCATGATACGGTAGTCAGAGATGATACGAGTAGCGTTCATGCTTTACGTTCGTTTTTCAGTAAATATAACCCCAATTCTTCAATGAAAAATCTCCTGTTTTTCCTCCTGTGGCCGGCAATGGCCTTCGCCCAGAACGCCCAGCCGACCGACACCCTCGTTATCAACTCGCGCCGGGCTGTGTCTCTCGAAGGCGGCAGTAATTTCCGCGACCTCAGCGGCTACCCCGGCGCGATGGGCAAAACCGTGAAATGGGGCCATATCTACCGCTCTGCCGATGTGAGTAAACTCACTGATGCCGACCTGAAAACCCTCGAAAGCCGTAACATCGCCACCGTTTGCGACCTGCGCGGCCCCGACGAACTCAAAAACAGCCCCGACCGCCTGATACCCGGTGCGGCTTACCTGAACTTGCCCGCCGGTAGCGAAAACGTGCGGGTCAAGGCCAACTATGCCGCCATGAACCACGACTCACTGACGAACGCAACAGATGGATAGCGACAATACTGACCACCGACCACGCCGACTCGCCGTCATTCTTCACGATGAATGATTGACACCAAATACGGCCCAATGGATACATTTCTGACAACGGCAATGGAACTTATACCGGAGAAATTGACGATGTTGCGGACGAACTATTTGCAGTAAATCAATGGAACGCGGATAACGCAGATTTATATGATTCTCGCAGATTTTTTTTCCTTATCCCAAAAAAATCTGTGTGAATACCTAAAATCTGCGTCATCCGCGTTCCAACAAACTATGCTCAACAAACTCCTTTCCCTCAGCCTGTTAACCCTACTGGTTTCCCCCGTTGCAGCCCAGAAAAAAGCGCACCGCCACCCGTCTGACAAACGCACACTGGCCGACAGCACCCCCCTTGTGATGCCCTACAACCGGCTGATTAACGGGGCCGGTACGTCGGTAATCTTTGGCGATGCCAAACTCGAAAATCACGCGCTGGATGTGTGTCTGCTGCCAAACGGGTCACAAATCGTGATCGAAGACCGCTACGGTATTGCTATTCTTGACCGGGCCAGCCAGAAAATCGTCTATCGGTGGAGTTTAGCCGATAGCCCGGCCACGAGGGGCATGATGAGCGTTTTTTCGGGTATCAGGGCGGTTGTAGTCGGCGGGCAAACGTACTTAGTTTGGGGCGCGTCAGGGCGGGGGAAAGACAAATCTGGCATCGTGATTGCGTCGCTGACGAATGGCAAAATCAGCGCGGTCGAGGTAGTGCCATTTGCCCCGGCAGCCCCGGCAACCGCATCATTGCCCAACGATGTGGCCGTGCGGCAGGAAGGTGGCGAACCGTTTTTATATGTGGTGCTGAACGGCAATAACCAACTCCTGAAAATCCGGTTTGCCGACCGCAGCATCGTCTGGACCGCTCCGGTGGGCGTGGCTCCGTTTGGCGTGGCATTGGCGAATAACCGGGCATTTGTGACCAACTGGGCCGGGCCAGTGCCGGGCAACGCTTCGCCGGGCGACGCTTCGCCGGATTCTACCAGCAAGTCAGGCGTGGCCCGACAGGAAACAGCGGGCGTTCCCTGGGGCAGTGCCTACATTGACCCCAAAACGGGTGCCATAGCGCGGGGAACGGTGTCGGTGATTGATACCAAAACGGGGCAAGTCGAACGCGAAATCGAAGTTGGTTTGCACCCCAACGCTATTCTTACCAGCCACGACGAAAAGTTCGTTTATGTGGCAAACGGCAACAGCGATAACGTCTCGATTATTAACGCAGAAACCCGGCAAGTCGTTGATTCAGTATCGGTTGGCTTATTCAGCGGGCAAACAGCTTACATCGGTAGCACCCCCAACGCGCTGGCTCTTGACTCGCTCGGCAACACGCTCTATGTGGCAAATGGTCTCGACAATGCCCTGGCCGTTGTACCACTTGCCAATGGGTTGCCCAGCCTGGAAACCAGCCTCCAAACCGATAGCCGGGGTAGCGCGGGCGTATCGGGCTATATTCCGACGCAAGCCTATCCAGGCGGAATTTTGTGCGTCGGCAACACGCTGTATGTGGCAAATATCGAAGGCAACGGCTCGCGGATTGCCACCGCCGTTGAATCAACTAACGAAGCCCGCAACCGGCAATCCGGCCAACAGGCGTTTACCGCGCACCGGCAATTAGCTACCGTTTCCATTATTCCCGCACCGACCGACACCCAATTATTGGCTTATACCGAACAGGTCAGGCGGCAAAGTCTGCAATTCAGGCTCACACTGGCCGAAGCGTTGCCCCGACCCAACCGTAAACCACAACCCGTGCCGGAGCGCATCGGCGAGCCATCGGTATTCAAATACGTGCTGTATATCATCAAAGAAAACCGCACCTACGATCAGGTCTTGGGCGATATGCCCGAAGGCCGGGGGATGCCGTCGCTGTGCGTCTTTGGCGACAGCACCACGCCGAATCAGCACCGGCTGGCCCGCGAGTTTATGCTGTTGGATAATTACCACGCATCGGGCAAATCATCTGCCGAGGGCCACCCCTGGGCCGATGCCGCAATGGTGACCGATTACACCGAAAAAAGCGTTCGGGCGTGGTTTCGGTCGTATCCGCACGTGCTGTATGACGCATTGGTTTACAACAAGAAAGGACTCATCTGGAACAACGCCCTCGATCACGGCAAAACCGTTCGGGTTTATGGCGAAGCGTCTGACTGTGACTACGATAAGAAACTCGACTGGCGGCAACTCTACCAGATGCGGCAGGCCGGGCAGCCGTTTTCGTTCACAAACACCACCACAATCTCGCGCGTTCGGCCCATTCTGGCGATGAATTTCCCCGGCGGGGCCGATGAAACCATCAGCGATCAGATGCGGGCCGATGCCTTCATCCGGGAACTCAATGAAACGGCTGCCCGGCCCGGCGACGACCTGCCCAACCTGATGGTGATGGCCCTGCCCAACGACCACACCGCCGGTATGAGTCCCAAATTCCCGACACCCCGCGCCATGGTGGCCGACAATGACCTGGCCGTTGGGCGCATCGTAGAAGCCGTGCAGAAAAGCCGGTTCGGAGCCAACACCGTCATTTTTATCACCGAAGATGACTCACAGGCCGGTTGGGATCACATCTCGGCCTATCGCACGACGGGCTTTATCATCAGCCCGTATTCGCGGCTTCGCAAGACCATCACAACGAATTATAACCAAACCTCGATGATGCGGACGATAGAGCAGATTTTGGGCCTGCCGCCCATGAACGTGATTGATGCCACTGCCCTGCCGATGTTCGACTGTTTTACGGCCACACCCGATTTTAAGCCCTACACGGCGTTGCCCAACCGGATTCGGTTAGACGAGATGAACAAACCACTATCGAGTTTGCGGGGCCGGGCGTTGCAATACGCCCGCGACTCGATGGAACAGGCCGAAGAAGGCATTGACACCGGCGAAGACGCGCTGAAGAACCATATTTTGTGGTTTGCCATGAAGGGCAACAAACCGTATCCGGGGAATGACAAACCGAGGATACCAGCCCATTAACCCAGGTATAGCGAGGGGTTTTACTTCCCCCCAACCACCAGATTATCAACCGGATAGGTTAGCTTGTTGATGTAAAAAACCTCGCGTTGCGGGCCGTTGAACCCCCGGTCAGGCGCGATTTTCTGATTACCGAACGCCAGAAAATACTGACCATACCAGGCCGCCAGGTTGTCGTTACTCGAAAACAGTACTTTTTCGGTCTCAGAGCCGGTTTTGAGCGTAAACTGTTCGCGTTCTTTCAGCACCCGATTGCCTTCAATGACTTCGGTGTTGATCTCGCCCTTGTCGGGATACGCCAGCACGAGCCGGTCGCCCTGCTGCGAGACCTGAACCATAGGCGTTAGGCGGTCACTTTCGAGATCACGGATGGGTAAACAGTTGTCCCAAAGCAAGTTACCCTGCCGGTCGAACCCACAGACAAAGGCGTGGGTGTAATGAAACGACTCTAAAACTTTACCTATCCGATTACTGAATCCGGTATTTAGCTGACCCGTATATCCCGGCACCGGTGTATTTCTGTACTGCGGATAATAAACCTCAGCCACTAACAAAAGCCCCTCGGCGGTGGGCAGCGGGTTGTGCACCAGCAACCGATACCGCAGCCGGGTATCTTTGCCTTCCTGCTGCCGACGGGCCACGCGGTTGCGGAGTTTTTGCTGCTGTTTTGGTTTGAGGTAGTTGAAAAAATTCTGCAACCGGGCAAACTCGATGTACCGGATCACGTCGGGCTGATCGTCGCCGTGCCGGATTCGGGTCACATAAATGCCTTCTGAAAACGGCGAGCAGTCGTTTGAGTAGTTGCCAACCAACAGCAGTTCATCGGCATTGATGGTCAGCAGCTTACCCGACACCAAGCTGTGTTCGGCCCCGTCGTAGGTTACGGTGCGGAGTGGTTTGTTCTGGTAGGTGAACGTATGAATCCTGAACTGGCACTTCCGGCGCAGCGAATGAACTAATACGTGAACCTCCTGCCTGATTTCGTCAACCTCCACGCTGTTGATTTCCGTTTGATTACCATACAGGCCGGGCAACACCGCCGTTGAGCCGTCGAAAAAAGAATACGACATCACCACCGGGCGGCTGCGGTAGGTGCCGCCAATGTAGGCCCGGTTGCCCAGCACCTTAAAGTGTTGAATCACCAACCCATCCAGCAGATCGCCCGCAAAGACCTCGGCCAGTCCATCGTCGGTGTTGAGCCTGATAACCTGGTAGTTATCGGTGTCGGGCTGGTGATAGAGCCAGAATTTATACAGCTCATTGTGGTAATCGAGCAGCGGCACAAACTTCTCGTCGGGCCGGAGCGTGGTTACCCAGCGCGGCTTCAGATCGGTGTCGTAGCGTTGAAACTGGATTTCGGGCGGAGACCGGGTCAGGTAATCATCCTTCCGAATGGTAACAAGCAGGCCACGCCCGGCCAGGGGCAATACGTCGAAATCTTCGGCCCGGCCCGGGTCGGCGGGGAGTTCGATGCGGGTCGTCTGGGTCAACTGCGCCCATGCCGGTGCGGGCAGGGTCAGGCAGGGCAGCAGGGCGCACCAAACAACGTAAATAAAGCGGGCAGTCATGCAATTGGAGTTCGAGATAAAGATAACGAAAATTAGCCGGGAACCAGTTTACGACCCGGTTTAGCCTTAACCGTTTAATATTTCGCCCTGTTTTTTAGCCGGTCAGCCCCGTGTTTCCTGCCATTCAGCAAAATCCGGGTGCAACGGTTTGCCCCAACCCGGCATCTTTGACTCGTCAATCAAGACAAACAACAACTACTAACAACAAAAACTAATGAAAACCATTGCCCAAACCCTATTGGCCGCGCTGCTTTTAGCCGCGCCCACCCTGGCTACTACCGCCAACGCTACCACCCTGAACCGGGCCGATGAGCCAACAACCGCCAGCCACGTTGTTACCACCACCACCGCCTTCCGGGTAGCGGTTTATGCCGGAGCCAAACCGATGGTTATCAAGGTTTTCGTCGAAAAAACGACCGCTAATTCTATGATGATTCGGGTAGTTAATGAGCGCGGCATCGCCCTCGAAGAACAGACCATCGGTCGGCGGCAGGGTAGTTTTCAGTACCGTTTCGACCTCAGCGAACTCGCCGACGGCAATTACTCGGTGGAGGTGACGAGTGGCTCCGACAAGAGCAGCTACCCCATTACGCTGACCACGCCCACCACCGACCGGACACTGACCGTTCGGTAGTTACCCGCTCCGATTCGCTGACTGCCTTCACCAACTGAAATCCCCGGCCCCAATTGGCCGGGGATTTTTAATGAGATGCCACAGCTTAGGGGCGGTGGGGAACAACCACTACACTACGGAGCATAACAAACGCACCCCGAACGTTTCGGCCCGGTTTCGCGGTTTAACGGTATTCGGTTTGGATGAACGACGAACCTTGAACGACAAACTGATCCTATGTTTCCTCAATACGATATCATCGTGATTGGCGCGGGCCACGCCGGGTGCGAAGCCGCAGCCGCAGCCGCCAACATGGGTTCGGCGGTGCTGCTTGTCACCATGAACCTCAATACCATTGCCCAGATGTCGTGCAACCCGGCCATGGGTGGCGTGGCAAAAGGGCAAATCGTGCGCGAAATTGATGCGCTCGGCGGGCAGTCGGGCATTGTGTCTGACCGGAGCATGATTCAGTTCAGAATGTTGAATCGTTCGAAAGGCCCGGCTATGTGGAGTCCGCGGACGCAAAACGACCGGATGCTCTTTGCCCTCGAATGGCGGCAACGGCTCGAAAGCATCCGCAATGTGGATTTGTGGCAGGATACGGTGCAGGAAATCATCGTAGAAAACAACCGCGTGGCGGGCATAAAAACGGCAATGGGCCTGAGCATCCGCGCCCGCGCTGTGGTACTCACCAACGGCACATTCCTGAACGGACAGCTATTTATCGGCCAGAAAACCTTTGGCGGGGGCCGCACTGCCGAACGCGCCGTGGTGGGCCTGACGGAGCAATTGGTCTCGCTCGGTTTTGAATCGGGCCGGATGAAAACCGGAACCCCGCCCCGCGTGGATGGCCGCAGCTTAGATTATAGCAAGATGGAGGAACAACTCGGCGACGAGACTCCGACCAAATTCTCGTACCTGCCCGAAACCCAGCCGCTTACCCGCCAACGCTCCTGCTGGATAACCCACACCAACCTTGCCGTGCATGACACGCTCCGCACGGGTTTCGATCAGTCGCCGATGTTTACCGGACGCATCAAAGGCCTGGGGCCGCGCTACTGCCCGTCCGTAGAAGACAAGATTAACCGCTTTGCCGACAAAGACAGCCACCAGATTTTTGTGGAACCCGAAGGCTGGCAAACCGAAGAAATGTACATCAATGGCTTCTCGACCTCGTTGCCCGAAGACATTCAGTATAAGGCCCTGATTCAGGTGCCGGGTTTCGAGAAGGCCCGGATGCTGAAACCCGGCTATGCCGTTGAGTACGACTTTTTCCCGCCCACGCAACTGCGCCAAACGCTGGAAACAAAAGGCGTGGAGAACCTGTATTTTGCCGGGCAGATCAACGGCACAACGGGCTACGAAGAAGCAGCCGCGCAGGGACTCATGGCCGGTATCAACGCCCACAACCGGGTGCATCACCGCGAGCCGTTTGTGCTGAAACGCTCCGAGGCCTACATCGGCGTATTGGTTGACGACCTTATCACCAAAGGCACCGAAGAACCCTACCGGATGTTTACCTCGCGGGCCGAATACCGCACGTTGCTCCGGCAAGACAACGCCGACCTGCGCCTGACCGAACGCGGCCACGCTATCGGCCTCGCCAGCAACGAACGCATGGAATTACTGTCGGCCAAACGCACCGCCATCGGCGAGACGCTCACCCACATCCGCGAGACCAAACTAAGCCCGGAGCAGATAAACCCGTTTTTAGAGACCATCGGCAGTTCGCTGCTGCGCGAAAAAACGGCGTTATACACCCTGCTCAAACGCCCCGAACTCGAACCGGAGCGCGTACCGGCCCTGCTGCGCGAATGGCTCGGCACCGAAGCCGACGAAGAGGTATTGCGGCAAGCCACGATTGAGGTGAAATACGAAGACTACGTGATCCGCGAACTTGCCAACGTGCAAAAAATGGAGCAGTGGAACACCCTCGTGCTGCACGACTCGTTAGATTTCGACGCGGTGAAAGCATTGAGTTTTGAAGGCCGCGAGAAGTTGAAACGCATCCGCCCGGCCACATTAGGGCAGGCATCGCAGATCAGCGGAGTCAGCCCGTCGGATGTGTCGGTATTGATGGTGTATTTAGGGAGATAACGCAATGAAAATCATAAACATTGACCACGAAATTTTGGGCGGAACCCCGGTTTTTAACGGAACACGGGTTCCCATCAAAAACCTGTTTGATTATTTGGAAACGGGCGAAACGATAGACGAATTTTTAGCTGATTTTCCGTCTGTAAAACACGAACAGGTAGTGAAACTGCTGGCTTTCTCACAAAAAATGGTGTCAGTCTCAACCTTGATCTTAGATGAAGATTTTGCTTGACGAATGTGTTACGAAAAAACTCAAAAACCGGTTGCCTGATTTTGAGGTGTTTACCGTAACCGAGATGGGCTGGAACGGTCTCAAAAATGGTAGTTTAATGCGCGTTGCTATCGAAGACAGGTTTGATATGCTGCTGACGATTGACAAGAATCTGGAATTTCAGCAAAACCTGAATCAGTACGAAATCATTGTGGCCGTGTTTGATGTCGAACGCAGCAAAATAGTATTTCTGGAAGAACTCTTACCGCTATTCAGGCTGTTGATACCAATGTTTCAGAGAGGCAAAGCGTACCGGATTCGAAAAGATAGTTGATGTATGACGATCTCGGTCAGGCATCGCAGATCAGCGGAGTCAGCCCGTCGGATGTGTCGGTATTGACGGTGTATTTAGGGAGATAAAATAACTCAGGTCACGCTTCCAACCATTGAACCGGCGTTGGGGTCTTGCACACACATTGGCGTACTAAAGCCAACGCTGTTCTATGAAAACGATATGCTCTTACGCCCAAACCACAGTAGTTTGGCTAGCGGTTTTCGGCCTGATGATTCTATCGGCCTGCCAGAAAGACAGTGTAGAAACTGATGATTTTCCGTTACCAACGGTGATCAACTCCATGCCCGCCGACAAAGCCGATCTGTCGCTCAAGGTCTTAGCCATATCGTTTCCCGGTATTCCGGCGGGCGATGTCAAGATAGACCACGTGACGCGGGTAATTTCGGTAAAAGTCCCCGCTGAATTTACCTCCGATAACATGACACCCACCGTTCAGGTGTCAGACAGCGCGCAGGTTTATGGATTAGACAACCTGAAATCACCGGCCCTTTGGTGCGTCTGTTGCCGACAAAACTTAGCCGTTAAACTCCTGAAAAAAGGGGCAGCACCGCAGCTTATCCGCAATCAGTACGTGGTAAATCCGGTGCATTCACCGGCTGATTTAACACTATTACCCCTGACAAAACCAATAGAGGTGGCCCTCGGTGAGACCGCTTTTATCACTATTCCGGTCAGTAATTTGTACCGGAGTGTTTTGCCGGAACGCGCCGTGCTGACCAACGAGAAAACCGGGACGCAGTACGTGGTTTATTCACCGTATAGTTCTGGCCGTGTTGGTTGTTCATACGCTTCGGCAAACACGATCAACATCTCGCTCAATGAGCAGAAGGTGATACCGGGTCAGTATCGCGTGGTGCTACAGATGCCCGGTGGCCGCGAAATACCAGTTCCGCAGCCAATAATCGCCCGCGCCGGTAAACCGTATGTCTCTAACAACATAATGGGTTTCTGTTATACAGGCATGGCCGGAGACGACATTACCATCAAAGGTGAAAATTTATACGTTGCGACGACCACATTCCGGCTCGTATCGGCCACGCAGCCGCCCGTTTCGCTCGTGGCAACGGCACAAACCGTGACCGGCAATCAGGCAATGGTTACGATCCCGGCCAATACAAAACCGGGTTATTACGCCATCGAGATTCTTCAGGATGGCCGGTCAACCGAACGGTATTACCGGGTTGGTGTGCAGCGTAGCGTAGGTCAGCCTACGGTTGGTATGGTTCAGTACGGGCCGATGTTTTCGCTGCCTCTGGCTGGTGTGGTTTCGCTTGACCGGAGCAAGCCGGTTGTGGCAACGTTTGATCAGGGAACCTACACAACGAGGTTCTTTATTGAAGCACGTTTTAAACTCATCAGCGAAACCGACCCGAGTCAGACCGTGACGATGCCGGTTTTTTATCCTACCGAAAACTATTCGCGGTTCACGGTGCCGCCCGCGCTGCCCGCAGGCCGGTATAAACTGGTGGTTCAGGCGGTGAATACCGAAACAAAAGAGGTCATCAGCGAAAGTGAACCCTTTGAACGGGTGCTTGACATACGGTAAGTGGTATGCTTTTTGCCCCTTATTCCGGTGAATCCCATTTCATCAACCAACCGGATCATGAAATCATTTGTCCTGAAAATCGTTTCGCCCGCTGCCGGTTTTAGCTGTCGGGTCGTTGCTCATGTCGCTGACCGGCTGCGGGCAATCAACCACCGAAATGGTTTTCCGGGATTTCGGGGCCGATCTGTTATTTTCTCCCGTTTTCAACCCGTGTCATAAACATTATCAATTGTTTCACGGTATTGATCTACTAACGATTGTGTGTAAACCGTAGCTTTTGGGTAATGGCAATTGAATTTTCGGAGGCTAACCCGAATTGGTGGAACTCGTTGAAAGACGCATTGCCTTTTAACGCCTTTGAGAATCAGCCGGAAGAATTATTAGGTGGTCTGCTGATACGGCAATCGGTGGCCGGTTGGTTTGGCGCGGGCTATTTGGCGGCCATGCCGATTGAGGACGGGTTCTCGCTGATTCTGTTGACACTACAGCCCAAAGAGTCTGTTGCTGTTACTTATCCGGTAAACGCTGCTGGCAACACATTTTTCATATCTCTGTTCAGCACCGAAAAACCAACCCAACTCCTGCCCAATGCGGTTAAGGCAGTGGATTGCGAGTCAGAGCCGGAATCGGGGGTGTATCTGGCCGAAAACACCGGCCCTCCGTCACGTACTTTCCAACCCGGTGTAACAACAACCCATTGTGTGTTATCCTTCTCAACGCACTGGTTTTCAGGCAATATATCAGACGAAGCATTATTGACAAAACTGCGGGCAAAGGTTGGGCCGGGCGGTATTACCCGGCCCTTGTCGGCCCTGTACAGAACATATTTAGCCCAAATTGAGAATGACATCAAGCATGAACTGCTGGGCGCTTTGCGGCTGAAAGCAGACGCTTATTCGTTACTCACCACCGCCCTGAGTACGCTCTTGCAGGAGCCGACACGGGCCATTGCAACGGACGAGATCAACAAGGCCGATTTGACCGTAGTGGTGGAGATCGAAAAAAGAATCACCGCTGACCTGACGGGCCGACCACCGACCACCGCCGACTTGTCGCAAGAGTTTGGCATCAGCAAATCCAAGTTGAAACTGATTTTTCATCACGTTTTTGGCAAGGGAATCTTTGAGTATTACCAATCTCACCGGATGGAAAAGGCACGGGAGTTGATTCTGTCGCGCACGATGACCGTATCGCAGGCAGGGCGGTACGTAGGGTATTCTAATCTGAGCAATTTTACGCTGTCCTTCAAAAAGCAGTTTGGCTACCTGCCGAGTAGTGTTCATGAGGCCCCGGCGGGTGCCTGATCAAGGGCATCCCAACGGCCCGTTTGGGGGCGAATGTTCCGTTTTTTTGTGCGTCAGCATAGTTTGGCACGGCATTTACCCCCCTTCTGGAAACACTGATAGCCCGCCAAAGCGGGCTATTTTATTTCTGTTGGTCTTAGCTATGCCCGGAAAGGCCACAAACAGGTGTCTTCGGGGGGTTTGGTTGTGGATTTGATGCCATTCATACCGATTCAATACCTGTTACAACAACAAACTTTTTTTATGGAGAAGAAATACAAACTCACCAGCAGAGCAGGGGCGTGTCGGCAACTCTTTTTGTTGCTCATCAGTGTTCTTTTGTCGGTAACAGGCATCGGCAAATTGGCAGCTATGACGTTTGTACCGGCCACGGCCACCATCACCTCAACCACCTCGACCTGCCAGGCCAACGGCACCATCACCATCTCGAACGTGATGAGTGGTACGTCAACCATAACGCCCTATCAGGTAGCCCTTGTCGACGGGCCGGGCGTTATCATGCCCGCTCCGTATTATGACCTCGGCACCGACGGCAGCTACACCTTTACGGGGGTTCAGTCCGGCACGTTTACGGTCAGTATTGTGGACGGCGACGGCACCGAAACCCTGAGTACGATTGTGGTAGCGGGTAACTACAAAGTTCCCAATTATACCCTTACGCCCTCGCTCAACCCGTGTTCTAACGGCTCGCAGACGGGCAAAATCACCGTTACGGGACTAACCGGCGGCTCGGCTCCGTTTCGGTATTCGATTACGTCACCGGCGGCATACGCCACTACCGTTACAACGGGTGTTTTTGATAACCTCCCGCCCGGCCTGACCTACGAGACGCGGGTGACTGATGCCTGCGAAAACTTTCAGACCCGGCAGGTGCAGATACCGAACGTGGCAGCACCGGGTTTGTCAGATGCCAGCATTAAATATTTAGACTGCGCCGGCAACGTGCAGGCCACTTTCACGGCATCGGGCAACGCGCCGTTTACCTACACCGTTACCACTGGCTCTACCAGTTCTATAACAACGGTGGGCGGCACAACTGTTTCTTTTCTGTTTGCGCCCAACAGTTCTTACAGCGTTCAGCTATCAGACAACTGCGGAGGAACAACAACTAAGAACGTAACAACGGGTTCTGCCCCGCCCTTAAATGTAAATATATATGGCAGTGCCAGTTCGGGCTGTATGCCGGGAGCAAGTACAATGGGGGCTTTTTATTTGGCCGTAGATGGCGGCATTCAGCCGTATCAGTCGGTGAAATTATATATGTGCGGGGGGATGTCGCAAGATTTACCCATTCAGGGCGATGGCACCTATAACCAAACCGTTGGCAACCTAAGCCGCCCCTGCATGTACACCGTTGTTGTGATTGACAAGTGCGGCACGGTACAGACAAAAATGTTTGATATGACCGCCCCCGGCGACCCAAACACCGTGCTGGATTCATACACCCAGATTCTTTGTCCCGAAGGCAACTCAACCCTGCTTAGATTGAAATTAGGGCTTTCGTTTGGCCCGCCCTACGCACCCAGCCTGCCGTTCAGCTATTCACTGACCAACGCCAGCACCGGGGTTGCCGTGCCGGGTTTTCCGGTTACGACCAACAGCAATGAGCAATATCCGGCCTTAGCTGCGGGGGTTTATACGTTTCAGGCATCGGATGCCTGCGGCACAAAAACCACCCTGCAATCCTACACCATTGGTGCGTATAGTTCGCCTACGGTGTCGCTCAGTGCCAACTATGCCTGCGTCAATGCCGGGCAAGTGCGGTTGGTTGGGATTAATAATAACCCGCTAAACCCGGGTTTTTACCAGTATAAAATTCTGGCCGGCCCCGACCGGCTCTACGAAACTAATTACGACGGGGTTTTCTCGAACTTAACCAGTGGCGGCACCTACACATTTGAGTTTTATGAGGGTTGCCGGGCGGTTACGATAAACGTTGCCGTGCCACCCTACCAGCAACCCACCTTTGAGGTCGGCACGGGCGCAATATGCCCCCCGGCTACAACCGCCACCATCCAGGCCTTTGGTCTCGAACCCGCCGGACAGGTGGTGGGGCCGTACCAATATGCCATTATTGCCTTCGGCACCACCGGCACCGAAAACGGTAACATTATTACGCGGCCTCCGCAAACCAGTGATACCTTCACCAACCTGCCCGCCGGTAACTACAACGTGCAGGGGTTTGATGCCTGCAACAACTCGTTTGAGTATCTGGGCAAAGTGGGGCCGTTGCCCGCAGCTATCATTGCCGTACCGACGGGGCCATATTGTATCAATAGCCTGTTCAGGATTCGGGTTAAATTCCCGGTTTTCGGGGCTACCTATACCTATTACTTAGACGGCTCACCGATTCTGACAACCACGTCTATTGTGGCTAAAGTACTCGCCAAAGCGGGCAAATATACGGTTCTTGTAACAGTGCCGGGCGGCTGCACGGCCCTCTCAACGGCAGACTTCAGGCTGAACCTAAACGGGGTTCTAACCGTGAACAGCCCCGTTACGGCCTGCGCCGGGCAGGGAGCCGATTTAACGGCGGCTGTCGTTACGGCGGGCAGCGACGCGGGTACGTTTACCTATTTTCAGGACGCAGCCCTGAGTGTTCCGCTCGATGCAAGCACCGGCCCGGCCAACGCCATCATCAAGGCCGGTACATACTACATCAAACTCACCACGCCCAGCAATTGCACCAATTCGCAGCCGGTAACGGTGTTTTTCGCGCCTTCGTTTGCCGCCACATTATCGAGCGCAACCACCTGTTCTGGGCAACCCGCCACGCTGATTGCCACCGGCGGCACGAGTTACGATTTCGGGTCGGGCATTGGCAGTTCAAACGCACTGCCCGTTAGCCCGGCCAACACAACGGTTTATTCGGTAACGGCCTATAACGATTCGGGATGCCCGTCGTTGCCCGCTTCGGGAACCGTTACCACCAAACCCCTGCCCGTACTCACGGTGACAAACGTGGCCTGCTTCGGCGCGGCCATTTATAATGTCACGTTCTCGGCCACAACCGGCGCAACGGTAACAGCCAGCAGTGGCGTTTTGGTGGGCAATACGGTTACGGGTGTTCCGGCGGGACAAACGCTGACCCTGCTGGCAACCCTGCCCAACAGTTGTACCACCATTGCTACCGTAAACAGCCCCGATTGCTCCGGGCAGATTGCCAGTCTCGGTGATAAGGTGTTCGAGGATGTCAACAATAACGGGCAGCAGGATGCCGGTGACCAGCCATTCGGCGGAGTGACCGTCACGCTCATCAGCAACGGAACCGTAGTGGCAACAACAACCACCAAACCCGATGGCACGTACAGTTTTACAGGTCTTATTCCGACCGTACCCTATTCGGTCAGTTTCTCAACGCCGGTTGGTTACTCGGCTTCCCCGGCCAACGTGGGCAATGACCTGACCGACTCTGACGCGGTGAACGGCCTGAGCCAGTCCGTTACACTGTCGGCGGGCGAAAACAACACCAGCATTGACGCGGGCTTCAACCTGATTGGCATTTACGATGTCGGCATCGTCAAGAGCGTCATCAGTACCGGGCCGTATTTTCCGGGCCAAACCGTGACCTACCGCCTGACCGTTACCAACAACTCAAACAAGCCGGTGTATAATGTGGTCGTTTCTGACGACCTGCCCAACGGCAGCACACTCAACAGCGGAGCCGGGTTCGGTGCCAACGGGCCGGGTTCGGTCAGTGCGCTGGTATCGGGGCCGGTTGCGGCATCGGGCGGCACCACCAGCCTGACGCTGACCCTGAATCTGAGTTCGGCTTCTTCAGCGTCAACCATCACCAACACGGCGATGATTGACCGATATACGCCAACCCCCGACATCACCGGAACCCCGCCAACGGATACCAACCCCGGTAACAACACCGCAACGGCAACTGTGTCGATTGGGCAGTTAGCCAGTTTGGGCAACCAGACCTTTATTGATACCAACGACAATGGCGTACAGGACATCGGCGAACCCGTTTTGGGCGGGGTGCTTATCACCCTGATTGCCAACGGAACCGTAGTGACAACAACAACCAGCAACCCCATCACGGGAGTATACAGCTTTACGGGCCTGATACCGGGCGTGGTGTATTCGGTGAGTTTCACGACTCCGGCTACTTACACCGCCACGACGTATCCGGGCGGAGTTAGCCCCGGTATAACGCTGGCTCCGGGCGAAGACAACCCCAACATTGACGCGGGCTTCAATGTGATCGGTATTTATGATGTGAGCATCGCCAAAAGCATTATCAGCACCGGGCCGTATTATCCGGGCCAAACCGTGACCTACCGTCTGACGGTGACCAACAACGCCAACAAACGGGTCTATAACGTAACGGTGGCTGATGACCTGCCCCCCGGCACGAGTTTCCTGACCGGCACGGGCTTTACGCCAGCCGGTGGCAACGATGTAAGCGGGGTGATTTCGGGGCCAATCGCGGCATCGGGCGGCACAGCCAGCCTGACGCTGACCCTGGCGATTTCGGCCACTTACACGGCCAGCACGGTTGACAATACGGCAACGGTGAGCAAGTTTACGGCCACCACCGACGCAACCGGCCCCACACCGACCGACACTAACCCGGCCAACAACACGGCAACGGCCTCGGTGCCGGTAGGCAAACTGGCAAGTCTGGGTGATTTTGTCTGGAACGACCTCGACAACAACGGCCAATACGAGACGGGCGAACCCGGTTTTGCCGGTGTACTCGTTACGCTTGTCGTCAATGGTTCGGCGGTGGCAACCACCACCACCAATCCCGATGGCGGTTACAGCTTTACGGGCCTGACACCGGGCGTGCCGTATTCGGTAAGTTTCTCGACCCCAATGGGTTACACCGCTTCGCCTGCCCTGCAAGGCAACAGTGCCACCGACAGCAACCCGGTCGGCGGCATAACGGCTCCGGTGACGCTGACTTCGGGCGAGAACAATACCACCATCGATGCGGGTTTTAACCTGATCGGCATTTACGAGGTGAGCATCGCCAAGAACATCATCAGCAATGGGCCATATTATCCGGGCCAGTCTGTTACCTACCGCCTGACCGTCATCAACAACGCCAACAAGCCGGTTTATAACGTAACGGTAGCTGATGATTTGCCCCCCGGCACGAGTTTCCTGACCGGCACGGGCTTTGCGCCAGCCGGTGGCAACGATGTAAGCGGGGTGATTTCGGGGCCAATCGCGGCATCGGGCGGCACAGCCAGCCTGACGCTGACCCTGGCGATTTCGGCCAGTTATACGGCCAGCACGATCAACAACACGGCAACGGTGAGCAAGTTTACCGCCACCACCGACGCAACCGGCCCCACACCGACCGACACCAACCCGGCCAACAACACGGCAACGGCCTCGGTGCCAGTGGGCAGATTAGCCTCGCTTGGTAATTTTGTCTGGAACGACCTCAACAACAACGGTCAGTACGACACGGGCGAACCCGGTTTTGCCGGTGTGTTGGTCACGCTTGTCAGCAATGGCACGGTGGTAGCCACCACCACCACCAACCCCGATGGCGGTTACAGCTTTACGGGCCTGACACCGGGCGTGCCGTATTCGGTGAGTTTCTCGACCCCAACGGGCTATACCGCTTCGCCTGCCCTGCAAGGCAACAGTGCCACCGACAGTAACCCAATCGGTGGCATTACGGCTCCGGTCATACTCACTTCCGGCGAAAACAACGATACCATTGACGCAGGCTTCAACCTGATCGGTATTTATGACGTGGAGATTCACAAAGGGACTATCAGCAATGGGCCGTATTATCCGGGCCAGACCATCACCTACCAACTGACGGTGACTAATAACTCCAACAAGCCGGTGTATAATGTGGCGGTGTTGGACAATGTACCAACGGGAACAAGTTTTGTGAGCGGTACGGGCTTCTCGCTGGCGGGCAGCAACGATGTAAGCGCGGTGATTTCGGGACCGATTGCGGCATCGGGCGGCACGGCCAGCCTGACGCTGACCCTGGCGATTTCGCCCGGCTACACGGCCAGCGCGGTAACGAACATGGCGATGGTAACCAAGTTTACGGCCACCACCGACGTGAACGGCCCCACGCCAACGGATACGAATCCGAACAACAACACGGCAACGGCCACTGCGCCGGTGGGCCGGTTGGCCTCATTGGGCGATTTTGTCTGGAACGACCTCAACAACAACGGCCAATACGAGACGGGCGAACTCGGCTTCGACGGCCTGACCGTGACGCTCTTCAACAACGGAACCGTAGTAACGACAACCACTACGGCCAACGGCGGTCTGTATAGTTTTACGGGCCTGACACCGGGTGTGCCATACTCAGTGGGTTTCACGGCACCAACCGGCTACACGGCCTCGCCGAGTTTGCAAGGTAACAGCGCGACCGACAGCAACCCAATCGGTGGTGTTACTGCCCCGGTGACGCTTACCTCCGGCGAAAACAACACCACCATTGATGCCGGGTTTAACCTGATCGGTATTTACGACGTGAGCATCGCCAAGAGCGTCATCAGCTCCGGGCCGTATTATCCGGGCCAGTCTGTTACCTACCGGCTGACGGTGACCAACAACGCCAACAAGCCGGTGTATAACGTAACAGTGGCCGACGACCTGCCCCCCGGAACCAGTTTCCTGACCGGCACGGGCTTTGCGCCAGCCGGTGGCAACGATGTGAGCGGGGTGATTTCGGGGCCAATCGCGGCATCGGGTGGCACGGCCAGTCTGACGCTGACATTGTCAATTTCAGCCAGTTATACGGCCAGCACGATCAACAACACGGCAACGGTGAGCAAGTTTACGGCCACCACCGACGCAACCGGCCCCATACCGACCGACACCAACCCGGCCAACAACACGGCAACGGCCTCGGTGCCGGTGGGCAGGTTGGCCTCGTTGGGCGATCAGACGTTTATTGACACCAACGGCGACGGTATCCAGAACAACGGTGAACCGGCTTTGGGGGGCGTAACGGTTACGCTTGTCAGCAACGGCACGGTGGTGGCAACCACCACCACCAACCCAATCACTGGCACATACAGTTTCACGGGTCTGACACCGGGCGTACCGTATTCGGTGAGTTTCACAACACCCGCCAACTACACGGCCACGACGTATCCGGGCGGCATCACAACGCCGGTGACACTCTCATCGGGCGAGAACAACACGACGCTCGACGCGGGATTTCAGGGGTTGTATGACGTAACGATTGCAAAGACTGTTGTTACTGCCGGGCCGTATCTGCCGGGCGGGTTAATTACCTACCGCATAACCGTAACCAACAGTTCGGCCTTCCCGGTCTATAACGTCCGGGTAAACGACCAACTGCCCGCCAGTCTGTCGTTTGTGAGCGGCACAGGCTTCACAAACGCGGGTTCTGGCTCGATGAGTGCCATCGTTTCGGGGCCGGTGGCGGCCAACGGCGGCACGGTGAGTCTGATGCTCACGGCGCAGATCAGCCCGGCATTTAGCGGCAGTAGTTTAGCTAATGTGGCCGTCATCAGCCGGTTTACGTCAACAACCGATGCCGATGGCCCACCCGCCATTGACACCAATCCCGGCAACAATACGGCTATGGCAACACTGCCGGTCTCGGCCTTTGCCAGCTTGGGTAACTACGTCTTCGCCGATAACGACCGCGACGGTACGCAGTCTACCGGAGACACTCCGATTGCCGGCGTGATTGTAACGCTCATTGCCGATGGCGCGGTGGTTGCCACAACCGTAACCAGCCTGAGCGGGCTGTATAGTTTCACGGGCTTAACGCCGGGCGTACCCTATTCGGTGAGTTTCTCGGCACCGGCCAACACCTCGGCTTCGGTGGCGAATCAGGGCGGTGACGACACACGGGACAGCGATGCCATCAACGGCATTACGGCTCCGGTGACGCTCACATCGGGCGAAAACAACACCTCGCTCGATGCCGGGTTCTATTACCTGCGCTTCAATCTGTCGCTGGCAAAAGAAGTGGTTTCGTTCCCGATGCCGTTGCTGCCTGGTAGTCTGATTCGGTATCGCATCGTAGTGACGAATCAGGGAGAACTAACAGCCACCAACACACAAGTGACAGACACGCCCCCCGCCGGGCTGAGTTTCTCGGCGGCCAACTCGCCCGACTTTACCAGCAACGGCACAGCGGCAACGGCGGTGGTGGCTACGCTATCGCCCAACCAGAGTGCCACGCTGACCATTGCCTACACGTTGGTTGCCAGCACATCGGCTCCGCTCACCAACCGGGCCGAAATTACCGCCGACAGTGGTGACGATATAAACTCGACACCGGGCAACAGCAGCACCAACCCCAACGAAGACGACACCGCCACGGCAACTATTCAGCCCGTGCAGTTTGCCGCCCTCGGTAACTTTGTCTGGGACGATGAAAACGGCAACGGCCAGCAGGACACGGGCGAACCCGGAATCCTGGGCGTAACGGTGAGTTTGGTGCAGAACAACAGCATCATAGTAACCACCACCACCAATGCCAACGGGATTTATTCGTTCACGGGGCTGACTCCGGGTGTAGCCTATCAGGTGCAGTTTGGTGTACCAACGGGCTTCTCGGCAACAATCGCCAACACCGGCCCCGATGCCACCGACAGCGACCGCGACCCCGTTACGGGTCGTAGTCAATCCGTGACGATGGCCGGGGGCGAAACCAACAACACCCTCGATGCCGGTTTTTACCGCCCGGCCAGCCTCGGCGATCAGG
This sequence comes from Cytophagales bacterium, assembly GCA_038230415.1. GTDB lineage: Bacteria > Bacteroidota > Bacteroidia > Cytophagales > Spirosomataceae > JBBRNH01. Next base: position 33,888 of record JBBRNH010000009.1, on the reverse strand, counting down.
TGTTTGTTGATACCGATGGGGATGGCATCCAGAACAACGGCGAGATGGTTTTGGGGGGCGTAACGGTTACGCTCGTCAGCAACGGCTCGGTGGTGGCAACCACCACTACCAACCCCGATGGCACGTATAGCTTCACGGGCCTGGTGCCGGGCGTGCCGTATTCGGTGAGCTTCACGGCACCGGCGGGCTACACGGCCACCACCTTCCCAACGGGCAGTAGCCAATCCGTAACGCTGGCTTCGGGCCAGAACAACCCGACCATTGACGCGGGCTTCTACCCGCTCCGGCCTTCGTTTGTGATTAGCAAGCGGGTCAGCACCGGCACCGCCCGGCTTGGCGATGTGCTGGTCTATACCATTACGGTTGTGAATTCGGGGTTGGTATCGGGGTCGGCAGTGGTGACGGATGCGCTGGGCGGCAACCTGAGCTACGTGCCAAACTCGGCCACCACCAGCACCGGCACCTACACCAGCAACACCGGCATCTGGACCATAGCGAGCCTGCCCGCCAATGGCACGGCCACGCTGACTTTCTCGGCGAGTGTGCTGGCCGAGGGCATTGCCTACAACCGGGCTTCAGTGGGCAGCCAGACAGCTACGGTTTGCACGAGTATTCCGGTTCAGGTCTGCAACGGCTCCGGCTATGCGGTACGGTTATCGGTAGCTGAGGGGCGCAGCAGCTACCAGTGGTATCGCAACGGAACCGGCATCGTCGGGGCCATCAGCAGTAGCTACACGGCAACGCAAGCGGGTAGTTACAGCGTAGCAACGGGCGGCCTGGTGAGTAGTTCGGCCTGTGAATCAGGGGCTTGCTGCCCGTTTGTGATCGAAGAAATAAACTTGCCATCACTCACGCTGACAGCGGTAGCCCCAACCTGCGAAGGCGTTACGCCACAAACCAATGGTAAGGTGTTGGTTACGGGCGCAGGAACCGGCACAGCTTCATCGGGCCTGACCTACCAGTACTCAACGGGCGGTACCGGTATTAACCCGGCAACGGCCCGGCCAATACCGGCCAATGGCATCCCCGGCAACGGCGAGATCGTGAGCAATGCGGTGGGTGGCACAACCTATTACGTTCGGGTGTCGGCGGGGGCGTTGGCAAACGGCACGGTCTGCTCGGTTGATCTGACGGTAACGGTTCCGGTGGCTAACTGCGCGTGTCCTGCGCCGATTTGCGTACCGATCACTGTTAAAAAAATCAAGTCGGTTCGCTAACCGATTAACCAGCGTTCATATTGCCTGGTTAAGGCCCGCTGACTCGATTTAGCGGGCCTTTCCTTTTTTGGACGATACAGACAAGCCGGGTAAATAGCCGAAGTTTCTCACTTTCCTGACAAACCCACTCTCCGGCCCGATTATGCCCCTTGTTATCACGCTTTGCGGCATTTTGTGCCTTGTGCTACTGATTGCCGTTGTCCGGCTCGACACCTTTATCTCGTTCGTGATCGTTGCGCTGGGCATCGGGCTGGCGGCTGGCATGGACGTTCCGACGCTGGCAAAGTCTATCCAGAGCGGCATCGGCGGCACCCTCGGCGAACTCGTGCTGATTATCGGGTTCGGGGCGATGCTGGGCCGGTTGGTGGCCGAAAGCGGAGCCGCCCGGCGCATCACCGACGTACTCATCGGTTGGTTTGGCATCAAAAACATTCGCTGGGGGGTGGCATTGGCGGGGTTCATCATCGGGATTCCGTTGTTCTACAATGCCGGGTTCATCATTGTTGTGCCGCTCATTTTTACCATTGCGGCCTCGGCGCGGCTGCCGCTGCTGACGGTTGCCGTCCCGATGCTGTCGGCCCTGTCGGTGGCGCACGGCTACCTGCCCCCGCACCCGTCGCCGTCGGCCATTGCCGGGCAACTCAACGCGCCCATTGGCAAAACGCTGCTGTATGGCATCATCGTGGCTATCCCGGCTATCATCGTGGCCGGGCCGATTTTTGGGCGGACGCTGGGACGGTTTCAACCCAAAATAGACCGCACCGTTTTTAACATTCGCGAGGTGCCGACGAGCGATCTGCCCGGCACCGGAATCAGTTTTTTTGTGGCGTTGCTGCCCGTTTTTTTGCTCACGGTGTTTGGGCCACTGAAAGGCTGGGCAAAAGTAAATTTAGCAGATAACGTACTGCTGCTCAAACTCATTACGCTGCTGGCCGAGCCGTTTATGGGGATGCTGGTATCGGTGCTGGTGGCTGTTTACGCCCTGGGGCTGCGGCCCATCAACGGCAAACGGCCCACCATGAAAGCCGTGATGAAAGACCTCGAAGAAGCCATCAAAGCGGCCTCGCCCATTTTGCTCGTCATCGCCGGGGCCGGGGCCTTGAAACAGGTTTTTGCCGACAGTGGCACCAGTAAATACATTGGCTCATTGTTGATTGGCGTTCCTATCTCGCCCCTGCTGCTGGGCTGGGGCATGGCCGGGTTTATCCGGGTTTGTGTGGGGTCGGCAACGGTGGCGGGCCTGACAACGGTAGGAATTATTTTGCCGCTGGTGCAGACCAATATGACGCATCCCGAACTGATGGTGCTGGCAATCGGAGCGGGGAGCCTGATGTTTTCGCACATCAACGATGGCGGTTTCTGGCTCTTCAAAGAATATTTTAACCTGACCATTACCCAAACCCTGCAAACCTGGACGGTTATGGAAACCATCGTCTCGGTGGTCGGGCTGCTGGGTGTGCTGGCGCTGGACGCGATTCTGTGATTTTAAAGATTAAACACAGAGTCAGGGAGGTTTCACAGAGGACGCAGAGGGGAGTTACTCTTTAGAAAATAACTCAGTGGTCTCTGTGAAACCTCCCTGACTCTGTGTTTAAAAACTCTTTTTGTTTAAACATCCCCTGAAATGAAACTCCTTTTTATCTCCCTGGCCCTGATCGCCATGACGTTTACCAGCAAACCGAAGCGCGTTGTTTTTTTCGGTGACTCAATCACCCAGGCCGGTGTGCTGCCCGGCGGCTACATTACCCGCATGACCGATATGCTCGCCAAACAAGGCAAATCGGCTGATTATGAACTGATTGGAGCGGGTATCGGCGGCAATAAAATCTATGATCTGTTTCTGCGGATGGATACCGACGTGCTGACCCGCCAACCCGATGTGGTCTATGTGTATGTCGGCGTAAACGATGTCTGGCACAAACGCACCTACGGCACCGGCACCGACCCCGATAAGTTCGTGAAGTTCTACGAAGCACTTATCAAGAAACTCCAGGCCGCCAACGCGCAGGTGATCTTGGTTACGCCTGCCGCCATCGGCGAAAAAACCGACTTCTCAAACGAGCAGGACGGCGACCTCAACCAGTACAGCCAACTGATTCGTGACTTAGCAACCCGCGAAAAACTGCCCATCGTTGACCTGCGGAAAGCGTTCTTGGATTATAACCTCAAAAACAACCCCAAAAACCAAGCCCAGGGTATTCTGACCACCGACCGCGTTCACCTCAACGAAACCGGCAATCAGTTTGTGGCCGAGCGAATGATGGAAGCGTTGAAATAGTAGTTAGTGATCAGTGGTTAGTGGTTAGCCCTGCTGGGATCAATAGCTGGCGGAGCAACTGATCACTAACCACTTGCCGCTAACCACTCAAACAAAAAGCAACCCTTTTGCCCTGTCGTTTGTCTTTGTAAACAGAGACAAATACGCCATGAAACGCATTGTGATGCGCCCGCTTTGGGCCAGTTTACTTTTGATTGTCAGCCTGTTATCCTGCGACCGGATCAGCCAGGATGTGTTGCCGCCCGCCACCGATGACCCGTTAGACAATACCGCCCTGACCGTGCTGCCCGATCAGCCGGTAGCCGTTGATCTCCGCACCTTGACCAATCTGAACACGGCGACCACGTTCACCGTCAGCGAGCAGCCGGAATCAGGCGAGGCCAAATTTGCCCAGAGCGGCCTGCTGCTCTACACGCCCGACGGTGAGTTTGTGGCCGGTGAAGACAATTTTACCATTGGCACCGATATAAAACTCGCCAACAAGATTGTGACGGTGCCGTTCCGGGTTGAGATGGCACTCGATGGAGCCGACCTGCCCTGCAAACTCGGTGCCGTTCCCGACAAAGCCGAAACGCCCGCCAACACCAGCATTACGATTGGCGTGTTGAAAAACGACAAATTCTGCGAAGGCACGCCCGACCCGACATCGCTCAAGATAAAAGTCGCGCCCAAGTCCGGCACAGTACTGGTTGTTGGGGCTGATGTTGTTTACAAGCCCAACGCCGGGTTTAACGGGCGCGATTTTTTTGTTTATTCCATCTGCAACGCCGGAGCCGCTACCCAAACCTGCGCTCTCGGCGTGGTATCGCTCACGGTGGGAGACCCGCTCAAAAATTGCAAAATCACCCTCCGCGACGATCAGGTACCGTTTCGCCCGGTGTTCCAGACCGACTCGATTCTGATTCCGGTCTTGATTAATGACCAGCTCTGCCGGGGAAACCGCGCCGTTCCGCTGACCATCACCAAAGCACCGACCAACGGCACCGCCCGCGTCAATGCCAGCAATCAGCTTGTGTATAAACTCAAAACTACGGACTGGGCCAACGACGAGTTGACGTATCAGCGGTGCGAAAACGGCGTATGTTCAACGGCGGTGGTGCGGGTGAAGGCAACTGCCGTAGCCACCGGCTGCAAATTAACGGCTACCAAAGATGCCCGTACTGTCAGCCTGAGCAAACCCACGGTTGACGTTCGGCTCGGAACGGTGCTGCTGCCGGTTTTATTGAACGACAAAACGTGCGGCCCGCTGAAAGCCATGCGGATCAGTGCGAACCCGGCCAACGCTAAATTAGAAATCCTGCGCGACGGGACAGTTGTTTACCGGCTCGATGCCCAACCGAAGAAAGGAATCGTTAGTTTTACCTACGAACTCACCGATGCAGCCAACACCAAAGCTACTGCCGATGTGGTGCTGACGATTAAAGAGTGATCAGTGGCAGGTGATCAGTGGTTAGTTGCTTCGCCCGGAAGACTGACTATCTGACACCAACCACTAATCACTTGCCACTAAGAAATGACCGACCTGGAGCTGCTGCGGGCCTGCCAACAAAACGACCCCCGCGCCCAGACTGCTTTTTATGAGCGGTTTCGGGGGCGGCTGATGGGTATGTGCCGTCGGTATGCCAAAAGCCGCGCCGAGGCCGACGATATGTTTCAGGAAGGTTTCGCCCGGATTTTTCAGCAACTCCACACCCTCGAACAGGCCGAAAAACTGCTGCCCTGGATGAAACGCGTGATGACCAACACGGCCATCAACGTCTATCACAAAAACAGCAAGCAACGCGCCGAAACCGATTACGAAGAAGCCCTCGATCACCACACCGACGATCACCTCGCGGTACTGGCCCGGCTCTCGACCGACGAATTACTACAATCTGTTGAAGCCTTACCCGACGGATACCGGATGGTTTTTAACCTCTATGTGATGGAAGGATTTACGCACCCCGAAATCGGCGAGCTGCTTGGCATTGCCGAAGGGACCTCAAAATCGCAGTTGGCACGGGCCAAAGCGATGCTCAAACGAAAACTCAGTACTTTAGGAATTGTTAGCTATGAACACACCTGAACACGACGATTGGGAACGGTTGTTTCGGCAACGCCTAACCGACCTCGAAGCCCAGCCCCCCGCCGGTGCCCTGGCCCGGATTCTGGCGGCTGCCAACCCCTTGCCCGCGCCCGTTGCCAACCCGGTTTCGGCTGCCCGTATGGGTATGGGCGGGGTTGCGGCTGTGCTGCTCGGCATCTGGCTCATGCAGGCCACGCAACGCCCGCAACGCCACTCCGTGCCGGACGAAGTAGCCCGAATGCAAACCCAATCTGTACCAGCCGAAACCATGCAAATCAACGGTGCCGAGAGACAATCAACGGGCCACAGGCTTTCTAAACGCCCCTCTCCTGCCGAGAGCAGGCAAGAACGGAACGCGGCTACGAACCCCGTTGGCCCGTCAGCCAAAGCGGATAAAGTCCGGGAAACCGTCAACGCACCTGATGAGTTAGTCAGCCATCCAGAATCAGCAAACCAACTGGCCCACTCAAACCGGATTATTAAACCGGCACCCCAATCAGTCAAATCGAACAGGGCGATAAAACCCGTTATCGCATCAGGGTTTGCGGTCAATAGCACTCAGAAAGTCTATTCAGCGGTTATACCCCATCGGGGTTTTTTGGCACCGGGTCAGGCTGCAACACAACGCCCGGAGTCAGAGTCCCGCCTGAATCCAAAAATGGTACTGGCTAATGTATCCGCTAACGGACCAGAATCCATTACCTCCGGCTTCAGCGAGGGGTCGGCCCGTGTTCCTGCCATAAACACAGGAACTACGAAACCCCTCGTGCCTGATTTAAGTCGGGGTGTAGCGATTGACGGTTTAGAAACACAGCGCACCATTCAGCCCTATACAAAACGTATTCTATTGTCCGAAACCACACCCGAAACGCTGCCGACAGCCCCGGCTGTGGTGCGGCAACGCCCCGCCCGCGCCTGGTTTGTGGCCGTAACGCCCCTCTATACCTACCACCAACTGACACCCGTGCGTACCGACGAACGCTACGTTGAGCAGATTCAAACACCCGGCCCGTTGTCGGGCGGACGGGCGGGATGGCGGGCGCAAATCGGCATAGAGCAGGCCATAAACAAGCAGTTCGCTATCCGGGCCGGGCTAACCATGAGCGAACTCCGGCAATCGGTACAATACAGTTCACGGGGTGCATCGTTCGATTCGGCAAGGGTTGAGGTACTTGATAATCAGACCATTCGGCTTACACCCCTGTACCGCCGTCAAACCGAACAGTTAGCCAACACACGCCAATTTGTGGGCTTCAGCACCGATGTCATCTGGCGACCGAGCGCGGCCCGACCACGCCTGGCAGCTTCTGGCCCGAATCAAACCTGGCAACCGTACCTGACTGCCGGGCTGTCGGCGGGAAAATACACTGGTTCAGGTGGCGTAGTATCGGGCTTTGGGCAAGTCTCGGCGGGGGTCGAACGGGCGGTATGGCCGGGTTGGTGGCTGCGCGTAGAGCCGTCGGTGCAGTATGGCTGGCGCGCCCTGACCGATAACCCGGCACTAACCACCCGGCCCTATACCTACGGCCTGACCATTGGTCTGCGGCATTGATAAAGCATAGTCTCGGTGTCCCGTTCAATCAATATACTAATCCAATAGATTGACAGGATGTTATGTAGTTGTGTTCAACTAAACTGACATACAACAACTATGAAGAACCTGATCATATTGGGTATGGTGCTGGTAGCCAGCCTGACCCTGACCGCCAACGCCCAGACTACGGTTACCGGCACTACGCAAACGCAGCCCATGAACCGCAGTGTGATTGAAGGGAACCGGCCACGCACCGGCACAATGCAGACCGGGCAAAGCACCACCGGCACCTACGGGCAAACAACTACGTCTGGTATGTCTGGCACGATGCAAACCGGGCAAGGTACCAACCGGATGCCAACCCGTTCGACTGACCGCACGACGAATCAGCAGATGGATACTATGCGCCGGAACAACGGCGGTATGAACAGCACCATGCCCCGTTCGTCTTCGATGTCAACGTCGCCAACGCGCCGGGACACTGGCGGTATGAATACGACCATGCCGCGCTCAACATCGGCACCGATGCGCCGGGATACGATAAAATAAAAACAGCCAATTGTTCAAAACGCCAAACGCCCTGACAGCAGGGCGTTTGGCGTTTTGAACAATTGGCTAACTTGGGCGAAAAATCACTACGCCCAATGACCCGTTTTTTTGTACTCACCGGCTGGTTTATCACCGCCACCATCCTGCTGATGTCGGCAACGCCCTCACCCGGCCAAACGCCCGCCGACCGCCAGACGATTCTCGCCATTTTAGACCGCCAAACCGCCGACTGGAACGCGGGTTTGGTGGATAAGTTTATGCGGGGCTACTGGCAATCGGACTCCCTCACGTTTGTCGGCAAAGTCGGCGTAACGAAAGGCTACGCGGCCACTCTCGCCAACTATAAAAAACGCTACCCCGACCGGGCTTCGATGGGCAAGCTACACTTTGATATTCTCAAACTCGATTTTCCGGCTCCCGGCCTTGCTTACGTCATTGGCAAATGGCAATTAACGCGCCCAAAAATCGGCGATGCGGGCGGACATTATACGCTGCTCTGGCAAAAAATCAATGGCAAGTGGGTGATTATCAGCGATCATTCGAGCTAACTCGTCAGGTGCGGCTCCTTCTTCGATACCCGATCCCGGAGCGAGGTCATGGGTTTTTCATACACCCGATACATTACCGTTGGCAGCAGCACAGACAGCCCCCAGAACAGGGCTAATTTACCGTAGGCCACGCCCGCTGATGTGGTGGGAATGCGGCTGATAATCTGCGCCATAATGGGCGAGAGGTTGAGCAGATACATGGAGTACGAGATCAGGCTGATGTGCGTGATGGCTCCAACGACCCAACCGGATTGGGTTTTCCAGGCATCCATGCGGGGCACCAACAGCATCATACTCAGGCCCATTACCAAAAAATACAGCGACCGTTTATACAGCACATACGCCGGATACAGGCCGAGGTCAACGTAGTAGCGGAGAATAAAAATAGATGATGTAAAGGCCACCAGCATCGTCAGAATAATACCCAGCCAGAATCCGGTTTGCCGCGCCCACTGCCCGGCCCAGAACTGCGGGCGGTATTGTTTGAGCCAGGCCGCCAGCACCCCGTAGGCAATGGCATCGAGCCGGGTGACCACAATACCCCGATAACCAAGTTCAGAATTGGGTATGTTTATGGGAATACGAACCGTCTGAATCAATCGTCCGACGTTGCTGCCGACAATCACGAGCAGAATCACCGCCAGCAACACGCGCTGTTTGGGCCAGGTGTCGGGGGCCAGCCGGGCCACCACAAACAGCACCGTTGGCAACAGCAGGTACGACCATTCTTCGATGGCGAGGCTCCAGGTTTCGGGGAAAAACTCGTAGATGCCATGTGTGAAATTTTGCAGAAACACGAAATACGTGGCTAAAACCGCTTTGGACGGTAGCCCCGTCCCGCCCCCACTGCGCCAGGCCCGCAGCACCGACCAGACAATCAGCCCCAGCAAGACTAAATAATAGGCCGGGAGGGTACGGAACCACCGGCGCGTCCAGAAATTGGCAATCACCCGGCCATCGAACCGGGGTTCGCGCTCGAAGAGTTTGATGAGAATGCCACCGATCAAAAACCCGCTCAACACAAAAAACAACTCAACGCCGTCGGGAATAATCTGATGCAGCGGATTGGCCCCGGCAAATTGGCCCATTGCTCCGGCAGCGTGGGCATCAACCACCGTCAGCACGGCAATGGCCCGCAAGACATCTAACCCAAACACCCGATTTTTTTCGTCGGGCCGCAACGAGAACAGTTGATTGAGCATTAATCAATTATCATTTTCTCGATCATAGTTTACTTCTCTGTTATTAATTGTCATTGATTGCTAAACCACTAATGACGGCGGAGAGAATGATGCTGACAACAAATGACGCGAAGCAAATGACCTGTTTACAAGTGAATCGCTTCGTCGTAGGCCGCTTCGGTAGCATCTTTAATAGCTTCCGACATGGTGGGGTGCGGATGAACGGCTTTGAGAATCTCGTGGCCGGTAGTCTCTAACCGACGCGCCACTACTACCTCGGCAATGAGTTCGGTCACGTTGTAGCCAATGAAGTGTGCGCCTAAGAACTCGCCGTATTTGGCATCGAAGATTACCTTCACAAAGCCCTCCGGCGCACCAGCGGCTTTGGCCTTGCCCGATGCCGTGAACGGAAACTTGCCCACTTTCAGGTCATAACCGGCTTCGCGGGCGGCCTTTTCGGTATAACCGACCGACGCAATTTCGGGAATGCAATAGGTACAGCCGGGAATATTATTGTAGTTCAACGGCTCGATGTGGGGCAACCCGGCAATTTTTTCGACGCAGATAATGGCTTCTGCCGAGGCCACGTGCGCCAGTGCCTGCCCTTTGGTCACGTCACCGATGGCGTAGTAGCCGTCCACGTTGGTACGGTAAAAATCGTCAGTCGTTATTTTGCCGCGCTCGGTGTTGATGCCGGTTTCTTCGAGACCGATGTTTTCGATGTTTGACACCACGCCAGCCGCCGACAGCACAATGTCAACCGAGAATGTTTTTTCGCCCGTTGGTGTCTTCACGTGTACGCTGCAACCAGGGCCGCTCGTGTCAACGCTCATCACCTCTGAACTCGTAAAAATCTCGACCCCGGCTTTTTTGTATTGTTTGGCAAGTTCTTTGGAAATGTCTTCGTCTTCGACCGGCACCACATTGGGCAGAAATTCGACCACCGTCACCTTCGTCCCCATGCTGTTATAGACGTAAGCGAACTCCATGCCGATAGCCCCGGAACCGATCACGAGCATCGTTTTGGGTTGGGTCGGCAGGGTCATGGCTTTGCGGTATTCGATTACCTTTTCGCCATCTATCGGCACGGCAGGCAGTTGGCGGGCGCGGCCTCCGGTGGCAATAATGATGTGTTTGGCTTCATGTTCAGTGGCTTTCCCGGCTGCGTCAGTCACCGAGACTTTTTTGCCGGGCATCACTTTTCCGTTGCCCATTAAGACATCAATCTTGTTTTTTTTCATCAAAAACTGGATGCCCTTGCTCATACTGTCGGCAATGCCCCGGCTGCGTTTGATCACCGCCGGAAAATCGGCGTGCGATTCGGCAACGGTGATACCGTAGTCTTTGGCGTGGTTGATGTAGTTAAACACCTGCGCCGATTTGATGAGTGCTTTGGTGGGGATACAGCCCCAGTTGAGACAGATACCGCCGAGACTTTCGCGCTCGATGATGGCGGTTTTCATCCCTAATTGCGAAGCGCGGATAGCGGCCACGTAGCCGCCCGGCCCGCTCCCAACCACAATAACATCATACGTTGACCCCATTTTACACAGTTTGTAGTTTGTAGTTTGACGGTTGTAGGTATGTACGCCAAACGAGAGAGATACCTATTCTCAGAACGCAAAGGTAGGGCAAAAGGTGGCAACGCGGGATTTGAGATGGCGTGTTCAACCAAAACCACGTCTTGACCCGTAAATTTGTCAATATCAATCAACAATCAGACAAATGACGCTTATCCTAGAACCTAAAACACAGGCCGACTACCGGCTTTTTGTCGAACTTGCACAACGGCTTCACGTTCAGTACAAAGAAGAAAAATCAGACGGGCAGGCACTCATCGCCACGCAAAAGGAACACGATTTTTTGGCATTAGCCGGTAGTTGGCAGAGCGACGAGACTACCGATGAATTGATTCAAAGCATCGAAAGAGCGAGAACATCAAAAAAAATAGACATTTCACTGTGATGTATTTACTCGATACCAACATTCTGATTCACCACCTCAATTCACGCTTTGCCATCCGCGAAAAGATTCTGGACATCGGTTTCCACAATTGCTCGATTTCGGAGATAACTGTTCTCGAACTCCTATACGGCGTGGCAAACAGCAGTTCGTCTAAACGAGCGTCCAACTTGCAGCGAGTGAATGAGATTGAGACGCTATTTGAGGATAAAATCTTACCAATTCGGGACTGTTTTGCGGTATTTGCAGACCAAAAAACCCAACTTCGGCAGAAAGGGCAACTCATCAGCGATTTTGACTTGCTTATTGGCTGTACAGCGTTGGTTAATAGTCTCATATTGGTTAGCATAAACGTCAAAGAAATGGTACGAATTGACGGGCTAAAGGTCGAAAATTGGATTACTGCTTAATTATTCTTTTCCCCATCCGTTATGTTCCGTTTGCCCGACCAACCCGCCCGTCGCCTTCCCATCGGCTCTTTGCTGCCGTCGTTTACCGGCGACTTGTTCTTCAACGACTCGCCCGAACATACCGCCCGGCGCAAACTCTACGCCACTGATGCGTCGGTGTATCAGGAAATGCCCGTTGCCGTTGCCATTCCGCGCACCGTTGAAGACATCAAACGGCTTGTTCGGTTTGCCAAACAGTACGGCTGCGGGCTGATTCCCAGAGCCGCCGGCACATCACTCGCCGGGCAGGTGGTGGGCAGTGGCATCGTGGCCGACATCTCGAACTATTTTGATAAGATTCTGGAAATCAACGCCCAGGAACGGTGGGTGCGGGTGCAGCCGGGCGTTATCCGCGACGACCTGAACGCGGCTCTGCGTCCGCACGGCCTCATGTTCGGCCCGGAAACCAGCACCGCCAGCCGCGCCATGATTGGCGGTATGATTGGCAATAACTCCTGCGGGCTGCACTCGATTGTCTGGGGCAGCACCCGCGATCACCTCCAGAGCGTTCGGGCCGTGTTGAGCGACGGTGCCGAAGTTACATTCGGGCCGTTGACCCGTACCGAGTTCGATGCCAAATGCCGGGGCGAAAACGTCGTAAGCCCGCTCGAACAATCTCTCTATCAGCAATTTAGCGATTGGCTTTCTGACCCCACCATCCGGCAGCAGATTGTGGATGGTTATCCAAAACCGACCGTTACCCGCCGAAACACGGGCTATGCACTGGATGCGCTGGTTGAATTTTGGGAGAAAGGGGAAGCCTTCAACTTCGCCCAACTCATTGCCGGGTCGGAGGGGACGCTGTGTTTCATTACCGAAGCGCGGCTGAACCTGCTGCCGTTGCCGCCGAAACACGTCGCGCTCGTTTGTGGGCATTTCGGCACGTTGCGGCAGTCGTTAGAAGCCAACCTCGTCGCGCTCGAACACGGCTGCTGGGCTTCTGAACTCGTGGACGATTATATTCTGCAACTCACCAAAACCAATACCGAACAGGCCAAAAACCGCGATTTCGTGATCGGTGACCCGAAGGCGGTGCTGATGGTTGAGTTTTTCCACGATGACATTTATTCCCTGAGAGACACTGTCGATAATTTTATTAATGCGCTGAGAACAAACGATTTAGGCTATGCGTGGCCGGTGTTGCACAACAACGAAACCAAAAAGCCCTGGGCCTTGCGGAAAGCTGGTTTGAGCATTATGTACAATATCCCCGGCGACGACAAACCGGCCAACGTGATCGAAGACTGCGCCGTTGACCCCCGCGACCTGCCCGATTATATTGACGAACTCGACGCGATGGCCCGCGACAAACACGGCCTGACGCTCGAATATTCGGCCCACGCCGGGGCGGGCGAAATCCATGTGTTGCCGCTGATTAACCTGAAATCAAGCGACGGGCGGGCCAAATTCCGGGCCTTGCTGGCTGATACGGCTGCGTTGGTCAAAAAATACGGCGGGGCCTTGTCGGGCGAACATGGCGATGGGCGGCTGCGGGGTGAGTTTATCCCGTTTATGCTCGGCGAGGCCAATTACCGGCTTTGTCAGGATGTGAAAAAACGCTGGGACCCAACAGCGATTTTCAACCCCGGCAAAGTGGTCAACTCGCCCCCGATGAACGAGTTTCTGCGCTACGAAGCCGACCAGAAAACCCCGCAGCCAGCCACTGTTTTTGATTTCTCGAAAGATGGCGGACTGCTCGAACTGGCCGAAAAATGCTCCGGCTCCGGCGATTGCCGCAAAACGCATATCTCCGGCGGGACCATGTGTCCGAGTTACATGGCAACCCGTGATGAAAAAGACACGACACGGGCGCGGGCCAATATTCTGCGGCATTTTTACACGAACAACCCCATCGAAGCGTCGAACCGTCCCGACCGCCATGATTTTGCCGAAGTGAAGGCCGTAATGGACTTGTGTTTGTCGTGCAAAGCGTGCCAGTCAGAATGTCCGAGTAGCGTGGATATGACCCGAATGAAAGCCGAATTTACTCAGCAACTCTATGACCGTCAGGGTGTTCCGTTGCGAGCGCGGTTAGTGGGCAATTTCACCAAGTTGATGGGTTTAGCGAGTTTAGTTCCCTGGGCCTACAACGCGATTTACAACACGCCCGCCCTCCGCCGAATTGCCAACCGGATTGTCGGTTTTCACCCGGAGCGCACCATGCCGGGGTTGGGACGGGAGACGTTGAGAAAGTGGGAAATGGGGAGAAGAGGGACGACGGAGAAGAGGGACGAGAGGGAACCAGTCTCCCTCTCGTCCCCTTCTTCCCCTTCCTCCGTTCTTCTCTTTTGCGATGAATTTACCAACTTCAACGACGTTGAAACCGGCCAGAAAGCTGTTAAACTCATGCAACAGCTTGGCTATGAAGTTATTATACCCGACCACGCCGAATCAGGTCGGACGTACTTATCGAAGGGTTTGGTGCGCGATGCCCAGAAACTCGCCATTAAAAACGTGCTGGCCCTGCGGTATTTGGTCAGCGAAGAAACGCCGTTGATTGGGCTGGAACCCTCAGCCATTCTCACCTTCCGCGACGAATACCCCGACTTAGTGCCGCCCGAACTCAAAGCCGATGCCCAACGCATTGCCCAACACACGTTTTTGTTTGACGAATGGCTGGCCCGCGAGGTCGAAGCCGGGCGCGTTACGTCTGACCAATTCACGACCGAAGCCCGCACGGTGCTGGTTCACGGCCATTGCCATCAGAAAGCCCTTGGTACGATGGAACCCGTGAAAAAAGTGTTGGGTTTGCCCAAAAATTACACCGTCGAGGTCATTCCGTCGGGCTGTTGCGGCATGGCGGGGTCATTCGGCTACGAGGTCGAACATTATGACCTCTCGATGCAGATTGGCGAATTGGTGCTGTTGCCCGCCGTTCGCAGGGCCGCGCCCGACGCGCTGATTTCGGCGGCTGGCACCTCCTGCCGCCATCAGATCAAAGACGGTACGGGCCGCAAAGCGCAGCACCCCGCCGAGATTTTGTTTGATGCGCTTCAACTTGGTTAATCATTTGGCCGAATTATCACGTTCCCATTCCTTGCGTAATTGCTCAACAGTTTCATGAAGTTTTCTAGCCGACCTGTCAGAAAGCCTTCCCTATAAATCGGCAAGCGTTACGGGCGTTGGTAACGCTTCGCTCAGTTTATCCGGTTCAGCCATTACACTTCCATAAGAACGTGTGCTGATTACGCCGAACCTGGGGCGTGGGGTTGCTGCCGCTGAAGGTCTGGGTGTCTTGCTGTTGGCCGACGAGCCGCTTTTTATCCGCGTCTAACTGCACCGTCAGCACGGCAGATTCGCGGAGAGTTGCCCGCGCTCCGGTGGCGTTCACGATGGCGTATTGTTTGTAGCCGGTCATGGCGTTTTGCTGCCAGAACCGGCCCGGCATCGGCTCCACGCGCAGGGCTAAGGCCGTGACTGTCAGCAACACGCGCTCCGGGAACGTGGCGTAGGACGACGCGGTAGTGGCATCGTAGCTGAACTCTGTTTCCTGCTCCACCACCGATTTGTTGAGCAGTGTGTATTTGATGCGTTCGGTCAGCAGACTCCCGGCCACATCGTAGCCAAAGGAATAGACCACCTCGGTCGTCTGCGAGATACCGAACAGAGCCTTACGGCTTTCGTTGACCTGAATCAGCTTCCCGCCCGGCTCATACAAGAGTTCAAACACCGACTGCACCACGCCGTTTTGCCGGGCCGTAGCCCGAAACGGATTGCGCGACGACCCGGCGTATTCCATCGAAATCACCAACGAATTACTGCTGGCCGAGGTGATGTTGCCGCCCTGATCAAATTGGGCAGTCAGACCCGCCTGCCGGTCGGTGTTGCGCTCAACGAGGGTGTTGAGCGAAGCCGTTGAGTAGGTAAATGTGCGGACGGTTTGGTCGGTGAGTTTGCCGCCCGCGTCGAGTTGGTCGGTGGCACTGATGAGCGTACAGAGTTCGGGCGTGACTAATTTGGTGCGGCACGAGAGCGCAATAACTGACCACAGTAGGCAAACGAGAACGATACGGGGGCTTGGGTGACCCATGAGTTTGGCGAAATGTTTACACAAAAAACGACAAAAGCCACTACTTTAGCACAAACCCGTATCAAAACAAGTGCCGACAGTGACCCCCGACGACCCGCAGCAACTCCTCATTGACCGCATCCGCGCCATCGGCAACCCCGAAGCCGTCCGGCGGTTTTTTGGCCTGCTCAACCAACTCATTGACATCGTGAATCTGCCCAACGGCGATGCCCGGCTGGCGTTTGTGGTCAGAAAAGATCAGGTTGCCATTTCCGTAAACGTCAATTTTTTTCTGGCCCTTCGGCTGCTCCGGCCCCGCTATGGCGAGACTGAATACTGGCTGACGGTGAAGCGGTCGTGTCGCGAATCATTGGCAGTGCTAACTGATTTTGTGGAGCTTGTGCCGCTTTCCGACAAGTCAGACTACGTTTCGGTTGTTATCGGCCAGTCGAATGTGCATTTGCTACACCATCCAACCGTGCGAAAATGCTGGGAAGATTGTTTGCTCGAACTGATTGAAACCGGCAAGCGCGGCCCTCATTCGGCCCGGCACAACCCGGTGGTATATCAGGCTGCTGAAAATGACGGGCTTCTGTCTGATTTGCTTCGTTTAGCCGAAAACCCCGATTTAGCCAATGGGAATACGTTCGCCCATGAACCCGAAACCACCTACCAGCCGCAAGCCACCACTGCATACCAGCCACCAACCCAGCCCCGCAACCTGATTCTGCACGGCCCGCCCGGAACCGGCAAAACCTACGCGGCCCGGCATACATTCTCCTCCGGCGAGACTACCAATACCGATTTCGTAACGTTTCACGCATCGTTCAGCTACGAAGAGTTTGTGGAAGGCATCCGGCCCGAACTCATTGGCAATCATATGAATTATGCGGTCAGGAAAGGGATTTTCTACGAAAGTTGCACGAAGGCTCTGCAAAAGGCCGGATACGCAACGATGGCCGACTGCCTGAACGATTCGCCCGAAAGCCGCACCAACCGCTTTGCCACCGCCCCGCCCCACTATTTGCTCATTGACGAAATCAACCGGGCCAATGTGGCCGCCGTTTTGGGCGATCTCATCACACTCCTCGAAACCAGCAAGCGGCTCGGCCAACCCGATGAACTTTGGCTCACCCTACCCTACTCGCGGCAACGGTTTAGCGTGCCGGGCAATCTGTATATTGTTGGCACGATGAACACCGCTGACCGCTCCATCGCCCTGCTCGATTTAGCCCTGCGCCGTCGGTTTGCCTTCCGCGAAGTCTCGCCCGACCCCGCCCAACTCGCCGTTGTTGAGGGCGTTGACCTACCCGCGCTGCTCCGCACCATGAACGAACGGATTACGTATCTGCTCGACCGCGATCACACCATCGGCCATGCGTATCTGCTTGGCATCGAGACGGTTGAGGAACTTTGCATGACATTTCGGGATACGATTTTGCCGCTCTTGCAGGAGTATTTCTTTAATGACTGGCACAAGATTCAACTTGTTCTGGGCGACAATGCCAAAGCCGGTAAACAGCCGGAAGCCCGGTTGGTGTGGGTCAAAAAACAGTACACGCCCGCCCAGACCCGCGCCCTGTTTAGCGAAAACTTAGATGATTTCGAGGATAGAACCACCTACGAAATCAACCCGAATCTGCTGACGGGAAACTGGAATGATGTACCAAAAGAGGCCTTTACGGGAATTTATCAACGTTTCACCCCTCCCTGATGAAGAGGGCAGGGGCCGGGCCGACGCTTCGGTGGGGTGTGCCGCACCAACGCCCTTAAGCCATATTCCACCCCAAAACAACGTACTATACGGCTTCCGAGATTATGATTTTTTAAGAGTCAGAACCGGATTTCCATATAGACATCGGCGCGGCTGTATAATGATGGTTTTGGGGGCAGATGAACAAATCCAACACGCTCATACAGGCGGATAGCCGGTGTCAGCACCCGGTTTGTTTCGAGCCAGACCGTTTTGGCTCCCACCTGCCGGGCATAGTCAATGGCGTACTGGCAGAGCATTTTACCCACCCCTTGCCCATGAGCGGCTGGCGAAACGGCCATTTTTGCCAGTTCAAAATCGGTGGGGCTGCTGCGAACCATTGCTACGCAGCCAACGATTTTTTCATCGAGCAGGCCCAGGAAAATCTGGCCGCCGTTGGGCAAAATGTGCGTTTCGGGGTGGTCGAGTTGCTCCAGATCGTGGGTCTCAACGGCAAAATATCGCTCGATCCATTCGACGTTCAGGCGTTTGAAATCGGGCTGGTAGCGGGGTTGGTAGGGTATGATGGTAATCATGGCAAGGGGTATAAAGTTGTACAGTTTCACGGCTCCGGCTGTTCTCTTTTTCGCAGTTCGTCGCGGGTGCGGCTTGCAAATGATTTTTCGGCGAGTTTGGCTTCAGTTTCCTCCAGAGCCAACAACAGATTATGGGTTTGTTCGGCAAAAACCTGTCGGCAAACTGCCGAAAATGCGTCCCAGGATGGCTGCATTTTCGGGATAATAGCGGCTCCGGCGGGGCTAAGAGTCAAGAGTCGTTTCCGGCTGTCGGTATCTGATTTGGCAGACGTAATGAATTCATGGTCAACTAATTCGTTCACAATCTGAATCACGGCGGGGTGCGTAATGCCGAGTTGACCGGCAATTTCGGTGATGGCAACCGGGCCGCGCCGGGCAATCAGGAGAAAGACTGTTGCCCATTTGACCTCGAAATCAATGCCCGATTCGCGGTAAATAGCCGTTACGTCCTGCCAATACAGGTCGCTGAGTCGGCGCAGGCGGCTGGCGATGGCTAATTCGCCAAGTTCGGCCATAAAATCAGGGTTATGTTCCATTTGCGTTGGCAATTACGTTACTGATTACATAAAAGTCAACTTATTTGTTTTAACCGCGTAATTTTAGGGCGTCAAATTCAGGATAATCCATGAAAGTCACCGCATTGCTGTTTTCCTTCCTGCTGACAATGAGCCAACTAATGGCCCAGCAAAGTCAACACCTCAACCCGGCGGGGCTACCCAAATCGCCCAATTATTCGCAGGTGGTAACCGCGCAGGGCGGGCGCACGGTTTATATTTCGGGGCAGGTATCGGTCAATGCCCAGGGTGAGATCGTGGGCAAAGGCGATTTTCGGGCGCAGACGAAGCAGGTTCACGAAAACCTGAAAACAGCCTTAGCCGCCGTTGGTGCCACCTTTGACGATGTGGTTAAACTGACAGCGTTTGTCGTTCGCTCTGACACCGAAAAACTGGGTATCGTCCGCGAAGTCCGCAGCCAGTATTACACCGGAACGCAACGCCCGGCCAGCACTTACCTCGGCGTTCAGGCATTGTATGACAAGGATATACTGATCGAAATTGAAGCGATAGCGGTGACAAAAGAGACCGTGATAATGCAACGATAAGTTAGCCATTCTCCCGCGCCTTGCCTAATTTTGTATTTTACCAAGAAAATAACCCGGTTTCGACCGCAAAGCCTTATTACTATTAATTGATAACTGTTCATTGAACATGGAAACACAAACATCTGCCTACGTACCCTTCAAGGTGAAGGACATTGCCCTTGCCGAATGGGGCCGCAAAGAGATTAAACTCGCCGAGGCCGAAATGCCCGGCCTGATGACCCTTCGCGCCGAATATGGCCCTTCAAAACCACTCGCCGGAGCGCGGGTGGCTGGTTGTCTGCATATGACCATCCAGACCGCCGTGCTGATCGAAACGCTGGTTGAACTCGGTGCTGATGTCACGTGGTCGTCGTGCAATATCTTCTCGACGCAAGACCACGCGGCTGCTGCCATTGCTGCCGCCGGGATTCCGGTGTATGCCTGGAAAGGGATGACCGAAGAAGAATTCAACTGGTGTATCGAGCAGACGCTGTTTTTTGGCGAAGACCGCCAGCCGCTCAACATGATTCTTGACGACGGGGGCGACCTGACCAACATGGTTTTCGATGTTTACCCTGAACTCATTGCGGGCATCAAAGGGCTATCAGAAGAAACCACAACGGGCGTTCACCGGCTGTATGAGCGCATGAAAAACGGCACCCTGCACCTGCCCGCCATCAACGTAAACGACTCGGTAACGAAATCGAAATTCGACAATAAATACGGTTGCCGCGAATCACTCGTGGACGCTATCCGCCGGGCTACCGACCTCATGCTGGCTGGCAGAGTGGCGGTTGTGGCCGGTTATGGCGACGTAGGCAAAGGTTCGGCAGAGTCGCTGCGCGGGGCGGGTTGCCGGGTGTTAATTACCGAAATTGACCCGATTTGCGCCCTGCAAGCCGCCATGGACGGGTTTGAGGTGATTCCGATGGACGAAGCCGCTACCCGCGCCCAGATTTTTGTGACCGCAACGGGCAACCTCCGCATCATCAAAGACCGGCACTTCCGGCTCATGCGCGACAAGGCGATTGTGTGCAACATCGGCCACTTTGATAATGAGATTGACATGGCCTGGCTCAACACCAACTACGGCCACAGCAAGAGTCAGATAAAGCCGCAGGTTGATATGTATGAAATTGACGGTAAGGAAGTTATCATTCTGGCCGAAGGTCGGTTGGTGAACCTCGGCTGCGCCATGGGCCACCCGTCGTTTGTGATGTCGTGTTCGTTTGCCAACCAAACCCTGGCGCAGCTCGAACTGTGGGCCAACTCAGACAAGTACGAAAACAAGGTGTATGTGCTGCCCAAGAAACTCGATGAGAAAGTAGCCGCCATGCACCTGGCCCACATTGGCGCACGCCTTGAGCCGATGGAGCAGGAACAAGCCGACTACATCGGCGTTGATATTGCCGGGCCGTTCAAGTCGGAGATGTATCGGTATTAGGGGAGTGAAGAATGATGAGTTGTGAGTGAAGAATAGCCCAGTACTGAATTTTTATTCTTCACTCACAACTCATCATTCTTCACTCATAAAAGGCGCGGCTCTGGCAACGGGGCCGCGCTTTTGTGTTATATTTGACACTAAACAGCAACCAGCATACCGTATGAATTGGCCCCTTAATCTGGTCTTAGAGCGCGATGACCGCCTGAGCGATGCCGAATTTTTTGAGTTCTGCCAGCTAAACCCAAAACTTCGTATCGAGCGCGACGAGACAGGTCAGATTTTTATTGATATGCCAACCGGATTAGAGACGAGTTTTAAGAATTTTGAGCTTGGTCTGGAAATCGGGCTGTGGAATCGCAAAAAAAAATCGGGCCGGGTGTCTGATTCCAACGGCGGTTTTACCCTGCCCGACACGTCGGTTCGTGCGCCCGATGTGGCCTGGACGAGCAACGAACGGCTGGCGGATGTCTCTACGGACGAGTTGAAAAAATTCGCGCCGGTTTGCCCCGATTTTGTGATCGAACTGCTGTCTGAATCTGACAACCTGCCCCCATTGCAGAAGAAAATGGAGAAGTACCTCGAAAACGGCGTTCGGCTGGCCTGGCTGGTTGACCCTTTCCTGAAACAAACAACCGTTTACCGCCCCGACGAACCGACCCAAACCGTGCCGTTTGCCGACGCACTCACCGGCCATGATGTACTGACCGGATTTTCGGTGACGCTGAGTGAATTGTTATAAATACAAACCACCGTTCCCCAGATTTATGCGCTTTCTACGTTGGGCCGTTCTCGGCTTTTTTTGTTTCGGGCCAATCTCCACACACGCCCAAGTTACCAGCACACCGCCCCTGTCAGCATCGGCCCCGGCGTTTTCTCATGCCGATTCACTGCGGGGCAGTCTGCGCCCGGAGCGCACGGCCTACGATGTGCTGTTTTATGACCTCAATCTCAGCGTTGACCCCGACACGCGCAGCATTGCCGGTAGCAACACCATTCGGTATAAAGTCCGGCAACCCACTACCCGGCTACAAATTGACTTGTTTGCTAATATGACTATTTCGGCCATTACGCAACCTGACCGCAACGGGGCCGAAAAACCGTTGGCGTACAGCCGCGACGGAAACGCCGTGTTTATCACCGTGCCATCGCAACCCGTTGGCAAAATCCAGAGCCTGAAAATCAGTTATTCGGGACAGCCCCACGTGGCCGTAAAACCACCCTGGGACGGCGGCTTTGTCTGGAAAACCGACTCGCTCACCGGCAAACCCTGGGTAACGGTGGCCTGCGAAGGCACGGGTGCCAGCTTGTGGTGGCCTAACAAAGACCACCTTTCCGACGAACCCGATTCGATGCGGATCACCTGCCGGGTGCCGCGTGGCCTGACCTGCATTGCCAACGGAACCCTGCAACGGCAACGCGAGGTTGGCACCAACCAAACCGAGTGGACGTGGTATGTGCATTACCCGATCAACAACTACAACGTGACGCTCAACATTACGGATTATGCCCATATTCAGGACGAATACGTGAGTTTAGACAAGCAACGGCTCCCGCTCGATTATTACGTGCTGCCCGGCAATGCCGACACGGCCCGCGTTCATTTTCAGCAGGTTAAGGGAATGTTGGACTGCTACGAACGGTATTTTGGTAAGTTTCCGTTCTGGCGCGATGGCTATAAACTCGTCGAAACGCCGTATTGGGGTATGGAACACCAAACGGCAGTGGCCTACGGCAATCACTACCGCAACAATGCCTTCGGGTTCGATTTTATCATCATCCACGAGAGCGGCCACGAGTATTTTGGCAACAGCCTGAGTTGCGCCGACCAAGCCGAGATGTGGCTGCACGAATCATTCACGACCTACGCCGAAGCCCTGTATGTGGAGTGTACGCACAGTGTTGACCGGGCGCAGACATACCTGAACAATCAGCGCAAAAACATCAAAAATCAACACCCGATGATTGGGCCGTTGGGCGTAAATTATGACCAGCCTGACACCGATATTTACTACAAAGGCACCTGGATGCTGCACACCCTGCGCCACGCCGTGAGTAACGACAAGGCTTGGTTTGGCGCATTGAAAGCCCTCTGCACCAAAAAGCGGCTGTCGGTGGTCACGACTGACGAGGTGATTGATCTGCTGACTGCCGAAACCAAAACCGACCTCCGGCCCCTGATGAATCAGTATTTACGAGCTGCCGCGCTTCCGGTTTTAGAATACCAGACGATCCAGAAGAACGACCGCGAAACCGAACTTCGCTGCCGGTGGGTAGCTGACAGCGACGGATTTAACCTGCCGGTGAAAGTGCGTTTCGGCTTCGGGCAGTGGCAAACCGTGAGGCCCACGCGGGAATGGCAAACGATTCCGTTGCTCAAAACCGTCGGCTGGTTCAACATCGGCACCGAGTTTGGGCTGTTCCAGACGCGGGTTGTGGCGGGGCAATAATCGGCGGGGAATCGTTATCTTCGGGCAACGAAAACAGAACAGGTTATGACAGCAATAGACGTTGAAACACTGAAGAATCAGTTTCACTACTTAATTGACCAGATTGACGATGCCGAGGTGCTGATGAAATACGTTGGCGAGATCAATCAGGCGGTAAGCATTCAGAATAGTAATGGCTGGGATGATCTATCGCCGGAAGACAAGGCGGGCATCGAACGCGCACTTGTTGAATCAAAAGACCCCAGTAACTGGATTCCGCACGAAGTTGTTAAAGAACGCTTTGCAAAATGGCTCACACGATAATTTGGCTGCCCACTGCCGATCAGGCTATGTATGAACTAACCAATTTCTTAGCCGAGAACTGGAGCGGAAAAGTCGTTGCAAAGTTTGTAGATACCGTTTATGAAGCGGTTGACCGACTACAGAATTTTCCAGATATGGGACTGCTTATAGACGAGGACAGAAATATAAGATCGTTGGTTATCAGACCCTATACCAAAATTTTTTACCAGGTTGATAATCAACAAGTATTTATCCTCAGGCTCGTTGATACACGCCGTAATCCAGAAACATAAATGAAATTCGGTATTGTTGTTTTTCCCGGCTCCAACTGCGATCAGGACGCGGTGGACGCACTTACGGCAATGGGGCAGCCTGTTGTTAAACTCTGGCACAAAGACCATGACCTGCAAGGGTGTGACTTTATCATCCTGCCCGGCGGTTTCGCACACGGCGACTATCTCCGCACGGGGGCCATTGCCCGGTTTTCGCCCATTATGACCGAGGTGATCGCCCACGCTAACCGGGGTGGTTATTTGATGGGCATCTGCAACGGGTTTCAAGTGCTGGCCGAAGCCCGGTTGGTGCCGGGTGTGCTGCTCCGAAACAGCAATCAGCAGTATATCTGCAAAAATATTTATCTCAAGCCTCAGTCAAAAACGGCATTGCTCACGGCTGACCTGGACTTACCGGCTTACAAAATCCCGATTGCTCACGGCGAAGGCCGATACTACGCCGATGCCGATACGTTGGCCCGGCTCAACGATACCGATTCGGTACTATTCCGGTACTGCGATGCGACTGGGGCCGTTACCGATGCGGCCAACCCCAACGGCAGCGCAGAGAGCATTGCGGGCGTAAGCAACGAGGCTGGCAACGTGTTTGGCATGATGCCCCACCCCGAACGGGCCGCCGACCCCGCCCTCGGCAACACTAACGGGCGGCTAATTCTGGACCAGTTGATGAAAACTGTGCTGGCGTAACGCGGGTGGAAACCCGCGATTTATTAGTGAGATAGCGGGTTTCCACCGGCATCACAAGCAAAATTCCCGTCAACTGGCGGGGATTTTTGCGTTCAGCTATCTGTCTTCAAAATTTCCATCAATGCCCGTTTTATTCCAGCAATTTCGTTTTCCAGCCCACTAATTCTGCTCTCATATAGCACTTTCATCACCTCCAACGCTTCAGCGTAGTTATTATAGGTTTCTAACTTACCAAAGTTGTGAGCGCGGGAATCGGCGTAGTTATGGAAGGCAATCTTCTCATCGAACTGCAAAATGTCTTCAATCTTCACCGTCAACACCTCGGCAATCTGTTTGAGCCGGGACACGGTCACGTCGGTTTCGTTGCGCTCAATTTTGCCGTAAGCCGTTGGTGAAATGCCTAACGACATCCCCATTGACTCCTGCGAGTAGCCTTTCTGATTCCGAAATACTTTTATTTTTTCGCCAAGTGTCATGTTCTTAACTAATGGTGCTTAAATAGCCTGTAAAGTGACGACAAAAATAAAGGGTGATAGTGAATCTTTGTCCCGTTCAAGAAAACAAATGAACGCAAACTATCACGCAAATGAAAAAACACCTACTATTGACCCTTACGGGCCTGTTAGTCTGGCTTTTAGTAGGCTCGGCCATCGCCCAAACGCCAACGGTTACGCCAGACCTTGTACTGACAACCGCCACGCCAGTTAGTCTGGCAACCACCCCGCAACCCGAACCACCTAAGAGCCAGAACTTACGACGAATTCCGGTAAAGGCGGGTGACTTAATCACGGTTTCGGCAATGGTATTTGACAAAACACCACGCAACCGTCAACTTTGGCAACGGTTAGCCAAGGCTGTTGTCCCTGGGTTTATTGTGGGTGGGTTTGCAAGACATCAGACCACTGCACCAGGAGACCAACGGCTTGCCAACTCAACTACGTTTGGGGCCAGCCTCGCCGTTGTACCGGGTGCAATTGAGTTACTCAAAAAGCACGGCCAGGCCAGAACCTTTATTGGCCTAATGGCCTACGATTCTGATGGAGAGTTAGTTAAAACGGTAAAGGCGTTTATGACCAAAGCCGCCCGGAAAGACTGGGAAAAATTAGAGGTGAGTTACCAGGCCGAGAAAGATGGGGTTGTTGAAATTACCGAAAACGAGGTGGAGAGCAAAAAAGTAGCAACCCAAACAGGTATGATTGCATCCATTAAACGGAGTACAACTGATTCTCTTAAGAGCAGTTATCCGAAAAACTCTGACGATAGCAATGCTGACTACACATCGCCAGGCGGTAGTAGTAATCCACCGAAATATGTCTCTGAAACACCTAAATCAGTGATAATTATTTGCATTGATTGGTATTGGGTTTCTGGGGTTAGTGCGACATGGGTCGATAGAACTTGCGAAGTGTTTGGTGGCGGTGCAGAAGGAGGAGGAGGTAGTGGTGCCGCAGATGATCCAGGGTGTAGGGCCTGTAAACGTGCTGCCAGTGCCGCTTGGAGTTCAGCTCAAATTCTTTACTCATCTGAAATAGATCGAGCCAACGTAAAACGCAACAACGCTAAAAATAATTTTTACGGTACCAACTTACTCTGTGGAGGTACCGCCATAGGTGCAGTTATAGCAATCACACCTGAAGCTGGCGTAATGATTGTAATACCAGCAGTTGGCCCAGTTTCAGCAGCTATAATTGTAGGAATAGCGGGCTTGGCAGCTTATGGCGGATGCATATGGGTAGCCTACAACGCATTAAGAGATGCTAACGCTGATGCAGACGGGATAGTGTATGCGGCAAATGCGGCTCGTGATGCAGCCTATTCTACTTACCTTAGTACAGTAATCAGTTGTGGTAACTGTCCATAAACAGAACTATTTATGCTAAAACTAATTGGCCTTGTTATTGCTGCGGTCTCTATTAGTCTCACCTTAGGTGCCATACTTTTAGCACGCGCACCTCGTTCGGATCATCGCACCTATAGAGTATTTATTGCGGTTATTCTCATATCGCAGATTATCATATTTGTGACCGAGTATTTCTTTCCGGGCTTTAGTTTTAAATGAGTATTGTCTCTTGAAACACAAAAGCCCCGCCGGTTGGCGGGGCTTTTTAATGCACAGTACAGATTGAAATACTACGGATTGGCAATGTCCCAGTTTACTTCGGCGACGGGCTTCTCTAACCGTTCCAGCACTTTCATACCGGCAACGGGAAGCGCGATTTCGGCTAACTTGTTGTACCGGCGCATATCAACCCAACGGTGACCTTCGTAAAACAGCGAGTAAATCCGCTCTTTCAGAATGGCGTTTATCAGCGCGTCTTTGGTGGTGGCACCTGCGTAGGCACCTAAGCCAGCACCCGCCCGAACGATGTTGATGTTTTTGGTGGCTTCTGCCGTGTTGCCCTGTTGGGCCGCAATTTCAGCCGCAATCAAAATCAACTCCTCATTCCGAATGATTGGAACCGGGCCGTTAGCATCAGAATACATATTGGTAATGTACTTTGTATCATATTGTACACCAGACGTGTATTTAGCAATCGGATCCAGTACGCGCACTTTCGAGATGCGGGTATCACCCTTCTCAATGTCGTCGAACAACTTCTGCACCGCCACAATCCGCTCCGTTGAGGTGTTGAGCAACGGGTTAGGGGTATCGGGAGACGTTGCGTTAAAGGCGTGCTGGGGTCCGGCGTTCAAGTCGCCGGTCGCGCTATAAAACGTTGTCGGTAAAATCGTCGCTGCCTTTGCCCAATCTGCCTGATAAATGGCAACGCGCAGGGCAATGGCCCGGTTAAACTTTTTAAACGTAGCCGGTTTATCAAAGCCCGCGTAGGTTGGTGGCAGCGAGAAAGCAAACGAAGCACCGGCAGCGTCTAATTGAGTTGCGCCTTCGTCCAGAATCTTGGCGATGCCCGCCAATGATTCAGCATAGCTGGCTGCTTTGCTGGGCTTGAACGGGTCTTCGACGTTCAGCCGAACGCCGTTGGTTCCCTGCACATTCAGCATATACAGATACGCAAGTCCTTTAAACGTGTTTGCCAAGCCCCGGTAGCCGTTCTTCTGCACGTCGGTAGCAGAACTGGTTGCATTGAGCGATGCCAGCGTGATATTGGCCTGACGAACGGGCAAACCAAACGCCGTAGTTGCCCCATTATAAAACGCCGAGTTGTCGATGGGCCGCAGGCCATTCAACTCGGTCATCCAGCGCGACTCGGTGGTGTTGAAGTTAAACAACTCCTTGCCTACCGTGCCAACCACCCGGAGGTAGGTGGCGAGCCCGTCGCGGGCGGTGGCAATCTGCCCAATTGCCAGTGCGTCTAACTGGGCTTTGCTGGCATTGCTGGTAACGGCTCCCACACTGGGGAAGTTGGGGTCAACAACCACATCGGTCTTGAGTAACCCACACGCGCTCAGGCTGCACACAAGCAGACCCGTAAGCACAAGATTTATCTGTTTTTTCATGGCTTTATGTCTATAAAACGAATGGAGTTACCTCCCTCGTATGTGGCTTCTTAGAAATCAATGGCTACGTGGAACATGACCCGGCGCACGAGTGGTGCGCTGCCAATATCAACCCCGCTACCCAACGCTGCCGAACCAAAGTTTGAGTTCTCCGGATCATAACCGGCTTTGTAGTCTGTCCAACGCAAAACGTTGTTACCCGACACGCCCACTTTTACGCCCTGCACTACGTTCTTAAATGCACTTTGCAGGGCAGTTTTTGGCACTTTATAGTACAACGACACCTCACGCAGTTTCAGGAAACTGGCAACCGATGGGTTATAACCCGCGTTGGGCACACCATTGGCATCTAAACCTCGTACATTTTGCCGCCCCAATCCATCTGGCACTACATCCGTCTCTGCTTTTGCAGGAACTCCGTTCTTATCTATACGAAGGCTGGTGCTGTTCCAGTCGCTGGTATTGCCACCTTCGTCCCACAGCACCCGCGCCAATGACACCACCGTAAACTTGTGGCGATAAGCGGCTAAGGCCGAGAACTCAAAGTTTTTCAGGAAAGTAATCCGGTTGTTGAGCGAGAACTCATACTTCGGCTGCTGATCGCCATAGCTCGTAAACGACGTTGCGTAGTTGGGGTCGGTTTTAGGAAGCGTCCGGGGTTGGCCTACAATCTCCGTTGGCGAGTAGGTATTACCAGCCGCATCCGGCCCTTTCACGCGCCACTGCCCAAATGTGGCTCCAAAGCCGCCCGTGAGCCGCTCTGGAATATCGAGCCGGGTAATTTTTGAGCGATTATACCAGAAAATGGGCTGGATAAACCACGTAATGTTCCGGCTCCGAATTACCTCGGCACCCAACGTTAATTCTACCCCCTTGTTTGTAAGGTCAGCCGCGTTAATAAAGGTTGAGCCAACACCCGTTGTTGGGGCCGTAATCAGAGGCTGAATCAGGTCAAATACCTTCTTGTTGTAAATCGTAAATTCGCCGGTAATGCGGCTATTGAACAGGCCAAAATCAACGCCGTACTCGATTTCGGTAGCGCGTTCCGGTTTGATATTTACGTTACCCAAAGCGGTTGATGGCACCAAACCACCCAAACCGCCCGTGCCAACCACGTTCAATTGTGAGTACGTTGTTCCGAACGTTGGCAGACCCGCCGTTGCCCCGTAGGCAACCCGGAACTTCAACTGATTCAGCGTGTTACCGCCCCAATCACCAAAGCGCGTGGCGTTCACGGCCAACGATGCACGGGGAAAGGCATAAAACTTGTTTGGGTCGCCGTTCAGGTTCGACTTGTCAAACCGAATCCCGACCGAACCGATTACTTTGTCCTGATAGTTGGCTTCTTGCTGGGCAAAAACGCCTATGTCGGTATTCCGGTCGTAGAACGGCAGTGATTCAACCACCTTGCCCCGCGCCGGGCTGGACACACCAGCCGGCAGGCCCTTACCCCGTGTGTATGACGACTGCGAATTACGCGACAGCCGCACTAATCCCGCCGACGTACTCAATTGGAGCCTGTCCTGCAAGGCCGACTGCGTGAACACGGCTGCTAACTGCACGTTTGAGTTAAAAATCTCGATGCGGGTATCCTGGGCGAAACCGGGGTTAGCTTCGGGCCGTTGCGACTGCAAATCAGCCGGGAGGTAGATAAAGCCAAACTGGTTTTGGTAGTCTAAACCACCATTGAGTTTAACCGTCAGCGATTGCTTGGCGTTGTTGATCAGCCGGGCATTCACGCTGAAGCCATTGATTATTCGGTTTACTTTCAGGTTGTTAATAGCCCGGTCACGAATAGCAAGCGGGTTTTCGCCCACACCGGGGTCGTTGTCGGGGTAGTTGCCGGTAGCATCGGGATACAGGTTAATGTAGGGCTTGGTGTATGGTAATGAGTAGCCGTAGTTGATGTTCGAGTTGTCGTTACCTGTCCATCCCCGGTCATTGCTTGAGATCACGTAGTTGGTATTTACGCTGAAATCCAACCAGTTATTGAGTTTGTGGTTTACGTTGGCCCGCACCGAATACCGACTAAAACCCGTGTTTTTTATGATGCCCGTCTCGTTGTTGGCACTGCCATTGATGTAGAACTGGGTTTTTTCGTTGCCCCCCGTCAGGCTCAACCGGGTGTTGCGGATTTGGCCCGTTCCACCATAGATCACACGCTCCCAATCGGTATAAGTGCCGTTGGCTTTGGCTGCTCTCAACGCTGGAATATCATCGGCAGAAAAATAATCGGTCAATTTTTTTTCTGTCCAGTCGGCACCACCGTAATACGACACAGCGTTACTGACACCCACATCCTGCCCAAACGAGATGTTGGTGCGGCCTCCTTTACCTTTTTTGGTGGTGATAATCACAACCCCGGCGTTGGCCCGCGTTCCGTAGAGTGCAGCCGCCGATGATCCTTTCAGCACTTCCATGCTTTCGATGTCGTCGGGGTTCAGGTCGGCTAAACGGTTGGCGTTGTTGTCTTGCGAACTGGCAGCCGAGCCACCCGTTGCTTTGTTGGCCTGTGAGCGTCCGTTCGAGTTTTGGCTGTTATCAATGTAAACACCATCTAAGATAAACAACGGCTGCGAAGCTGATGCCCCCAGCGTTGATACCCCCCGGAACTGGAGGTTAAACCCACCGCCCGGCATCGAGCCGTTTGCCACAATGTTGGCTCCGGCAATTTTACCCTGCAAGGCACCATCAGCCGTTACGGGTGTAGTGGTTCCCACCAGATCACGGGCCGAGAGCGTGGTTACGGCGTTGGCAAGGTTCGAGCGTTTTACGTTCGTTGCCAGACCCGATACTACCACTTCTTCCAGATTTGAAATGTCATCGGCTAAACTAAAGTCAGCCGTTGTTGCTCCTGGCGACAGCGTAAATTCTTTCGATACAAACCCAATGCTCGAAATCACGAGTTTAGCCGTAGCCGGTACCTCACTCAGCGTGTAGCGGCCCTCGGCGTTTGACACCGACCCGCGCGCACTCCCTTTCACCAGCACGTTGGCCCCGGCAAGCGGGTTGCCGGTACCATCCGTCACCCTCCCGGTCACGGTGCGAGTCTGGGCTATTGCACTACCCACACAAACGGTAAGTAGCACGAATAGACTTAGTAATAGTTTTTTCATAGGTCTTGAAAACAGAATATAATTTGTTAAGGCGACAAAAATACAAATTATCTTCTTCATTAGAACCACCACACAGATATTTTTCCTGAACAGACAGGCTAATATGAGTAGTTTTATGAACGAACTCAATTGTAGGTATCTGACATACAGCCAATAAAAAAGCAACCCGTTCAGGTTGCTTTTTTTGGTTTTGCCATTCCGACGAAGCGGGGCTGCACGCTACCGCAAATCCACGACCTCTACGCCGGGGTATTTGCCCTTGTCGAACACAAAGTAACTATCCGGTAAGCTGCTATTCGGTTTAAAAGCACTGATGATGTAGGTCGTGCGTTTGCCGGTCTTGTCGGTAATTTGCCAGGTTTTAATCGATTTTGTGGCTTTGTCAACACTGATCTGCACCCGCGCCACCTGCGCGTCTTTCTTCTCCGGTGTCAGTTCAATTACCTCCAGCGTTCGGCCTCCCTGCTTCATCTCCTTCAAAAATTTGTAGGTGAAGCCGCGCTGATAGATGGTATAAATTCGGGCCGGGTTCAGGTCGGTAGCGGTGCTGTTGTCGGTGTCCTGCACGTTCACCTCGTTGGTTTCCTTCACGTAGGTGTACATCGCTTTGCCGTCGTTATAGACATCCTGACCACCAATTTTCAGCCTGAATTTCCCACCTTTTACCGATATATCCCCTTTCAGGGTCTCGTTGGCCCCGCCACCGTCGGTCATAAACGAGAACGTAGCCTGGTATGATTTGAGCGACTGATACTGTTTGCTCATCGCGTCTAAAATGGTTTTGGCCCGGCTGTCTTTCTGCGCCGTTGCCGGAGCCAGAAATGACATCGCCAGCAGCAAACAAGCTATTGTTTTTTTCATTGTTGGGTTATTCTGCCTAAAACCGCGCCCATTCCAGCCGGTTGTTTTGGATTAGACACGTTTGAGAAAGCAAAAGTTTATTTTTTGATTTATGCGTCGCTACGCCGTTCCGTCTAACCGTTTCAGAATGTCCTCCAGCGTCTGCATATCCTGAATCAGCACCTCGCGGGCTTTGCTGCCCTCAAACGGCCCCACAATATTGGCAGCCTCCAACTGATCCATAATCCGGCCCGAACGGTTGTAGCCGAGTTTCATCCGCCGTTGAATGTGCGACGTGCTGCCCTGTTGGTGCATCACCACGAGCCGGGCCGCATCGTTAAACATTGAGTCGCGGTGGGCTAAGTCCACTTCGTTTTCTTCGCTCAGGCCGCTCTCGTCACCCACAAATTCGGGCAAAAAATACGCATCGTCGTAGCCGCGCTGCTCGCCCACAAAGGCGCAGATATCCTCGATTTCGGGCGTGTCCACAAACGGGCATTGCAGCCGGATAAGGTCAGAATTTGAGGACAGCAGCATATCGCCCATGCCCACCAACTGCTCAGCCCCGCCAGTGTCGAGAATCGTGCGCGAGTCAATTTTGGAGGTCACTTTGAAGGATAACCGAGCCGGGAAATTGGCCTTAATCAAGCCCGTAATCACGTTGACCGAGGGCCGTTGGGTTGCCACCACGAGGTGAATACCGATGGCCCGCGCCAACTGCGCCAGCCGCGCAATCGGCGTTTCGACTTCCTTGCCCGCCGTCATCATCAGGTCGGCCAATTCGTCAATAATCAGCACGATGTAGGGCAGGTATTTATGGCCTTTCTCCGGGCTTAGTTTGCGGCTTACGAACTTGACATTATACTCTTTGATGTTCCGAACGCCCGCTTCTTTCAGCAGATTATAGCGGTTGTCCATCTCGATACACAGCGAATTGAGCGTATTCACCACCTTTTTGGTGTCGGTAATAATGGCTTCTTCGGAGTCGGGGAGTTTTGCCAGGAAATGCCGTTCTATTTTGTTGAAGAGCGTCAGTTCTACCTTTTTCGGGTCAACCAGCACGAGTTTTAACTGCGCCGGGTGTTTTTTATAAATCAGTGAAGTCAGCAACACGTTCAGGCCCACCGACTTACCCTGCCCCGTTGCCCCGGCCATAAGCAGGTGGGGCATCTTGGTGAGGTCGGCAATGTAAATCTCGTTCGAGATGGTTTTACCCAGCACGATGGGCAGTTCATAGTTGCTTTTGGTAAATTTGTCGCTGCCAATCACCGACCGGGCCGAGACCATCTCGCGGTTTTTGTTCGGCACCTCAATGCCGATGGTTCCCATGCCGGGCATCGGCGCAATGATGCGGATACCGAGCGCGGCTAAACTCAGGGCAATATCGTCTTCGAGGTTTTTGATTTTGGAAATCCGAACGCCGTCCGCCGGGATAATTTCGTAGAGCGTAACGGTTGGCCCGATGGTGGCCGAGATGTCTTTAATGCCAATCCCAAAATGCCCTAATGTTTCCTCGATTTTGACCTTGTTGGCTTCGAGTTCATCCATTGTTACCTGCGCTTTTTGCTTGCTGGGGTAATCGGTCATCAGGTCAAGCGTGGGGTATTGGTAGTGCGGCAGGTCGAGGGTAGGGTCGTAGGGGCCGTGCATTGCCACTAAGTCCAGATCGTTGTTTTCGCCAACGGGAATGTCGAACACCGGCTGTGTGATTGGCGATGGCAACACGATTTCGGCCTCCTCGTCGTCGTTCGGTAGCGTTAATCCTTTAACGGTGAGCGTGGTGCCTTTCCCGTCGGCTGGGGTTCCAGTTCCGTTTGGAGAAGTGGGCAAGTGGGCTTCGTCATCGGCAGTAGGGCCGGATTCAGTTTTCAAACGCAGTGTGCTTCCGATTCCGTTTGTGGCTGTTGCAGCATTGGCTGGTTCGTCGGGCGCGAGTCCCTTTACCCGGATTGTGTTGGCGCGGGGCGTGATGGATGCCGTATCGGTTTCGGCGGGGTCGTCCGGGTGGGTTTCTGTTTCGGGCTCGTCTGGATTTCGATACAGGATACGATTACCCCAGGTCGGCCAGTTTCCAAAACCAACGGCCCGAAACGGTTTCAGGAGCCAGCCAAACGAGGTCATATTATAGAAAAACACCAGAAAAGCAAACAGCAGAAAG
>JBBRNH010000008.1:0-101889 GCA_038230415.1 Cytophagales bacterium | reverse complement strand
GGGGGGGGGGGTGGGGGCGGAGTTGGTGGAGGGGGCGGAGTTGGTGGGATAGTGGGGGGCGGAGGGACGACGGGTGTTGTGGTAGTACCGCTACCCGGATTGGTTGTGCTGCCGCTGCCGGGATTGGTTGTGCTGCCACTACC
Source organism: Cytophagales bacterium (assembly GCA_038230415.1). Classification (GTDB taxonomy): domain Bacteria; phylum Bacteroidota; class Bacteroidia; order Cytophagales; family Spirosomataceae; genus JBBRNH01. Next base: position 101,746 of record JBBRNH010000008.1, on the reverse strand, counting down.
CGGATTCGTACTACTGCCACTGCCCGGATTGGTTGTGCTGCCGCTGCCGGGGGGGGTGTTACTGCCACTGCCGGGAGGGGTAACGGTGCCGCTGCCGGGCGTGGTAGCCGTTGGTGGCGTAACAGCCGTTGCCGAGCCGGGCTGCGTGCCACTGCCGGGGTTTGTTACCACTAACGGTTCTGGAATAGCTTGTTTACGTTGCTCAAGAGACGAGCAGGCTACTGCCAGCGCGGCCAGCACTACCAGCACTGAGCGGGTGAAAATCGGTTTCATATAGATTGAGATGTGTTTTAGCGGCTTAAAGGTACAAACCTATACCGATTCAAGGCTTGCCCTTACGCAATCGCGCTAAAATTTAACATGGGGCAGCTACTACTGAACCGTTACGCTTCGCAAGCGCAGCGTTTGCCCGGCAGTAGTGGGTGCGTCTGCCACCGGACTTAGTGCAATCTGAGCAATAATGCCTTCCCAACCCGCCACGCCCGCCAACGGAACGGTGTACCGGCGCGTTTGCCCGTCGCCAATGATGGCAAAACTCGTGGCCCGGTTGGTCGTCACGGTCCAGTGGTTATCGCCCATGCGTCGCCAGATCAGGCGGGCCTGCGTGGCCGAAGTCATGAACGCTGCTTCGACCACGAGTTTGGGCAACTCCGCAGCCCGCCAGAACATCGTCGGGCTTTCGACACGGAGGGGCTTTGCGGCATCGGCGGGCCACCACCGGATAGCGAGCGCGTCGGCGGGCAGCGGCCAGCCCTGATCGCGGGTGTTGGCATAGTACCACCCCTGCCGACTGGTCTGAAACCGGAAATCAGGCACCGTCTGGGGCCGGGGCTGCGCGTAGGCAAAGGCCCGAATGCGGGCCAGATCGCCCGCCACCAGATCACACTCGTATTCATACACGCCGTTGTGATCCAGCACGGCAAAGGGCGCGGCAGTCAGGTAGCCGCAATCGCTGTCGCTCTCGCCCCCGGTGCCGGGAATCCCGATCATGGCCGAGATGTACCGATATTCGTTTTGGCGGTAGATGCCCACGCCCCGGCCATCGCGGTTGAGCAGGGCCGCCCAGTTTTCAGTGGCGTAGCGGTCAGCAATATTAAAATCGGGGGCAAATTCAGACACGGGCGCGTTGGTAAAGGGTTGGTCGCCGGTGTAGCTCACCACCCGAAACCAGTGTCCGTTGAGGTACATACACGGAGCCTCCTGGGTGCGGGCTTCGTACTGCGTAGTGTCGGCGCGGCTGATGGTGGTGCGGTTACGAAAATGTACCACATCGTTGCGGAGTTCAATCCAGTGTTCCATCACGCACTCGGCCACCACGTTGTTGAGCGGCCAAATGAGCGGCACGGTTTTTATGTACAGATGCGTATCGTCTATCCGCTTGTATTCGAGCAGGGTAGCGGGCTGGCTGTAATAATCGCCGGTTTGCACGGGGTTCCAGCCCAAGCTGGCCCACACCGAAATGGGTGGCTGTTTGCCTGGCACTAAATACGGCACCGGCCCGGAGTACAGACTGCTTTGCAACTGCCGACCCAGATCGGCATTGTTGACCATGTTGGCACTGTCTCGCCCCATCGACAGGTAGGTAATGGCCCCGCCCGCGTTGCGGTCAATACCGAGCCGGACACGGCTGTTTTCGATATAAATCCGGTCTGACTCTGGGGGCGGGTTGCTGGGAGCCGGGCCAGAACTGGGGCCGTGATTGATGGCGTTGCCGGTTTGCTTTTGCCACACCCGTTCTTCATACGGGGCGCAGGCCGTAAGCCAGAGCAGGCAGCCAAGCCAGCAGCTACTCAAAAGCAGGTAACGGTTCGATTTCATAGCGACGCTGAGCGAAAGTGATTTATTTGCCCGGTAAACACCAAAAAAGAGGAAGCGGTTTGGCCCGTTTCGCTGTTTTTTGGCCGGTGTTCGTTTGGCCTTTACAATGACATCTTAAACGATAGTTTGGTTGTAATTACTGATGTTACGCAGGCTGCGTCCCGGAGGGACACAACAGCGTAGCGTCGGTAGAGAAACAACCGTTTGCAGGAGTTTACCCGGAATAATACGCCCACCAAAGACCCCGCGTTACCTCGTATCAGACTGGATAAAATAGACCGGCCAAAATAAAATATAGACCGGCCAAAATAAAATTCGGAAATAAAGAGTATCGGCGAAGCATTCGTGCATCTTTCTCCCAAACAGCACAATTATCATTGCCTGATATGCCGGATTACTTAAATTTTGACCCCGAAGCCTTAGCCGCCGATGCGTCGTTTCAGCGTTGGCAACTGTTCGGTAATCCGGCTGACTATGCGTTTTGGCAACACTGGTTAATTGAGCATCCCGGCCAGGCCGAACGGGTCGAAAAAGCGGCTCACCTGTTGCATACGTTGCGGAATGCGTACAGTCCCGAAGCCGCCAACAATCACGCGGCCATCGGTGAGTACGAAATTCAACAGGAAATCAGCCGGTTGCACAACGCGCTTGGAAACGAGCAGAAAGCCGTGCGGTGGGGGCGTTACGCGCCGGTTTGGTATGCAGCAGCGGCCAGTGTGCTGCTCGTGCTGGGATTCTTCGGCTGGTGGTATGTCAGCACCCGTTCCAGCAACCCGGCTGGCAGCCAGACAGCCGGAACGGGTGGCGTGACTTACACCGAATTAGTGGCTACGGCACCGGAATCAGACGCGCTGTCGGAGGTGCGTAACACAACCAACAGCCCGCAACTCGTGAACCTGCCCGACAAAAGCACGATTGTCCTGTATCCCCGAAGTCGGGTGAGTTATGCCCCCCATTTTTCGGCAACGCAACGGGCGGTTTATCTGTCAGGAAAAGGCTTTTTTAACGTGACGAAAAACCCGGCGAAACCATTTTTTGTGTATGCTAACGGGCTGGTGACAAAGGTGTTAGGCACGAGTTTTATGGTACAGGCTTACGACGGGGCTAAGCAGATGAACGTGGTGGTGAGAACGGGCCGGGTGTCGGTATTTATCCAGAACAGGCTGGCTACCAGTACTCAGCAGGAGAACTATCGCGCCGATAGCACGGTGCTGACTCCCAATCAGCAGGTTGTTTTCCTGACCGCCAAAACCCAGTTGACCAAAAGCATTGTGGCGGCTCCGGTGCTGCTTCCCGAAACGGCTCAGACCAAAACACGTGCCTTCAAACGCGCTCCCATTGCCAATGTGTTTGCCGCGCTTGGGCAAGGATACGGTATCCCGATTGTTTTTGATGCCGCCGTGATGCGCGATTGTTACCTGACGGCTTCGTTTGCCGATGAGCCGCTGTTTGACCAGTTAGACCTGATCTGCCGAACCATCAACGCCCGGTATGAGCAGATAAATGGAGCCATCGTTGTCAGCAGTAATGGGTGTAATTAACTATTAGTCAAAGCGTTGAGATAAAATTATTAGCCATGAACTGCCTATGAAACACGCCGTCTCCTGAGTACAAAAAAAGGCCGGAGATGCGCCAACATCTTCGACCTCAACATCGCCCCTTTATCAGTTTACGACAACCTCCGCAGTGCGGAACGGGACTTTTTTTGCCAGATTTTTCAACCCGACAAAAGCCAAAACTATGTTAAACCGAGTACTTTGTCAAAAGACCATACAGAAAATCATGCGCGTTGGCCTCTACCAAGCCCTTCTTTCTGTCGCTTTCATGACCTTCTCCCAGGCCCACGCGGTGCATGGGCAGGAGGTGCTGGAACAAAAAGTAAGTTTCCGGCTCGCCAACGCCGATGTGGAGCAGGTGCTGGAGAAAATCGAAGCCATCACCAGCGTAAAATTCATGTATAACCCGCAGATTTTCGGGGCCGATCCTAAACTGAACTACACGTTTCGGAACGAGCCGCTGTCGGAGGTTCTCAACCGGGTGCTGGCCCGGCATCAGGTCAGCTACGAGGTGGTGCAGGAACGCATTATCCTGAAACGCCAGGGATTCCTGCCCGACAGCAACCCCAACCCAGCCGCCCGGCCCGAAGCCCCCAAACGCAAGGTGACCGGCACCGTTCTCGACGAAAAAGGAGCCGGACTGCCGGGCGTGAGCGTGGTCTTGAAAGAAACCCAGCGCGGCACTACCACCGCTGCCGATGGCAAATTTTCGCTCGACTTGCCCGACAACAGCAACGCGGTGGTGCTGGTGTTCAGCTTTGTGGGCTACCGGCGGCAGGAGGTCACGGTCGGCAACCAGTCCGAGCTATCGGTCAGTCTCGTGCCGGAGGCCAGCACTCTTAACGAGGTGGTAGTGACGGCGTTTGGTATCTCGAAAGACAAAAAAGCGGTGGCCTATTCGGTAGCCGAAGTCAAGGGCGATGAGTTTATTCAGGCCCGCGAAAACAACGTAGCCAACGCCCTCACCGGCAAAATTGCGGGCGTAAACGCCACCGGGCTCAACACCGGCCCCGGCGGGTCGAGCCGGGTGGTAATCCGGGGAAACGGCTCGCTGAACGGCTCCAACCAACCGCTCTACGTGGTGAACGGGATGCCGATTGATAACACCGTGCCGGGCGGGGGGCCAACATCGAACGGCAGCGGCACCAACGTTGACCGGGGCGATGGCATCGGCGGTATTAACCCCGACGACATCGAGACGATCAGCGTGCTGAAAGGCGGAGCCGCAGCCGCACTCTACGGCTCGCGGGCGGCCAACGGCGTGATTCTGATTACTACCAAGCGCGGCAAAGTGCAGCGCGGCATCGGCGTGGAATACAACACGACGCTCACGTTTGACACGCCTTCGCTGTTTCCCGACTACCAGTACGAATACGGGCAGGGACTCGACGGGGTGAAACCGCTAACCCAGGCCCAGGCCATCAGCACGGGGCGGCTGTCGTTCGGGGCCAAGATGGACGGGCAACCAGTCATTCAGTTCGACGGGCAGATGCGGCCCTACTCGCCGGTGTATGCCAAAGACAACATCAAAAATTTCTGGCGCACCGGCACCAACTACGTCAACACGGTGGCCCTGACGGGCGGTAATGAGTCGGTCACGTATCGGTTTTCGGTGTCGGACAACAACGCCCAGAGCCTGCAACCCAACTCGACGTTTAACCGCAAAACGGCCAACCTGAACCTGAACGCCAACCTCGGCAAGCGGCTGCACATCGAAACCGTAGCGCAGTATAACCTCGAAAAAGCCGTGAACCGCCCCAGCGCGGGTGATGCCTACGGCAACCCAAGCTGGGCCGTGAACGTGATTGCCAACACGGTTGACATCCGAAATCTGGCCCCCGGCTACGGTGCCGATGGCAAGGAGATTCAGTGGAACCCGGTGCCGCTGGCAAACAACTCGTATTTTGTGGTGAACAAATGGCAGAACAACGACCTCAAAAACCGCTTTATCGGCCAGGCCAACATCAAGTACGATATTCTGGATAACCTGTTTGTGCAGGGGCGCATCAGCCGCGACTTCTACAACTTCGGCTCTGAATTGGTGGTGCCGACCAACACGGCCTACAACCCGTTGGGCGAATACTACTCGCTGAAGTCAGACGTGACGGAGAACAACGCCATGCTGACGCTGAACTACAACACCAAATTCTTGCGCGATTTCAGCGTGTCGGCCTTCGCCGGGGTGAACAAACAACGCTACACAAACAACCAGACCAACATCAACGGTACGCAGTTTATCATCCCGTATTTTTACAGCTATACCAACCTAAACACGCTCACAACGGTGCCAAGCGTGATTAAAACCGGCACGAATTCAGTGTTTGCCTCGGCAGATTTCGACTATAAAAACGTCGTGTTTCTGTCGTTTACGGGTCGGCAGGACTGGTTTTCGACGCTGAGTACCAAAAACAACAGCATCTTTTATCCGTCGGTGGGCGGGAGTGTGGTGCTATCAGACGTGTTCAGGCTTCCGCAGTTTGTCACCTTCGCCAAGTTGCGGGGGTCGTGGGCGCAGGTGGGCGGCAGCACCGTTGATGCGTACAGCATTAACCAGACATACAGCATGGTGCAGGGCGGGCATAACGGTCGCCCGGTGCAGACCATCACGTCCGGCACCGTCACCAACCCCGACCTGCGTCCGCTCACATCCACCACCTCCGAGATTGGCTTAGACGCGCAGTTTCTCAACAAACGGCTGGGCATTGACCTGACGTTTTACAACCGGAAAACCACCAACGACATCGTGCAGACCACGATTTCGACCGCATCGGGCTACAATCAGGCGGTGCTGAACGTGGGCGAGTTAAGCAACAAAGGCATCGAGTTACTGCTGTCGGGAACGCCCGTAAAAACTGCCGGTTTCGGCTGGCGAACCAGCTACAACGTTGCCTATAACAAGAGCAGAGTGGTGCGGCTGGCCGAGGGTATCAACACCATTCAAATTGCCGCCGGGATTGGCGGGGCCACCATCGCCAACGACGTAGGCCGACCCTACGGCATCATCAAAGGCTACCGCATCAAGACCAACGATGCCGGGCAGACGGTCTATAATTCGGTCAATAACTACGAAGTGCGGGGCAGTTTTCAGGAATTGGGCGTGGGTGTGGCTCCGCTCACGATGGGCTTCACCAACGACTTCACTTACAAACGGTTCTCGCTGAGTGTGTTGCTCGACGGTAAATTCGGCAACAGCATTTTCTCGACCCAAAACCAGTATGCGTATCGGTTTGGGCTGCTGAAAGCCACGTTGCCCGGTCGGGAAAACGGCTTGCAGTTGACGGGCGTAAACGAAAAAGGCGATGCGTTCTCGAAAGTGATTTCGGTGCCTGACCTCGATACCTACTACGATAACCGCAAGAACTACACCGAGTTGTTTGTTTTCGACGGCAGTTTCGTGAAGCTGAGACAAGTCATTCTGGGCTATAGCCTGCCCGTGAGCCGGTTGGCGGGGCTGAAAATCCAGTCGGTCAGCCTGTCGTTTGTGGCCCGTAACCTGGCAATTCTCTACAAAAAGACGGAGGGCTTCGACCCCGAATCGAGCTACACGAGCGGCAACGGGCAGGGTTTCGAAGCCTTTGGCCTGCCCCGCACCCGCAGCTACGGCTTTAACCTGATGGTGAAACTTTAACCCTCAACTGCAAACCCGATGAAAACGATACTTACCTCACTGAAAACGTTTCTGGCCGCTGTACTGCTGGCCGGGCTGCTGCTCTCCTGCGACAAAGGACTGGAAGAACTCAACCAGAACCCCAACGCCTACACCGCCATTATCCCCGAATATATGTTCACCAAGGCGCAGTTAGACGCGGTGAATAACAACTATTTCGGCACGGCGGCCCTGACCATCGGCGGCTCCATGCAGCACTTTGCCACCTACAAAGAAGTACCGGCTGCGGGCGACAAATACCTGAACGAGTCGTATTCCTACGCCTATTTTGGCACGGCCTACACCGGCGCGGCCAACGAAGTGCAGGAGGTCATCCGGGCGGTGTCGGCGGCTCCCGAAAACGTGAATAAACTCTCGGCGGCCCGCATCTGGCGCGTTTACACCTACCACCGGCTCACGGATGTTTATGGCGATGTGCCGTATTTTGACGCGGCCAAAGGCTCGACGGAGAAAAATTATTCGCCCGTGTATGACAAGCAGGAGCTGATTTACAGGGATATGCTGAAGGAATTAGACGAAGCCGCCAAAGCGTTTGATCCAGCCAAAGCCACCTTCGGCCCGTCTGATTTGCTGTATAACGGCAATGTGGTTCAATGGAAAAAATTTGCGTATTCGCTCATGCTGCGGCTCGGTCTGCGGCTCTCGAAGGTGGACGCGACACTGGCGAAAAGCTGGGTGGAGAAGGCCGTTGCCGGGGGCGTGATTACGCAGGATGCCGACATCGCCCGGATTCAGTACGTGGATGGTTCGCAGGTGGCAAGCCGGAATCCGATTGCCCAGGCGTTGCTCGTGGGCGACTACACCGACCCGCAAAATATTGACAATGTGGAGGGTGGCAAATACGCCAAGACGTTCATTGACTACCTGAAAACCACCGGCGACCCGCGCCTGAACGCGATGGCCGTTGTTTGGGTGAAATCGGCAACGGGTGCCTACGTTGTTGATACCACCACCGCCACGCAGGTTGGCATGAAAAACGCGGCTTTCAACGGTCGCCCCGCCGATTTTGCCACGTATTCAGAGCCGCACCCGCGCACGGTGCTGAGATACGACGCGCCGTTGTTAGTGATGACCAACGCCGAGGTAAATCTGTCACTGGCCGAAGCCGCCGTGCGGGGCTGGTACACGGGCGAAACGGCAACCGCGCTCTACGAAAACGGCGTTCGGGCGGGCTTGCGGCAGTGGGCCTTGTTTGGCACCGATGGCGTGATTTCTGCCGCCCGCATCAACGGCTACGTTGCCAAAAATCCGTTTGTCGCCACCGGCTCCGAGACCGATAAACTAGCTCAGATCAACACGCAGAAATGGGTGTCGCTGTTTTTGGACGAGTACGAGGTTTTTGCCAACTGGCGACGCACCGGCTTCCCGGCGTTGACCCCGACGAATTACCCCGGCAACCTGACCGGCGGGGCCATTCCGCGCCACTTTGTGCTGCCCCCCGCTGAGGAATCCATCAACGGCATCAACTTCCGCGAGGCCGTTGCCCGGCAAGGCAGTAACACGTTCTTAACTAAGGTCTGGTGGGATAAGTAATCGGCGAAACCGTTCCGCTTTTATGCTCATACCAAGTCTTAATTTTCTCTCGATCAGGGTCAATATGAAAACACAGCGACGCTCGATTTTGACACGCCTGTTTGCGTCCGCAGCCGGGGCTATCGGTCTTGGCGCAACAACCCGCGCCGGGGCCGAAATCGCGCCTGAAAAAGCGGTGTCGGGCGGGGTTATGCAGGACGATATTCCGCTCTATTCGGGGTCGCGGCAACTCGGCAGTCTGGTGTTTGTGTCCGGGGCGGGCGCACACTTCGCCGGTGACATCAAGTCGCACACCGACCACGTGCTGAAAGAATTGGAGAAAGAACTCATCAAAGCGGGGTCTTCGATGGAAAAAGTCCTGAAAGCCAACGTCTTGCTGAATGATCTGGACGACTACAAAGCCATGAACGAGGTGTATCGGGGCCGGTTTGGTGCCAAGCCACCCGTCCGCACAACGGTGGCGGTGCGGGCCGGGGTGCCGGGCGATTCATTGGTCGAAATTGACTGCATCGCCTACATCTGATGGGCAGGCTTCGCTACCCGTTTCTGTTGGTCGGTATCGCCCTGATTGGCGCGGCAACGGGCCGGGCGCAGGTTCTTGATTCGACGCAACTGATTATCCGGCAAACCACCGATTTTGGGGTGACGGGAACGGGCGACGACCCAAGCTGGGCCAAAACCGACTGGACGGTGCTGCCGAACCGGAAATCAACCGGCAACGCACCGGCACCGGCAACACGGGCCAAACTGCTGTATTCGGCGACGGGGATTTACGCCCTGTTTCAGTGCGACGATGAGCGGCTGACGGCCTCGATTCGGGAAGATTTTGGGGCGTTGTACACCGAAGATGTGGTTGAGTTGTTTCTGTGGCCCGACCAATCGGTGCCGATTTATTTTGAGTATGAACTCTCGCCCCTGAATTATGAACTGCCGATTCTGGTGCCGAACGTAAACGGCAAATTCATGGGCTGGCGACCCTGGCATTACACCGGCGACCAAACCGTGAAACACGCCACGAGTGTGCAGGGGGGCGAGAAAGCATCCCGTGATCGGGTCAGTAACGCGCCGATAACGGGCTGGACAGCCGAATTTTTTATCCCGTTTCGGCTGCTGAGTCCGTTGGTGCAGGCTCCGCCCGTCAAGGGAACGCAGTGGCGGGGCAACCTTTACCGGCTCGATTATGACCGGGGCATGGCCGCGTGGTCGTGGCAGAAGACGAACAATAATTTTCACGAATTCAAAAAGTTTGGCACGCTGATTTTTGACTAAACCCTTAACCCTTACCTTATTATGCTCGATAGAAGAACCCTCCTCAAACGCCTGTCGGCGATGCCGTTGCTCGGCGGAATTTTTGGCACCTCGGCCCTGACGGCATCCGTGCTGGCGGCTCCGGTGGCGGCTGCGGCCTCGCGGAATGTGCTGACCGAACTCGGTGTGCGGACGTTTATCAACGCTGCCGGGACTTATACGGCTATGACCGGCTCACTCATGGACGACGACGTAGTGGCCGCGATTCAGGCCACATCGAAAGACTTCGTGATGCTTGACGACGTGCAGACCAAAGTCGGCGAAAAGATTGCCGCCCTCACCCACGCCGAAGCAGCGGTGGTGACGGCGGGCTGTTTCTCGGCCATGACGCTGGGGCTGGCCGGTGTGCTGACGGGGATGGATCAAAAACGGGTAGAGCAACTGCCGCACCTGACCGGCTCCGGGATGAAATCGGAAGTGATTGCCCAGAAAGCGCACAACATCGGCTATTCGCACGCGCTGACCAACACCGGCTGCATCCTTGTTCAGGTCGAGACCATTGCCGATGTCGAAAAAGCCATCACCGACAAAACAGCCCTGCTCTGGTTCCTGAATATTCAGTCGGACAAGAGCAAAATCACGCACGAAGAATGGGTGGCCCTCGGCAAAAAGCACAATATCCCGACCATGATTGATATGGCTGCCGATGTGCCGCCGGTCGAAAACCTCTGGAAATTCAACGATATGGGCTTCGACCTGGTCTGCGTATCGGGCGGAAAAGCCATGCGCGGGCCGCAAAGCGCGGGGATTCTGATGGGCAAAAAACCCCTGATTGCCGCTGCCCGGCTCAGTATGCCACCGCGTGGCTCAACCATTGGGCGGGGCATGAAGGTCAACAAAGAAGAGGTCGTCGGGATGTACGTCGCGCTCGAAAAATTCGTCGCCCGCGATCAGGCTAAAGACTGGAAAATGCTCGAAGACCGGGCCGCTGTTATTGCCACTGCCGCCAAAAGCGTCAAAGGCGTTACGGTTGATACGTTTGCGCCGGAGTTGGGCAACCACACGCCCACGCTGCGATTCGGTTGGGATACGGCCAAAATCAACCTCACCCCGAAAGCCCTCCAGGAAGGACTGCGAAACGGAAGTCCGTCCATCGAAATCGTTTTGAACGATACCAACGGCATCAACATAACGGCCTGGATGCTCAAACCCGGCGAGGAAAAAATCGTGGCAACGCGCCTGAAAGAAGAATTTATGAAAGCCTCGGTCTGACGGTTCGCAACACACACTCAGCCATGAAAGCAATACCGCATTTTCTTGTTGCCAGTCTTTGTTTGCTCGGCTCGCTGGCCCTGGCGCAGCCATACACCATTGTTATCAAGGGCGGGCGGCTGATTGACCCCAAAAACAACATTGATGCGGTGATGGACATTGCCATCACCGACGGCAAGGTGGCGCAGGTTGCCAAAACGATTGACGCTGCCGGTGCCAAGCAGGTGGTTGATGCAACGGGGATGCTGGTAACGCCCGGCCTGATTGATATGCACGGCCACGTGTTTTACGGCACCGAACCCGACCACTACCTCAGCAACGGCCTGTACGCGATTTCGCCCGATGGCTTCACGTTTCGGGTGGGCGTAACTACCATCGTTGACGCGGGCGGGGCGGGCTGGAAATCGTTCGAGACGTTCAGGAAGAACGTCATTTTTGCCTCGAAAACCCGTGTACTGTCGTTCATGAACATCGTTGGTGAAGGGATGCGGGGCGGCAAATTTGAGCAGGACACCACTGATATGGACCCCAAGCAAGCCGCAGCGGTCGCCCTTGCCAACAAAAACGACGTGGTGGGTTTTAAAGTCGCGCATTTCCAGGGCAAAAGCTGGGCCCCCGTTGACCAGGCCGTTGCCGCCGGCAAACTCGCCGGTATGCCCGTCATGGTTGATTTCGGCGGTAACGTACCACCCCTGCCGCTCAACGACCTGTTTATGAAACACCTCCGGCCCGGCGACATTTATACCCATGCCTATACCCTGCTGGAAGGTAACGTCCGCGAAACCATTGTAGACGAGGCCACCAACACCGTGAAGCCGTTTGCCTGGGAAGCCCGGAAGCGCGGCATCGTCTTTGACGTGGGCTACGGCGGGGCGAGTTTCAACTATTCGCAGGCGATTCCGGCCATGAAAAGCAAGTTTTACCCAACCACCATCAGTACCGACCTGCACACGGGCAGCATGAACGGCTCCATGAAAGATATGCTCGCTGTGATGTCGAAATTTCTGGGGATGGGCATGGACGTAGCGAGTGTGATCAAAGCCAGCACCTGGACACCGGCGCAGGTGATTCACCGCGAAAACCTCGGTCAGCTATCCGTAGGGGCCATTGCCGATGTTGCTATTCTGTCGCTGCGGCAGGGTAATTTTGGGTTCTATGACAAAACCGGCTACAAGGTGAGCGCGAACCAGAAATTCGAGTGTGAGATGACCATTAAAGGCGGTAAAGTGGTGTATGACCTCAACGGCATCGCCAACCCCATTGCCACGAAGTAACCCATTGAAAACCAACTATTTAAGCGATTTCAGCCATGAAAAAAACGGACAGTAAAGGACTCGCGCTGGTGTTGTTGCTGGCGTTTTTGGGATTCACGCAGCGGGCCACCGAAAACGGATTGCCGGTGCAGACTGCGGCCAACGGCGGGCTGTTTCTGCCCGACGGGTTCGAGGCTACCGTGGTCGTGGACAGCCTGCCCGGTCGCGCCCGGCACCTCGCCATTGCCGACAACGGCGACATTTACGTGAAGGCCCGTTTCGCGAAAGAACCCGGTGAATCGGTGATTGCCCTGCGCGACACCAACGGCGATGGCCGGGCCGATATTATTAAACGGTTCGGCGGGCTTGACCGCGAACGCGCCTACGGAACGGCCATGCGGATTCACGACGGCTACCTCTATTTCAGCTCTGAACTCCATGTCTATCGCTACAAACTCAAGCCCGGTCAGTTGATTCCCGACAGTCCGCTGGAAATTGTGCTGACCGACGACCACCCGCACGGGCTGCACGAACACATTGCCAAACCAATCACCTTCGACGATCAGGGCAATATGTACGTGCCGTTCGGGGCGGCCTCCAACGCCTGCCAGGAAAAAAACCGCCTGCCGAGTTCGGTTGGCATGGACCCCTGCTCCCTGCTGGCCGATCATGGCGGCATCTGGCGGTTCCCCGCCAACAAAACCGGCCTGACCCAGAAAGATGGCTATCGCTATGCAACGGGGCTGCGGTCGGTGCTGGCGATGGACTGGAACCCCACTGATAACACGCTGTATGCCCTGCAACACGGGCGCGACGATCTGCTGATGCTCTGGGCGGGGGTGTATTCGCCCTGGCAGAGTGCCGTTTATCCGTCGGAGGAGTTTTTCCGGGTCAAAGACGGCATGAACGGCGGCTGGCCCTACTGCTACTACGATCAGATTCAGGCCAAAAAAGTGCTGAACCCCGAATACGGCGGAGACGGGCGGCTGCAAGGGCGGTGCGGTGATTATGAACAGCCGATTCAGGGGTTTCCGGCGCACTGGGCTCCCAACGATCTGCTGTTTTACCGGAGCCGTTCCGAAGCCGCCAACGCCTTCCCCGATTATTATAAAAACGGCTCGTTCATCGCCTTTCACGGTTCCACCAACCGCGCCCCGTATCCGCAGGCGGGTTATTTTATCGGGTTTATTCCCGCGCAAAACGGCGTTCCGTCGAACAAATGGGAGGTGTTTGCCGATGGTTTTGCGGGCGTTGACCCCATCGTAAACGTGAGCGACGCTGCCTACCGGCCAATGGGTCTGGCGTTGGGGCCGAACGGATCGCTGTATGTAGCCGATACCGAAAAAGGCAAAATCTGGCGCATCACCTACACCGGCCCCAAAACCGGGTTCGGCCCGGCTCAGTTGGTGCAGATGGACAAACGCAAAACGCTCTCGCACATCCGCAACCCCGACGTGATTACCGATAATTTAGACCGCGACAAGCCCGTGCTGGGCAGCAAGGTCTATGCCGTGTATTGCGCGGCCTGCCATCAGCGCAACGGCCTCGGTGACTCGCAGCGATTCCCGCCCTTGGGTGGCTCAGAGTGGGTGGTGGGCGATAAAAGCAAGCTGATCGGCGTGATTCTGAACGGTATGGAAGGAGCCGTTGAGGTGAAAGGGCAGTCCTATACCGGCGTGATGCCGCAGCACAGTTTCCTGAAAAACGAGGCCGTTGCCGAAGTCCTGACCTACATTCGGCAGAGTTTTGGCAACACCGCCGGGGCCGTCACCGCCGACGACGTGAAGGGCGTTCGGCTGGCAATGACTCCAAAAAATAACCCGCAGCGCAAACCCAACAAATAACCCGGCAGTTGCCAACATCACCAATTCTTAACCCCTGACAATCAATCTCATGGAAACCCAACGCCGGTCTATTCTAAAACGCCTGTTTGTCTCCGCAGCCGGTCTTGTCGGCATCGGCGCGGCAGCCCGTGCCGAAACGCCCACTCAGCCCGAAACGGCCCCGCACAAAGAAGTATTCAACGTGGTCATGCAGGACGATGTGCCGCTGTTTTCCGGCTCCACCAAACTCGGTAACTTAGTATTCATTGCGGGCAAAGGCTACCATAAAGAAGGCGACATCAAACTCCACACCGACGAGGTGCTGAAAGAATTGGAAAAAGAACTCATCAAAGCCGGGTCTTCGATGGAAAAAGTCCTGAAAGTGAGCGTTTTCCTGCATGACCTGAACGACTACAAGGGCATGAATGAGGTGTACCGGGGCCGGTTCGGCCCCAAGCCACCCGTCCGCACAACGGTAGCCGTGTATGGCGGGGTGCCGGGCAGTTCATTGGTCGAAATGGACTGCATCGCCTACATCTGATGTGAAAAAAATGCGGAAAGTGAGACATATACGGGCAAGTCGGTGTTTGCCCTTCTAAGGCTTCGGCCCGCACGTCTTATCTTTGTGAATCAATCAGCACGCATCCAATGAGCCGCCCCGCACTCGACCAATTATTGCAAGACCGTATCCTCGTCCTCGATGGCGCAATGGGTACCATGATTCAACGGCACAGCCTGACCGAAGCCGATTTCCGGGGAAGCCGCTTTGCCGATTGGCCCAGCGATTTGCAGGGTAACAATGATCTGCTTTCGATCACCCGGCCCGATATTATCCAGGAAATTCACCGGCAATATTTCGAGGCCGGATCTGATATTGTCGAAACCAATACGTTCAGCAGCACCACCATCGCCATGGCCGACTACGGCATGGAGTCACTGGCGTATGAACTCAATTACGAATCGGCGCGGATTGCCAAAGAAGTAGCTGATGAGTTTACCCGCCAAAACCCCGACAAGCCGCGCTTTGTGGCCGGGGCAATGGGGCCAACCAACCGCACCGCCAGCCTGTCGCCCGACGTGAACAACCCCGGCTACCGGGCCATCACCTTTGACGAACTCGTTGATGCGTATTACGAGCAGGTTTCGGGTTTGGTGGACGGCGGGGCCGATTTGCTGTTAGTCGAAACGGTTTTCGACACCCTGAACGCGAAGGCGGCTCTGTTTGCCATTGATAAGTACTTTCAGTCAGTGAAGAATGAAGAGTTAAGAGTTAAGAATAAAAATCACTCATCACTCATCACTCATCATTCATCACTCCCCATAATGGTCTCCGGCACGATCACCGATGCCAGTGGCCGAACCTTGTCGGGGCAGACGACGGAAGCGTTTTTGTACTCGATTTCTCACCTGCCGCTCCTGAGCGTGGGCCTGAACTGCGCCCTCGGTGCGGCTCCGATGCGGCCATACATTCAGACGCTCTCGAAAGAATCACCGTTTTTCGTGTCGGCATACCCCAACGCGGGCTTGCCCAACGAGTTTGGCGAATACGACGAAACGCCCGAAATGATGGCCGCGCAGATCGAAGATTTCGTCGCGTCGGGGTTCATCAACATCATCGGCGGCTGCTGCGGCTCCACCCCCGACCACATCCGCGCCATTGCCGACGTGGCAGCGCGATACCAGCCCCGGCAGAAACCGAAACCCGAACCGTACCAGAAATTGTCGGGACTCGAACCCCTGAAAATCACCGAGATAACCAACTTCGTGAACGTCGGCGAGCGCACCAACGTAACGGGTTCCAAAGCCTTTGCGCGGCTCATCAAAGCCGGTGATTATGACGCGGCTCTGTCCGTTGCCCGGCAACAGGTCGAAAATGGGGCGCAGGTGATTGACGTAAACATGGACGAAGGAATGCTCGATTCGGTGGAGGCTATGACCACGTTTCTGAACCTGATTGCCGCTGAACCCGACATTGCCCGCGTGCCGCTGATGATAGACTCCTCGAAGTGGGAAGTGATCGAGGCCGGGCTGAAATGCGTGCAGGGCAAGGCCATCGTCAACTCGATTTCGCTCAAAGAAGGCGAAGACGCGTTCATCGAAAAGGCGCAACTCGTGAAACGCTACGGCGCGGCAACCGTTGTGATGGCCTTTGACGAAACCGGGCAGGCCGACAGCTACGAACGGCGCATCCAGATTTGCGAACGCGCCTACCGAATCTTGGTGGACAAGGTAAATTTTGCCCCGCAGGACATCATTTTCGACCCCAACATTCTGACCGTTGCCACCGGCATTGACGAGCATAACAACTACGCCGTTGACTTCATAAACGCTACCCGCTGGATCAAAGCCAACCTGCCCCTTGCCAAAGTATCGGGTGGCGTATCAAACATCTCGTTCTCATTCCGGGGTAACGATTCCGTGCGCGAGGCCATGCACTCCGCGTTTTTGTACCACGCCATCAAAGCCGGGATGGACATGGGTATTGTGAACGCCGGGCAGTTAGAGATTTACGACAGCATCCCGCCAGACTTGCTCGAACGCGCTGAAGACGTGCTGCTTAACCGCCGAAATGACGCAACCGAACGGCTCGTGAACTTTGCCGAAACCGTAAAAGCCAAGGGCAAAGAAGTGGTTGCCGACGATGCCTGGCGCGGGATGCCCGTCCGTGACCGGCTCAAACACGCGCTCATCAAAGGCATTACTGATTTTATTGACATTGACACCGAAGAAATCCGGCAGCAAGTGGCCCGCCCGCTCGACGTGATCGAAGGCCCGCTGATGGATGGCATGAACGTGGTGGGAGACCTGTTTGGCGAGGGTAAAATGTTTTTGCCGCAGGTGGTGAAATCGGCGCGGGTCATGAAAAAAGCCGTAGCCTACCTGACCCCGTTTATCGAGGCCGCCAAGAACGGTGGCGTTGCCACCAATGCCGGAAAAATCCTGCTCGCAACCGTTAAAGGTGACGTTCACGACATCGGTAAAAACATCGTGGGCGTGGTGCTGGGCTGCAATAACTACGAAATCATTGACCTCGGCGTGATGGTGCCGACCCAGAAAATTCTTGATGCGGCCCGGCTGCATAACGTAGATATTATCGGGTTGAGTGGTCTCATTACGCCCTCGCTCGATGAGATGGTGGGCGTGGCGAAGGAGATGGAACGGCAGGGATTTACCATTCCGCTGCTCATCGGCGGGGCCACTACCTCGCGGATTCATACCGCCGTAAAAATTGATCCGCACTATTCTGGGCCGGTGATTCACGTGCTGGATGCCAGCCGTAGTGTTCCCGTTGCCGGAAAGTTGGTGAGTGATACGGTAGGTACGAAAGAACTGATTTTCGAGCAGATAAAAGCTGAATACGTCCAACTCCGCGAAGACCACCTGCGCCGTCGGCAGGAGAAAGCGGTGCTGTCGTTGCCCGAAGCCCGGCGCAACAAAGTGAAAATTGACTGGTCAGCGTTTCGGGCCACAAGGCCAACCTTCCTCGGCAACCGCGTTTTTGATGCGTACCCGCTCGAAGATATTGCCCGGTATATTGACTGGACTCCGTTTTTTCAGACCTGGCAACTGCACGGCAAATACCCGCAGATTCTCGAAGATGCCGTTGTTGGGGGCGAAGCCCGGCGGCTGTTCGACGATGCCCAGCGGTTGCTGCGCGAAATCATCGTCGCCAAATCACTCACGGCACGGGCAGTGGTGGGTTTTTATCCCGCCAACGCCACCGAAGACGACGTACTGCTGCACGATTTCGAGACTCAAACCCGCACCATCCCCTGCGAACGGCACGGCAGTCATCAGCACATCGAGTATAAAATGAGCAGTCAGTTGTCAGTGGCTGGTGGTCAGTTGATGGAACAGGGCGAAGTTGGCGAGCTGATTTATGATACCAAAACCGCCCTCCGCTTCATCCGGCAGCAAAACCAGAAAGCGGCTGGCCTGCCCAATATCTGCTTAGCCGACTTTGTGGCTCCCTTAGAGTCGGGCCACGACGACTACATCGGCGCGTTTGCCGTTACGACGGGTATCGGTATCGAAGCGTTGATCGAGAAATTCGAGCGCGACCACGACGATTACAACAGTATTATGGTGAAAGCCCTCGCCGACCGCCTTGCCGAAGCCTTCGCCGAGTTGATGCACGAGCGGGTCAGGAAGGAATTTTGGGGCTACGCACCCGACGAAAACTTAGGTAACGACGAGTTGGTGAAGGAAAAATATCGCGGTATCCGGCCCGCGCCCGGCTACCCCGCCTGCCCCGACCACACTGAAAAAGCCACGTTGTTTGCGCTCTTAGACGCTGAACGAGTGGGCATTACGCTCACGGAAAGCTTTGCCATGTACCCGGCATCGTCGGTCAGCGGCTTTTATTTCGGCCATCCTGACGCGAAGTATTTCACGACCGGAAAAATCGGCAAAGATCAGGTGCAGGATTATGCCCATCGCAAAGATATGCCCCTCGACGAAGCCGAACGCTGGCTGGCTCCCGTGCTGGGGTATGATGCGTAAAGGCTGTTACTTTGTTTGGAGACAATAATGCAAAAAAGCCGGACGTTTCGATCCGGCTTTTTTGCGTTGTAACCCGTTGCCCGTTTACAAACTCGTGAAATCGAAGGTGTCTAAAAACGCCGTTGTAAACTGGCCTGATTTAAAACCGGGGTCGTCCATGAGTTTGATGTGAAACGGAATCGTGGTTTTTACGCCCTCGATCACAAACTCCTGCAAGGCCCGCTTCATGCGCGTTGTCACCTCCTCCCGCGATTGCCCCGACACAATCAACTTGGCAATCATCGAGTCATAATTTGGCGGAATCACGTAGCCGCTATACACGTGGCTGTCAATCCGAATACCGTGACCGCCCGGAAAGTGCAGGTTCGTGATTTTGCCGGGCGAGGGCCGGAAACCGTTTTTGGGGTCCTCGGCGTTGATGCGGCACTCCATCGCAAACTTGTTTGGCGTGTAGTTTTTGCCTGAAATCGGCACCCCGGCGGCTACCTTAATCTGCTCTTTAATGAGGTCATAATCAGTTACTTCTTCGGTAATTGGGTGTTCTACCTGAATCCGGGTGTTCATTTCCATGAAGAAGAACTTGCCGTATTTATCTACCAGAAACTCCACCGTTCCCGCGCCTTCGTAGCCGATGGCCTGTGCGCCCTTGATGGCTGCGGCTCCCATTTCTTCGCGCAGTTCGGGCGAGACAATCGGCGAGGGTGTTTCTTCAAGTAATTTCTGGTGCCGACGCTGAATCGAGCAGTCACGCTCGGAGAGGTGGCAAACTTTACCGTATTGGTCGCCCACAATCTGAATTTCGATGTGGCGGGGTTCTTCCACGAATTTTTCGAGGTACAGCGCGTCGTTACCAAAAGCCGCGCCTGATTCCGTCCGGGCATCATCCCAGGCTTTTTCAAAATCAGCTTCGGTTTTTATGATCCGCATCCCACGACCACCGCCCCCGGCGGTGGCTTTTACAATAACCGGATAACCAATCACGGCGGCAATTTCTTTGCCCTGCTCAATACTGTCGAGCAAGCCTTCTGAACCGGGAATAACGGGAACGCCCGCCGAGCGCATGGTGGCTTTGGCGGTGGCTTTGTCGCCCATGCCGTTGATTTGATCGGCGGTGGCCCCAATAAATTTGATGCCATAATCGGCGCAGATACGCGAAAACTCGGCGTTTTCCGACAAAAATCCGTAGCCGGGATGGATGGCATCAGCCCCGGTTACTTCGGCAGCCGAGATAATATTGGGGATGCTCAGGTAGGACTGACGGCTCGGTGGCGGGCCGATACAAACGGCTTCGTCGGCAAACTTCACGTGCAGGCTCTCCCGGTCGGCGGTCGAGAATACGGCTACGGTACGGATACCCATTTCGCGGCACGTTCGGATAATCCGCAGCGCGATTTCGCCCCGATTGGCGATAAGAATTTTCTTGAACATATATGAAGTGGCAAGTGATTAGTGGTTAGTAGCAAGTTGTGGTTGTGAAGCTAACTAATCACTTGCCACTAACCACTAATCACTAAATTGGTTCTACCAAAAACAACGGTTGATCGTATTCGACGGGGGTGGCATTCTCGACCAGAATCTTGACCACCCGACCCGATACCTCCGATTCGATTTCGTTGAAGAGCTTCATGGCTTCGATGATACACACTACTTTCCCTTCGCTTACCTCGTCGCCAATCTCGACAAACAACGGCGAGGTTGGATTGGCCGACCGATAAAACGTACCGATCATCGGCGATTTAATCGTGATCAGATTCGTGGGCAACGCCGATTGAGTGGCCGGTTGAGGAGTGGCCGAAGCCGGAGCCGCCACGGGCGCGGGCATGACGGCCTGAGGAACAGGGGCCGCTACCGGAGCCGGAGCATACACGGGGGCAGACTGCGGCACACCGCTCCCGTAGCGTTTAACACTGATTTTAAGGTCGGCGGTCTCGATATTGACCTCATCTAAACCGGACTTCGAGATGAAGTCAATCAGTTGCTGGATATTTTGGGTTTCCATAGGGTAATTAAGAATGATGAGTGAAGAATGAAGAATAATGAGTGAAGAATGATTTACGCCTTCCTGGTCTGATGGTGGGTCGGCCTATTCTTCACTCATCATTCTTCACTCATTATTATTTCACCCGTTCCTGGTATTCGCGGGTGCGGGTGTCAACCCTGATTTTCTGGCCCTGCTCGATAAATAGGGGGACGTTAATCATCGCCCCCGATTCGACCTGAACGCGCTTTTTGGCTCCGTTGGCCGTGTCGCCCCGGATGCCCGGCTCGGCGTATGTTACTTCTAATTCCACCGAAACGGGCAGTTCGCAGGTAAGCGGCACTTCATTTTCAGCGTTGATAAGCACCTCCACGTCCTGTCCTTCGCGCATCAGATCGGCACTATCAATGATTTTTTCGTCAATATTGATCTGATCGAATGTTTCCTGATCCATGAAGTTGTAGCCCGCTTCGTCTTTGTAAAGGAACTGAAACTTCCGCCGTTCGACGCGCACCGGCAAGATGGTGGCTCCGGCGTTGAAGGTATTGTCAATCACGCGCCCGGTGGTCAGGCTTTTGAGTTTTGTTCTGACGAAAGCCGCGCCTTTACCCGGCTTAACGTGCTGAAATTCAGTGATCTGAAACAGGTCGTTGTTGTAATTGAGAACGAGTCCGTTGCGAATGTCTGCGGTAGTTGCCATGTTTTTTTTGTGTATGATATAGTATGTATGATGTATGACAAAGGAACTGCAATCAGGCAGCGTATATATCCTGCATCATACATCCTACACTAAAGATTAGTAACTCCACTTTACATACACGCTGCCCCAGGTGAAGCCCCCGCCGAAGGCCGCCAAAATCAGGTTGTCGCCTTTTTTAAGTTGGCTCTCGTAGTCGTGCAAACAAAGCGGAATCGTGGCGGCTGTGGTATTGCCGTACCGCTGAATGTTCATCATCACTTTTTCGTGCGGCACGTTCATGCGGTTGGCCGTTGCATCAATAATGCGTTTGTTGGCCTGATGCGGTACTAACCACGCCACATCGTTGCCGGTGAGGTGGTTGCGCTCCATGATTTCGGCGGAGACATCGGCCATATTTTTCACGGCGAATTTAAACACCGACGGGCCATCCTGGTAAATGTAATGCCAGCCTTTCTCGATTGTTTCGTGGGTCGGCGGGTAGCGGCTGCCACCCCCCTTCTGCACGAGGTGATGCTGCCCCACGCCATCAGACCGGATAATGGAATCAATAACGCCGTAGCCGTCTTCCTGAGCCGGTTCGAGCAGTACCGCCCCGGCTCCGTCGCCAAATAACACGCAGGTTGTGCGGTCGGTATAATCGGTGATGGCCGACATTTTATCGGCTCCAACCACCACCACTTTTTTGTATTTGCCGGTTTCGATAAACTGCGTACCGATGGTCAGGGCGTAGATAAACCCCGAACAGGCCGCGCCAACGTCAAAGCTGCCGGTGTTGCGGATGCCTACCATGTCGCAGATGAGGTTAGCCGTGCTGGGAAAGAGGAAATCGGCGGTAACGGTGGCGCAAATCAGTAGCTCAACGTCTTCGGGTTTGGTATTCGTTTTTTCGAGCAGCCCCTGAACCGCCTTCGCGCCGAGGTGCGACGAACCCATGCCCTCGCCTTTCAAAATCCGGCGTTCTTTGATGCCCGTCCGCGACACAATCCATTCGTCGTTGGTGTCAACCATGCGTTCCAACTCGGCGTTGGTCAGCACGTAATCTGGCACGTAGCCATTCACGCCCGTAATAGCAGCTTTGCTCATACTACCCTATTGCTTGTGCAATTTTTGAATACGCATCGGATTCGACCTGCCGAATGGCGAGCAGAATCATATTTTTTATGGCTATCGGCGATGAAATGCCGTGGGCGATGATTACGTTTCCGTTTACGCCCAAGATCGGGCTGCCGCCTACCGATTCATAATTGGTGCGGGCAATGAATTCGTTTTCGATGTTCCACTGCCGCGATACAGCGTAAAACGACTCGCCGAGTTTAAAGAGCGCGTTGCCCGTAAATCCATCGGTTACGATTACGTCGGCCCGGTCGAAGAACAGATCATTGCCTTCGATGTTACCCACAAAATTGATCCGGCGGTTATCGGTCAGTAATTGGTGAGCCGCCTGTACTATCAGCGACCCTTTCTGCGCTTCTTGACCGATGTTCATCAGTGCCACGCGGGGCCGCTCGATGCCAAATGTGTACTGAGCGTAAACAGAACCGAGCAGCCCAAACTGAGCCAGCATTTCGGGTTTGCAGTCGGCATTGGCCCCAATATCGAGCATTACGGCGGTTTTACCACCCACCTGCGGCACAAATCCGGCAATGCACGGGCGCAGCACACCCTCGATGGCTTTGACGCTAAACAACGCCCCGACGTGCATAGCCCCGGTGTTGCCCGCGCTGCAAAACGCTTGTACCTGCTTGTCTTTTAGCAATTTAAATCCAACGCCAATACTTGAGTTGGGCTTCTGCGAGAAGGCTTTGGTGGGGTGTTCGCCCATCTCAACCACATCGGGCGCATGAACAATTTCGATGCTGCCCGCCCGAACGGTGTAGGTTGCCAGCAGGGGTTCTACAACCGGCTGCTGCCCAACCAAAACGATTGAAACACCGGCAGGCAGGTCAGCAGCGGCCATCACCACGCCTTCTACGATAGCGTTTGGGGCAAAATCGCCCCCCATCGCATCCACTGCTATTTTCATATCCGGGTTAGTGCTGTGCCGAAAAGGGTCGGCGAGGGTTCAGGAATCGGTGTAAAATTAGCAGGACACCCCCAAAAAAAAAGTATTTCGTATTGGTCATTGGCCTACCGACGGCTTTGGGCCGAACCGTAATGCAAATTGACCGATACGAAATACAGTAGTCGAATTAAGCGGCTGTGGCGTAATTCTCAACAATCATGCGGCCTTTGTAGAAGAGGTTGCCCTCAAAAACGTGGGCGTGATGCCGCTCGTGTACTTCGCCCGTTGTGACATCGGTAGAAAGCGTTGCGGCTGTTGCCTTGTAGTGCGTTCTGCGCTTGTCGCGCCGGGTACTTGAATGTCGCCGTTTGGGATGTGCCATATCAGTCTGTTAATTATCGCTTAGTTTCCGAAGCATCGCCCAGCGTGGGTCTGATGTATCGGGTTTGGTTGTATTCGTTTCTTCGTTTTCGCTCTCGTCGTCGGCAGATTCCAGGGCTGCGTCTGACTGGTAAATCAGCCGACCCGTCGCGGACTCGTCGTCATCGTCTTCTTCGTCGCGGAAACGGGGGTGAAGCCGTTTCATGGGCAAATCGAGCGCGATGAACTCAAAAATGTACCGGGCCACGTTCACAATGCTCGTGTTCCGCTCGATGAGTTCGATTTCGTCGGTCAGTTCTTCGTTATGATCGGCAAATTTCAGGAGCATCGTCCGTTCGGTGTCAACCACTTCATCATACTCATCGAGACTGCGGTCACAAACCTGCTCAACGGTGCCGCTGATCGCAAAATCGAGCCGAATCATCGTCTCCGATTTTTCGAGTGTCAGGTGCGTCTCCACCGAGCCGTGCCGAATCAGTTCCTGCTCCATATCGGCAAAGAACGAATCATCAGAGACAAAATCGTAGCTGTACCGTTTCGTATCAAGCCCCTGAATGGCGATGTCGTAATAGCGAAGTTTCACAGCCTGCCTGTCAAAAATAAGAGCGCAAAAGTACGAAATCGTTGTGAATCAGGAAAGGAGAGACCGGATTAAAATTAAT
The DNA here is from genome assembly GCA_038230415.1 of Cytophagales bacterium. GTDB lineage: Bacteria > Bacteroidota > Bacteroidia > Cytophagales > Spirosomataceae > JBBRNH01. The sequence continues at coordinate 77,350 of JBBRNH010000008.1, read as the reverse complement.
TGGTGTGCATCTGGCGCGGCTTTACGACTAATCTGACTGCTTGACAACACCGGGGAACTACATAAAAAACTGCTCATTCATGATTTTGCCCCCGGTAACTTTATACACGCAGACCTCATCGAACTTCACCCGGCGGGGGGCTTTTCCGTTGGGCATTGTCATCGTCACATCGAGCGTCATGGCAACACTGAACATTCGGTAAAGTTACCCGGTTTATTCTGCTGACTGATTTTCTGTATGGTCAACTAACTCAACATGGCAAAGACCATTCTCATCACGGGCGGCACCGGCACCATTGGCCGCCGACTGATTCAGTTTCTGCAAGCCCGCAGCTACAACGTGGCCCTCCTTAGTCGTTCGGCCACGACCGATATGCCCAACGTCCGGGTGTTTCAGTGGGACATCAAACGCGGTAACCTCGATCCGCAGGCTCTCGCCACCGCCGATGCCGTGATTCACCTTGCCGGGGCCGGTATTGCCGACGAACGCTGGAGTGATAGCCGCAAAAAAGAGATTTTGGAGAGCCGTACCAAATCAACCGAATTACTTGCCAATGCGCTCAAAGCGGGTAAGCATACCGTAAAAACGTTCGTCTCGTCGTCGGCAATCGGGTTTTATGGCGGAGACACAGGTGAGCAGCCGCTGACCGAGACAAGCCCCGCCGGGAGCGACTTTCTGGCGCAGGTGACGCGGGCCTGGGAAAAATCGGTTGAGCCGATTACCGCCCTGGGCATCCGCACGGTACGCATCCGCACGGGCGTGGTGCTGACGATGGCGGGCGGTGCCTTGCCTAAACTGGCGCAACCCGTGCGGCTCGGTGCGGGCGCACCCATCGGCACCGGGCAGCAGTATATTTCCTGGATTCACCTCGACGATTTATGCCGGATTTATGTCGAGGCCATTGAAAATGAGACGTGGCAGAGCGTGTATAACGGCGTGGCTCCCGGCCCGGCCACCAACGCCGACCTCACCAAACAGATTGCCCACATCCTGAACCGCCCGCTGCTATTGCCGAATATTCCCGCGTTTGTGATCAAACTGATGTTTGGCGAGTTGGCCGTAACGGTGTTGGGCGGTAACTACGTGCTAAACAAGCGCATCCGCGAGGAGACCGATTTCCGCTATCAGTTTGGCGAGTTGGCGGGGGCGTTGGCTGATTTGTTAACCGAGTAATTACTCCTTTACCACCTGTCGGCTCACGCTCCCCGATTCGGTTTTGACCGTTACAGTATAAACCCCGCGTGGCAGATTTCGCACGTCTAACTGTACCGAACTCACGGGCAGGGTAGGCGTTACGCGCTTTACCGATACCCCGTTACCATTGGTCAGCGATGCCTCCGTGATGAGTTCTGATTTGGGTAATTCGATAGATACCACCGACGTTGCCGGGTTCGGATACACCTGTATTGCATCGGCCCAGGCGGGTTCGAGACCGAGAACGGCCAGCACGTTAAACGATTGATCGACCGGCGTGGCGGCCAGAAACTGCGCGTTGCCATCCTGAGCCGCCCGGATGACTACCCGACCCGGCCCCGTTACCGTTATCTGACTACCGGCCATACGCGCCGGGCCTCCCTGCACACTAAACACCACCGGCAAATTAGCCGACGATGTTGCCGAGAGCGTAAACGTCGGCTGATCGGTGTAGCGGTCGGCGAGGGGCGCGAAGGTGATGGTCTGGGCCGTTTTGGCAGGCTGCGTCCGCACCGATTGCGTGTACCAGACGGGCCATTTTGCGCCGGTGTACAGCACCGTCATCTTTCCGGTAGCTGCCGTTACTTTATCGGCTGCCAGGTCAACCCCGCCAATTTGTTCTTTCCCGGCACTGCTCTTGGTATTAAACGCGATTTTACTATCTGTCCGGTTGTAGTTGGGGTAACCGAAGGTGTTGTTCTTGTAAATACTCGATGCCTTTCCGGTGCTTAGGTTGGCGGCTATAATCGAGTAGGTCTCGGTGGTTCCGTCGCTGTTGACGTAATCAAAGGCGACGATATCGGGCGAGTTTTTAGAAAACGATGGGTTTCCGATGCTTTCACCCTCATCGAGACCGTTGAAGAGTTTGTCAATCGTGCCATCGCCGAAATCGTTCTTTTGCTTATCCCAGGCCCGGATAATACCCACATCCCAGTAGCTGATGTCGTCACCACTGGCCGACTGAAGTTCGTTGTAGGCATCGTAAATAATATACTCGCCGGTATAATCCCACTCAAACGAATCGGCATACAGCACATCGCCGTTGGTAACGCCCTGCCCCGTTGTGGGGTTGTAGAGTTTGAATTTCACCGTTTTGTTCTTTGCGGCACTGAACACGTAAATGGTTGGCTCGCGGGCATCGGTCAGAAAGGCCAGCTTCGTATTGTCTTTTGAGACGGCCACGTTAGCCCACACGGTCTCGTTCGAGATAATGGTCTCTTTGGCCGTGCCGGTCAGGTTCACCGATTTAATCCGTTTGTCGGAGGTTACGTAATACGCCGTTTGCCCGTCGTCGGTCACGCTGGGCCGTTGCCGCAATCCCAACGACGATTTTTTCTCGAACTTATTGGTTTGGAACACGTCTGAATATAGTTCGTCGTTACCGTCGGTATCACTGAGCAAAATTTTGTCCTGCCCGGTAGCCGTTGGCAGGTCGGGCTGGCGGGTTGGTGTGCTTTGGCCGTCGGTGATGCCCACCGTATCGAAGGCTTTTTTAGCGGCTGCGTATTCGGCTCCGGTCGCGCCGTAGAGGTCGCCGGTGGCTTTCAGAACGGCCAGCCGCAAATCCACAAACTGCGATGTCCGGGTGAGGTAGGTAGTCAGGGTGCGGTAATAGACTTTTTCGGCCTTGTCGCGGCCAACGGCATTGTCGGTAGCAAACAGATAAAAAGCGTAGTTGGGAATGCCGCTGTTGATGTGAACCCCGCCGTTATCCTGCGTGGTGTTGACGTATTGCGTCATCGTTTTGGGTTGGTATCCCCGCACCGACGAGCCGTTTTGGTTGGGGTTGCTCATGCTCCGCAAGGCCCCGCTGGGGAACGCCGAGGGCAACACCACATCCTCGCCGATGGTCCAGTTGGTGCGGTCAATCAGCACCCCAAACACGTCAGACATTGACTCGTTGATGGCTCCCGACTGGTATTTGTATTCTAAGGCCGCCGAGTTTTGGGTTACGCCGTGCGTCATCTCGTGGCCGGCCACATCCAAGCCACCGGCTAATGGCTTAAAGGCAGCACGTCCGTTGCCATAAATCATAGCCTTGCCCGTCCAGACCGCGTTATCGAATCCCTTCGCATCGTCGGGGTCAGCCACGTTGATAATCGAAATCATGGTGCCGCCCTTGCCATCGAGGGCGTTGCGCTGAAACGTGTTCAGGTAATATTCGTAGGCGATGCTGGCATTGGCGTGGGCCGACACCGCCGTTGGTGTCCAGTTGGTGTTGTTGGCCGAGGTGGTCTGGTAGGCCGTTTGACTGGTGTCGTTGCGGAAATCAATTGTCCAGAGCGCACCCACCGGGCTGTTTGGCAACTTGGATGCAGTCTTGTTGAACATCGCCCGCGAGGCATCAAGCAGGTAGTAAGTCTGGCCCGCTAAGTAGGTCTGTATCGTGCGCGATATACCGTTGAGGTCTTTAGCCGTGGCTTTCACCGGGCCGTCAACCCCGCAGGTGTTGTTGTATTTATCCAGCACGGCTCCGGTTTGCGCGTCAATCATGTATTCCCAGCGTTCGATAAAGTTGGGGCAGATGGTGAGTTGGTAGGCCAGCCGGTCTTCGCCTTTTTTGGTGGTGAAGACGCATAGTTCCCCCTCGGCAGGCTTGATTTTCAGGATATTTTCGCCGAATTTCCGCACGATTGACTCGGTGCCAACATCCCGGAAAGCCTGCGCCGTGGCCTGAGGCTGGGTCAGTTTGGGCGTGATGTTCAGCCCGGCAGCAATGGGCCGGGTGCGCCCGTTCAGGGTTGTTACCTCGCCATCGGTGAGGTGGGCAATTAGCTCGGCCCCATGCACCGGCAAGCCCCGATACACCTGATTGAGCCGCACGTGGGTCTGGCCGAGGTTGTCGGTTTCGGTCTTGCTAACGGCGAAACTCGTGGCCGGATCACTGATTTTCAGCAACGATTTAACCTCGTTCAAATACGCAAATGTGGTGGTAGCGGCTGTTTCGGCACTGAGCCTGGCCCCGGTTTTTCGCGCCGGGTTCGGCGTTTGTTTCCGGGCGTTGTCGATAAAAATGGGCAAATCGGTAGTAGTATCCCGCACAACGCGCAGCCGCAGGGGTTGCAGCGATAACCCGCCCGATGCGCCGAGTCGTCCGGTGCGCTGATTCCGGGGAGGCAGGGGTATTTCGTCGGCGTTGAGCCTCTGGGCGAGGGTTGGGTCGGCGGGAGCCGTTTTCTGCTTCTGGCGAAAGGCACCCGTCGGGGTCTGGGCGTTCAGCGTGGCCGACAGACTAAGCAGGATTAACAGATAGATGGTTTTCATACGGGTAATAGATTGAGTATAAACACAGTCAGGCAACATACGTTTCCTGACAACACACGGCACTCCCTAAGTTCAGATTGCCGGAATCATTTTCATAAACGATTTGTAAAAATCAGGATAGGCAGCCGGGGGTGTTTTGCCAACGGCTCCCCACGTGACCCGGTGCCGGGTTTTGCCCCTTTGCCAGCCTACAAACTGGTAGGTATTGCCGGGCTGATCGAACGGTGTTGTCTTGATTTTACACGTAGTCTCCACCGCCGAGAACATCCGCTTAGTGGTTTCCGGCGTTTGCCACCGCAACCGGGTGTAGGTACTGTCGAACCCGCGCCGGGCGAACAGATTACCGTTTTCGAGCAGGTAATACGTGGTTTCTTCGCCGGCGATGCCGCCCCCGCGCCCAACCGTAATCTGTTTTCGCTGATAATCTGCGGGTGTGACAACTGTTGCGGGCTTGGTTTTAGCCGACTGAGCCAACACCGGCGCGGTTGTAATAGCGGCCCAAAGCCAGAGGAAACGGATGATGTATCGTTGCATGAGAAGCGGGTTAAGGGGTTTCAGCAACGAAAATTAGGGCGATTTTCTGGTAACGCCAACCCCGGCACGTAAAGGAATCGTTAAATGTGGTCTTGTCTTAGGGAACGGTCAGGTCAGACGCTGCGGTTTTGCCGGATAACCACCTGCACCTGCCGTAACATTCCGATTTGCACCGCTGTGAATGCCGGGGAGAAATCATGCGCGGGATCATTGCCAGAATAATAGTAGATGCCGGGCGTTGCGACAACCGGCTAAATCCTGTTTATTCGCCGTTTGTTAACGCCAAAAACTTACTATTTTTCATGAAAAAACGCCTGCTCTGGCTCATTCCGGTTGTTTTGATTGCCGCCGTTTATTTGTTCCCTGTTTCCCACAGAGACGCACTTGATCTGTACGACGGAACGGATAAAGAGCCAATCAACGGGCTGGCCGCGTTCCGAAAAATCCCGACCAAAACCGTTACGGCTGAGGGCCACTCCTGGCAGTATGTAGTGCTGGGTAGCGGCCCCAAAACCATTGTTTTTCTGCACGGCATGGCCGGTGGTTACGATTTCTGGTGGCAGCAGATGAATGCTTTTAGCCGTAAATACCGGGTTATCAGCCTTACTTACCCGCCGGTTGATAATCTGCCCGGTCTGGGCAAGGGAGTCGTGGCGATTCTCGACAAAGAGAATGTCGGTCAGGCGATAGTTGTGGGCAGTTCGCTGGGTGGCTATCTGGCGCAGTATCTATTGGCAACCTATCCACAGCGGGTCGAGAAGGCCGTGCTGGGCAATACTTTTCCGAAAAACGACCTCTACGAAGAGCAGAACGGTGGTCGGGTCGGTCTGGCATCGTGGCTGCCCGCCTGGGCCGTGATGAGTGCGTTGCGGCAAAATCTGTTCAAACAAGTGCTGCCTGCATCCGAAAACAACCCGCTGGCAAAGGCTCAACTGCTCGAAAATACCTACGGGCGAATGTCAAAAGCGCAGTTTCTGGCTCGGTACCACTGCGTGATTGATAAATTTGAGCCGGTTGCCGGTGACGAGTCCACGATACCGCTACTTATTATTGAATCGGACAATGACCCGTTGGTTGCTGCCGACCTCCGCACGAAGCTGAAGCAGTATTACACAGCGGCCTCGGTGCATACCTTTCATGGCAAAGGACACTTTCCGTACCTGAACGCGAAAGACGAGTACAACGCCGTTCTCGGCGATTTTCTGGCAAAATGATCCGCGATTAACGCATCAATTAACTGGCTTACAGGCTGTTTGTGGTTGAAGCCAACCACGCTGCCCGGACAATGGTGAGCGTGACCCGGCCTGATTGGTTTTCGACGGCTATTGTTACCAGGTGGCTTTTTTTGCCGTTGCTTTCACGTCTCGTTCAAAAACGGCTTATCGCATCGGTTGCCTGCCAGATGCAGTGACGACCGTAGAATCACCCGGTAATAAGAGGTAAAACGAGGCCGGGTTAGCGTAAGGATTTTTGCGCTCACCGTCTTCAGAACGCAGTTGAAGTGGGCCTGAGAATTGATTCCAGGTCATTACCCGCACTTCTGAAGCCCAAAATTTGGTGTCAATGTAGAACTTCGTTCTGAAATCACTGTCTGTTGATAAGGTCAGGAAGTTGCGAACCTGCAACGGAGAATTATCTGACTGATACGTGTATTGCCGGATAATATCTTTTTTGTCTTTCTTATTCGCCTTCGGTGTTTTTTCTGCCCTGAACGGCCCCCGTGTAGCCAAATACTCTTTTCCAGGCATCAGCACAAACTGTTGTTTTACTAGGCGGGTTTGGGGGGGAATAAAGCCCGTTTGGTCTTCTTTGCTGATGGTTCCCGAAAGTCCCACTGCACTCAGACGGTAGTAGCGATAGGAAGAGCCGTTGAGATTAACGGTGGCTATATCATACCAATAATCTAACTTCTCCGTCCCGACAATAAACGATGATTTCTTCCAGTCCACGTACAGCGGCACGGGCAACTTGTTATAAATACTGACGTTCATCGTGCCGCGTTCGCTGAAGAAACTGTATGTCAACGTCAGCGTATCCGTATTGAGAACTAACCCTTTTGGCTCTTCCTTGACATTACTGCCCCGAAGCGTGATGAGTTGCACGGTACGGGTGCAGGCCGTAATCATCAGGAAACAAAGCGATAACAGTATGAACGTTTTCATTTGTCAGAAATTTTGCTGTAAGTTTCTGACTTTCATGCACATTGGCAAGCCATTAGTACACTTTTAATAACAAGTTAAGGGACATTAAAACGCCATTACAACACCTTGTCCAATGCCCGCAGCCAGCGTTCGTAGCCGTCGCGACAGGCGGCAACGGCCCGTGCGTCCGGTTCGATGGTGCGCGTGACGTGCAGCCCGGTGAAGGCTTCGGCGCGGGTGGCGTAGTGGCCCAGGCCCAACCCCGCCCCGCGAGCCGCGCCCTGTGCGCCATCGGTGTTATAGAGTTCAATGGTAGCCCCGGTGAGGTTCGCCAGCGTGCAGCCGAAAAGCGGGCTGAGAAACATATTGGCCTCGCCCGCCCGGATGGTTTTTAGCCCCACACCAACCTGCTCCATCACCTGAATACCGTAATACAACGCGAACACAATGCCTTCCTGCGCGGCCCGAAGCAGGTGCGGTAGCCCGTGCCGGGTCAGTTGCAAACCCTGAAATGCGGCTCCTGCGTCACGGTTTTCCAGCACCCGCTCGGCCCCGTTGCCAAACGGCAGACACAGCAGGCCGTCGGCCCCGATGGGGGCAAGTGCGGCTTGCCGGTTCATTTGCTCATAGCTCATCGTTCCCTGTAACACACTGTTTTTCAGCCAGCTATTCAGGATTCCGGTGCCGTTTATGCACAGCAACACACCGTAGCGCGGGGCTGCGGGCGTGCTGCTTACGTGCAGGAATGTGTTCACCCGCGATTGTGCGTCGTACCGTGCCTGATCGCTCACGCCATACACCACGCCCGACGTACCGGCGGTGGCCGCAATCTCGCCCGGCTCCAAAACGTTCAGCGACAGGGCGTTGTTGGGTTGGTCGCCGGCGCGGTAGGTTACGGGTGTGTTCACGGCCAGACCGAGTTCGGCGGCAGCGGTGTTGGTCAGGCGGCCCTGCTCGGCAAACGTGGCCCGGAGGTCGGGCAGGAGCGCGGGATCAAAGCCGAAATAGTCGAGCAGGAAGCGGGCGGGCTGGCCGGTCCGAAAATCCCAGAGCGTCCCTTCCGACAGGCCCGGTGCGGTAGTGGTAATCTCACCCGTCATGCGGGCCGCGAGGTAATCGCCGGGGAGCATGACTTTATGAATCCGGTCATAAATGGCGGGTTCGTTGGCCTTCACCCAGGCCAGTTTGGCGGCAGTGAGATTCCCCGGCGAGTTGAGCAGGTGATCCAGCACGTACTGATGGCCGAGGTCATTAAACGCTTGATTACCAAACGGAACGGCCCGGCTATCGCACCAGATAATGGCGGGGCGCAGCACGTTTAGTGCTTTGTCAACTACAACCAAGCCGTGCATCTGATAAGAAATACCAATGGCTTTGACCTCGGTGGGCCGGATGTTGGCTTGTTGCATAATGGCGCGGCTGGCCCGGCAGGCGTTTTGCCACCATACATCGGGGTGCTGTTCGGCAAAGCCCGGTTGCGGAGACTCAATTGTCATCTCGCTTTCGGGAAAAAACGCCGACGCTACCGCCCGGCCCGTGTCGGCATCGAGCAGGCAGGCTTTTACTGACGAACTACCGAGATCAAATCCGAGGAGATACATTTGAGAAGTAGGTTTGACGAATACAACAGAATAGGAGATGCAAACACAGAACACCAATAGGACAGGAGACGCAAATATGCGTCTCTACGCACGATATTCGCTTTGCGTTTTACCTTTGTAAGGGTTCAAATGCCCTGACCAGCAACTAATAACTATGATTCAACGCATTCAAACTATTTTTTTATTCCTGATTGCCACCGCTATGGGGGTAGCACTCGCCTTGCCCATCTGGGAAAAAGCGGGCCAGCGCCCACCCGAAATGGCGCACCTCTCGGCGTTGGAATACAGCCAGCAAACCGGCGTTACCACCTTTGTTACGCCCGTCTGGTATCTCGGCGGGTTGCTGGTAATCATTGCCATTGTTGCACTCTATACCCTGTTTCAGTACCGTAACCGGCTGTTACAGACCATTCTTTGCGCCGTAAACGCCATTTTACTCACGGTTGTGATGGGCCTTGTGCTGTACCTGACCATTTATCAAGGCAAAGAATATGGCAGTTCCACCGATCAGGGAAATTTTTTGCCGGGCTTCTACGGCTTGGTTGCCTCGCTGGTATTCAACGCATTGGCGAACCGCTTCATCAGGAAAGACGAGAAATTAGTGAAGGATTCGGATCGGTTTCGGTAGAAAATAGTGGCAATTGATTAGTGGCAAGTGGCTTATGCTTTGCTGACGCTGAACTGGTCACTAATCACTTGCCACTAACCGCTAAAGCAGCCCCCGCTCATGCCATTGCTTCGGGTTCTTCTCCCAGAACCGGCTCAACAACAGTACCGTAGCAACCGATACGGCTACGCCAAGCAGCGAGCCGACCCAGACATCAGCCACGAAATGCTGGAATAAATACACCCGCGAATAAGCCGTAACCACCGCCAGCATTGCCAGAAACCAGTCCCGGCCTTTGCGTTCGTCCAGCAGTGCCAGCAGGGTAAACACGGCGAAAGCGGTCATCGAATGGCCCGACGGAAAACTGTTGTAGCTGTGGATATCAAGCCCGTTGATGAGGTGATAGTGCCAGGTCGAGTGTTCAAAATACTTGAGCGGGCGCAGAGCCGTCGGAAAAACGACCTGTTTTAAAAAGGTGGTCAGCAGCCCCGTTACTACAAAACTGACCACGCCCATCAGCGCGAACCGATAGGACCGAATCAGCAGCAGCACAGCCACAATCACCATAAACGCGCCATCGCCGAGGTTGGTGACGTTGGCAAAAAACGTGTCGGCTTTGGGGCTGTTGCGGGCATTCACCCAGCGCATGAGTTCTTCGGGCGAGTAGATGAGTTGCAAAATTCCAACCGGAATCAGGATGGCGAGGTAGGTGATGAAGAAGACCCGATTGGCGAAAAGGCAGTCCTTCAATCGTCTGAGTGGTTTTGTCAAAATGAAAAAAGGATCATGAACCTGAAATTCTTTAGTGCTACCCAAATGATAGTTGTTTAACATCCAAAAAACGAAATTAAGTACTGCGTCCGGCAACTGCAAGCCAATCGGGTGTTGCGCCAACTGACAGTTGAGATGCTTGACTGCACCGATGGCCGGGTGGGTGGTCTCCAGTCAAAAAAAGCCGAAGCAAGTTGCTTCGGCTTTTCCTACACCTAACCTATGAGAAAACGTTTTGGAGCCGTAATGGTGTGGTATCCGCGTCGTTTGTGATGCAAAGGTCATACACGGGCCGGGTTTGTTTTAGCGGATATGTACGTGATTTTTTGACCCCTTGAAATCGGGGTAAATCACGTAGTTCTACGCAATCAGGGCCGGATAACTACGGGTTATAGCGTCTGCATTTGGATTCGTTCGTTTATAAAGAGAATATTGATTCGTCTAAACAGAAATCCTTTTTCAGACCAACCAAAACCATGACCGACACCAAATACCCATTTCCTTACCAGCAGGAAGGCCGTCAGCTAAAATTTGACGAAGCCCGCACCCAGGTTGACGAATACCGCAAGGCTCCGCACACGGGTGAGGTCGTGTTTGCCGAAGCCTTCAGCAAAAAAATTCTGATGGAAATGCTCGGTAGCGATGCCTGCCAGGGCATTCGGATGTATCACGGTCGGCAGCACGGAACGCCAACGTTGCTTTTGGTGGGCATAGACAGCAAGGGCAACGATATGCACCGCACCCCCAAAGGCCTCAAAGACATGGGTGGCGATGGCGGTTCGGGCATATACGGTGGGGGCAGCCGCTGCCCAAACGATTGTGGCGAATAGTGGATAGGTGGCTCACCCGATGAACATCATTCAATACACGGTCAACCATCCATTGGGAGTTTTTTGTGATCTATCCATCCTGCTCGCTTTTGTCTTTAGCTTTCCGCTTACCATCTCGTCAAACCGGGTTGTTTTATTAGTTAAGGCTTACGTTTTGTGGCTGACATTCAGGAATATACTGGCTTTCTGGCTGGCAAGTGAGCATATCAATAACCTGTTTCTGTATAACATAGACCTGCCAATTCAGGTCGTTATTATGCTGCGTCTGTTTGGGAGCTTAACCGACAGGCACCTGGCAAGCCAGCTTTTAACCGGCATAGCCCTGCTGTTTTGTGTATTTTTTGTTGTTGACCTCATCACGTCCAACCCTAATTTGATGGACTGGCATAATCATCGGATGAACCGCTACGCCCACGTTGTTGCCGATGGGCTGATGATTATGCTGGTCTTGTTTTTTTTCTGGCAACTCGCCGTTGCGCTTGCCGTTCCCGATCTGATTCGGTATCCGTTTTTCTGGGTAGCCTGCGGGTTGCTCGTCTATAGCGCGGGGTCGGTATTTATGGCCCCGTTCTTTTTTTACGACAACGTTTGGAACAGTACGCTTGATCTTGACGTATTACAGAGCATCGAAAACTAGGTACTTATTATCCGCAACGGGTTATTCGGCATAGCCATGTGGCAGATTAGACAAGCGGCCTACCCGGTGCCGATACCCAGATCATTATGATTACAGGATCGCTCAACGATGCACTTTTGGTGGCAACCATTGCCATGCTGGTGATGGCGGTGTTCATCATCGTGTTTGTGGCGTATTATCAGCACCGGCAGGCGCAACATCAACTTACCATTAAAACCATGCAGGAACGCCACCGGCAAGACCTGACCAAAGCGGCCTTCAGGGGGCAGGAAGACGAGCGCAAACTCCTCGCTCAGTTTCTGCACGACGACGTTGGTACGATGCTCTCCGTGGTTAAAATGAACCTCACCCAGTTAGAAAATCAGTTCGGAACCGATGACCCGTCGGGGCAGCGCGTGCGGCAGGCGCGTTCGCTCTTGGATGATACCATTCTGAATGTCAGACGCGTGAACCGGAATTTAGTGCCAACTACCCTCCAGCGGTTTGGCCTCACGGCGGCATTAGACGAACTCGTCAACAGCCATACCACCCCCGAAGTCTCGATTACTTTTGACCGGCCCGATGATTTTGAGCCGTTGCCCGCCACCCTCGACGTTATGCTGTATCGGGTGGCCGAAGAACTCCTCGAAAACGCCGTGTATCACGCCGGAGCCAGCCACATTACGCTTGAACTGATTCGACGAAATAATGAAGTGCGGTTGGCCGTTGTGGATGATGGGCGCGGCTTTGACGTGGACCTGATTTTGCAGGACAGCGACCGGGGCTTGGGGCTGAGAACCGTTGAAAGCCGCCTGACCGCCGTGAACGGTCATATCACGTTCGACGTGGCACCGGGGCAGGGCTCAAAAGTCTATGTCCAGATTCCGCTCGCTGTTCCCGAATCGGCCCGCACAATTTTGTAAGTTTACGGTTCCTAAATCGGCTTAATCATGCGAAAAATCAAAGTAGCCGTCTGCGACGATCATAACCTCTTTCGGGCGGGGGTGGTCAGTATCCTGTCGTTAGTGCCTGATTTTGACCTCATGCTCGAAGCTGCCAACGGGCAGGAATTGATTGACAAACTGCCCCGCAAAACCCCCGATGTGGTGCTGCTCGATCTGCAAATGCCCGTTATGGACGGAACCGCCACCGCCGATTACCTCCGCGAAAACTATCCGCTCATCAAGATTATTGTTATCACCATGCACGACGAAGACCGGATGGTGCTGCACCTGCTCGAAAAGGGCGTGAGTGGCTATTTGCTCAAAGACACCGAACCCGCCGAAATGGAACGGGCTATCCGCAAGGTGATGGACGACGGTATTTACCTGACCGAGTTCGTCTCGAAGGCGATGCTCCGCAAGATGACCAACAAGACCGCCGTTGTGAAGCAACCCTCCGCGTTTTATAACTCGAAAGTGCTACTCTCCGAGCGCGAGAAGGAGGTGCTGAAACTGATCTGTGAAGGCCATTCCACGCAGGAAATCAGCGAGTTGGTTTTTCTTAGCCCCCGCACCGTTGAGGGCCACCGGCTCAGGATTCTCGAAAAAACCGGCACCAAAAATACCGCTGGTATGGTGGCGTATGCGTTTAAGAATGACCTTATCTGAGTAGTAAGTGATCAGTGGCAAGTGGTTAGTTGGCTGGCGCAGACGTAATCACGCGGTAGCTAACTAACCCCTCGCTACTAATCACTTTCCACTGATTGGCACAACTCGATTAGCACCCCGTTGGCGGTTTTGGGGTGCAGAAAGCACACGAGTTTGTTGTCGGCCCCGCGTTTCGGTTCGGCGTTGAGGAGCGTGAATCCTTCGGCCCGCAACCGTGCCATCTCAGCCCGAATATCAGCCACGGCAAAGGCAATGTGGTGGAGGCCCTCGCCCCGCTTTTCCAGGAATTTCGCAATCGGGCTGTCGGCGGTAGTCGCTTCCAGGAGTTCGATTTTGGTGGGGCCAACCTGAAAAAAAGAGGTGATAACGCCTTCTGATTCAACGGTTTCGGTTTTGTAAGCTGGCGTACCGAGCAGCGCGGTAAAGAGCGCGTTTGAGTCGGTCAGGTTTTTTACGGCAATGCCGATGTGTTCGACGTGGGTCATAGTAAAGAACTTTTCTGAATAAGCCAAAGTTAATCCGGTAACACCAATTTGGTTTTACAGCTATGGTTATTGTCAGCGACATCGCACGGAATAAAATTGACGAACTACGCCTGAAAGACGGCTTAGGCGAAAATTTCGCCATTCGCGTGGCCGTAGAAGGGGGCGGCTGTTCGGGCCTGATGTATGACCTGAAATTTGATGCCACCGCCGAAGCCACCGATATGGTGTTTGAAGACAAAGGCATTAAAATCATCGTGCCAAAGAAAAGCCTGCTGTACTTAGCCGGTACTGAACTCGACTTTTCGGACGGATTGAACGGCAAAGGTTTCCAGTTCAAAAACCCTAACGCCAGCCGTACCTGCGGCTGTGGCGAGAGTTTTGCGGTGTAGAATCGCAGATTACACGAATTAAGAAGAGTGATTTCGCAGATTTGTTGATTAGCAACTACTTATCAAAAGCCCCGCCAGGCTAATTGGCGGGGCTTTTTTTTGTTTACATTCGTGAGGAATTATCCACCTACGCTTGACGTAAACCCTACCCCGATGCTAAATCCTGTTTCGCTCTCACCTGTCCGCACTGTAACGGGGTTTCTCAGCCAGTTTTTGCAGACCCGGCAACTCACTGCACCAACCGGCTTGCCACTGTATGCCTACAAAATCAGCGACGATGAATATCAAACGCTGAAACGTGTGCTGACCCACAACCGCGAACAAAATAGCCAATCAGCAGCCTGTTTCGTTTTGTTTGCCGCTGACTGGTGGCGACGGCACTACGACGGCGGGCATTGGGAATGGGAGCCTATTTTCGGAGAAATTTGCCGACCTGACCTGAATAACGGACTTAGGCGGAAAGAACTGTTGGAAAAGGGGTGCCGCTATTGGCAACGGTCTGTTTTTCAGCACGAAGGCGGATCAAACTCGTTTTTAGGAACCATCGTTTTTGAGGCTGGTCTGCCCGTTCAATTACTCACCGGCGAGGGTTACATCCGGGCGTTGCTGTTGCGGGCGTTGGCTTTTATCGAGCATAACCGAATTAGTATGAATGATGCTATTGAACTAATCCGGGAACAGGCCCGACGGTTGGTGCTCCCCGACGTACTGATGGTTACGCCCTTTTTTGAGTTGATTTATGCCGTAGTCAGTGCGTTGCTGGCCCTGAAAAAAAGCCACGCGCTGGCCCAAAAAGAGCAGCCGGTAGCGTATCTGAATCTGTACGTGCCGGGTTGGCAGGAGCGGCTCCCGGTGCGGCTCGACGATGGGCCCAATGCGGAGACGTTTTTAGAATCGCTGCTGCTTGATGTTGCCAAAACGCCCCGGCCCGAAACCCCGCGTATCGGCGTGACCTACACCCTGACGTGCCAGTCTGCCAACTGGACGCTGAAAACAACGCTGACCATCCCGCCCGGCGTTTACGCGCCCGAAGAACTGCACATCAAACCCGATGATTTTGCCCGTTTGTCTGAAAAAGTCCTTATTAAAGTGGTTTATACCGGGGGCGAAAAATTGCTTGGCTATGGCTTTAAAAACCGCAATAGCCAGATGGATATCAGGGGGTTAAGTGCCGTAAAGCTGCCCGATAGTATCTATGCCTCGCCCTGGCACGTGGTTGTAGCCGACAGTCAGACCGACGAGCCAATGGGCCTGATCGAACTACCATACGGCAATGGGCTTGACCCGGCCCTGCCCTGGGTGTTTGTGCCAGACCCGCAACAAAATACGGTCGGGCTGTTGAAAAGGGTGGGTAGCACCCGCTTGTCAGCAAATAAAGCCTTGGTGGTTTGCCCCGCCCACTTGATTCCCGACAGTCAGTCGGTGCAGCATCGGGGAACGCTCAACCAACGCCAAATGGTGTATGAACTGGCGGCTACGAGCTGGTTTCGCGATGCCCACGACGACGATCAGGCGTTTCGGGTTCGGCTGGCCGAGGTTCAGGACGACGACGATTTTTACTATGTGCTGCATCACCAAAGCAACGCCCACCGCATTATGGTTTTTCCGGGACAAAACGCGGGAATTTTTCTGGGCTTTCCACGCATCCGCAAAATCCACAAAACTACCGGCTACCGCATCACTGGTTCCGATCAAATTCAGTACAAACTGGCCGGGCAGTGGCAAAAACTCACCAATCCTGACGCGCTCACGGGCCGGTTTCGGGTGCGATGCATCGGTAGAGAGGGCGACGTGTTATTCAGTCAGGAAATTTCGGTGCTGCCACTAACCCTGGCAATTTCGTTTCAACCGGCCAGCCGAAGCATCGTGCTGACCAACACGGGTGGTCTCCGGGTCTCCCTCGAAACAGGTCTCGACGCAGTTATTGACCCCGAAAATACCGGCTACCGCATTCGGCTACCGTCAGGCCATCAAGCGATCACGAAACTGAAAATCACGCTCTCACCAACCGATTCGGGTCGTTCGGTAACGCTCATCGTGCCGGCTCCGGCAGATTCGGGTTATTTTGTTGATGGCGACGATCAGCCAATTTCGGCTAATCAATCCATTGATTTTCAGCGATTATACGGAGCGAGGTTAGTACTCAATAATGTATCGGGGCAAGAGCAAACCCGGCAAATATGCCTGATGCTGACTGACCGCCATAACCCGGACGCGGCCCGGATTATGCGATTGAAAAAAATCAGTCTGGGACCGTTCAGCACCACCGAAATCCCCCTGATTCGCTACAAACCTGATCTGGAAGAACTGCTCTCCTTTACCCAAAACGTTGATGCCACCGTTCGTATTCAGCACGGCACGGGCAGCAGCATTCAGGTGGCGCAATACACCCACAAACCATCTTACGACCCCCCAACCCGAACCGTAACCCTGAATCAGACCGGAACACCGATAACGGGGGTAACGTTGGTGGCCTTCCCGCTCGATACGCCGTTTACGCCCGACAAACTTACCGAACTGACCGCTACCGAAGCAGGCTGGGCGTTTCCCGAAACGGCAACGGGCAAGTGGCTCTATTTTGCCGCCAAAACCTCGGCTTCCAACGTGCGGCCTGCGGTGGCTGTTTTGGTCGATGATTTTCCTGAAATCACCATTGATGCGGTTGACGGCTTTCATCAGGCCACCAACCACCGCCACCAAAACCGCCAGATTGTACTGAAAAACCTCTTCGACCAAATCAGCACCTCGTTTGACAACGCCAACTGGCAAACCCTGCAACACCTTTACGACTGCACCCGGCATCTCTCGCTTAACGCGCTCGATGTCTGGAAAGCCCTTGTCAAATCAGATCGGGGCCTGGCAGCGTTTTTTCTGCAATTCGACACGCTGTGCATCGAAAAACTCAGCCGTGAATTTTCGGTAAACTGGTATGCCATTCCCGTTTCGGTTTGGCTCGATGTACTCGGCGCATACCGCAATCCTGAACAAAACCCGCTGCTGACGGGCGAGGTGGCCGAGATGATACTGACGGCCAAGATTCAGGCCGTAGAAACCGGGCTTTGCCTGAACAGCCTGGGTCAGATTATTGGCATCGAAATAATGAACCGCATCGGCAATCAGGATTTTAAAATCAGCCGCTATGCTCCGTGTGTTCAGCCAATCATCGAAGGTGCGGTACTGGGCGGGCTTGGTTCGCCGGGCCTGATTCATCAAACCAAAGCCAAATTTCCCATTCATTTATCAGCAGAATTGCTGGCTGGTTTTGCCGCCTTGCCCGATTCGGTGCGGGCGTTGATGCCTGTTATTCCGGCTGGTTTCGGCTATCTGCGCCCGGTGGCGTATCTGCCCGTTTTGATGGCTTATCACTCGGTTTGCCCCGATGCCTTGCCCGTTTCGGCGTGGGACAAACACCGGCTGCGGCAGTTGATGGCCTTCGATACCGATTATTTCTGCCAGATTTATAACTTCACACAAGCGTTTTGCTGGCAAAATCTCACCCACTAAACCCCGTTTTATTCCATGAGCCATACCTACTTTCAGCCCCTTTTCAACGACCTCGGCCACCGCTCGGTTGAGGCCACACTCGGCACATTAGGTGTCAAATCGCCCGCGTTGCGGAACCACCTCCGCCAGCAACTTGCCCACGAATTACAGGCGGGCAACCGGATTTTGGGCGATCCCGCTTTTGATCCTGTTTTTCCCTGGACAACCGGCCCGGTTACGTTTCAGGACTTAGCCGACCAAAACACGCTCCACCCGTCGTTGGTGAACGCCCTGAACGCCGAACACAAAAACATTGCCTTTGATGACCATAAGCTAAACCTGGCCGGGCAGGCGCTCAAAGCACACTACAAACCCTATATCCACCAACTCCGGGCGTGGGAAACGCTGGCCGCACCCGATCATAAATCCGTTGTGGTGACGAGCGGCACGGGGTCGGGCAAGACCGAGTGTTTTATAATTCCGATTCTTAACGACCTCGTTGGGCAGGCCGAGCAACCGGGGGCGGGGCCATTAGTGGGCGTTCAGGCGTTGTTTATTTATCCGCTCAACGCCCTCATTAACAGTCAGCGCGAACGGTTGCTGGCCTGGACATATCCCTACAAACACAAAGTCCGGTTTTGTCTCTATAACGGCAACACGCCCCAATCGCTCAAACCGGCCATCATTAACGGTCGGCCCGAAAGCGAGGTTTATGACCGGCGCGGTTTGTGGCAATCGCCCCCGCCGATGCTTATCACCAACCCCACGATGCTGGAGTATATGCTGATTCGGAATCAGGACCGGCCAATACTCGAAAAATCGCAGGGCAAACTCAAGTATATCGTTCTCGATGAAGCCCACACCTACATCGGCTCGCAGGCGGCAGAACTGGCCTTGCTTATCCGGCGGGCCTTAATCGGGTTTGGCGTAACCGCCGACGACGTTCGGTTTATTGCCACATCGGCTACTATTGGTTCTGACCAACAGGCGCAACAGAGCCTGAAAAAGTACCTGGCAGACCTGGCTGGTATCTCGCCCGACCGCGTTGAGGTGATTGACGGGCAGCGCAATATCCCCGAATTGCCGCCCAACGCCCGCCCCAATCAGCTTACGGTGAGCGCGTTATGCGCCCTGCCCGATGCTGACCGGCGGGCCGCCGTGTATGAAAACGAAACTGCCCGCCGGTTGCGAAACGTATTGATTCAGGATCAGCTACCCAAAACCCTCACCAATATTGCCAATCGGTTATTTGGGCAGATCGCCGACCCGTTGGCCCGGCAACAGGAAGCATTAGCCTGGCTTGATCTGGTTTCGCAACAGGATACAAAACAGGACGATGTGCATTTTTTGCCGTTACGGGGCCATTTTTTTCATAAAGTGCTGCACGGGCTGTGGGCCTGCGTGGATCGGCACTGCCCCGAAAAGCGCAAACCGGGCGCATATCTCAACGACCCGGCGTGGGGCTTTGGCTATGTTTATACCCAACAACGGCTTACCTGTGCCTGTGGGTCGCCGGTGTATGAACTGGTGTTCTGCAACGAATGTAACACCGGCCACCTCAAAGCCCGGCTTGACGGCGACCGGCTGATGCAGAACGGTCTGAGCGAAACCGACGATTTTTTGTTTGACCTCGAACAACCCGATTCCGATGCTGCTGCCACTGATCAGGTGATGCAAACGTCGGCGGTGATATTGAGCCAGCAACCACATGAGCGATATGACCTGCAACACCTCGGCACGGATGGTTTCATTGCTTCCATGCAAGACCAAGCAACAAAACCGATTTACTGGAATCGTTCCGTAGAACTCTGCGCGTTTTGCGAGTTTGGCGGGCAGGGACAGGAGGGCGTGTTTCGGGCGGCTTATTTAGGGATGCCGTTTTATACCAGTTCGCTCGTGCCGACGCTGCTCGAACACGTCCCCGATGGCAAGGAGCCATTGGCTAAACCGATGCGGGGCCGCAACTTGCTCACCTTCACCGACAGCCGGCAGGGAACGGCCCGCATCGCCGTGAAAATGCAACAGAACGCCGAGCGGTTGCGGGTCAGAGGGTTGATTTACCGGAAAATTCAGGAAAACAACAAAACCGACGAGATTCAGACAATACAAACCGATATTCTGGCACTGCGGGCCGTACCAAACCCGCCGACTGTGATTACAGGAATAATTCTTGAAAAAGAAAGCCAACTCAGGCAGTTAGCCCGGAACACGATTTCCTGGGCCGATTTAGTACAGGCACTTAGCATAGACGAAGACGTGCGGCACATTCATCGCTATTACCACCACGAGTTAGACCCGGACGTGTTTGATTCGGCCATTACGATGGCAAAGGTGTTGCTGGCGCGGGAGTTTGGCCGCCGACCCAAACGCGGCAACTCGCTCGAAACCCTCGGCCTGACCGCTGTTTATTACGAAGGCCTGGATACCGTTACGGCGGCACCGAGTGAGTGGCAGGATCAGCAACTGACGGCGGGGCAATGGCGTGATTTCCTGAAAATATGCCTCGATTTTTACGTCCGGGAGGGTGTTTATCTCAATATCCCGCGCGAGTGGCTCAACTGGTTGGGTTCCCGGATTTCGCCCAAGTATCTGCTTAGTCCCAACAGTTCTGAAGGCGACGGGCGCACCTACATTCCCTGGGCTGCTTATCAGCGGAGCCGGGGTAAGCGACAGTCCCGGATTGTCCGGTTTTTGATTCAGGTGCTTGGCTTTGACCTGGAAAACATCACCACCGATCAGGCTGGTCGGCTCGACGCGCTCATGCAACAGGCCTGGCACGCGCTGACCAACACTACCCAACTCCTGCGGCCCGACGACCGGGGGCGGTTTCAGCTTCGGTTAGAAAAACTACAGTTTCGCACCGTTACCGATGCCTGGCAATGCCCCGTTACGCTGCGCGTTCTCGACACCACCCTTAATGGCCTGACTCCCTACCTGCCCGTCCGCCCGCCCCTGGCCCGGAAGCCAGCAGGCCACGCCCCTGCAACTGCCCGCCATGCCCCGTCTATACGCCGGTTCGCACCTCGAACGATTGGCTGAAGTACGGCACTGGCTACGCACCGACCCGGCCATTAACCGGCTTAGAGACAGCGCGATATGGAATAATTTGAGCGACAGCATTGCCGAAGGCGGGGCTTTTTACCGCACCGCCGAACATTCGGCCCAGCAGTCGGCGGCTAAACTTCAACGCTACGAAACCATGTTTAAAGACGGAACCGTGAACGTGCTGAGTTGCTCCACCACGATGGAGATGGGCGTGGATATTGGCGGCCTGACCATTGTTTGCAACAACAACGTGCCACCCCACCCGGCCAACTACCTGCAACGGGCGGGCCGGGCCGGTCGGCGGGGTGAGTCGCGGTCATTATCGCTGACGTTGTGCAAAAACAACCCGCTCGATCAGCAGGTGTTCCGCAATCCGCTGTGGCCCTTCACGGCCACCATGAAACAGCCCACTATTATCCTCAGCAGCGAGCGCATCGTGCAACGCCACCTGAACGCCTGGCTGTTTGGCTATTTTATCAACCACGAAATCAGAGTGTCGGGCAATGCCATTACGCTGCGGTGCCACTGGTTTTTCGGCCCGGTTGATGAGCATCCGTCGGTTTGCGGGCAAATGGTGGCCTGGATCGGCGAACTCCCTGAAAACCAGAGCCATGTTATCCAAAAAGCCCTCGACATAATCTGGCAAAACAGTATTTTGGAGGGCCAGCCGATGAACAGATTGTGTACCGAAGCCGCCACGTGTTTAGAAACCATCGGGCAACGCTGGCTCGACGAATGTAAAAGTCTGGAAGCTGAACACGAACAGGCGGGCAGCGACGAAAAAGCTCCGTATCGAAAACGAATCGAGTTTGACCTCAAACGCCACCGCGACGAATATCTGCTGACCGAACTCATCACGGGTGGTTTTTTGCCGGGATACGGTTTCCCGACCGACATTGCCACGTTTAACCCGATGACTGCCGCGAGTTTCAAGCGGCAGCAAAACGCCGACCCCGAACACCGCGAAGACAACCGCAGTCAGCGCAAAAACAAGCCTTCGCGCGATATGTCGGTGGCCCTGAGCGAGTACGCGCCGGGGGCCGAAATCGTACTTGATGGCCGGGTGTATGTCTCCAACGGAATCACCCTGAACTGGCATAACCCCGACGACAGTGTCCGCGAAACGCAACTGCTCCAAACGGCTTGGCGATGCCAGAAGTGCGGCATGACGGGTATCGAAAACAGCGCGTTTACGGGGCTTTGTTCGGGGTGCGGCAAAGCACTTCTGAACATAGACGGCAAACCCAAAAGCAGTCTGGTATTTATCGAGCCAACTGGTTTTGCCACGAGTTTTTACGGAACCGTTACCAACAACGTTTCGCAACAGAAATACCTGCCCGCCCAGCTTCCCTGGATAAACACCACAACAGCTGTGGTGATGCCGTTGCCCAATGCCGCCCTCGGCAGCTATAAAAGCGACGAACGCGGCCAGATTTTTTACCATAATTCGGGCGAATACGGTCAGGGATTTGCCATTTGTTTGGCCTGTGGCTACGCCGATTCGATGAAAGACGACTCGCTGCCCGCCAATTTCAACCAACACGCTACCTTGCGGGGCAAGAAAAAGGTAGGCAAGAGTGAGAAAAATACCTGCCAACCCGACCCCAACCGTGTTCAGCGAAACCTGCACCTCGGCCACGTGATTCATACCGACGTGTTTGAATTATACCTGAAACAGCCCGAAACCAACCAGTTTTTGCTCACCTCAAATCCCGCGCATGAGTCACTCTGCTGGTCGGTGGGGGTGGCTCTCCGGCACGGACTAACCCAAAGTCTGGGTATCAATGCCGAAGAAATTGGGGTGCAGGTGAAACAGGTCAAAAACGAACAACTCGACCCGCAACCGTTTTATGCCCTCTGTTTGTACGACACGAACGGGGGCGGGTCGGGGTTTGCGTCTCAGGCTCCGCATTTTCTGTCGGAGATGTTTGCCAGTGCGCGAAAACTGCTGGTCTGCCCGGCCAATTGCAAAAATGCCTGCGAAACCTGCCTGTTGCAGTTTGACACGCAGAAGGTAAGCGATAAGCTCAACCGCCACACCGCACTGGCGTTTTTGACCGATACCTACCTGAATCAGTTGAGCCTGCAACCCGACGAGCAACTGCTCGGCCCCGGCTCAAAATACTGCGTTTATGACCTGATGAAGGCGTTGAGCTTCTGGCAGACTGAACCCGGCGATACCCTGCAACTGCTCGTTGGGGGCGATGTGGCAGACTGGAACATCAGCGAATCAACCGTTCACAAACGCATCGGCGAATACATCAGCAAGTTTGCCGGGGTCGAAATCTGGCTGACCCACGCCCAATCAGACCAACTCGATGCCGACGGCAAACGTGATTTATACAGCCTGCTGTCGGTCAGTAATAAACTACGGCTGATGATCTGCCCGGAGCCGATTCGGTTGAGAAACGGCGCGTTGATTGCCACCATCGTCAACAACGGCAAAAACCGGGTCGCTTACGCTACCAACCACCCCGAAGCCCTGATTTTCAGCGAAGAATGGGGCAAAACTGATGGAAGTTTGCTGGTCAGAGCGGCTGATTTTGTGCCCCCGCTAACGGGTATTTTGGTGGATAAACAAACTCTCTTGCCCGCCCCGGACGTAAACCTGGCCGAGGTTGTATTGAGCAACGAGTTGAACGGCCCGGTAACAGACTTTGGCACTAAATTCTGGAGAGCTGTGCAACAAGAAGCTGCTGATTTACTGGCTGGGTTTTGTCAGGAAACGGTTTGCGGCATAACCTACACCGACCGCTATCTGGCTACGCCGTTGAACACGATGCTGTTTGCCGAGATTATGACCACACTTCCCTTTGCCAAAGACGATGGCTGTTTGCTGAGAATGAGCCTGTTGCAGTCGGAAAATACAGTTTTGCGGCCCAAAGACCGATGGATAAAAACCGGCTGGCAGCCAGCCGAAGATGCCAGTCGGCAAAAACTCATCGAACAACTGCTGGAAACCGATATGCTTACCTGTGCTATTGAGATGCACCAGTATAAACGGGATATGCATCACGCCCGGATTCTGGTGCTGAGTTTTGATAGTGGCCGCAAATTGACGCTCCGGTTCGATCAGGGCGTTGGCTATTGGGAGTTAGATAACCGATTACCTGCTTTTCCATTTAACGACTCGCCGGATGACCAACAGTCCTGGATTCGTCAGCACAAAAGTCAGATGCGGGTCAGGAACGGACTGCTCCAACCGACATATGTATTTATCCGAAAAAAATAGCAACCAATTGTGCCGCTATGAGCCAACCCGCCCGCCCCGTCAGTTTCTCCCGAACCACCATTACCGAACTCATGATTCCGGCTTACGCTAATTTTGGGGGCAAGATTCACGGCGGGATTTTGCTCTCGCTAATGGATAAAGTAGCCTACGCCTGTTCTGCCAAACACGCTGGTAACTACTGCGTTACGGTGTTGGTAGATGGCGTAAATTTTCGGCAGCCCGTTGAGGTCGGGGAGTTGGTGAGCCTGTTGGCTTCGGTCAATTACGTGGGCCGAACCTCGCTCGTGGTAGGTATCAAGGTCATTGCCGAAAACGTGAAAACGGCCTCCGTGAAGCACACCAACACGTCCTACTTTACGATGGTTGCCAAAGACGACGACGGTAAACCCATCGAAGTGCCGCCGTTGCTGCTCGAAACCACCGACGATGCCCGCCGTTTCTTGGAAGCCATGAAACGTAAAGAACTCCGGGCCAGTTATAGCGAACACTTCGACAATGCCCGAACCCGGATGCTGCTTACCGAAAATATGAACGCACTCGCCAATGAGCGTGTACTGCTGGGATCAAAATTCACAACATGAACCGACTGAAAACCAATATGTTACTTGCTCTTTTTGTTATCATAGCCGTTGCAGGAGGCATCTGGCTTTTTTTACAATCTGCCGCTTTTGGGGCCGTACCAACGGGCGCACGGCAGGCCCGAATCGAGCAATCGGCACACTACCGCGACGGGGCATTTCAAAATCCGGTGCCGACTGATTTCCTACGGCCCGGTGCGTCATGGCTGGAAATGATCCGGGATTTGCTCACTAAACCCGCCAACGTTACGCCCCCTAACCCGTTGCCGAGCGTCAAAACTGACCTTAACGCGCTGCCCGCAACCGAAACCACGATTGTCTGGTTTGGTCATTCGTCGTACCTCATCCGGTCGGGGGGCTACACGCTGCTCGTTGACCCGGTGTTTAGCGGCAGCGCGTCGCCGTTACCGTTTTCGGTGCAGGCTTTTGCCGGGGCCGATGCCTATTCGGTAGCCGATATGCCGCCGATTGATGTGTTAGTGCTGACCCACGACCATTACGATCACCTTGATTATCAGACACTAACCAAACTTATTCCAAGTGTAAAGCACGTTTGTACCTCGTTAGGCGTGGGCGCACACCTCGAACGCTGGGGCTACAACCCGGCCACCATCACCGAACTCGACTGGGGCCAAACCGACCGCGTTTCCGACAGCCTGACGCTGACGGCAGCCCCGGCGCGGCACTTTTCGGGCCGGAGTTTTCGGCGCGGGCAAACGCTCTGGTCGGCCTTTGTGCTGAACGTGGGCGATAAACGGCTGTTTTTGGGTGGCGATTCGGGCTACGGCCCGCATTTCGCGCAACTCGGCGAGCAATACGGCCCGTTTGATCTGGCCCTGCTCGAATGTGGGCAATTTGGCCGCGACTGGCCCTACATTCACACCTTCCCGAACGAGGTAATTCTGGCCGCTCAGGATTTGAAAGCCGATGTGTTGCTACCTGTTCATTGGGGCAAATTTGCGCTGGCGTTTCATGCCTGGAACGGCCCCATTCAGGAACTTACCGAACTCGCCGGGCCAGCCAACCTGCGCCTGACCACGCCCCGCATCGGTGAGCCGGTGACGTTGGGGAAACCGTTGCCCAATCAGCGGTGGTGGTAGGTTTACAGGCTCTCACGCACCAACTTAGCCCCAGCCACCATGTTGGCTAATTTTTGTTTGGCGGCCCAACGCGCGGTTTGGCTCAGGCCACAGTCGGGCGCAACGGCCAATTTTTCGGCGGGAATAAACGGCAGGCACTTTCGGATACGGTCGGCCACATCCTGCGGGGTTTCGATGTAGTAGCTTTTTACGTCAATCACGCCAACGGCCACATCAAATTTCTCGGCAAAACGTTCGAGCAGGTGAACCTCCGAAAAATTCAGGATCGTCATTTCGGAGTGGAGTTCGTCAACGGCCATGTCCATAAAATCGGGGAGCATGGGCGCAATGCTCTTTGGCCCCACCGACCGGCCTTTGTAGTTGCCGAAGCACAGGTGCATCGAAAGCCGCGTTTTGCCAATGCCGGGCGCAACCGTTCGGTTAAACATATCCACAAACCGGCGCGTGTCTTCTTTGTAGGCATAACAGCTCATCGAAGGCTCATCAACACAGATTTCCGGTACGCCGAGGGCCACCAAATCGGCAATTTCTTTGGCTACCAACGGCAAAATAGCTTCGGCTACTTCCCAGCGATCTTTGTACAAACTGCCCGGCAGCAATCGCCCGCTGAGCGTGTATGGCCCCGGAATTGATACTTTAACCCTCTGGCCGACAGGGGTTAATCGCTTCAATCGCTGGTATTCTTCGACCACACCCAAGCCACGCGGAGCCGTGAGCGGGGCCACAATGTTGTGTTTGCCGCGCTGGTCATGAGCGGGTGGTCCAAACCGGCGGGTTTCGGTGTCGTTGTTTTGAATCCCGGTAATGTAGCCGTAGAACGACAGGTTAAAATCGAACCGGGTTTGCTCGCCGTCGGTAATCACGTCGAGACCGGCAGACACCTGATCGTGAATCGAGGTAATCACGGCATCGTCAATCAGTTCGGCAATGTCGGCGGGGCCGAGTTGGTCGAGGTGCTGACTGGAAAATTCGAGCCAGCCCGGAAATGGCATCGAACCGACAACAGTGGTTTTTATGGGGGTAGGTTGCATAAGGGAGTGAAGAATGATGAGTTATGAGTGAAGAATAAATTTCAGGAGAATATTCTTCACTCATAACTCATCATTCTTCACTGATTTCAAGAGTAATCACTAATCCGGCTGATCTTGCCGTCGCTGAAGGCGAAGACCGTTACGCCCCGAAGTTGCAGGGTCTCACCGGCCTGCAAGCCACTGGGCATATCCATCGCCAACGTGCCTTCGTATTCTATTTCGGCGGCTGCGGTGCGCTCGCCGAGGGTGAGCGACCGGATACGTTGCTGCCGACTGCTGAACACGTTCAGCGATTGCCGGGCCAGCGTTTCAAATTCGGCTTTGCCGCTTGTGGCTGTTATGCCGGAACTGCTGGAGATATTTTCAAACACGATTACGTCGTGCAGCAGCATGAGCATCCCCGACACGTCTTTGGCGTTGTAGGCCGCAATGTATTGGTGAATCAGGTCGCGCATTAGACCGATTTGCCCATTTTCATCGTAATCGGATCCCAGTTAATCACCCGCTTTTGCTCAATGCTCAGGCCCGCTGCCAGTGACGGTGCGGCTGCCCGAAGCCCAAATTCAGCATCTTCTTTCACGAGGGCCGGGTTGTTTTGCCGGATAGCATTGAAGAACACGATCAGGTGGTCGAGCCGGTCGTCGTAACCGTCGGGAGCCGCGTATTTAAATTCGGGTTCGGTTACAACGTTGCGTGAGAATTGCGGAGCGGGGTATTTCTGGTCGTACTGCCGGACAAACTCCTCCTGCATGGCTTTTGGATACGTCATCAGCGCGTCATAACCCGTGCTGTATTGCGGGGCGTTGCCACGTTTGAGTTTGTTGAGCGTAAAGTCGTTCCAGCCAATGTCCATCACGCCCTCGGTGCCAACATACCGGGTGTGAATGTTGCCGCCCGCGCCCGATGCCAGGTTTACCCGCGTCGTAAACGTAAACGACGGATGTTTGTCGGTTTTGGGGTAGTCCATCATGGCTGATACGAGATCATACGCATCGCGGCCATCTTTCCAGAAGTTCAGGTCACCAAGCGCGAAAATCCGGCTCGGCCCCAGCGACCCCGTTACCGTGTGCAGCCCCGTAATGAGGTGAACAAACAAATCGCCGGCCACGCCCGTGCCGTAGTCTTTGTAGTTGCGCCACCGGAAAAACCGCTCGGCCTCAAAGGCGTGTTTGGGCGCATCGCCGAGGTAGGTGTCCCAGTCCACGTCTTTGGGGTTCAGGTTGGGCGGCATTGTGTATTGCCACGCGCCGAGCGCATCGGTGCGATCCAGAAAACTCTCCACAAAGGTCAGTTCGCCAATGTCGCCCGCCCGGAATCGTTTCTGGGCTTCCAGCACGGCCACGCTGCTGGCGCGTTGGCTACCGACTTCAAACACCTTGCCCGATTTTTTGTGAGCGGCTACCACGGCCAGCCCTTCTTCAATGTGATGCACCATCGGTTTTTCGCAGTACACGTGTTTCCCGGCGTTGAGGGCATCAATCGAAATACGGTCGTGCCAGTGGTCGGGTACGCAAATCAGCACGGCATCCACGTCTTTGCGGGCCAGAATTTCGCGGTAATCTCTGGTCGTAAACAGGTCATTACCAAATACTTCCTTCGCCCGAACCAGCCGGGGCGCGTATAAATCAGCAACGGCAACGAGTTTAGTGCCGGGAACTTTCAACGCGGTTTCGGTATCGAAGTGGCCGATGATTCCCGCGCCAATCAGAGCAATGTTGATGGTATCGGCGGCAGACACGGGCCGAATCGGCTCGATAACGTGCGTTTGGCGGTCACGCCCGGCGAGCGCTAATGTAGAGCCGCTGGCAACGAGGGCTGTTGTGCCGCCGAGTTGCCGTAAAAACCGGCGACGGGAATTTTGGGTCATATCAGTAAAAGAATTTTGGGGTAAAAGGGTACGTTGGGGGTGTTTTACCCGTTCTGAGGTTCATTATCAGCCATGTCGATAAACAGAGCCAGCCGATGTTGCAGAATCTCAATCAGCTCGTCGTCCATGAACTGGTAGTCGTCCGGGATATCAAGAATGATGATGGGTTTGGTTGGGGCAACGTCGGGAAAGTGTTGGCAAATCCGGTCGTGGTGTTTGCGTTTCATTACAAAAACCTGGTCGGCCCAGCCCAGCAGCCCGGCGGTGAGTTTGGTTCTGGCTCCCTGCTCCGTCCCGGCAGAGCGCACGTCGTAGTGCTGACTGTGGGCAAAGATTTTCTCGGCGGTCAGGCTGCGCCATTTATTTTGGCTACAAACGAAGAGCAGTTTTTGGCGCATTGCCCAGGGGTAACTAATAATCTGATTTCTAATTTGTTGCTACTAAGTACTCGGACAGTGAAAAAATTAATTAATTAAAATTTCAATTTACTCATAATCAGGGGATTATCTCGATTCAAAATTTAAATAACATCGTTCAAGTACTTATTTATTAGAAGCCTGACTGGCGCAAGTTTGTCAATCAGGCTAATTCGGCTGTTTGTAATTGAGCAATTAATGTCTGTAGCTCTTCCTGGAGTATGGCACACATTTCTTTTGAAGGCTGAAGCATGGCTTCATCAGCACCTAATTTTCGCTGTTCATCCATGATGTTTTTGAACATCCTGATTTTTCGGTTCGTGACCAACATTCTGATTTCCAGTTCGTTTGTAACCTCCATAACTATTTACTGGGTTATCTCTATAAGTCCTTTAGGTTTGTCTTCTCTATCACTGCTAAATAATAAGAACCATTTCATTTTTTCAAGTTCATTAATCGCCTTCTTTATTTCGCTGGTTTCTTCTAAAAGCGGAATCCACTTCACATCTAATGAGGGAGCCTGTTGGCTGATTGTTTCCAGAAAGGCTCGTCTCGAATTAAAGAAAGCGACAGGTACAAACAGGGCAATGTCAATATCGTTGGGAAACTCTTTTTTAGTCAGAAAACTACCATCTAACCAACAAAATAGAATCGGAACTCGGTGTGCACTCAATAGCCCGCTTAGTTTCTCATAGTCTCGCCAGAGAAGTTGACGGTGGGTGTTGTAGGCAAAAGTTGCAACTATGGTTTGTGCGCTGGCATAAATCGGTGAAGGTGACAGCAGGCTACCACGTTCATCAAATTTAAAAATTGGCATGGACAAAGGCAAAAATTCAAGTTCATACCATAGCATTTCCTCCACCCGGTCAAACATACGAAACCCGCATTTTTCCAGCACTTTCTGCGAGGCCACATTCTCGGTGTCAGTGTCGGCTATCACGCGCCGAATGCCCGGCTGTGTTTTGGCCCAACCAATCATGCCCTGCACCATTTCGGTCATGTAGCCGCGCCGTTGAAACACCGGGTATGTTCCGTAGCCGATTTCGATGGTGCCGGTCTCGTCGGGTGCGCCCTTGAATTTGGCACTCGCCACAATCTGCCGGCGGTGGTTGTCAACAGCAATCCAGAGCGTGTTGAACAAGGGCGGGTAGTTGATGGGGTCGCGCAGGCGGGGCATCGTGAAATAAATCAGCACACCGAGGAGGGGTTCGGTTTCTTCGCGCAGGCTGGGCCGCAACCCAAGCGTGGGTTCGAGTTGGTCAACGCCGTGAACAAGCAGGTTGAGTTGTTCCTGGGTGAGGGGTAGCAGCGTCAGTCGCGGGGTGGAAATCATGGTTTTCCTTCACTCACATAACTCGGCACGCCGACCTGAGCATACAACTTTGCCAGCCGATGGGCGTGTTCGTCGTAAGCGGCTTCAAACAGGTCAACGGCGCGGGCCGCACCCACCACCACACCCGCGCTTAATACGTTTGGCGGGCGACCGGCCTCGGTCAGCAGCCGGGCTACTTCGGCCTTGATGCAGTTGACGAGGGCGGCCCCGCCAATGGTGCTGCCCGGCGCAACGGGGGTGTCTAAATTCGGCACGGTAATCATGGCATCGCCGACGGGTGCGCCGGTATCGAGAATCAGATCGGCAAAATCGCCGAGTTTTTTGCCGTCTTTGCGCTTGCTGGTGCTGGCTTCCGAATGATCTTTTGTGATAAGCGCAACGACCTTAACACCCTGCTGCTGAAACTCTTCGGCTATTTCGATAGGCACCACATTGCAACCCGACGACGAGATAATCAAAGCCGAATCCTGACTACTGAGGTCATAATTTCGCAGGATTCTATCGGCAAGACCCGGTACGTTTTCGAGAAACATGGCCTGCCGTTGTCCGTTGGCCCCCACCACGAGGTTATGAAACGTGAGCGAGAGTTCGACGATGGGGTTGAAGCCGGGAAACGAGCCGTAGCGCGGCCACATCTCTTCGACCATAATCCGGCTGTGACCGGAGCCAAAGACGTGAACCATGCGGCCCGCCAGAATGGTATCGGCAAACCAGTGGGCGGCCTGTAAGATTTGGGTCTGTTGCGCTTCGATGGTATCGAGAATGGCGCGGCATTTCTGAAGGTATTGCAGGGTCATCGGGCTGGCAGCGAGGGGGTGATTTGCAGGGGTAACCTGTAAAGACACGGGCCGGGAGAACGTTAAATTGGCGCGGTTCTGAACGTCACACCTTTGTAGAGCCGTTTCAGGTCAAGCGTAATGTCTAACGAGCGTAGGTAAACGGTTTGGTCAAGGCTATCGGCTCCGGTGTCTTGCCAGGTGCGTTCGGCAATTTTGTAGGATGCAGTCACCATCGGCAACTGTTGCTGAATCAGCACATATTCCTGAAACGAGGGGAGCGTCTTGTAGTAATCGAATTTTTTACCCCGGTCGTATTGTGCCGTGCCGGGCGACAGCACTTCCACAATCAGCAATGGATTGGTAATGATGTCTTCGCGGTTGTTATAAAACGCGAAGGCTTCACAAACCACTACCGCATCGGGATACAGAAACGACCGCAGGGCCGGAACCTGAATTTTGGTGTCGCTATTCAGTACCAGATAGGTGTCGATCTTTGCATCGAGTGCAATGTTGAGAGCGGTAACTGCATTGGCTGCAATTAGATTGTGAATTGCTTTTGCGCCTGCCATTGGGATAATTTCGCCGTTGTGGTATTCTGATTTTTCCAGATTCTGGTCTTCCATCGCCAAGTATTCTTCGATGGAATAGAGCCGTTCAGCCGTTGCTGTCATAGCCGTTTTTGGGGTTAAATTCACCAGCAAGATACGCAAAAACGCCTAATCACGTACCGTCATCTGTGCGTATCTTTGTTCAAAAACCAACAGAAACATGGGACTGGTATATGCTGATATTGAACTGATTAATGGGTATGATCTTGAATCTGCCCGCCGTCATATCATCGGCGAAGATGAAATCAAGCGGATGAATGTGTATGCCTTAGTTGATACCGGGAGTTATATGCTCTGCATCAACGAGAGTATTCAGGAGCAGTTGCAGTTTCCGGTGATGGAGAAGCGAAAAGCCGAAACCGCCGACAGTCGGATTGTTGAGTTCGACGTGGTGAGTCAGGTTGAACTCCGGTTCAAAAACCGCCGGACAATCTGCAACGCCATGGTGCTGCCCGGTAATAGCGAAGTATTGCTTGGAGCCATCCCGCTCGAAGACATGGATGTTCTCATCCACCCATTAAGACAAGAACTTATTGTCAATCCAGAGCATCCCTATTTCGCCCAGATGAAGTTGAAATAGCAGTGATTTCCCGAAAACGCAAAAGGCCCGGCTTGCCGGGCTTTTTGCGTTCCTCAATATCAGCGAAAACTACACCGTAATCGTTTTGCCCGGAACGGCCACCGGATAAAACCCATCGGCACCGGGCAGCAACTTCGGCATGGCATCCCAGGCGAGTTTGGCCGGGAATAAATCAATCTGCGAGTTTAGGGCTTCGTCCCACTTCACGAGCTTGCCCGAATACGTCGCCATCCGGCCCATGATGGCGGTCATGGTGCTTTTCGCGCCGTTTTCGGCATCGGCAAATTTGTATTCGCCTTTGGCAATGGCGGCAAAGAGTTCGTCGTGTTCAATCTGATAGGGGTTGCCGTCGGCCTTGCCGTTATGCACATACAGCGGCTGGCCTTTGTAGTTCAGCAACGCCGATTTCTGCCCAAACGAATCCACCTTGCCCTTCGTACCCAGAAATCGCTCGTCCACAATGCTGTGGGTGCCTTCGTAGTGGCGACATTGGCTGTTGATGAGCGTACCATCGGCGTAGGTGTAGTCAACGATGTGGTGATCGAAAATTTCGCCGTAGTCTTTGCCCGTCCTGACCTGCCGCCCGCCCGTTCCCTGCGCCGAAACCGGATAGCCGCGTTTGACCCAGTTGGCAACGTCAATGTTGTGAATGTGCTGCTCGTTGATATGGTCTCCGCAGAGCCAGTTGAAATAATACCAGTTTCGCATCTGGTAGTCCATCTCGGTTTGGTCGGGCTTGCGCGGGTTGTTCCACACGCCCCCGCTTACCCAATATACGCTGCCGCCCACAATGTCGCCCAGCATACCGTCGTGAATCCGTTTCACCATTTCGCGGTAGTTGGGCTGGTAGTGCCGTTGCAAACCCACCACCACGTTCAGTTTTTTGCGCTTGGCTTCTTCGGCGGCTGCCAGCACCCGGCGCACACCGGGTGCGTCGGTGGCAACGGGTTTCTCCATAAACACGTGCTTGCCCTGCCGAATAGCTTCCTCGAAGTGCATGGGCCGGAAACCGGGGGGCGTTGCCAAAATCACGACATCGGCCAGGGCGATGGCCTGTTTGTAGGCATCGAAACCGACAAATTTATGGTCATCTGGCACGTCCACCTTTTTCCGTACATCCAGCTCTGCGCCCGACCAATCTTTGTAGGCTTTTTCGGTCAGATTAGCGTAGGCCTGATCTAAACGGTCTTTGAAGGCATCGGCCATCGCCACAATCTTGATGTTCTGCTTGGTGGCGAGAGCCTGGGCAGCCGCGCCCGTACCGCGCCCTCCGCAGCCGATGAGGGCCACTTTGATGGTGTCTTCTACCGAAAAATGGTAGCCGATCTTGCTGGCCGAAGCCGGTATCGAGCCGAGCAAAGCTCCACCCGTGAGCAGGCCCGATGTTTTCAGAAAATCGCGCCGGTTAGTTTCTTGTGTCATTGTTTCTGGGGATATGTTGGTTTTTTTGGATGAAAGCAACGAACCGACGCGATTTCCTTATGGAGACCATCAGTACGCCGTTGAAAGGGCGGTGTTGACGTTGATGCGACCATAGCCAAAGTTGCTGCCTCCCCCGCTCGACGCTGCTGCTAATTTGCTCACCACCTGGGCGCGGGTCAGCGACGGGTATTTGGCCCAGACCAATGCGGCTATCCCGGCGGTGCTGGCCGTGGCTACCGACGAGCCGCCAACGGTTGAGGGTGGGTTACCGCTCATGGCTAAGGTGGGTACGTGGCGTTTGTTACCGGCCTTCTCCATCACCATCACAAAATCAATCTGGCTTCCCTGATGGCAGTCGTCGCAGCGAGTAGTGAGGTTGTCCTGAACGCCGGTAATAGCCTGAACCTCATCCATATTAGCCGGGAAAATAACGCCAACCCAGCCCGCTGTCCAGCCAAACGAGGTGCCACCCGCGCAGAACATCAGCTTGCCTTTGTTGTAGGCATACCGGATGGCATCCGCCACCTGTGAACTGTATAACACGGTTCCCATGGACATACTCGTGATTTTTACGTCGGCCCGGTTGCCGGCCAGCACAAACGCATCGGCTACGCCTTTTAACTCCCGCGATTCGTCAAGCAACACATCGGCAGCGGCCCGCACACTAACCAGACTGGCGTTGTAGGCAATGCCCGATGCGGCTCCGTCGGTGCCGCGTGGCCCAATCATGGCCCCGGCCATCGAGGTGCCGTGACCGCAGCCGTCGTTGGGCGTTTCTGCCGCCGACCAGGGCCAGTTTTTGCCCAGCGTCACGAGTTTTTCAATTGTCCGGCCCGATGAACTGCCCTGATTGATGGCACTGCCGAGGTTGTCCTGCTGATCGCTCACGCCGGTATCAATCAGCATCAGTTTCACGCCCGCGCCGGTGCTTTGGTTCCAGGCATCCCGAATGCCATGAAACGGGTGGTTCCAGGCTGATTTGGTGCCGGGTGCCAGCGTAGTGTAATCCTGCCCTTCATACAGCGGAATATCGGCAATGTTTGAGCCGCAGCCACTGCTCGATGTGGCACGGGCGCGGCTGTTGCTGGCCTGACCCGGCTGGTAGCTCATCGGCTCGGCATAGCGCACGAGGTTCGATTGACGCAGTTTTTTGATGGTCTCTACACTCCGCACCCGCACGTCAAGCACCGGCAGCGTTGTTTCGGCAAAGGCTTCGAGGTCAGCGCGTTTCAGGGCTGGGTTGAGGATTTGTTCTTCGGCAAAAATCAAATCAAGCAATTGCTGGCGGGCCTGTTGCCACGCAACACTCTGAACGTCAATAGTATGAATTGTTTCGCGCAGATCGGCAGAGACATTGGCAGGTTTATAACCCACCGACAGCACGGCATCGGATTGGCGGAGTGCGCTCCAGATGGTTTGGTCAGAAACTAAGCTCCACCTAAAATCAGCGTTGGTTTTGGCAGCTCCGTAAATCACCGCGTCAATGGCATCGGTGGTTTGCAGAGCGTTTGCTGCGGGGGCGGTATCAGGATTGAGCGTGGTCTGGCACGACTGCGCGACGATTACCAGCAGGGCGAGGGTAAACAGCTTTTTCACGGGAAAACGGGTTTAAGAAGTTATCCCGAAAGGTATAATTTCCCCGTGAAAAAGCAGGACTCAATTGATTGAGCGGCAATTAAATGGTAAACGCCACCGTAAATTTCATTTTTACTTCATCTTCGGTTTTCAGGCCCAACAGTGCGGGCCGTTCGACGTTGAAATCGGTGAGGTTATAGGTGAACCCACCCGTCAGAATCAGTTTGCCCGCTTCGTTGCGCCGGGTTGCCTGAATCGTTATGGGCTTCGTCAGGCCGTGATACGTCAGTTTGCCGGTGGCCGTCAGCGAGCCGTCGGCGTTGGTTTTGATGCTTTGGCTGCTGAACGTAACGGTCGGAAACTTGATGGCTTCCATAACCTCAAGCCCGTGCGAATCGCGGTTGGCATCCTTGCTGTCGAAGGTGCTGAGTTTAACGGCCACCGCCACGTTTTCGAGTTGCTTGGTCTCGTCATTGTAGAGGGCTGCACAGTTCACATCGTGGCTAACGCCTTCCCAGGCATGAAGCGGGTGTTTCATGGCATAAATCACGGTAGAAGCCGTTTTGTCGGCCACCAACCTGCGCGGGGCAGCGGGGGGTGTAACCAACAGCAGAAGGATAAACAGGAGATGTTGCATAAAACCGTTGATTACGTTGATTGATAGCCGATTCCGCTGATTTTGTCCGTTGATTAATAGTTGATTACACGAATGGGGAAATCAGCGAAATCGGCTATCAATCAACGTAATCAGTGGTTAAAATTTAAGCACGATTATCGAAGCCGCATACGTCCCGAATGTGGTGTAGGCAGCGATCCGGTGCAGGCTCTTGGTTTGCGTATAGCCGTCGCCGGTTTGCCCCGGCTTGTTGATTTGCTGCGACAAAATGTTTGTGGCAAGCATCCCGGCAATGTGCGCTATGGCTAAATATTTGTGGAGCTTAACACCGCTCAGTCCGCGCCGGTCAGAGAGCAACTTGGGCGGGGCCGTCAGCGATACCAGCGTGGTGGCAACATAACTAATGTTGATGGCCGTTGCAACGCTCTCGTGCAGCCGTTTGGTGTCTATATAATCTTGCCCCGTTGCGTTGTAGAGTTTGGCACCCAACAAGCCCTGCGCCACAAAACCGGCCAGCGTCACAAAGCCCATTACCTGATGCGTCACCAGCATCGTTCGCCTGATTTTTAGTTCTTCAACCCGGCCTTCGGGCGTGAGCGGGGCAATATTCATGACCCGCAGCAATCCCTTTGGTCCCCAGAAAGCACGTTGCGTAAAAATCATTTTGTGGGGCAGCAGCGGCTCGGTTTTCACCGAATCGGTCAGGCCCGCCAGCAGGTCATCACCCGCCGTTGCCGATGAGTCTGCCGCTGAAACCGGGCGTTGGGTACGGGTCGAATCCTGGGCCCAAAGGGTCTGAACAGACATGAAAAAAAGTAGCACGAGCCGGAGAGCCTGTTTCATCGTTACGAAATGGTTAGGGTATTGCCCGACTTTGTGATGGTGTATAGTTTTAACCCCCGGCTGCCGTTCGCGTTCAGCCCTTTACCCGCCAGATCGTACCGTGCGCCGTGTTCGGTGCAGTAAAATTCATCGTTGGCGAGTTGCACCTGTTTGCGCCCTTCGTGGCTGCATACCACCGTTACGGCCACGTAGCCTTTGGTGGTGTTTGCCAACACGATATCGTTGGTAATGATGTAGTTGCCGACTTTCAGTAAACCGGCATTGGCCGGTGCCGACAGGTCAACCACAACCCCGCCCGACGGCAGGGGCGTGGGGTCAGTGGAGCCGCTTTTGCTACACGCCGTAAGGGATTGTCCGGCGCAATAAATGGCTATCAGAGCGGCTCCCCGCAAGCCCAGAGATTTAAGAAACTCGTGCCGATTCTGCCGGTTTTCGGTAAGCATGATTGATTCGTTTACGTGTAGCTACAACGGTATATACGCCCAAACGTGCATGAACCGTTGCCTGTACTGCCGTTTTTATTCTGTTACCCGCAACGAATTTTTGTCGGTACTCAGCGCCACCGTGAAGGCTTTCACGGCTTTCACCGGCGGGGCCGCTTTCACGCTGCCATTGGTATTGTATAGTCCGCCGTGGACATTACACTGAAAATCGTCGCTATCTTTTCGATATTGAAGATCCCCCGCAGCGTGAGTGCAAATCCGGCCAATGGCTACGTACCCATTTTTGGCATTCGCCACCACCAATTCGCCGGGATTCACGTATTCACCTGCCGTTTTCAGTTTGCTGTAATTGGCGTTGGTCAGGTCGAGGGTGAAATCAATTTTTCCTTTGGCCGAATCGGCATTGCCCGTTATGCCCGTTGCTGCGGGCGTGGTTGGCGTTGTCGAGGTTGGTGGCGTAGTGGTTACCGGGGCGGGGTCGCTTTTTGAGGAGCAACTCGTTAGGGTTCCCATGCAGTAGAACGACATCAGGGCTGCGCTGCTCAGGCCCAGCCCGCGAATAAATTCGGCGCGGCTTTGGGGGGTTTCGGTGGTTGGTTGGTTGGTATTCATTGTTAGACAAATAGGTTGCTGTCTCAACCACGCTGACGGGATAAATGTTGTCGGCCAAAGCCCGTTCGTTGTTTCTGTGTTGGCAGGAAACAACAGTTTACACCGTTATTTCCGCCAACGCAATTGGTTGTTGATGAAGTAGTTAATCTGTTTTCTTACTCCGTTATCTGGAGTTTGTTGCCATCCGTACTCAGCGTTGTTTTGTAGGCTTTCATGGCCTTCGTTGTCGGGCCATTCAGCACCGTACCGTCATTGGCGAACCCCGAACCGTGCGTGGTGCATTTAAAATCGTCGGTGGCTAACCGATACCCTACCGTATCGAATCCCTGGTGGGTACACAGCCGTTGAATAGCCACGAACTTCCCGCCTTTAACATCAGCAACCAGCACGTCGCCAACCTTCACAAATTCGCCCTGCGTCTTCAGGGCTTTGTAGTCTGCGCTGGTCAGGTCGAGGGTGAAATCAATCTTTCCTTTTGCCGTTTCTGCATTGCCCGTTATGGCCACCACTGGTGTGGGGGTTGGTGTTGGGGCAGGCGTTACGGGAGCCGGATCGCTTTTTGAGGAGCAACTCGTTAGGGTTCCCATGCAATAGAACGACATTAGGGCCGCGCTGCTCAGGCCCAAACTCCGCATAAATTCGGCGCGACTTTGGGGTGTTTCGGTTACTGGTTGGTTGGTATTCATGATTACCTGGTTTGAGTTTAGACGCTGTAATAAGTAATGCTCACTAAAAACGATAAATCAGAACCGATAGCGTACCGACATAAACACGCCCGTGCTGATAAGCCTGATTTTATAAGCTCCAATGTCGCGCAGGGGCATTTTCAGGAAGGGTTCGGCCTGAACAGATAACCGCTGGTTGAGTTGTTTTTCGTACCCAATGGATACATTCAGGTTGCTGATGCCCTGCCGCCCGGTGCGGGTTTCCCAGCTTCGGTATTTGATATTGGGGTCGTTGGGGTCGGCGTAGTTGTACCGATACGCTTCCCGTTCGATCCAGTACGCCGTTACCCCGGCACTGACAAAGCCCCGCGCTGACGAAAATAACCCCGTTGGGTGTTTTTTCAAAATCACATCGTACCGAACGTTTATCGGCAGGTCAATCATCCGGCAATCCCCGTTGATGCTCGACGGCCAGACCCCCCATTTCAGGGTCGGAGGCAAGACATACTGCGAGGCCAACGCCCGGTAGTTTTTCTGGCTATACAACACGCCCGTCTGAATCCCCAATCGGCGCGTTAACTGGTATTGCACCGATAGACCGAGATTGATACCGGGCCGGTCGAAGTTTTGCAGACCAATGGTGCTGAGGTCGGGCGAAAACACCGCACCAACCGCCAATCGTCGGAATGGGATCGGTTTCACCACCGGCATCGTTTGAGCAGTAATGTCGGGTAGAATTGCCCGGACTGGTGATTGTGCCGGGCTGTCTGTCAGTAAATTACGGCCATACCCGACGAGTTTATCCCGAATCGGCAGCAGGGCAATTGCCTGGTTTTCGGGTGATTCAGGGACGACTATTCCACCGTTTCCGGGCAATCGAGAAGTAGTCAGTTCGCTGATTGGCGTTACCTGCGTTGCGGCATTAGCGGGGCCGGGCGTTGCTGTTTTCTTAATCGTCTTCGATGCCAGAACGGGATTTGTCAACCTGAAAGCAACCGTATTTTTCGCCTTGCTATCCCGCCGATTTATGGCTTTCACGGCTACTTCCCGATTCGGTTTTTTTGCGCTGGCGCGGTGTCCGGCTGGATTAGCTACTAAAGACAAAGGCCCGCTGTGGGTAGCTTCTGGCGTAGCCGACCGTTTAGTACGGCTTATCTCGGCATAACTCATGTTGGCTGTTGCCGGGTCAGTACCGGGTGCGGGGCGGGGCGTTGCTTTTTGCATACCATTGGCTGACTCCTGATTGATTGATGGCCGGGGTAACGGGACCGATACCTGGCTTTGGGCTTCGTTGCTGGTTTTGGCCGGTGGCCCGGCTTCACTACGTGATTGTTTCGATCCTCCGTCAGTTTGCTTGCCCTGCTGGCTGACTGATATCACTTGGGGCTGACTATCAGCGTGTTTACTGGCCTTTGGGTCAGCCGATGTTTCTGCTGACGACTGCGTTTGTGCCAGCACCGGCTGCGTTGGGCGCGAACTCGAAAACCAGCCGTAGTTGCCCGTTAGCCACAACAGCAGCAGTACCGCCAGACCCCGTTGCAGCCAAACCGAGGGCGTGGTTTGGTCGTGGCGGTCTAACCGCGCAGCCATGTCTTGCCAGGCGGTGGGGTCATATAGGGGTTCAAACGCTTCAGCCGATTTTCTGAAGAGTTCGTCCATCTGGGGGTCGTCAGGAAACTCTTGCATACTCAATCAGACTTTTTTTTTGTAACATCTGTTTTAGATTCTCCCGCGCCCGCGCCAGATTTGATTTCGAGGTGCCGACGGTAATCCCCAATTGGGCCGCAATTTCGTCGTGGCTGAATCCGTCCACGGCATACAGATTAAATACGATCCGGTATCCGGGCGACAGCCGCTGAATCAGCCCGATCAATTCTTCATGGGATAAGGTGCTATGCACATCCGTCTGATTGGCAGGCATTTGTTCGGCCACGCTCACGTCGTCGTGGTGATAATGCCGTACCTCCTGCCGATACTGGTCTAAGGCGGTATTAATCAGAATCCGCCGAAGCCAGCTTTTGAATGGCTGGTTGGGGTCATACTGCTCTAACCGGGTGAAGACCTTCAGAAAACCGTCGTTCAATACCTCTACGGCCTGCTCCCGCGTGGCGGTATAGCGCAGACAAACGCCCATTGCATAGCCATAAAATTTCCGGTACAGCAGTTCCTGACTGCGCCGTTGGTTGCGGGCGCAACCACTGAGCAGTTCTGTTAAAGCGGCAGGGTTCAGGACTTCTGACACAGGGTTATTGGTAAGTCTTGACTCGTTACTTGTCATTCGGGGCTTGTCGGTCTCGATTCGCGGTTCTCCCAACAGAACCACGAATCGTGCGGGCTACCCCGCCTGACCGACAACCCCCGAACAACAATCTCGATTAATTGGGTGCTTCGGGCGAACTGCTGTTCACAATGGGCCAAACGCCGGGTCGGGGTACGCTCACGCCTTTGGTCAGACCGCGCGTGGCGTTGTCGGGGCCAAAATAATACATCGGCCAGCCTTTGTACGTCAACTGGTCGCGGCCAAAAACGGTGATGCTGCTGAAGTCGGTACGTTTCAGGCCAGAGGGCAGGTCCTGCAACGAGGCCGCTGCTACCTCAACCAACGGCCAGGTGGCGTTATTGCTGAAATCGGCTTTTGTATAGTTATTTTTATTTTTCTTGTCTGCCGCAAAACCGTACATCGTGCGCCCGGCAGCATCGGTCAAATAAATGCTGGTTCCCTGTCCTTCCACATAAGTCACGGCGTTGGGCGTGGTGTAGTTTTTGCCATCGTTCCCTTTTAACTGTGTAGCCGCCAGCAAAACCGAGTATGTGGGCTTTGCTACTGACCAAACCCCGCCAACGCTCTCGCCCAGCGCGTCGCCCGTTTTGGTGTCGTTCTTGAAATAATACAGCGGCCAGCCCTTGTAGGTTGTCTGTTTGTTGCCATCGGCGCGGGTAATTGTGGCAAAATCGGTCTCAGCTAAGCCCTCACTGAGTAACAGTGTAGCGTTGTCTTTGTAGAAAGCGGGCCAGTTACCGGCGCACTGTGCTGAGGTGCAGGCCGATTGGCCGTCAATATCAGCGGCAAAAAAGTACAGGGTTTTGCCATCGGTGCCGGTCAGGATTTTCCCCAGCGCAGCGTTGGTTGCCAGCGAAACATCTCTGGCCGGGGTCGTGAAATCGTTGTAATTGCAACCCGTCATCGCCAGTGCCAACAGCAGTGCCAATCCGGCCAAAGGGCCACCCATCGTGATGATTTTCATGTTTTCAACTGAGTTAATGAGTACGCAACTATGAACAGTTGAACCGGTTCATCCATCTGTACGGACGGGTTGGCGATACGGTTGCGTGGGGCATAAAAAAAGCAGCCAGAAATTTCTGACTGCCACTAAACCTGCCGGTTATCATTGTTCTTCTATCACCAGCGTGTGGCCCATGCGGTCACGTTTGGTGCGGAGGTATCGTTCGTTGTGCGGGTTAGATCGTATCTCGATGGGAATGGTTTCCACAATTTCCAGACCGTAGCCCATCAGCCCGGCGCGTTTTGTGGGGTTGTTGGAGATGAGTTTCATCTTGCGGACACCGAGTTCGCGCAGAATCTGTGCGCCAAGTCCGTAGTCGCGGGCATCCATGGGCAGGCCGAGTTCCAGATTGGCCTCAATCGTGTCGCGGCCCATTTCCTGTAATTTGTAGGCTTTCAGTTTGTTCAACAGCCCGATGCCGCGCCCTTCCTGAAACATATAAATAATGGCTCCCTGACCGGCTGCTTCAACCATCTGCATGGCCGCGTGGAGTTGCCCGCCACAATCGCAGCGGCACGAGCCAAAAATATCGCCCGTTACGCACGACGAATGTACCCGCACCAGCACGGCTTCGTCGGGTTTCCAGGTGCCTTTGATGAGCGCGAGGTGCGTATCGCCGGTGTTGACCTGGGTGTAGGCAATCAAATCGAAGTTGCCCCATTCGGTGGGCATATCCACGCCTATTTCGCGCTTAATCAGGCTTTCGGTACGCAGGCGGTATTCGATCAAATCCTGAATCGAGACGAGTTTCATGCCAAAACGGTCGGCAATTTGTCGGAGTTCGGGCAGGCGGGCCATCTCGCCATCGTCGCTTTTCACCTCGATCAGTACCCCGGCGGGTTGCAAACCGGCTAACCGGGCCAGGTCAATAGTGGCTTCGGTATGGCCGGTGCGTCGCAAAACCCCGCCCGTCTGGGCTTTCAGGGGCGAGATGTGGCCGGGCTTCCCAAATTCGTCGGGCCGGATAGCCGGGTTGGTCAGGGCCACAATGGTTTTCGCCCGGTCAGAAGCCGAAATGCCCGTTGTGCAGCCATGACCAAGCAGGTCAACCGTAACGGTAAACGGCGTGGTGTGCAGCGAGGTGTTGCTATCGTGACCAACCATCATGGTCAGGTCAAGCTCCCGGCAGCGGTCTTCGGTGAGGGATACGCAGAGAACGCCCCGCGCATTTTTCTCTAAAAAATTAAC
This sequence comes from Cytophagales bacterium, assembly GCA_038230415.1. Classification (GTDB taxonomy): domain Bacteria; phylum Bacteroidota; class Bacteroidia; order Cytophagales; family Spirosomataceae; genus JBBRNH01. The sequence continues at coordinate 34,608 of JBBRNH010000008.1, read as the reverse complement.
GATTTCGGGCGTAATTGTTTCGGCAGCGCAGACCATATCGCCCTCATTCTCACGGTCTTCATCATCAACCACGATCACGATTTTACCGGCGCGGATGTCGGCGATGGCTTCTTCGATCCGGTCGAGCCGGATGTTGGTACTATCTTTGCTCATTGGGTATTGTTGTCAGTGGCGAGTCGTTAGTGGCAAGTGGTTAGTCACGTTTGCGTAAGCTACTTGCTACTAATCACTAACCACTCCGTACTGGAATACGTTTCGCCGGGATGCGCTAAAAATGCCGGGCGTGGCGTTTGTAGAACAGGTTCAGGCGCATTGATACGAACGAAATAAACGATTACCCCCGTGAGAATTTTTAGGAGACGGTCTTTTTCGGGGCCGATGGCGGGTGTAGAAACTGTCGGGCTTATTTTCTGCTGCTTTCTGTGCGTGTTAAGCAGCCCGCTGCTGGCGCAAACCTGCCCGACGGATGGCTCTGCGCCACAGTTCACCGTTACCGGCACCCGCAGTTGCGCTAATTTTGTGGTTACGGCTACCAACTCCGTTTCGGCGGCTCAAAGCAACCTGTTCATTTTCGATTACAAGGTCGGGCAACCCATTTCTACCACCGCACCAACGGCCAATGCCGCTTCGTTTACCTACACCAGCCCCGGCACCTACACCATTTTGCAGGCTGGCTCATCGGCGGGACAGGGTTACGTTTCGTGCCGCGTTATCGAGGTGGTGCCTGCCATTCCGGTCACGTTCTCGGCATTGGTATGCGCCAACCGGCAGGTAACGCTCACCCTCAGCCCCAACGACCTGGCAACCACCCGCTACGACCGTTTTCAGATTAACTGGGGCGACGGCACAACTGACCCTGTTAAATCACTGACGGCAGTTGCCCCCCCCGACCTGCAACACCGATACGCGAACCCCGCCACTGGCCTTGCGGTTCGCATCAACTACACATTCAGCGATATACCTGACATACCCGGTACGCAGTGTTCGCGGTCGTTTTCTCAGATCATCAACGTCACCACAGCCGCGTCGGTTACGCCCGTTATAACCGCTTTAGCAACCGTTGATGCCGGTACGGTTACGCTTAAAACGCAGGGCGGCCCGCAGGATAAATTTGAGGTGCAACAGCGCAACGCCACCGGCACCTACCAGCCAACGGGCCTCTCTGCCGTTGACGGTCAGACGGTTACGATCAAAACGGATGCCACCCAAACGCAGTGTTTTCAGCTTGTTGCAACCGATAACTGCGGCAACGTTACCCGCTCGGCAGAAGTCTGTAATCTGGTGTTGCAGGCCAGCGCGGGCGACAAACGCAATACCGTTAGCTGGTTGCCATACCCCGGAACCGGCACCTTCAGAACCTACCGACTCACCCGCAACGGTACTGTGCTGCCGCTCACGGCGGCCACCAACAAGGCCACCGCTACGTACACCGATACCGAAAATATCCAGTGCAACGTGCCATACTGTTACGCGCTTGAAGCCAGCGTAAACAACGGAGCTACCACCGTCACTACCGCGCCTGTTTGCGTAACCGGCCAAAACCAGGACAAACCCGCTGCGCTCACCAATTTACTTGTTGACGTAGATGACAATGGGCAGGCGCAGGTGCGGGGTATTTTGCCCACCGGCAACGGCACATCGTCGCAATACACGCTGTTAGTGAGTCGCGCCGATAAACCCGGCGGGCCGTTTACGCCGGTTGGCGAAATCAACAACAACACCGTTTTCAAAGACCCGTCGGCCAACACCTCGGCGCAGTCTTATTGTTATCAGATCATTTACCGGAATGCCTGCGGTGTCGAGTCGGCCCCGTCAAAGTCGGCCTGCACCGTCTGGCTCGCGTCAAAATCATCGGCGGGCATTGACTGGACTGCCGACTCGCCGTTTGCGCCGGGAACAGTGGCGAGTTATCAGGTCGAGATTTATGATGATGCCGGTAATGCCATTCAGACTATTCCATTGGGGGGCAACACCCATTATGACCCCGACCCCAATAGCCCCTACCGTCGCTACCGGATCATTGCCGCGCCCGGCCCCGGTGGAGTGGGGTTCAGCAAGTCTAATTTCTTCGAGTTTCAGCGCAATCCAACCATCTTCGCGCCCTCGGCATTTACGCCGAACGGCGACTCTGAAAACGACCGATTTGAGGTGAAAGGCCGGTTTTGGCAGTCGTTTAGTCTCGTTATTTTTAACCGTTGGGGCGAGGCACTGTACAGCACCGAAACCGAAACTGAAGGCTGGGATGGCACCCTCAACGGGCAACCTGCGCCCGGCGGTAACTATGCCTACCGGGTGGAAGTCACCGACCGCGACGGGCAGAAAACGGTGAAGACCGGAACGGTTTTACTGATTCGGTAAGTTGCAAAGCGACTAAGCGAATGTAAAGTTTGCCACCGCCCCCAGGCTGTGGCTTTGGAAGAACAAGCTTTAGTTGGCCCAACTAATGCCCCGCCACAGCCTGGGGGCGATGGCAAACTAACATACCTAAACAATTACCTTTGCACTTTGTAACTCCAAAAAAATGAACATGATGGATATGTTTGGGAAGATGAAGGAAATTCAGTCCCGGATGAAAGATGCCCAGCAACAGTTAACCACCATCACCGAAACGGGCGAAGCCGGGGCCGGTATGGTGCGGGCAACGGTAAACGGCCTGAAACAGGTCATTCGCATCGAAATTGACCCCGACCTGATCCGGCCCGACGACCGGGAGATGATGCAGGATTTGGTGGTGGCTGCCGTAAACAAAGCCATGCAGAACGTGGAAGGCAAAGCCCGCGAACACCTCCAGAAATCAACCGAAGGGCTGCTGCCCAATATCCCCGGTCTTGACCTGAACGGCATGATGGGGTCGTGATGGACAAACTTGCCATCGTGATTCTAAATTATAACGGGCGCGGTTTTCTCGAACAGTTTTTACCCTCCGTGCTGCAATACGCAGAGGATCACCCGGTTTATGTGGCTGACAATGGCTCTACCGATGATTCACTGACCGTTCTTCGTGCCAACTTTCCTACTGTTAGATTGATTGTGTTGGCTACCAACAACGGGTATGCCGGGGGCTACAATACGGCCCTCGATGTGGTGCGAAATCAGTTTGGCGGGGCCGAATACTACTGTCTGCTCAATTCTGATGTAGAAGTCACGCCCGGCTGGATTGCCCCAATCCTGACACTTTTGGACAATAACGGGCAGATAGCCGCCTGCCAGCCCAAAATCCGGGATTATAACCGACGCGACTATTTTGAACACGCCGGTGCCGCCGGTGGCTTTCTGGACTGGTTAGGGTATGTGTTTTGCCGGGGCCGCATTTTTGCCACGTTTGAGCGTGACCTCGGCCAATTCGACGATAATCGGGCTGTTGTCTGGGCAACGGGCGCGTGTTTGTTCATGCGGGCCGCCGTGTTTCACCAAACGGGCGGTTTCGATGCTGCGTTTTTTGCCCATATGGAAGAGATTGACTGGTGCTGGCGGGTGCAACGGGCGGGCTATCAGGTCTGGGCCTGCGGGCAGTCGGCGGTGTATCACGTGGGGGGCGGCACCCTGCCGAAGGCCAATCCGCACAAGACGTACCTCAATTACCGCAACAGCCTGTTTATGCTGTATAAAAACTGGCCCGCCAATGGCTGGTTTTTGCCCAAAATAATGCTCAGGCTGGTGCTTGACGGTGCGTCGTCGTTGTTGTTTCTGAAAGTAGGTCAGTGGCAGGATGTAGTGGCTATTCTGCGGGCGCACTTCGCTTTTTACGGTCATCTGCCGGTGCTTATCCGGCAACGGCGCAAACTTCAGGAAAAGACAAACCGGGCTGTGCCGTTGGTTGAGCAAAGCGTGGTGTGGGCCTATTTTATGGAAGGAAAGAAGACATTTATGCAATTATCAGATAACAGGCAGGTATCATAATTCCCAAACAGTGGGGTGCGCTTGCCGGCGAAGGTGCTTGTTTATCTCTAACCAAAAAGCCAGGATGAGATAGATAATCACCGGCGATCCTAAGGTCAGGCAGGAGGTATAAATAAAATAGACCCGAATGCTGCTCGGTGAGATGTTCATTCGCTTGCCGAGCCACGAACAAACCCCGAAGGCTTGCTGCTCAACGAAATAACGAAGTTTGTTCATGTTGTTTGTTGTGATATACGCGTTGGTCTGTACCGTACAATTAAACCGCGTGATTTGTTTGATTGATTAGTCAAAGTAACGTAAAAATAATTACATTTTTTCTTGATGATCGGAACAAATTTAGCTTATCCATGTTGTACAGGGGTTGGTTAGTTCAGATACAGCCAATTTCTACCAACAAAGTCCGTTGAGTACCGTTCTAAGTACATAGTTTGCATAGTCTGGTGTTATTAATGTGTTCTTTGTTATTTTACGAGTGAGTTTTTTATTTTCATTACATTTTTTATTATCACCATGCAAACAGGTGTAGTTAAGTTCTTTAACGAGAGCAAAGGGTACGGATTCATTGTAGAGGACGACACAAATCGTGACATCTTCGTCCACATTACCGGCCTGAACGGGGTTACGATTCGCGAGCGGGATCGTGTGCAATTCGAGGTTGTTGAAGGCAAGAAAGGTCTCAACGCAATTAAGGTAAAGAAATTAGACGGCGGTTTCTAAGCGAAACGCTTCTCATAGCTGAAAAAGCCCCAACTGAATTGTCAGTTGGGGCTTTTTCGTGCTTATTCTATTTTAAACCTCATCCTACCCAGGCTTTCACATCCTCGGCTTTCACCATCGGCACGTCCATCTTTAATTTTTTCCGCGCTCCGCCGAGGTCGTTGAAAACCTTGTTGGCACTGGCCGATTTCAGGGCTTCAACGGTTTGAATCGCTAACTGCCTCAGGGCAGGAATCCAGACTGCCGGTACGCCAACGGCCTCAAAATCAGCGTCGGTTGAGATTTCCTGCTTTTTTTCGGGGCGCATCTGCGGAAAAAATAACACCTCCTGAATGCTTGGCTGATTGGTCATAATCATGGCAAGGCGGTCAATACCCAAGCCCACGCCTGCCGTTGGGGGCATTCCGTATTCCAAGGCCCGCAAAAAATCCTCGTCTAAGGCCATCGCTTCGGCATCGCCCCGTTCGGCTAAGCGAAGTTGCTCCTCGAAGCGTTCGCGCTGGTCAATCGGGTCGTTCAATTCAGTGTAGGCATTGGCGATTTCTTTGCCGTTACAGATAGCCTCGAACCGTTCGACCAAGCCCGGCTTTGAGCGGTGTTTCTTGGTCAACGGCGACATCTCAACGGGGTAATCGGTGATAAACGTGGGCTGAATCAAATTCGGTTCGCAGGCTTCGCCGAAGAGTTCGTCAATCAGTTTCGATTTGCCCATTGTGCCATCGGTTTTGATACCGCGCTCTTCAGCTACGGCCCGGAGGTCGGCCTCGTTCATGCCCGATACATCAACGCCGGTGTATTCCTGAATGGCCTCAAACATGGTGAGCCGTTTCCAGGGGCGTTGAAAATCAATGATGCTCTCGCCGACCAGAACGCGGGTGCTGCCCGTTACGTCAATCGCTACTTTCTCCACCATCTCTTCAATCGTGTCCATCATCCAGAGGTAGTCTTTGTAGGCTACATAAAATTCGACCTGCGTGAACTCCGGGTTGTGGGTGCGGTCCATGCCTTCGTTGCGGAAATCTTTGGCAAATTCATACACGCCATCGAACCCGCCGACTATTAACCGTTTGAGATACAGCTCATTGGCAATCCGCAGAAACAACTTCATGTCGAGCGTGTTGTGGTGGGTCTCGAAGGGGCGGGCGGCTGCCCCGCCGTGAATCGGTTGCAGAATCGGCGTTTCGACTTCGAGATAGCCCTTGCCGTTCAGAAACTCCCGGATAGAACTGACAAGTTTGGTGCGCTTGATAAACGTCTCGCGCACGTGCGGATTCACAATCAGGTCAACGTAACGCTGCCGGTAGCGTTGTTCGGGATCGGTGAAGGCATCATAAATTTCGCGCTCGCCGGTTTTTTCATTCACCACTTCTTTCACTACCGGCAACGGGCGCAGGGACTTGTTGAGGATGGTAAAGTTTTTGACGTAAACCGAGAGTTCGCCGGTTTTGGTGGTGAACACGTGGCCGTTCAGCCCAATGATGTCGCCAATGTCCAAGAGTTTCTTAAACACGGTGTTGTACAGCGTTTTATCTTCGCCGGGGCAAATGTCGTCGCGCCGGAAATAGCACTGAATCCGGCCCGTAGCGTCCTGAATTTCGGCAAACGACGCGCTGCCACTGATGCGGAAAGCCATCATGCGGCCCGCCAACTGCACATTTCCCCAGCGTTCGTGGCCCGAAAAATCCTGCTCAGGAACTACGTCTGTACCGTCGGTTTCAAAAGCTGAGCGGATGTTGGCAACGGTGGTGGTTACGTCGAAAAGTGGGGCGGGGTAGGGGTCAATGCCCATCCGCATGAGTTCGTCACGTTTGGCCCGGCGGAGGATTTCCTGTTCGCTTAGTTGCATAAAGTCAGTTTACGGTTTATAGTATTCGGTTTACGGTTCATCCATTCCGAAATAAATGCGTGATTGTGAAGGCACAAAAGTAGGCCCGGACAGTCATAAACGCGAAACGCCCGAACAGGCCGGGCGTTTCGATAGGCGGCAAACAAGGCTCGTTTACCGCTTGTAGGTTCCAAAAACGTGATCCCAAAACGGCGACGATACGCCGTAGTTACTGTCGTCGTCTTTGTAATGATGCACACTGTGATTGATCCAGAGCCACCGGAAAAAATTCTTCGGCGGGGTGTAGGCATGAACGATAAAATGCACCGAGAGATAGCCGGTGTAGCCCACCAGGAAGCCGGGAAAGAACGCATAAGCCGCTTCGCCCATCAGCAGAAAAAACAGGCCGAAGAAGAACGCAGCCACAAAAATTGCCAGCGCGGGCGGCATGGCGAGCCGGGTTTTGTCTTTCGGAAATTCGTGGTGAACGCCGTGAAAGGTGTATTGAAACTTAGCCCGTTCGGGGGTTGTGGGATGAATATGATAAATGTAGCGATGCAGTCCGTATTCAAAGAGCGTGAACACGAGCAGGCCCGCCAAAAACAGCCCGCCAATGGTGAGCGGGGCCATATTTGTGTACGAAAAAGCGTACCAGCCCAAAAACGCTGACAGAGTGAGCCACATCGTAATCGGAATCGAAATGTGCGTCCGTGAGAGGGCTTCGAGAATTGGGTTATCGAAGAGTTGCTTGGTGCCGTTGTGTTTCGGCTTGGGGTGGGCAATGTCGGCGAGTAGTTGGTTAGTCATGGTTGCGTTTGTATTCATCGGTTTATGTTCATTGAGTAAGTGCTGCAAAGGTAATTATCAAACTGTTTTGCTGACAACCATTGTATCGGCAATCTTGGCTTCCATGTTGGCTGCGTTGCCCTTCGGCAGCTTTTGCCGGATAATCAGCCGGAGCGAGTTGTCGTAGGTCAGGTAATTCCACATCCAGTTTATCAAAATCAGGAGCCGGTTTTTCACGCCCACAATGTTCATCAGGTGAATAAACAGCCAAACCAACCAGGCGATAACACCGCCAAACTTCAGAAATGGCGCGTCCACTACGGCCAGGCCTTTGCCAACGGTTGCCATCGTGCCGAGGTCGTGATACACAAATTCGGTCATCGGTTTGCCTTTTTGATTATTAATCAGATTTTTCGCCAATTGTTTGCCCTGTTGAATGGCCGGTTGCGCCACCTGCGGATGCCCGTCGGGCCAGGCTTCTCCCTCGGCCATGAGTGCCACATCGCCAATGGCAAACACGTTCTCGAACCCCCGCACCTGATTCATTCGGTTGACAATCAGCCGGTTGCCCCGACCGATAACATCAGCAGGCAGTCCGGGTAATGGGTTAGCCCGCACACCAGCCGCCCAGATCAGGTTATTAGTGCGGAGGGTGGTGCCGTCGTTCATGAACACCGTTGTACCGTCAAAATCCTTCACGCGGGTTTTGAGCCGCACCAGTACGCCCAGATTTTGAAGGTATTCGAGCGATTTGCGTTGCGAATGTTCTGACATTGGCCCCAGCAATTCTGCGCCCGACTCGATGAGGTAAATATCCATCATCTTAAAATCGAGTTCGGGATAGTCGCGGGGCAGCACGGTTTTTCGCATCTCGGCTAATGTACCGCACAGTTCAACGCCGGTTGGCCCGCCACCCACCACCACAAAATCCATGAAGCCCGTGCGTTCGTCGGCAGTTTCGACGCTCAGGGCATCCTCGAAATTTTGCAGAATCCGGTTTCTGAGCGCAATCGCTTCCGATACCGATTTCATCGGTAATGCTTTCTCGATGATGTTCTGCTGATTGAAAAAGTTGGTATCGGCCCCGGTTGCCATCACTAAATAGTCGTAATGAATCGGGCCGAGGTCGGTGTCAACTTCCTGAGCATCAGTCCGAACGCCGGTAACGTCGGTGACGCGGATGTGCACGTTTTTGCAGTTGCCAAATATATTTCGAAGCGGAAACAGAATGGAATTGGCTTCGAGCCCTGCCGTTGCTACCTGATAATAGAGCGGCTGAAACTCGTGGTAGTTGGTGCGGTTGAGCAGCACAACCTGGAAATCGGGCTGGTGTGAGAGTTTCCGGGCGAGGTGCAACCCACCAAAACCGGCCCCGACGATAACGACGCGCTTGCGGTCGGACTGAATGGGAATATTTGGATTCATAACTTTGTTTGCCACCGCCCCCAGGCTGTGGCGGGGCTTTAGTTGAGTAAGACTCCGGCAAATTATATTACACAAACAAATCAGCGACTGTAAACGTCAGTTCCGGCACAACGGGCGCGGCAGAAATCTGGTCATTGGCTGCATATACCCGGCGGTCGAACGGCGCGGTGTAGGCTTCGATAATTTTGCGTTTGGGAATGATGTACCAGACCAACTGCGCCCCCCCGTCGAAATAGTCTTCGATTTTCTCTAAAACGTCTTCATGCGATTCTGAATCTGACAGGATTTCGATAGCGAAGAACGTGCTTACGCGCTGTTTTTGCTGAATAGCGGTCAGTTGTTCAACCGTAAAATAGGTTAGGTCGGGAACGCGCTTCCGAACGCCGTCTACATAAGAATCAATTTCTGTCAGCAGCTCTTCCCCACGTTGGTAAGCATCCGTTTTGACGAATAAACGAGTCAGAAACCGGGCAATCAGTATTTCGTCTTGTTTCATAGATGTAGGAATAACGCGGCCCCGAACAAATTCGTAGCTGCCTTCGTGGGCGTGTTGCCGCTCCCAGGCTTCAAACTCGTCAACGGTTTGCAACGTGGTGGGCAGTGTCTCGGCATATTGGGTTTCAACCAGCATAATCAGACGGTTTACAGTTTATCAAAAATAAACAAATCAGGCGCGTTACGAACGGCTGGCTGCCAAAACCCGCTCATAATGGGCTTCGTACATCGGCAGGATTTTCGAGAGTTCAAACACCTTTGCCCGTGCCAGGGCGTTGGCCTTGAAAGTCGGCAGTTGATCGTCCTGCAAAATAAAGAGCGCGTTTTTGGTCATCTCGTCCACGTCTCCCACATTACTCAAAAACCCCGTTACGCCGGGGATGTTCAGTTCGGGCAGGCCGCCAACGTTGGTTGTGATTAATGGGACTTCGCAGGCTAAGGCTTCTAAAGCGGCCAGGCCAAAGCTCTCGTTTTCGGAGGGCATCAGAAACAAATCGGCTACGGACAGTACCTCTTCAACGGCATCTAATTTGCCTAAGAACCGCACCGAATCATAAATGCCGAGTTCTTTCACGAGCTTTTCGATGCGCCCGCGTTCCGGGCCGTCACCCACGAGGAGCAATTTGGCCGGGATTTGCTGCTGCACGTGGTAGAAAATTTTAACCGCGTCGTCCATCCGTTTCACCCGCCGAAAATTGGACGTATGCACCAATAGTTTCTCACCGTTTGGGCAGATAGCGCGTTTGAAGTGGTCTTTGTCCTGCCGTTTGAAGCGCGTGAGGTCAATAAAGTTCGGGATTACCTCAATCTCGCGGGTAATCTTGAAGTGCTTGTAGGTGTCGCGTTTGAGGTCTTCCGAGACCGACGTTACCCCATCAGATTCGTTGATGCTGAACGTGACCACCGGCTCATACGATTCGTCTTTGCCGACGAGGGTGATGTCGGTGCCGTGCAGGGTGGTCACAACCGGCACAGTACGCCCCTGCGACCGTAAAATCATTTTTGCCATGAAAGCCGCCGACGCGTGGGGAATGGCATAATGCACGTGGAGCAGATCAACGTTCTCGTTCAGCACCACGTTTACCATCTCGCTTGCCAAGGCCGATTCATACGGCGGGAACTGAAAAAGCGGATATGTTGGCACGCTTACTTCGTGGTAAAAAACGTTCTCGTTAAAGAAATCGAGCCGGGGCGGTTGCTGGTAGGTGATAAAATGAACCTGATGGTTGTTCTTGGCGAGAGCCTTACCGAGTTCAGTTGCCACCACGCCACTGCCCCCGAAGGTGGGATAACAGACAATACCGATTTTCATAGTCAGAAGCCGCCGGTTTCCAGAACGACTGCGGGATAAACACGGTTCGGGCTAAAAAAGTCACGGCGCGGGCTGTGAAGGAATTGTTACTTTTGACCCAGACATGACCCGGAAACTCACCTTTACCGATTTTGCCGCCGGTTTTTTGCGCTTGGTGCGTGTGCAAAACCTGCTGATTGTGGTGCTGATGCAGTACTTAGCCCGCGTGTTTCTGGTGGGGGCAACGGGGGCGTGGCCCAGCCAATGGCGCACTCAACTCACCGATCCAAAACTGCTGATTCTCTCGTTTTCAACGGTTTGCATTGCGGCTGCGGGCTACATCATCAATGATTATTTTGACATCAAAATTGACATCGTCAACAAGCCGGGGCGGGTGGTTATCGGGCGGTATCTGAAACGACGCTGGGCCATTGGGCTGCACCAAATCCTGAACGGGCTGGGTTGTCTCGGCGGGCTGTATCTGAGCCGGTGGGTGTTTTTGGTGAACGTGCTGTCGGCCACGCTGCTCTGGTTTTACTCGTCTCACTTTAAGCGGCAACCCTTCATTGGCAACCTGATTGTGGGCTTTCTGACGGCACTTTCATTGCTGGTGCTGGCCGTTTACTACCGGCAGAATTGGGATCTGGTCTTGATTTATGCCACGTTCTCGTTCGTGATCACGCTCGTTCGGGAAGTCATTAAAGATATGGAAGACGTGCGGGGCGACGAGCGATTCGGTTGCCGGACGCTGCCCATTATCTGGGGCATCAGGCGCACCAAAATCTTTCTGTATGTGCTGATTGCCAGCTTTATAGCTACGCTGTTTCTCATTGCCGACCTGCTCAATAATCGCCACTTAGACGTGATTTTCTTGGTCATGCTTGCGCCCATTACGTGGTTCGTGTATCGGTTGGTTTATGCCGATACCAAGCGCGATTTCTACTTCCTCAGCCAACTCTGCAAGGTAATTATGCTGATGGGCGTGTTGAGTATGATCTGGGTGTAGTCAAGGGGCGGGCCGATTTTGCCGTTCACTAAATTATCGGTTAAAACCAGCCATCAGTACTGTAAACTTGCAGCTCATTAAAACTGTCCGTTGCCATGCACCTGCCCGTTGCCAATCGTCTGCTTGTTGCCCTTTTCTGCCTATTGACGTTCGTCAAGGGCCACGCCCAAACCTGTATGGGCTTAACATTTAAGCCGGGCATGATCTACGAACTGCTGTCATACACAGCCAAAGACAAACCGAATGGCAAGATGACCTACACCGTAAAAGAGGCCCGGCGCGAGGGAGCCAATACCGTAATCGAGATGGTGTTTCAGATGACTGACGAGAAAGGGAAATCGCAGATTAATCCGTCGGTTGTGAACTATACCTGCACCGGCACCGAACTGATCGCTGATTTATCGGGGATGATGACGGCCAATCAGCAGGCATTCAAAAACGGTGAGATGCGGATAAAAACCAATCAATTAGACTATCCGGCCAAGTTGTCAAGTAATGAAAAAATGCCGGATGGCCTGATGGAGAGTGAGTTATACACCGACGGTCAGAAAATGATGGATATGACTGTTACGATGACAAACCGGCAGGTTGGCCCGCAGGAATCAATAACGGTGCCTGCCGGGACCTACAATACCTGGAAAATCACGGGTGATACTGAAATGAAAACCCGCGTAATGGGAATGGGAATGCCCGCTTTCAGGATGCAGACGGTTAGTTACCGCACCAACGATGCGCTGTTTGACATTCGCACCGAAACTTATCGAAACGGGAAATTGATGAGTTACACTGTATTAAGCAAGGTGAACTGAGCTGCCGAACGCTCATAAATGCAACATCATTGCAACTATTCGGGAATGTGGATCGTTTTGTCTCTACGAAACGACGCATTCTACCCGATGAAAATTGCTGAACTCATTGACACCAAAGCTGATTACGTAGGAATCACTGGCTCTATTTTGTGCATTATTCACTGCCTGATTACGCCCGTTTTGCTCGTTACCTCCAATATTTTGCAACACGATACACTTCGGGTTGGCTACATGAGTTTGGACTATGTTTTTATCGGCGTAAACATCGTGGCCGTTTATTTTGCCACCCGGCATTATGCCGCGCCCGCCGTTCGGGTGGCGTTATGGAGTTGTCTGACGGTGTTTGCCGTTGCTATTTTGCTCGAAGACGTGAATCCGGCTTTTGAGTACCTCGGCTACGCGGCTTCGTTCGGCTTAGTCACCACGCACCTCATCAACATCCGGCAGCACAGGCAGGTGCATAGCCATTAAGGAGCCGATAAACGCCTGTCGGTTAGGTAGTTGACATCGGTTAGCGTTGCCAAAAACGCAACTAAATTTTTCTCCTCCGCGTCTGACAACGTGATTCCCAATAGCCCATTTTGTGGTAGTGGAGGGCCAAGCGTTGGCCGGTTTCCCGTTTCTCACCCGAAACCAGCCGCATACTTTCTGGCTATGCTTCGGGTTCGGGCGGATAATTCGAGCTTAGTGACTGCATCAATTCGTCGGGTTCTTCGGGGCGGGCCATCATATAGACCACAAACCCGAAGAACGCCGTGCCGAACAGACATAACAGAAGTGTAAAAACAGTCAGGTTCAGGTCATCGTCGGGGGTGATGGGTTCGGGTTGCACGGTCAGTAAAACCAGCCGCCCGATGAGCGCGAAAATCGGCAACGCCGTGCCGACAGCCGCTAACCACAGCACGGCAGGAACGCGGCTCCACCGCCAGGGCTGCACCGGAACAATGGCTCCCTGGGCGTTGATGTATGTTTTTGCGTGCTTCATAGCTGATTCGGTTGTTGAGCGTCAACGGCTTGTATGGTGGCTTGGTTTGCTGAATCCGCGTTTATCAAACCAAGCCGTCATACAAAATTTCCCTAATTCACAGCGTTACCCGGCTCCATTTCAGGCCGTTGCGTTTGTTGGCGTTTCGGACTTCATAGACCACGATTGCCTGATTGTTGAGTAACAAGCTGCTCGCGTTGGTGCCGTTGACTGACTCGGCTATCCAGTTCATGGCCGAAACAGTTTCGCCGGTCAGGGTTTGGTAGGCAATCTGCGCTTTTGCACCATTGTTTTGTTCCCACACAAAAAAGCCTTTGTTGCCCTGCGTGGCGGCATAACCGTTGCGGGCCGACGGGTCATTGGCGAGGGCTAATCGTTTGCCATCCTGCGTTACCAGCCGAACGCCTTTGTCGGTCTCGCTGCCCGAAAACCAGGTCACGAGCGTGCCGGTGCCGTAATTTGTTGAGAAGGCTCCGCTGTGGGGGCAACCGGCAATTTTCCAGTTATCGGTAAACATGATTTGGGGCTTCGAGAAGGTTAGGCCGTTGTCGGTCGAGGTCATCCGGGCCATGTCACGCACGTCATCGTTATTGTCGCGATAATACACATTCAGTGCGCCGTTGGCATCTACAAGCATACTAATGTTGCAGCAATCGCAAACCACCGAGTCAATAATGCGTTCGGGCAGAAACTGACCGTTTTTGGTCAGTACGAGCCGCAGATTACGCTCTTCGTGTTTGGTGCTGCCAGCTACGTCTTTCAGGTAAGCAATGGCAAGTTCATCGTTGGGCAGGATTACGGCATCAAAAAAACCGCGTACACAGGGCGTAGGGTCACTATCTGCTGATTTTGGCGTTGTCCAGGTCAGGCCGTTATCAGTTGACGTGCTAACCTGAATGTCAAGGGCGCGTTTGCCGTTTACGTCGGTTCGGTTCGAGAACACGGCCACCAATGAGCCGTCTTTTTTGGTCATTACTTTGGGCCGCATCAGCCGACTGCCGCTAATGCCTTTGCCCGTCACAATTACGCGCCGGTCGGCAAACGTTTGGCCGCCATCGGCAGATTGCGCCATACAAAATGTCCCTGTTCCGGCGGCATCTTTTTCGGTCCATGTCAGCAGCATGGCTCCTGTTGGCGTTTGGGTCAGCACCGGCATGGCGTAGGCGATGGTGGTGTCGCGGCCAATGAGCGATTGGGTTTGGGCGGCACAAAAGCCACCCATTAGCAGCAATAGGCTCAGATTCAGGCAAAATGCGTTGGCTCTCATACGGTTATTTGTTTTATTTTTGTACTTGTAATCCGCTTTTTCGGTCAATTGAATTTTGTGGAGCCGTCGGGCTGATAAACATACCGGAATGTGTAATACCGTTGTTGGTCGCGGGTGGGGTCAGGCGTGGCCGGGGCGTTCTGGTAATAGCTCAGAATTTCTACTTTGGCAAACTTTCCGTCGCTGGTACGAATCACCAGCACCCGGCCCGGAATGGGCGAAATCACGTTGGTGGCCGCGTTGTAGTTATACCAGCCTTTGCCAGAAGCCGCCGTAATTGCCAAACTCATTGCACTTTGATCCTGCACAAGCGAGGCCGACGATGGTACGGTGGTCAGTTCCTCAAAGGTTCCGGTATAGACGTATGCCCCGCCATTACCCGTGCGAATAGCCCCGCCGTTAACGATGATGGTGGTTCCCCGGAAGCCGATGTCCCACTTGTTGGTGGCCGAATCGGTATTGGCAACGGTTTTATTATCGGCCAAACTGAACAGAGTAAACTTCCCCGTTGTACCGAGTGGTTGCCCGTTGGTAGGGTTAACGCCCGTTGTGGGGTCGGCGGCCAGATTTTTAACGGTCTGTGCCACAACCGGAATCACCGTAGTATTTTGTTCTTTTGAGCAGGCTGCAAACAACGCCACCGAAGCGGCTACAAGCACTATAGAAAGCTGATTGATTTTCATCGGTAATTGATTGTCAGATAATTGTATTGACTAAAGGCTTGCTTTGGAAGCCCAGTTCCACCGCACACTTGCATACCAGAGCCGCCCGGCCAGAGTCGGGATAAACGCCGGGTCGGTGTAGCCCGTCAGATTATCCACACCGGCCTGAACCGTCAGGCTTTTCCAGGTTTTGGCCGCGCTCACATTCCAGACTATGTAGCCGCGCACATATTCGTTGTCAGCGTCGAGAATCAGGTTGCCATCGCGGTCGGCAAAACCGTAGCGACCCCGGTAAACACCCCGCAACGATCCCGACCAGCCCGTTTTGGCGTGTTCGTAGAAAAATTTGACGTTCGCCATATTCCGCGACCGATTCAGCAGACCGCCATACTCGCCGGGCTTAACACGCTCGCTGACAAGGGTCTCTGCGTCTCTGCGGAAGATTATGCCGGCTTTGATGTCGGCTACCACACCCTTGTCTTTGGCTGTCAGATATTGATAACCCACGCTGACGGTCAGTCTCCCGCCCGCGCCAACCGCAAATCGGTAGCTACCGTCGAGTTCAGCTCCCTGCGTGAAAACTTGGCTCAGGTTGTTGTAGCTGAACACGTTTTGGCCGTTGGTTTTGCGGGCTACCACCTGCGTTTCGATCAGGTTGCTGATGTCGTTCCGAAACAGGTTGACGCTCAACCGGGCGGGCCGGTCGTACTTTTTCTGGAAGTCCAGCACCGCGCCGAGGTTGTAGGCCACCGAACTCTCGGCCCGGATGCTGTTTAACTGCGCCGGGTCGAGCAGGATTTCGGCAATCTGGTTTTGGGCCTGCAACCGGGCCAGACCAGCCGCCAGTTCCTGCGTGCCAAACACAGAATACCCGGCAACGGCATTGTCGAAATTGAGGTACAACTGCCGGAAATCGGGAGCCTTAAACCCCACGCCCACCGATCCGCGCAGGGCCAGCGTTTGGCTCAGTTCATACCGCCCCGACAGTTTTGGGCTAAACTGACTGGCATACTGACTGTGGCTGTCATACCGGCCTCCGGCAATGACTGTCAGGCGATTAGACGGCATCCATTCATACTGCGCGAATCCGTATCGGGTCTGAAACTGCTTGCGGTCGGTGTAGCGGGTGGCTTCTACGCTTTCCCAAATCAGGCCCGCGCCCGCCGTAATAATGTGTTTTGGCCGGTCCGCCGATGCGGAAAGAATCCGTTCGGCCATCAGTTCGGGCCGGTCAAAAGTTTGGCGAAAAAAACCCGCGTCGTATTCTTTGCCCGAATCGGTGTAGCGGAGGTCGGTTTGGGTTTGGTAGCCGGTGCGGTAGTAGCGATAGGTCAGTTTCAGGCCGTCGCTTATTCGATGCGTCAAGACCGGGTTCAGGCTGTAATCGCGCACCGTTCCCAGCCCCGAAACGGCCTGACTCTGACTTGTTGTGAACGTATTATCCTGCCGTTCAGCGAAATACCGGCCCGAAACGGAGAGCGTCAGCCGGGCCGAAACCAAATACGTCAAACGCCCGCTACTTGTATAATTTACGAACGGCGCAGTGGTTGGGCTGCCGGTTTCGTTTTGGGCCGGTGCGCCGGGCAGTGAATAGCCAGCGGATTGGTAGCGATTGCCAAAGGCATAAACGCTCAACTTTTTAAACTTGCGGCTTATATCCGCCGAGAAATCACTCGTTCGATTGGCACCGTAGCGGGTCGAGATACTCCCCCGCGCAGCCGCGTTGGCTCCATCGGTAATGATATTGATAACCCCGGCCAAAGCCTCTGACCCGTATAAACTTGACGACGGGCCTTTCACAATTTCGATTTGCTTGATATTGCCAACGGCCAGCCGCGTCAGGTCAAGTGTACCGGCAGTGCGGCCCACGAGTGGTTCCCCATCCACCAGAATCAGGGTGTAATCTGGCCCAAAGCCCTGAATCTGAATGCCTTGCCCGTGATCAGCAATGATGGCCAGGCCGGTTTGTTCGCGTAATACGTCGTTGAGCCGGAGACTACCCATCTGCTGAATCTGTTTCGCGCCAATCACCGTTACGGGCAACGGCAAGGCCCCCATTGGCCGTTCTGAGCGCGTGGCTGTTACAACCACCTCTGTCAATTCACGTCCGCGCAGCGTATCAGCCAATGAATTGACCGGCGATGGTGCGGGTTGGAGTAGCGTGAAACAGAGCAGTATGGTTACGGTCATCTTGATTGGCTGAATCGGTTCGGTACGGTTGGATCGGTAGCGTTTCTCTCTTTTCGATGGTACAAAGGTAGTCTCTGTTTAGAATGGCTAAAAATAAAACAGGCGAATTGTTGTTGAATCATTCTAAATAAGAAATCATCCGCTCCGAAGCGGGAGACCAACTGCTGGCTTCCGAAAAAGGAATCAACGCCTATGTTCGTACCGGCGAAACCAGATGCCAAGCCGCCAAAGACTGGTGGGCCAAACACCGGGCCTACTGGGTTGATGTGCGGAATGTCTGGCATGAGGTATTGGCAGATCGCCCGGCGGTGGCGTTGCGGGGTCAGGTAAAAGGCATGGTGCTGGGCCGCGAAATAGACGATTTAGGCATGGCTTCGTCTAAAACGGTCTATAACTCAGCCGCTACACGCCCTCAGATTCGGGCAGTGATTGAGAAATATCTGAAATAGAACGAGCAATAAATCTAAGCTATGTAAAACGCAAGTTGACTCAGTCAACTTGCGTTTGTGGTTTTATTAAGCGCGACCGTATTGCTCTACCAACCTAAATAGCCGGTGGGCGTTACGCCTTTGAGCCGGACATACACCATGCACTGCCCCCGGTGATGAATAATGTGGTTTTCGAGGGCATAGAAGAGCCGCCAGTTCGGGATTTTATCGCCCACATAATCGTCCTTTTCAAACAGTTTGGCATCCGGCACGGTCTCAATCGTTTGCCGCACAAAGGCGTACATCGTTTTCAACTCGTCAAGTACCTCTTGCTTGGTCATCTCTTTAGGCAGCTTGCGGGTTTTATAGGGGTCTTCAACGCCCAGATGCCCAACCACCTGCGCCGTGGTGAAGGTGCAGCAATGTTTCCATTGCTCGGCGTATGTCATGGCTTCGGGGGTGTATTTAAACCCAAAGTCGTCGGCGGGCATTTGGGCGGCAGTAATGAGCGTCATTTTTTCTGACATCACCCACGCTTCGAGCAACTCCCGGCGCACCCGCTGGGCTTCAATAGTGAGGTCAGTGATTAGCGCAGCAGTGGCAGGGCGGGCCACGGCACCGGCTGGCAACAGGCTGGCTCCCAACAGGTTTCGGAGAAAGTTCAGGCGGTTCATGGCAGTTTTCGGGATTGTTTGTGATATAGTAGCAAAGATAGTTCGCGCGAAGTCGCCAATCGTCACATTGCTATCAGGCTGACGTTGATGGTTTTGTTTTCAGTAAGCTCAAACGCGCACAGGGTAAAGTCGGGTGGCCCCATCAGCATCTTCACGTTCGAGAAGCCAAATGGCTCGGTTGGCATCTGGCCCGACATATCGAGTTTTTCGTTGTCGTTCAGGTCCTGATACACCTGAACCGCGTATTTTCCGGCGGGCAGGGTCTCGAAACTGACGCTGATTTCGCCGGTGGCCGGTACCTCAACGCGGGTTTTGCGGAACGCACTGCCACCGAACGAAGTGGCATCATTGGCAACCGCAATGTAGATTTTGCCTTTGCGGTTGTTCACGTTCGAGAACGTAACGGTTAGCTTGTAGGTGGCCGGTTCTGTTACCGACGTAACAGAACTAACAAGGGCGGTTGGTGGCGTAATGGCCGAAACCGTTGTTGCGTTGACGAACAGACCGGCAATCAGAGCGGAAGTAATCAGGAGCGTTTTCATTGTGTTTGTTTTGGTTTTGCGCCGGTTGGTTTTTGTCTCCGACGATGCAAACCTCGCCCCCCTAATCCGGCTCTGCAACTCAAAGGGATAAACCGCCCGATTTAGGGACGAACAGCACAAAAGGGACGTTTGGGGGGCTGTTTGGGTCATAAAGCGGCTGTTTTAGGGAACAGATACAGCCTCCTCCTGGTGCCGCCACAACTCCTGAAAAATCGGGCTGCGTTCGCGGAGGTCGGCAAATGTGCCTTCGTCGGCGATGCGCCCGGCCTGCATCACATACACATAATCGAACCGGGGTAACAGGTGCAGCCGGTGCAGGGTCGAGACGACGGCTTTATCGGCGAAGGCCGCGAAAAGATTGTCATAAATAGCGGCTTCGGTTTTGGGGTCAACACTGCTGGTTGGTTCGTCGAGCAACACAATATCAGAATCGCGGGCGGCCAGGATGCCCCGCGCCAGGGCTAATCGTTGCTTTTGCCCACCCGACAGGTTCACGCCTTTTTCTTTGATGCTCGATTCAAACCCGTTGGGTAACTGCGTCACTACATCCGCAAAATAAGCCGCCCGGCAAACGGTTTCGACCTCGGCCCGGTCGAAGGGCAAACCAAGCGTGATATTGTACTCGATGGTGTTCTCGAAAATCTCCGGCTCCTGCGGAAACAGCGTCACGGTATCGCTCACGGCCCCAAAATCGATAATCAGCGTACCGTCGGCGCGGATAGTTGCACCCGGTTCGGGGTCATACAAACCGCGTAACAGGGCCAGCAACGTACTCTTGCCGGAACCGCTTTCGCCGATAAACGCCACCCGCTGCCCGCGATGAAGCTTGATGGCAAGGTTTTGCAGTCCGGGTATCTGTCTTAACTCATCTGTTTTTTCGGTAGGATAAAAAAACGTCAATCCTTGTAAATCAAGCGTTTGCCAGCGGTTTGGCAGGGGCTGCACGGCTTCGGGGCGGTGGTGGTCGGCGTAGGCGGTGGCGATGTGCCGGGCCGTCTCGACGTTGGTGTTGTGCTGTACCACCTGATTGTAGAGATACGCCACGTTGTGAAAAACGCCCGTAAACTGCGTTACATAACTGAGCAGCGTGACCAGGCCGCCGAGCAGAAAAACCTTACCCGGTTCGTAGTTTTGATAGACATAGCCTACCATCATCACCACATAAATCACCCCCACGAGCGTATCGGCCACGAACCATTTCCACTCGTTAATCCTGACTTGCCGCCGAAACGGGGGCAAAATAGCCGCTACTTTCTGTAGCAGCGCGTTTTCCATCGGTTTCTCTAACCGCAGCGTGATCACCGTCACGATGTTTGACAGCGTATCGAACAGCGTGGCCGAGAGAGTATGTTCGCGCTCGTTGGTTTCGTCAATGGCGGCAATCATCGGGCGGTCAAACAGCACAATCATCCAGACCGTGAACGCGCCCAAGCCAACGGCCACCATCCCGAACAGGGGCGAAAAATAAAGCATCGCCCCGAATGAAAATAAGAACTGAAACGCCGTTTGAAGGTACTCAAAACCGTTCTCGAAAAACTCTTTCAGCGATTCGTAGGCTTTTCTGATTCGGTTGATGGTGGCCCCGCTGTGGTTGTCCTGATGCCAGCGCACGGGCAGGTGCAGGGTTTGGTGGTAGCGTTCCTGCAAAAAGTTTCGGCTTAACGAGAACGCCAAATCGCGCTCCATCACCCGCGCCGGAAAATGAAACGACCACTCCACGAGTCGGATACCGATATAAGCCCCGGCATAGAGCCGCGCCGATTGCAACACCCGCAACCCATCTTGCTGGATAGCATTGATAAACCAGCCGTATAGCCAGGGAACCAGCGAATACGCACCCTGCCCCAGTACAAATAAACTATAAATCAGCACATAACGGCCCCGTTGGTGCCGGGCATAATGCCACGAGGTGCGAAGGAGCGAAAAGTATGGGTTGTTCATAACTGGTGTTTGACGGTGAAGAAGGTGGAGAAACTTACGCCATCCTTGAAAATTCGATATTAAATGTTTAATTTTCAAGGATAAACTACGCAACGAATGATTCAGCGCCATATTGAAGCCAGCGTACTGACTGACTTGACGTACTTCCCGGCTATCGGGATTTTGGGACCACGCCAAGTCGGCAAAACCACATTTGCCAAAAATATACAGGCAAAACTGGCAAAACAATCGGTCTATCTCGACCTGGAAGACCCCGCTACGTTCGCCAAACTAACCGAAGCCGGGCCGTATCTGAGTCTCTACCAGGATCATTGTGTGATTATTGATGAGGTTCAGCTTATGCCCCGGCTGTTTGGGCAATTGCGTTCGCTCATTGACCAACACCGCATACCGGCCCGGTTTATGCTGTTGGGGTCTGCTTCGCCTGCTATCCTCCGCGAGAGTTCTGAAAGTCTTGCCGGACGCATTGCTTATACTGAACTGACCCCGTTATCGCTGCTGGAATCCCACAATCAAACCAACCAGACAACCCACTGGCTACGCGGAGGATTCCCCGATTCACTGCTGGCCCCGACTGACGCACTCCAGCAACGCTGGATGCAAAATTTTGTGCAGACCTTTATTCAGCGTGACCTCCGCAACATCGGTTACGATATTCCGCAAAACATCCTGACCAATCTACTCCGAATGTTGACCCAAATAAATGGAAATCTTCTGAATATGACCGATTTAGCGCGCTCCTTAGGTGTTTCCCAACCCACCGTTGGCCGGTATTTGGATGTACTGGAAGGCAGTTTTCTGATTACGAGACTCCAGCCGTATTTCGTCAACGTGAGCAAGCGATTGGTCAAGGCTCCCAAACTTCTTCTGCGCGATTCGGGCCTGCTGCACCACTTATCCGGTGTAATAACTTATGATCAGTTGTTGGGTAATCTAATTGTGGGCGGCTCGTGGGAAAGCTACGTCATTGAGCAGATTCGGCGGACGGTGCCAGCCGGATGGCAGTTTTTTTATTACCGCACCCACGCCGGAGCCGAAACTGATTTGGTGTTGATTTCGCCAACCGGCAAAAAAATTGGTATCGAAATAAAACTCTCGACCGCCCCAACCGTATCAAGGGGTTTTTATGAAAGCCGCAACGACTTAAAAACTGATTACAGCTATATTATTGTGCCATCGGGTGAAAAATACCCCAAAGCAGAAGGGATTTTGGTGGTGAACCTGCTGGAATTTTTGAGCGATGAATTAGTTGCTGTTGACGAACCTTAAAACTAAACCAGTACCAGCCAACGTTCTCGAAGCAATCGTTGTTTTACCTGAAAAACGAACCATAATGCGTCGTCCTTTCCCGATTCCTCTTTTCCTGTTTGTCATCGCCCTGAGCGCGATAACACTGCAGTCGTGCCAGAAACCTGCTGATGATCTGGTCACTACGCCGTTGCCAACGGCCAGTTTCGCGCTTATGCAGCAGAAAATCTTCACTACTTCCTGTGCCATACAGGGTTGCCATGCGTCAGAAAAAGATGCAGCTTTTAATCAGCACGGCTTGGTTTTGGCCGATGGTGTGGCGTATCAAAATCTGGTGGGCGTGGCACCCAAAAATAGTGGGGCGGTGGCCGATGGTCTCAAGCGCGTAATGGCCTTTAACTCAACATTGAGTTTGCTGTATCATAAATTATCGCCCGATGCCGCCAGTCATCACACCG
The DNA here is from genome assembly GCA_038230415.1 of Cytophagales bacterium. Classification (GTDB taxonomy): domain Bacteria; phylum Bacteroidota; class Bacteroidia; order Cytophagales; family Spirosomataceae; genus JBBRNH01. The sequence continues at coordinate 11,959 of JBBRNH010000008.1, read as the reverse complement.
GCAAACAATACGGAAACCCCATGCCGCTGGGTGGTAATCTCCTCTCAGCGGGGCAGGTTGAGTTTGTCCGGCGGTGGATCGAAGCGGGTGCGCCCAAAGAAGGCAGCGTGGCTGATGCGGCTTTGCTCGACGATAAAACACCGATCACATCCGTCAGTACCACCTTCACACCGTTGACAAAACCAGCCGTTGGCACGGGTTATCAGCTCACGACCGGGCAGTTTGAGGTGAACCCCAATTTTGAGCGCGAACTGTTTATCCGGCGCGACGTGGGCAACCCTACCGACACCTACGTGAACCGGATTCAGATAACGATGCGGGCCAACAGCCACCACTTTATTGCCTATGGATTTACCAGCAACGCCTTGCCCACAGCCAACGCCCTCCGCGACCTTCGCAACGCCGATAACACGCTGAACCTGCTCACGTTTCTCTCTATGCAGAACCACATCTTTGTGGCCGGTACGCAATCACCCAATTCCGACTATACGTTTCCCGAAAGCGCGGCCCTGCTCATGCCCGCCAATACCTCGCTTGATTTAAACTCGCATTACGTCAATAAAACAGGGACTGCACTGCCCGGCGAGGCCATGATTAATCTCTATACCGTTGATGCGTCGAAAGTTAAATTGGTGGTTAAGGCCCTTAATTTGGGTAATCAGGAGCAAAGCTTGAAGCCGAACGCCCGCGTAACGCTCTCAAAATCATTCACGTTTGCCAAAGCCCGCACCGTTCTGGCCCTCACCTCACACACGCACAAACTGGCCGAGAAATTCATTATCAAAATCAAAGGCGGCTCGCGCGATGGTGAAATCGTTTATACCTCCACCGATTGGGAAAACCCCGACATGATTACCTTTGCCACCCCCATCAAACTCAACGCCGGCGAAGGCCTGACCTCCGAAATTACCTATAATAATACCACTAACCAAGTGGTCACGTTTGGGCTAACCAGCAACGACGAGATGGGCATCATCTTCGGGTATTATTACGAATAGATTCTGTGGTAAAAACGATTGGTATTCTGGGCGGTGGGCAACTCGGCCTGATGTTGGTGCAGGCCGCCATTGACTGGAACCTCACCATTCATATTCTTGACCCTGACCCGCAGGCCCCTTGCCGCCACCTTTGCGCTCAGTTTACGGTAGGTTCCCTCACTGATTATGATACGGTTTGGCAGTTCGGCCAGGCCGTTGACGTGCTGACGATTGAGATTGAGCGCGTGAACATCGAAGCCCTCGAAGCCCTCGAACGCGCCGGGAAACAGGTATTTCCGCAGCCGTTGGTTATCAAACTGATTCAGGATAAACGGCTCCAAAAACAGTTTTATCGGACGCACAATCTGCCCACATCCGATTTTATCCTGACCGAAAGCCGCGCCGATGTTGCCACTGTTTTCGCGCAAAATCCTGATTTTTTTCCGGCCTTCCACAAACTTGGCCGAGACGGTTACGACGGGCGCGGTGTGCAGCGCGTCGCCACCGAAACTGATTTGGTCAACGCCTTCGACGCACCGGGAATTTTAGAAAAAGCCGTTGATTTTGATAAAGAACTGGCCGTAATCGTGGCCCGTAACGAACGCGGTGAGGTAATGACCTTCCCAACGGTCGAGATGGTGTTTCACCCGGAGCATAATTTGGTGGAATACCTATTTGCCCCCGCCGACATTTCAGAAACGATTGATGAACAGGCCCAAACACTCGCCCGGCAAACCGCCGAAGCCTTCGGAATTGTGGGCATTTTGGCCGTTGAATTATTTCTGACAAAGCCTGAAAACGGGCAACCGGCGCAGGTATTGATTAACGAAGTGGCTCCGCGACCGCACAACAGCGGCCACCATACTATTCGTGCCAACGTCACATCGCAGTTTGAGCAGCACTGGCGGGCCATCCTGAATTATCCGCTTGGTGATACGGCCATCCACAGCCCGGCGGCAATGGTCAACCTTCTGGGCGAACCGGGTTTCACCGGCCCCGTCCGCTATGAGGGTTTTGCCGAATTACTGGCAATGCCGGGCGTTTTTCCGTTTTTATATGGTAAAGCCCTCACCAAACCATTCCGTAAAATGGGCCACGTTACGGTTTTGGGAGACGATTTGCATGGTCTGCGCCAAAAGGTCGAAGAAGTACGCATACTTGGCCGGGTAATTGCGTAAAGTGTGGTATTCGACAATTATTTTTTGGCAACGCATTGACAACAACCAAAAACCCGCTACTTTTGCAACTCCAAACCCAAAACGGTCTGGAAACCGTTCTTTTACAGCACAAATCGGGGAGTTTCCAGAGTGGCCAAATGGATCAGACTGTAAATCTGCTAGCTTATGCTTTCGGAGGTTCGAATCCTCCACTCCCCACCAATTACAGTACGCAGAAGTAGCTCAATTGGTAGAGCGATAGCCTTCCAAGCTATAGGTTGCGGGTTCGAGACCCGTCTTCTGCTCAACAGGTAGAGTGATGGTAATCCAAGCTGTATGTTCGGTCGCGTTCGGCTTCGAGAACCGTCTTCTGCTCAGTAAGTGTACGCCTTCTTAGCTCAGTGGTAGAGCACTTCCTTGGTAAGGAAGAGGTCGTCGGTTCAAATCCGATAGAAGGCTCAGAGTCGAAAAGCAACTGACGCAAACGGGTTGCTTCCGGGTAAACAGCATGAACAGCGTAACTGCTTTCATTTTGATTTATTCACGACTTGATAGGACAAGTGCCTTTACCGGCACTTTCTTCGTTAGTTGCAAGTTCATCCAAAACAATCAATAACAGTTTAACAAGCGTTTAACATGGCAAAAGAAAATTTTGACCGCTCGAAACCGCACGTAAACATCGGTACGATTGGTCACGTTGACCACGGTAAAACGACGCTGACGGCTGCCATTACGAAAGTGCTGGCCGGAAAGGGTCTGGCCGCTATCCGGGATTTCTCCTCGATTGACAACGCTCCCGAAGAAAAGGAGCGCGGTATTACCATTAATACATCGCACGTAGAATATTCTACGGCAAACCGTCATTACGCGCACGTTGACTGCCCTGGTCACGCCGACTATGTGAAAAACATGGTAACGGGTGCCGCTCAGATGGACGGTGCTATCCTGGTAGTAGCTGCAACGGATGGCCCAATGCCACAGACTCGTGAGCACATCCTGCTCGCCCGTCAGGTAGGTGTGCCTCAATTAGTTGTGTTCATGAATAAAGTGGACATGGTTGACGATCCTGAACTGCTCGAACTCGTTGAGATGGAAATCCGCGAGTTGCTATCGTTCTACAACTTCGATGGCGACAACATCCCGGTTATTCAAGGTTCGGCCCTCGGCGGTCTAAATGGCGATGAGCAGTGGGTGAAAACTATTGAAGAACTGATGCAGAGCGTGGATGATTTCATCCCACTGCCTCCGCGTCAAACCGAATTGCCATTCCTGATGCCGGTTGAAGACGTATTCTCGATCACGGGTCGGGGAACAGTGGCAACGGGCCGTATCGAGCGGGGTATCATCAACTCTGGTGAGCAGGTGGAAATTCTCGGTATGGGTGCCGAAAACCTTAAGTCTGTTGTGACGGGTGTGGAAATGTTCCGCAAAATCCTGGACCGGGGTGAGGCTGGTGATAACGTAGGTTTGCTCCTGCGTGGTATCGAAAAAACCGACATCCGTCGGGGCATGGTAATCTGCAAGCCGGGTTCGGTGAAACCACACCAGAAGTTCAAGGCTGAGGTGTATGTGTTATCAAAAGAAGAGGGTGGCCGTCACACGCCGTTCTTTAACAAATACCGGCCACAGTTTTACTTCCGTACGACCGACGTAACGGGTGAAATTTCACTGCCTGCTGCCGTAGAAATGGTAATGCCCGGCGACAACATCACCGTTGAGGTGCTGCTGATTAACAAGATCGCTATGGAGAAAGGTCTTCGTTTCGCCATCCGCGAAGGCGGTCGCACGGTAGGTGCCGGTCAGGTGACTGAAATCCTCGACTAAGCTAAGTTTCTGAAAACAAGTGCATTTCGGCTTCGGAATGCACTTGTTTTTTGAATAAATGCGGTACTTTTGCAGTCCGTTTCGGCGGGACATAACAAACGGGTGTAGTTCAAGGGTAGAATGTCGGTCTCCAAAACCGCTGATGGGAGTTCGAATCTCTCCACCCGTGCCAATCCCTTACACAGATGGATAAACTAATCGCTTTCCTGCGGGCTTCGTGGGATGAGTTTCAGCATAATGTTACCTGGCCGAAATTCAACGACTTACAGGCCAGTTCGACGCTCGTGCTGGTGGCATCAATTCTGTTCGCCTTGGTGGTGGGCCTGATTGATTTCGTTTTTGAGAACGGGCTGAACGCTTTTTATCAGTCATTCTAACCAATTGGTCATTAGCGTTGCCATCATCAAGTAGTCATTTGTTGCCAACTGATAGTCTGGCTGGAACAAGAAAATGATAAATGACAAATAATGACCGCACAACGGCGATAAATGACCACAACTTATGGAAAACGCTGGTCTCAACTGGTACGTCGTTCGGGCGGTTTCGGGGCAGGAACGGAAAATCAAATCCTACATTGATGCCGAGATTCTTCGGCAAAAATTAGAGGAAATAATTCCCGAAGTTCTCATTCCGATAGAGAAAATTATTGAAATGCGGAATGGTAAGAAACGGATTCGCGAGAAACTGATTTTCTCTGGGTATATCCTGATTTCCGCTGACCTGAAAAACAGCCGCGCCCTTGATCTGATCCTGAATATGCCGGGCGTTCTTGGTTTTTTGGGTAATGCTCAAACTGGAACAACCACTAAAATCCCGGTTCCGATGCGGCAGTCAGAAGTGACCCGTATACTTGGTAAAGTTGAAGAACAAACCGCACAGGTCGCTACACCAACCGTTGCTTTCCTGCGGAACGAGTCGGTGAAAGTAATTGACGGTCCCTTCAGCGGTTTCGTTGGTAATGTTGAAGAAGTTTTTGACGACAAAAAGAAATTGAACGTCGTCGTAAAGATATTTGGCCGGAGCACTCCGGTAGAACTCAGTTACGCACAAGTAGAAAAAGAAGTACAGTAACAGTAAGTACATCGCCAATGTCATCTATGTTCGGAAGCTTCCCTCTGCGAACACTGGTCTGACCGGCACAACAAAGTAAGAAAATGGCAAAAGAAGTAGTTGGCTACGTCAAACTCCAGGTGAAAGGCGGGCAGGCTAACCCCTCTCCGCCGATTGGGCCAGCGTTGGGTTCCAAGGGTTTGAATATCATGGAATTCTGCAAGCAGTTCAACGGACGGACGCAGGAAAAGATGGGTATGGTGTTGCCGGTGGTTATTACCTATTACAAAGATAAGTCGTTTGACTTTGTAATTAAAACTCCACCCGCACCGATCATGCTCATGGAAGCGGCTAAAGTGAAAGGCGGTTCGGCCCAGCCAAACCGGAACAAAGTAGGGTCAGTATCATGGGATCAGGTGAAAGTAATTGCCGAAACCAAAATGCCTGACCTGAACGCGTTCACAATAGACTCGGCCATGAAAATGATCGCCGGTACGGCACGGAGTATGGGAATCACGGTGGCAGGAAAAGCACCCTGGGAGAATTAACCAGCCATTGGCCTAAACATATTACAGACATGGCGAAGTTGACAAAAAGACAGAAAGAAGTAAACTCGAAATACGATGCTACAAAGGAATACTCGCTGGAACAGGCGGTTACTCTTTTGAAAGACATTTCGTACACGAAATTCGATGCTTCAGTAGACATTGATGTTCGGTTAGGCGTTGATCCGCGCAAAGCCGATCAGATGGTGCGGGGCGTTGCCACATTGCCAAATGGTACGGGCAAAACGGTTCGCGTACTCGTGCTTTGCACACCCGATAAGGAAGCCGAAGCCAAAGATGCGGGTGCCGATTATGTTGGGCTGGACGAATACATCACGAAGATTGAGCAGGGCTGGACCGATATTGACGTAATTATCACGATGCCGAGTGTGATGGCAAAGGTGGGGCGATTAGGTCGTATTCTGGGACCACGCGGGCTGATGCCAAACCCGAAATCGGGTACGGTGACTCCCGAAGTGGGGAAGGCGGTGCAGGAGGTGAAAGCCGGCAAAATTGACTTCAAGGTTGACAAGCAGGGTGCCATTCACACCAGTATTGGCAAAGTTTCGTTTGAGCCGGAAAAACTGGCCCAAAACGCACAGGAGTTGATAACTACGTTGTTGCGCCTGAAGCCGTCATCGGCAAAAGGCACCTACGTGAAGGCAATTCACTTGTCAAGCACCATGAGTCCGAGTGTGACAGTTGATAAAGGAACGGTAGCTGGCGTATAATTATGACACGGGAAGAAAAAGGTGAATTTATTGAGGAGTTGACCGGCAAGTTCCGGGCGAATCCGTTTTTCTACATCGCGGAGGCCAGTGGTATGTCTGTTGCTGAGGTCAACCAACTCCGTCGGATGTGTTTTGAGCGTGGTATCGAGTATAAAGTGGTGAAAAACAAGCTCATCCGCAAAGCTCTCGAATCGCTTGACACAGACTATACGCCGTTTAACGAGTCGGTACTGAAAGGGCAATCAGCGTTGATGTTTCATCCTGAAAACCAGAAAGCACCGGCGCAGCTAATCAAAGAATTTCGTAAGACCAACGATAAACTCCAACTGAAGGGAGCCTCGATTGACCACAGCGTATTCGTCGGTGCCGACCAACTTGATACGCTGCTGACGCTCAAGAGCAAGCAGGAACTCGTTGGCGAAATCATCGGCCTCCTGCAATCACCAGCCAAAAACGTTATTTCTGCCCTGCAAGGTGGTGGCAATAAACTGGCCGGTATTCTCAAAACGCTTTCGGAGCGCGAAGAGACTCAAAACTAATTTTAAATCAACGGGCCAACCGGCTCATTAACATTAAACTACGCATACAGACATGGCAGATTTGAAAGCATTCGCCGAACAGTTAGTTAACCTGACTGTCAAAGAAGTAAACGAATTAGCAACTATCCTCAAGGATGAGTACGGTATCGAACCGGCGGCTGCGGCTCCGGTAATGGTGGCCGGTGGTGGCGGTGGTGGCGACGCTGCCCCGGCAGTTGTTGAGAAAACATCATTCGATGTGATCCTGAAAGCACCGGGTGCTGCCAAACTCGCCGTTGTGAAATTAGTGAAAGACCTGACGGGCTTAGGCCTGAAAGAAGCCAAAGAATTGGTTGACAACTCACCACGTCCCGTTAAGGAAGGTGTTACAAAAGACGAAGCAGAAGCCCTCAAGAAGCAACTTGAAGAGGCCGGTGCTGAAGTTGAAATGAAGTAATTCTGGCTTACTCAGCCAGATACTCCAGGCAGAGGAGACCTGACCAGCGGTCAGGTCTTTTCCTGTTTGGGGATTTTTTTCTTATGCTTGGAAAAGACAAACTTTTCTTTATGGCTACACGTTAGCCCCTTACGCCCTCTTGGACAGGTGATGTCTGAGGTTCCGATTATCCACGTGTAGAACTCCCGCTCATTTCTTCGTAATGAGTTCTTCGTGAGACGCTTACGCAATTAAACGTTCACAATCTTGGCTACAAACGCAAACATCAGTACGCGCAAATCTTTTGCGACAATTCAGCCAGTGATTGGGTATCCTGACTTTCTGGATATTCAGGTAAAATCTTTCCGAGACTTCTTTCAACTTGATACCCCTGCCGACCATCGGTCTCAGGAAGGCTTGTTCAAGGTTTTTCAGGAAAACTTTCCCATCTCTGACTCCCGCGAGAATTTCAAACTGGAGTTCATTGATTACTCGGTTGACCCGCCTAAATACTCGGTTGACGAGTCTATTGATCGCGGCTTAACCTATTCGGTACCGCTGAAAGCCAAACTTCGGCTCTCGAACAGTGACCCCGATAACGAAGATTTTGAGACTATTGAGCAGGAGGTTTTCTTAGGAAACATCCCGTACATGACCGAGAAGGGTTCGTTTGTCATCAATGGGGCTGAGCGGGTGATTGTGTCGCAGTTGCACCGTTCGCCGGGCGTGTTTTTCTCGATGAGCAAACACACCAACGGCACCAAACTATACTCGGCGCGGATTATTCCGTTCAAAGGTTCGTGGATTGAGTTTTCGACCGACGTGAACAACGTAATGTACGCCTACATTGACCGGAAAAAGAAATTCCCGGTTACAACGCTCTTGCGGGCAATTGGCTTTGGCTCTGACAAAGATATTCTGGACTTATTCGGGCTGTCGGAAGAAGTAAACGCTACGCCAAACAATCTTAAAAAAGCGATTGGTCGTCGGCTGGCAGCGCGGGTGTTGAAAACGTGGACGGAAGATTTCGTTGATGAAGACACCGGCGAGGTTGTCTCAATCAGCCGCAACGAGGTGTTGCTCGAACGCGACTTTATGGTACGCGTTGAAGACATCGATACGATTACCAATTCAGGCCAAAAGTCAATCATCCTGCACAAGGAGGACATGAACGTGGCCGATTACAATATCATCTACAACACGCTGCAAAAAGATAGCTCGAACTCAGAGAAAGAGGCCGTTGAGCAAATCTACCGGCAACTACGGAACGCCGATGCGCCCGATGAACAAACCGCACGGGAGATTATTCAGAGCCTGTTTTTCTCCGATAAACGCTATGATCTCGGCGACGTGGGCCGGTATCGGATCAACAAAAAATTAGGTCTCGATATTAGCAACGAGATGAAAGTACTCACGACGGAAGACATTGTCTGCATCGTGAAATACCTGATCGGGCTGATTAACTCGAAAGCCGTTGTGGATGATATTGACCACCTCAGTAACCGGCGCGTTCGGACGGTGGGTGAGCAGTTGTATTCGCAGTTTGGCGTGGGATTGGCCCGGATGGCCCGGACGATTAAGGAACGGATGAACGTGCGTGACAACGAGGATTTCAAACCCGTTGATCTTATTAATGCCCGGACGCTGTCGTCGGTGATCAACTCGTTCTTCGGCACTAACCAACTCTCGCAGTTTATGGACCAGACCAACCCGCTTGCCGAGGTGACGCACAAGCGTCGGTTATCGGCATTGGGGCCGGGCGGTCTGAGCCGCGAACGGGCCGGTTTTGAGGTACGCGACGTTCACTACACCCACTACGGGCGGCTTTGCACGATTGAAACGCCGGAAGGACCAAACATCGGGTTGATTTCGTCGCTCTGCGTCTATGCCAAAATCAACGGTATGGGCTTCATCGAAACGCCGTACCGGATCATCGAAAACGGGAAAGTGGTTGACAAGCCGGTGATGTATTTGACCGCCGAAGAGGAAGACTCCCACTACATCGCGCAGGCCAACGCCGGGATTGACAAGAAAGGTAATTTCTCGGTTGAGAAGCTGAAAGCCCGTTTTGAAGGTGACTTCCCGATGGCCGAGCCGGGCAGCGTGACGTATATGGATATTGCGCCGAATCAGATTGTGTCGGTAGCCGCTTCGATGATCCCGTTTCTGGAACACGACGATGCTAACCGCGCCCTGATGGGGTCGAATATGCAGCGGCAGGCAGTGCCACTCCTGCGCCCCGAAAACCCAATTGTGGGAACGGGCTTGGAAGCACGGGTTGCGGTTGACTCGCGGGCCTTGTTTATAGCCGAACATAATGGCGTGGTTGAGTTTGTGGATGCTACGAAAATCGTGGTAAAATATGACCTCGACCCTGACCAATTGGCGGTTAGTTTCGACGATGACCGGAAGACCTACAAGCTCATCAAGTTCCGGCGAACCAATCAGGACACTTGTATAAACATGAAGCCCACCGTGTTGAAAGGCCAAAAGGTGAAAAAAGGCGATGTGTTGAGCGAGGGGTACGCCACCCAACAGGGTGAACTGGCATTGGGCCGGAACATGAAAGTTGCGTTCATGCCCTGGCAGGGATACAATTTTGAGGATGCTATCGTAATCTCGGAACGGGTAGCGCGGGAAGATATTTTCACCTCGATTCACATCGAAGAGTTTGAACTCGAAGTGCGCGACACCAAGCGCGGAGAGGAAGAGCTGACCTCGGAGATTCCGAACGTATCGGAAGAAACCGTCAGAAACCTCGATGAGAACGGTATTGTGCGGGTTGGAACCGAAGTGAAAGAAGGCGATATCCTGATCGGTAAAATTACGCCGAAAGGAGAAAGCGACCCGACACCGGAAGAAAAGCTGCTCCGCGCCATCTTTGGCGACAAAGCCGGTGACGTGAAAGATGCCTCGAAAAAAGCACCGCCATCGCTGAAAGGCGTGGTGATTGACACCAAATTGTTTGCGCGGCCCGCCAAAGAAGAGCGCGGTAAGCACAAAGATGAGGTGAAGGTGCTGATGAAGAAGTATGGCCGTGAACTGGTTGACTTCCGCGCCCGGATGCTGGATAAACTGACCGATTTGCTGGAGGGTAAAACAAGCCAAACCATCAAGCATAAATTCGGCGACGACATCGTGAGCAAAGGAGTGAAGTTTAGCCGGAAAAACATTACAGAAAATCTTTTCCCAGATAAAAACCCGTATCGCGACGAGAGCCAATACTCGGTTGCGGAAGAAGTTAACCTGCTGAGTGATATTAACTTGGAAGGTTGGACGGACGATGCGAAAACGAATGCGATGGTGGTGCAATTGGTAAAGAGTTATAACCACCGCCGGAGCGAGATAACGGGTAAGTTTAAGCGCGAACGGTTTACGCTGGAAGTCGGTGATGAACTCCCGGCGGGTATCGTGAAGTTGGCAAAGGTCTATATCGCCAAAAAGCGCAAGCTGAAAGTGGGTGATAAAATGGCTGGTCGGCACGGTAACAAAGGGGTTGTTGCCCGGATTGTGCGGGAAGAAGATATGCCGTTCTTAGAGGACGGTACGCCCGTAAACATCGTGCTGAACCCACTTGGTGTGCCATCGCGGATGAACTTGGGGCAGATTTACGAGACTGTGCTGGCCTGGGCCGGGCAGAAACTTGGTAAAAAATATGCCACACCCATCTTTGACGGAGCCACCGAACAGCAGGTTGCCGATGAACTCGACTTGGCTGGCTTGCCTTCGTTTGGCCGGACCTATTTGTACAACGGACTGACGGGCGACCGTTTCGAGCAGAAAATTACGGTGGGTATCATCTATATGCTTAAACTCGGCCACTTGGTTGACGATAAGATGCACGCCCGTTCGATTGGGCCGTACTCACTCATTACGCAGCAGCCGTTGGGTGGTAAGGCGCAGTTTGGTGGTCAGCGATTTGGCGAAATGGAAGTGTGGGCGTTGGAGGCTTTCGGCGCGTCGCACATCCTGCAAGAGATTCTGACCGTTAAATCCGACGACGTGGTGGGCCGGGCCAAAGCCTACGAAGCCATCGTGAAGGGCGAAAATATGCCCAAACCGAACATCCCCGAATCATTCAATGTACTTGTCCACGAATTGCGTGGGCTGGCTCTTGAAATTACGTTAGAATAAGTCTCAGTAAGTCTCAAGTCAAAAGTCAAAAGTTAAAAGTCATCTCCATCACTGTGATTGGACTGACTTGAGACCTTTGACTTGAGACTTTTGACTTCTTCACTTTTAATCTCCAACTTCATGTCGTTCAAAAAGAACAAGAAACTCAATAGCGACTTTCAGAGCGTGACGATCAGCCTGGCATCGCCAGAGTCTATTTTGGAGAGTTCCTACGGCGAAGTAACCCAGCCGGAGACCATTAATTATCGGACGTACAAACCTGAAATGGGCGGCTTATTTTGCGAGCGCATCTTTGGGCCGGTCAAAGACTGGGAATGTCACTGCGGTAAGTACAAACGGATTCGTTACAAGGGCATTATCTGTGACCGTTGCGGGGTTGAAGTAACCGAGAAGAAGGTTCGCCGGGAGCGCATGGGCCACATCGAACTGGTGGTTCCTGTGGCGCACATCTGGTATTTCCGGTCGTTGCCGAACAAAATCGGCTACCTGCTGGGCCTTTCGACCAAAAAACTCGACCAAATCATCTACTACGAACGGTATATGGTGGTGCAGCCGGGCGTGAAAGAAGCCGATGGGATCAATCAGCT
>JBBRNH010000007.1:0-106828 GCA_038230415.1 Cytophagales bacterium | reverse complement strand
GCCGTTGATGAACACACCGTTCTCACCTGCCACTCGTAGGCTGTGTTGTTTGTTAATCCGGTCAGACTGGCAACGGTGTATGGGCCGCCAATAATACCCGGAATAACCGTGTATGGCTCTTCGCTCTGGCTTTTTACCCGCCATCGCACATCATACGGTACGCCCGTACTGGCGTACCACGATAGCAGTGCCGTTGACCCCGTAATGTTCGACACACTATATAATTGGGGGGCATTGCAGGGGATCGTGAACGTCCGAACCGTGCTGTAATCCCCGGCAGTGCCGGCGCAAACCGTGCGCAGCCGCCACTCATACACTCCGCCCGTTACCAGGCCGTTCAGGTTGTATGAATAACCACCCGATAGGGTGGTACTTGTCCAGGCCGAAACCCCCGCCGACCGATACTGCACCTCCACCGTGTTGCCCGTCGGCCAGGTCCACTGCAACCGAACGCTGGTAAGCCCCGTCACCACTTCGGTTAGGCCAAACGGAGCCGAACAACCCATTGTAAATGAACGGATTGGTGAAGAAACAGGCGATAAATACGAGCAGTTCGCGCTAACCTGCCACTCATATACGCCACCATAGAGCAGGCCATACAGGGCCAACGAACTGGTTCCGGTTACGGTGGTGGTGGTGGCCGTTGGCGAACCGACCTGCCGGTGAATAACCGTGTAGTTCGTGGCAACGGCGAGGGGCTGCCAGGTAAGCCGAACGCTGTTGGTGGTCTGCTCGGTTTCGGCCAGGCCGGTGGGCGCGTCGCAGTTCTGCACCGTAATCACCGCCGATCCGCTCGCCGTTGCCGTGCCGCAGGCGTTGCTCACGCTGAGGGGAAAATAAGTGGTGGTGGTGGTGGGGTTGGCGGGCAAATAATAGTAGGCTAAAGAACCGCCCGGCAGGATAATCTGCTGTGCTGTGCCGTTGTTGCCAATCGTGAATGACGTAGGCTGGTTACCCGTGAGCAACACCGTAAGCGGAGCCGACAGCCCCGATGCAATGGTGGTGGAGCCGCTCAGGGTGAGCGTGGGCAGGGCGCAGCCAGTAGCCGGAACAACGTCCAGCCAGTAATCTTCGGCTTCTCCCGCCGAAAAACTACCGCAGGCACTCGCGCTGCCGGGATAACCATTGGCAATCAGTACAATCCGCAACGCCAACGGGCCGGAAGTCAGCGTAGCCGGTAACACAAAGGCACCCGTAAACGCACCCGTTACTTGTTGACCAGGTGCAAACACGACCTCGTTGCTGTCAAACAGGCCATTGCGGTTCACATCGGCCCAGACGCTAAACCCGGCGGGCGTTGTCTGGTTGAGTAGCGTCCCGGCAAAACTATACGACCGCCCCGGCGAAACGGTTGCGATTGTGTTGGTAAACTGGCTGTAACCGCTGGGCGAACAACCCGAATTAGTGCTGAGGGCAGTGCCGTTGAGCGAGAAACTATTCAGTCCGGTGCCACTGCCATTGCTGCACCCCGAAGAAAAGGCGGGTCGGCAGCCGCCAGTAGTGAATGGCACAGTGGGGGTGTATTCCGAATAGCTGACGGCGGTACAGACGCTTCTGACCTGCCAGTTATAAACCGTGCCGGGTTGCAGCCCCGTCAGCGAATACGTGCTGCCCACGATACCCGAAACCGTGTTCCAGGCTGATGAACTGACGGGCCGCCACTGCACCTCGCTGATTCCTGAACTAGCCGCTGGATTCTGCCAGCGCAGTTGGGCCGAACTGGCATCAACGCCGGTAACAGTCAGGCTGGTGGGTTCGGGGCAGAACAGCCCGAAATCGGGGCCGTTGACCCAGTTGGTGGTGCCGGTGGTGCCGCAGTTGGTTCGCACGGCCCAGTTATAGACAACGGTTGGTTGCGGATTGGGCAGTATTGCCGTCAGATTCGTGCTGATTAGGCCGGTTAGCGTAATCCAGTTAGCATTGGTTTGGGGTTTATAGTGCAGGTCGTAGGTTATGCCCGGCCCGGTGCCGGTCCAGCTAAACCGAATGCCGGTGGTGGTGGGCATTGCCGTGAGCAGATTGGTTGGGTCGGGGCAGGTAGTGAGCGTGGTAAACGAAACAGGTGTGGTAAACGCGGTCTGGCTAACGGGAGCGCAGCGGGTGCGGATTTGCCATTCGTAGGCCGTGCCGGGCTGCAATCCGGTGAGGTTATAGGCTGGCACACGCACATCATCGATATAATTCCAACTTCCCGAACCGACTGCCCGCCATTGCAGATCATAATGCAGACCGTCTCCCGCGTTGGTCCAGGTCAGTTGCGCCCCGGCACTGCTGCGTAAGGCCGCCGTGAGGTTGGTGGCCGTTGGGCAACTGCTGATAATAGTCAGGGTGTAGTCTTCGGCCTCGCCCCCCCGGAAACTGCCGCAGGCCTCGATGTCAACCGGGTCAGAAGCCGTCATCACCCGCATTCCCACCGGGCCGGGCGAAATACCCGCCGGGATGGTAAAACTGCTGATAACCTGTCCGGTCACGGTTGGTGCGCTCTGAAACCGCCGTTCGGCAGTGTCGTAGCGGCCATTTCGGTCGGTATCAATCCAGATGGCCAGCCCGGCATTGCTCGTTGCCGACCCCAATTGAGCCGTAAACGAGTAGGTCTGTCCGGAAAATACGGCGGTCTGGCGTTGTGTAAACTGTTGATAACCAATTAGTGAGCAGCCGGAATTTCGGCTCAGGGTATCACCGTTCAGGATCAGCCCGGTCAGGCCATTGTTGTCTGAGCAACCAATGGTGTAGGCAGGCAGGCAGGGGGCTTGGGGCGTAGTAATGGTCTGCACCGGGCTGAGGTTGCCGGTAGTGGTGTTAGACGGACGAATCCGGTAGAAATACGTTGTGCCGGGCGTGGCGGTTTGGTCAGTGAAGGCAGTGCTGTTGGGCGGCACACCGCCAACGGCCTCGAACGGGCCATTGGCAGCGGTAGCCCGTTCCGCAAAATAGCCCAGTTCGTTGGTGGCGTTGTCTTGCCAGGTCAGTTGTACCGCTCCGCCTGCCAGCGACAGCAACAGATTGGTGGGTGGTGTTACGGGCGTGGCGGGGGCGTTCAGCGAATAGGCGGTGTGTGTTTGCCGAAGGGCCAGCCCGGCCTGCATCCGGTCATACTGCCCGGCGGTGAAAAACCGCAGACAGGCCGGGGTACCATCGTTGTAATAAGACATCTGGTTGCCCGTCTGCGGGTTATACGCATCGCCGTTGGCATCGGTGGCATTCCCCGTATAAACCACACAGCCCATACTGTTGAGCTGCGTATCTCCACCCGGAAATGTGTAGGGGTCGGCGGGCGTGTCGCAGAGGAGATCGCCGGTTGATGAGCAGTTGGCCCCCGCTCCGCGCGTTACCAACTCGGTGCTATTGCCTGTATTATTGTTGCCGAAGGTATGTATTAAGTTAAAGTTATGGCCTAATTCATGAGCGATGACAAACCGACCCAGGAAATCATCAGAGCCGTTGGCATCAGTAATGACTGAGCGCGTTGAACCGAGGTTATTGGCCGGGTAGTAGGCATAGCCGGCATAAAGGCTGTTTGGGCCAAACGAATAGATGAAATACATATTCATGGCATCCGTAGCGTCGCTCGCGTTGGGCAGGTCAGTTTCTGAAAAGCTGTTGTATAAAGCTGTATTGTCAATATAATGGGGCGATGCACCGGCAAAATAGAATTGAATACCACTGCCGTTGATGAGATAATGGCGGTTGGTCTGTGCCATCAGGAGGTTCATCCGGGTCAGCGTCATGCCGCCCGTGCCATCGCCTTGCCGGATGATGTGCGGGCGAATCGGCACGTAAGTGATGCCGGTAAACGCTTTGTTGTTTTGCGCTTTTTTGATCTGAAAGGCAAACTGAGCGGCCTTGTCGAGTTGGTCGCGTTGCGGCTCGGTCAGGTCGGTGGTGCGGCAGTCTAACGGGCGGGGCTGCGTTTGCTGGGCCAGCCCCTGGTTTTGCCAGCCTATCAGCACTAAAGCTGACAACAAACGGCCAAAACGAGTGAAAAAGTTTGGCATAACAGTTTGTTAAAAGGTTTTGTTGTACTTGATGGCGAAATGTACAGAATAGTTGGAAATCAGTCAAAAAAAGTACCTGACCGGAAAAAGACCGGCCAGGTACGGGAAAAATCAGGAAATAGACTTGCCAATACTATTGAGTGGTTCGTTCGATAACGAGTTGTTTGAGGGCTTTCAGGATACGGAAGATGTCGAGCAGATCATCGGTCAGGGCCGAGTAGTCAGAACTAATGCAGTAAGTCTGGCCGGTCAGGGTCATAAAGTTCCAGTCGCGGCCATTCACGTAGCAGCCATACACTGGTGAAGCCGTGTTAGAATCTGGTTGGGTTTGGTTGAGGGCTTGCCCGGCCAGCATGGTTGCCAGCACCTGAGCCGCCGGATGGCCCGATGGCTCGATGTCGCGTTTAAATTCGTGAAAGGCAAAAAATGGAATTTCCGGCTCCCGAAACCCAGTGGCGATGAACGCATCGGGCTTACCGTAGAGTTCAACGTCTCCCACCTTAGCCCGGACAAGCCGTTGGGCAAACAGGTTAAACTGTCGGCTCGTGAAGCGTACCAACGCGAAGAGTGGGCCAATGAAATTCAGGCTTAATTCTTGCTCGTTCCAGTGGAGAATGTTCAGTGTAAGTGGTTCCTGAAAGTCGCGTAATTCGCGCAGTTCGTGGTCGCTCAGATCAATGGGCATCGAGAGCCAACGGGTCAGTTCGGGGCCGTCGAACTGTTGCTGAAGACCAAAGGTCTTTTCGAGGTAGACCAATGAGCAATCGGTAAAGGCTTTAATTTCCATGAGGAGAGTTAGCGTTCAGGCAATTCGTTCGATAGGGAGTTGTTTGATGGCTTTGAGGATGCGGAAAATCTTGAACAGGCCATCAGAGATTGTGTTTATGGCCCAAAAGTACGCATTTGCCTGTGCCGGGCGGGTGCAGACCATCCCGGTATTCTGCGCCCGCCCGGTTCGTCATATCGTCTCATTGCTACACCACCAACGCCACGTCCTCGATGTCTTTCTCAACCCGGAGGTTATCAATGATAAACCGCTGGCGGTCGGGCGTGTTTTTGCCCATATAATAACTGAGCAGCTTCGGCACCGACGTATCTTTCTCCATAATCACCGGCTCTAAGCGCATACTGTCGCCGATGAACAGGCCAAACTCATCGGGCGAAATCTCACCCAAGCCCTTAAACCGGGTGATCTCGACCTTTTTGCCGCCTTTGGTGAGCTTGTTGGTCGCCTTCTGTTTTTCTTCTTCCGAGTAGCAGTACGCCGTTTCCTTGTGATTCTTGGGATTTCGGACCCGGAACAGGGGCGTTTCGAGAATGTACAAATGCCCGTTTCGGACCAAATCGGGGAAGAATTGCAGAAAAAACGTGAGCATCAGCAGCCGGATGTGCATCCCGTCAACATCAGCATCGGTGGCAATCACAATCCGGCTGTACCGCAACGCGTCCAGCCCTTCTTCGATGTCTAAGGCGTGTTGCAGCAGGTTGAACTCCTCGTTTTCATAGACCACTTTTTTGGTCAGCCCGAAGCAGTTGAGCGGTTTTCCGCGCAGACTAAACACGGCCTGCGTCTGCACGTTGCGGCTCTTGGTGATGGAGCCGCTGGCCGAATCGCCTTCGGTGATAAAGAGCGTGGTGTTGAGCCGCTCGTCTGATTTCAGGTCGGGCAGGTGAATCCGGCAGTCGCGCAGTTTGCGGTTGTGCATACTGGCTTTTTTGGCGCGTTCGTTGGCGAGTTTTTTCACCCCGGCCAGTTCTTTGCGTTCCCGTTCCGACTGCTCGATGCGTTTCTTCATCGCATCGCGCACCGTTGGGTTCATATGCAGGAAGTTGTCCAAGCGTTCCCGGAAAAAATCTTTCACAAAAGCGTTCACCGTGGGGCTTGCCGGGTCGGGGGCCATAGCAAACGAGCCGAGTTTGGTTTTGGTCTGACTCTCGAAAACGGGTTCCTGCACCCGGATACTGATGGCGGCAATTACGCTGGCCCGGATGTCGGTGGTGTCGTATTGCTTGTCGAAGTGTTTCCTGACGGTGTCCACCAGGGCTTCTTTCATGGCCGTGAGGTGGGTGCCGCCCTGGGTGGTGTTCTGGCCGTTGACGAACGAATAATATTCTTCGCCATACTGATTGCCGTGCGACAGGGCGAGTTCGAGATCGGGGCCTTTGAGGTGGATAATCGGGTAGCGCAGGTCGTCGTGTTTGTGCTTGTTCTGCAACAGATCGAGCAGGCCGTTTTGCGAGACGTATTTCTGCTTGTTGAAATTGATAACCAACCCGGCGTTCAGGTAGCAGTAATTCCAGACCATGTTTTCGAGGTACTGCGGAATGTAGTGGTAGTTTTTGAACACCGTGTCGTCGGGTTCAAAAACCACCAGGGTTCCGTTGCGTTCGGTGGTGGTTTCGTCGCCCTGCTGCCGGAGTTCACCGCGTTCAAACTCGGCCCACACCGTGCGTCCGTCGCGGTAGGCCTGCACCCGAAAGTAACTGGCTAAGGCGTTCACCGCTTTGGTGCCGACTCCGTTGAGGCCGACCGCTTTCTGAAACACGCTCGAATCGTATTTGCCGCCGGTGTTGATTTTGGAAACCACCTCCACCACTTTGCCGAGGGGAATACCCCGCCCGTAGTCGCGGATGTCAACCCGATGATCCGACACCCGAACCTCGATGGTTTTGCCGAAGCTCATCACGTGTTCGTCAATGCAGTTGTCCATCACTTCTTTGATCAGGACGTAGATACCATCGTCGGCGGCTGCGCCATCACCGAGTTTACCGATGTACATACCGGGCCGGAGCCGTATGTGTTCGCGCCAGTCGAGCGACCGGATGCTGTCTTCTGTGTAATTCGTACTGTTTTGTTTGATCTCTGCCATGTATGGGGCTAAATTACGAAATAACGGGCATTGAGCCGCAAAACCGGGCCGGGTGAATTTACGACCGTAACGCCAATCCCAAGCCATTCCGTTACACAGCCTGATCTCGGTGTCGCCCCGGAGCAGTCATGCCGTTTTTTGTGCCGACAAAAAAGGCCCGTTTGTCCCGTTCGATTTTGGCATAGACAGCCGGGAAGTTGGTGTTGTTCAGTGGCGGGTTGGGGTCAGAACTCCAGCAGCCGCTTGCTCTGTCGGTGATTGGCGGGATGTGCGTTGGGATGCTGGTTTCTTAGACGGTGATCCCGGTGATGTATTGGTGGTTAGCGTACAGGCGTGTTTGATAACGTACAGAAACGGAATGGGCAAAAATTGGAAAAATTATACCGGACACCGGCAGACCGTAAAATAATTTAGTAGGTAGAAAACTGTTTAGAATCCGGCAAAACTTCGTTTACTTTGCCCTCTGAATCAATAAAGGTGCCAAACTACGGCCTGCCAAACCACTTTATGAGCGGGCTGATGGTACCCAATGATGTACACCTACATCTAAAAAATATGCAAAATCTCCGGGCTTATTACGTTGCTAAAATCGGTCAGTTTCATGGCAAAATCGGTATTCCCGTTCGGCAAACTGCCGCTTTATTCTTTCTCACTGGTTTAGGTTTGTTTGGTTCAGTAACCTCGGCTCAGGTGGTGGCTCCGTCGGCCCCGGCGGGTCTCCCCGGCGGTCAGTCGTTGCCGGGCGGTGCGCTGCCGGGAGGTACCCAACCCGGTTCGCGGGGTACGCAGCCCGGTCCCCGTACCAACACCACGCCGGGGCAAACCACGCCCGGCAATACCAATGGCCGCACCGGCACCACGGCACCCGCCACCACCAATGGCCGGGGGCAGGGACAAGGCCCGGGTCAGGGGCAGGGAAATACGAACGCAACCACAACCACAACGGCACCCACCGCGCCTACTTCCGAATCGGCAGACATCAACGACGCAACCAAAACAACGACTGAAGTGCTGGAAGAAGGCTACCAAGCCGCCCGACGGCGCGAGAAAGAAGAAATCCGCCAGAAACTCTTCGGCCACGAAATCTTCAACAACCCCAATTACGCCAACGTTTTTGTGCCGAACACCAACATCCCGACTCCGCAGAATTACCAACTGGGGCCGGGCGATGTACTGAATATCACGATGTATGGCAATTCGGCGGGTGATTTCAGCCAGACCGTTACGCCCGAAGGCAACATTTATTTTACCGGCACCACCGGCATCGGCCCCATATCTATACTGGGCCTGAGCGTGGAACAGGCGCGGGCGCGGATCACCAACCGGCTTGCCAGCAAGTTTGTCGGGCTGACCAATAGCAGCTATGGTCCCAAAAATACCTACCTCGAAATCACCCTCGGCGGCCTGCGAACCATCCGGGTATCGGTGCTGGGCGAGGCTTTCAAACCCGGCACTTATCCGGTCTCGTCGCTGGCATCGGTTATGAACGCTATTTATGCCGCCGGTGGCCCGGATGTGCTGGGGTCGTTCCGGCGCATCAATGTGATCCGGGGCGGCAAAGTGATCGCTACCCTCGACCTCTATGATTACTTGGTGACGGGTGTCCAAAAAAATGACATTCGGCTGCGCGATGGCGATGTGATTCGGATTCCAACCTTTGTGAACCGCGTAGAGATTACCGGAACCGTACGCCGGAACAATATTTTTGAGTTGTTACCCGGCGAAAACCTCGACAAACTCCTGTATTACGCCGGTGGTTTTGCGGCCAACGCCTACAAAAGCCGTATCAAAGTAACCCGCGTCAACGACCGCGAACGGGTGGTAGAAGATGTAACGAAAGATAAGTTTGCCACATTCGAGATGCAGGACGGTGATGCGGTGGACGTAGAACAACTCCTCAATCGGTTTCAGAACCGCGTCATCATCAACGGAGCCGTGTACCGGCCCGGTCAGTATTCGCTCGATCAGAACGCTACGCTGCTGACCCTGATTCGCACCGCCGAAAACCTGCGTGAGGATGCCTTCACGGGCCGGGTGCAGATCATCCGCACCCGCGACGACCTTGCCATCGAAAATATCACCGTCAACTTAGCCGATATGATGGCCGGAAAAGCCCCCGACGTGCCGCTCAAACGCGAAGATCAGGTGATTGTGTCGTCGCGGTTTGATCTGGTCGAATCGGCCAGTATTTCGATTCAGGGCGAGGTCAATAAACCGTCAGACGGCGTGGGCTACATGGCAAACATGACCCTCGAAGACCTGATATTGCAGGCCGGCGGGCTGAAAGAATCAGCGGCAGCGGCTCAGGTGGAGGTGGTACGCCGGAAACGCGACATTGACCCCAGAGCCGTGAACGCTCAGATTGCCGAGGTGATTCAGTTTGATATTGACCGTGATCTGTCGGTAAAAAATGGCAACAGCCGGTTTGTGCTGCAACCATTCGACCAGGTTATCGTGCGCCGGTCGCCCAACTACCGGGTGCAGACCTACGTGCAGGTTGAGGGCGAGGTGATTTTGCCGGGCGGCTACCCAATTCCGCGCAAAGACCTGAAAATTTCGGACTTAGTGGCGCAGGCCGGTGGGCTGACTCCGTTTGCCTACGTAGAGGGTGCTACATTGATCCGGACTGTTGTTCTCAGTCAGGATGAACTGGCGGTGCGGCAACGGTCAGTGACTGAATTAGCCGATGATTCACGGAATAGCGTTGTGCAGATTGACGAGGTGTCAGCCGCAAAAAAGGAATCTATCGGCATCAGCCTGAAACGGATTCTGGCAAACCCCGGCTCATCAGAAGATATTCTGGTGCAGGAGGGCGATCTGCTCCGTATCCCGAAACGGTTAGAAACGGTGCGGCTTCAGGGCGAACTGCTCCTGCCAAACACAGTCAAATACCGCCAGAACCAAACGTTCCAGGATTATGTGTCGCAGGCCGGCGGATTCACCAGCCGGTCGCAACGGCGCAAGGCGTATATCGTGTATGCCAACGGCTCGGTTGACCGCACCCGTAAATTTGGCTTCTTCAATGTTTATCCCCGTGTAGAACCGGGTTCGGAAATTATTGTGCCGAAAAAGACGACGAATCCACTAACGCCACAGCAGATTATTTCGACCGCTACGGGTATAACTGGCTCGCTGTTTAGCTTGATTCTGGGCATTCTCGCCTTCCGTACCGTTCGATAATATAATGTGACTGAAACAGAGATAACGCAGCCATGAACACATCAGAAAACAAAACTAACCTGAACGCCAATGGTATGGTAACCCGACCTATTCCGCCCGATCAGATTTCGCCCAAATCAGTGCTGTTACGCATCTTCGGCCTGAAAGACGTATTCCGGCGGTACTGGAAATTAGTACTGGCCTTTACCCTCATTGGCGGCATCGTCGGTAAGATCATCGACATCTCCCAGAAACGGCAGCCGGTTTATACCGCTTCCATCAAGTTTAACCTCGGCGGGGGCGAAGGAGCTGCCGGTAACATGGGCGGTTTTGGTGCCTTAGCCAGCGCGTTTGGCATGGGTGGGGCCGCGCCGGATGCCAATATCTTCACCGGCGACAACTTCATGATCTACGCCAAGTCGCGGCCCGTTGTGGAGAAAACCCTGATGAAAACCGTGAAAATCAACGGCAAAGACACCCTGCTGGCGAACTACTACATTCGGCACAGTGGTATCCGCGATAAAGAATGGGAAGACAGTGATTCACTGCTGCTATTCTATTTCAATGGGCCAAAAAAGACCGTTGATTTTACCAGACAGGAGCACATCGCGATGTCGCAGATTTATGCCCGCATGAAAGCCGGTGAAATCGGCGTGGAGCAGCCCGAACGCAAATCGTCATTCATGGAACTCAAAGTGGGGATGGAAGACGAAGCCTTAGCCAAAACCTTCGTAGAAAACCACCTCAAAACCATCGAAGAAGACTATAAGCAGAAGCAAACCAAGAAGAGTCTCGAAATGCTGACATTGCTCAAATTTCGCCGGGATTCGCTGTATCAGTTGGTGACCGGCAACGATAGCCGACTGGCGCGGTACATGGACCAAAATCAGCAGTTGGTGATTGCCGAGGGCAAGCTGACCGAAGCCAACCTGACCCGTAAATCAACCTTCCTGACGCAGCAATACTACGCGGCTGTGCAGAGCGAAGAAAATATGCGGATGTCGCTGATTCGTGAATCGCCGTTGTTTACCGTTATCGAACCGGTGCAGTTGCCGCTTTATAAAGAAGTGATTACCTCCATTGCCATGCAGGCCGGCATTGCGCTGGGTCTGATTCTGAGTTTATTGATTGTTTTCCTGCGAGAAACCTACCTGTCGGTCATGCGGGAAGAGTAACATGAAACAACACGAAGTTCTGATACAAGCCAACCGCCCGGAACGGCATTACTGGCGCGATTTATGGCGTAACCGCGAGTTGTTGTACATCCTCTCGATGCGCGACATCTCGATCCGGTACAAACAAACGGCCCTCGGCGCGTCGTGGAGCCTGATTCGGCCCCTGACCACGATGCTGATTATGGTGTTTGTGTTCAGCATTATTGCCAAACTCCCCGCCGACCCCGGTATTCCGTATCCGCTGATGGTGGTGTCGGGACTGACGGTCTGGACGTTTTTTGCCAACGCCTTCACCCAGATCAGTTCGAGCATCACGGCCAACACCAACCTCGTGACAAAGGTGTATTTCCCCCGGCTCATTATGCCGTTGAGCGCGGTGGCGGTGAGTTTTATTGACTTCCTGATCTCGCTGGGACTGTTCGTGATTATTGCCGTCTGGTATCAGTTTGTACCGGACTGGCACATTCTTTGGCTACCCGCCTTTATGCTGCTGGCGTTACTGGCCGCGCTGGCGTTCGGGCTGTTTTTTGCGGTGGTCAACGTGCGGTTTCGCGATATTGCCCAGCTGATACCATTCATTATTCAGGTCGGGTTTTATATCTGCCCCATTGCATACAGCAGCCGGTTGGTGGCGGGCCAAACCTGGCACGGTATCGAACTGGCTACGATCTATAACATGAACCCGTTAGTGGGTATCATCGAAGGGTTTAGGTGGTCGCTGCTGGGTGGGAAATCATTTTTTAATCCCAACAGCGTGGTGCTTTCTGCTGCCGTTGTGCTGGTAACATTGATTCTGTCGGTGTATTTTTTCCGCAAACGGGAGAATACCTTTGTGGATGATATTTGATGAACTATGTCCGTAATCACTGCCGAAAATATTTCCAAGCAATACGTCATTGACCATCAAAAGGGAAAGGGCGGCACCACGCTGCGCGATATGCTGGCCGAAAACGCCCGGATGCTCTTTGGTGGCAAAAAAAATACGCCTTCCAACGGCCTCAGCCGCGAAGAATTTTGGGCATTGCGCGACGTGAATTTCAGCATCGAACAGGGCGACCGCGTGGGCATCGTGGGCCACAACGGCGCGGGAAAGTCAACGCTGCTCAAAATTCTGAGTAAGATCATCGAACCCACCACCGGGTCGGTGCGTATCAAAGGCCGCGTTGCCAGCCTGCTCGAAGTCGGCACCGGGTTTCACCCCGAACTGACGGGCCGCGAGAACATCTTCCTCAACGGCTCACTGTTGGGCATGAGCCGCGTCGAAATCAAGCGGCAGTTCGACGAGATTGTGGCCTTTGCCGGGGTCGAAAAATTCTTGGACACGCCCGTAAAACGCTACTCATCAGGAATGTACGTCCGGTTAGGCTTTGCCATCTCGGCCCACCTCGACCCCGAAATTATGATTGTGGATGAAGTGCTGGCCGTTGGCGATGCCGAATTTCAAAAGAAAAGTCTCGGTAAAATGCGGGATAATTCGGCGAGCGGGCGCACCATTATTTTCGTGAGCCACAACCTGACCGCCGTGCAGTCGCTCTGCAACCGGGCGTTGTATTTCGAGCGCGGCCAACTCATCGAGCAGGGCGAAACCAATCAGGTGATTCAGTCGTATCTGAGCAAGGTGTCAAAAACCCGGCTCCTGCGCGAGTGGACAGACCCCAAAACCGCCCCCGGCAACGACCTCGTGCGCGTGAAACGCATTGAACTCGTGCCGGAATACCCCGACGGAACCACGCATATTGACGTGCGAACGCCGATGACGGTGCGGTTTGAGTTCTGGAATCAGATGGAACGCGCCAACCTGAACCTCTCGATGCACCTGAATTCGCTGACCGGCGAGTGTATTTTCAACGTCGGCACGTCGTCTCAACTGTGCAGTGAGGGCGTATTTTCGGGCGAGTGCGTGATTCCCGGCTATTTCCTGAACGATGGCTCCTACACGATCTCGATGATGATTGTGAAAGACACCGCCACGCCGTTGTTTCAGCTCGAAGAAGCCCTGACCTTTGAGGTCGAGGACCACCGCGACGGGGTGGCCTGGTACGGCAAGTGGCCCGGCTACGTGCGCCCGCAGTTTCCGTTCACACTTTCGTCAGTGGGTAGTGAACAGTGGCAAGAGGCAAGTAGTTAGTTAGTGGGTGATGGCGGGTTTTGTCTGTCTGTCAATCACGAGGTATCAACTAATCACTTGTCACGAATTACTTGCCACTCAAAAAATGATTAATGTAACCAAATCATACCTGCCCGATTTAGCCGACTACACCCGCCTGCTGGAAGGCGTTTGGGAGCGGGCGTGGCTCTCCAACGACGGCCCGCTGCTGCGCGAACTCGAAGGCCAACTGCGCGATTTTCTGGGCGTAAAACACCTGCTCTTTACCACCAATGGCACGGTTGTTTTGCAGATGGCACTCAAAGCCCTCAACATCACCAAAGAAGTTATTACCACCCCGTTTTCTTACGTTGCCACCACCAACGTACTGCTTTGGGAGGGCTGTACGCCCGTTTTTGCCGACATTCGCCCCACTGACTTTTGCATTGATGCCGATAAAATCGAGCGGCTGATTACGCCCGATACCGAGGCCATTTTAGCCACCCACGTGTATGGCAATGCCTGCCAGATCGAGCAGATTCGGGCCATTGCTGACCGCCACAACCTGAAGGTGATCTACGACGGAGCGCACACCTTTGGCGCAACCTACAACGGCAAATCAGTGCTGAGTTACGGCGATGTGAGTACGTGTAGTTTTCACGCCACCAAAGTTTTTCACACTGTTGAGGGCGGCTGTATTGTTACCGACGACGATGCGATGGCCGTGAAACTGAAAAACTATCGGTCGTTCGGCCACCGCAACGACGATTATTTCAGCGTTGGTATCAACGCCAAGAACTCTGAGTTTCACGCGGCAATGGGGTTGTGCGTGTTGCCAAAAGTACCGGCCATTATCGAAGCCCGCAAACAGGTATTCGGCTGGTATGATGCCCGGCTCGATTTCTCGAAAATAGCTCGTCCAACGCTCTCGCCCGGCATGGCCTACAACTACGCCTATTACCCGGTGGTGCTGGAATCTGAAGCCGCGCTTTTTGCCGTGACCGACGCGCTGAAAGCCGAGGGCATTGTGCCACGCCGGTATTTTTACCCGTCGCTGAACACCCTTGATTTCGTGCAGAAAGCACAGCCCCAAACCCAGCACTGCCCTGTTTCTGAGGATATAGCGCTCCGGGTGTTGAGTCTGCCGCTGCATCCGGCCCTGCCCGAAACCGACGTAGCGCGGATTTGTGACCTCGTAAATCAGGCGGTAGGATGATTGGTGGAACTGGCATGATTGGCGTAGTCTGGTTAGAGTTCTTTGATGGATTCTTTACTATTATCCATCTTTCACTCTTCATTCTTCACTGCTTCTACATCAGCCACTTAGCCCGGCACATTGCCCGTCGGTCGCTGACGGAGTGGCTGCTGGTTTGCTTTCTGTTGTTTACGGGCAGCGTTATTTTCACCGGCTTTGTGCTGTCGGCATTGTATCTGACGGCTAACGTCTGGGCCTGGGCCGGGGCCGTGTTTCTGACCACTACGGTGCTGGGCTGGACCTTGCGGAAATTGGCGGAACCCCGCTTTGTGAGCACACCGGGCCATGATGGGCAGACCGGGGAACCGCACCCCCACGCCCTGTCAGTCGAGACCGATTATTTCTCGGCCCGGCAACTCGTTCAGGAACGTCGGCGGGATGCCCGACGCTGGTTTTCGGGCCTGTCGCCGTTTCTGAAATTTGTGTTTGGCACCATGCTGATGACCCTGGCAATAACGGCCACTACCAATCTGCTGCTGGTGCTGTTTACGGTGCCGAACGAGTGGGACAGCATGACGGGCCACCTCAACCGGGTGGTGCAATACATCCAGCGCGGTTCGATGCGGCACTTCGGCGGCACCAACTGGAACATGGATACCTATCCCAAAAGCGTCTGTACCATCCAGATTTACAGCTACCTGATCACGGGCCGCTTCGAGAACGCCTTTAAACTCATTCATCACCTGAGCTACTGGACGGCGATTGTGGCCGTGTTTGGTATTGTGCAGCGCATCACAAAAGGGGTTTTGTCGGCAGCTTTTTTCTGCGCGTTGGTTTATGCCCTGCTGCCCGATGTGCTGATGCAGGCCATCACCACCGAAACCGATATTGTGCTGACGGCCTACCTGAGCGTGTTGCTGTATATGCTGTTCACGTTTCACGAAACCAAAGACAATCGGTATCTCTGGCTGGCGGGCATGGCGTTTGGGCTGGCCTTTGGGCATAAAATCACGTTTGCGCTGCTGCTACCATCCGTTTTTGTGGTCATGGTTTATACGGTGTTTTGGTCATACAGCCTGAAAACGACGTTTACGCGAATTTGGAAACTCGGCGCGGCCATTACGGTGGCAATGTGTTTGTGGACGTTCCCGACGGGCTACCTGAAAAATATCGAAATCTTCGGCCATCCGATTGGCCCGCCAACCGCGCTAAAACATCAGTCGGTGGAGCGAGCTGGCTCGTTCAAAAACCTGCTTATACAGGGAACCCGAAACTTCATCCGCTACGGCTACGACCA
Organism: Cytophagales bacterium; assembly: GCA_038230415.1. Classification (GTDB taxonomy): domain Bacteria; phylum Bacteroidota; class Bacteroidia; order Cytophagales; family Spirosomataceae; genus JBBRNH01. Next base: position 91,051 of record JBBRNH010000007.1, on the reverse strand, counting down.
CGCCAACCTCGACGGTATCCGCAGCACAGAAACCGGCGTTGCCATTAACAAGGCCATCAGAACGCCGTTGGTGGTGCTGGAAGACAAACTGAATCTGCGGCTTGATGAAGTCACGGAGTTCTCGATTCAGCCGTTTTCGTTCGACCGGCGGTTCATTTTCTACAACGCCAATCCGTACTGGGGTATCTTCGGTTTCGGGCTGATGCTGCCGTTTGCCGTGCTGTTGCTGGTGTTTCTGTTGCGGTCGGGGCCGTTGCTGACATTGGCGTTGGCTCTGGTGCTGCATTTTGCCGCGCTCTCATTCTCGGCACCCTACGATCCGTTTAAGGGGCGTTATTTTATCGAAACCGGCCTGTTGGGTGCGCCATTACTGGCGTTGTTGTTTGGTAATCATTGGGTTAGCGTGATGCTTCCGGGCCGCGTTCGGTCGGGGCGTGTCGTCTGGAAAACCTACGTCGGTCTCGTGGTAATTCTGGGCTGCACGTCGGCCCTGATGACGGTGTTTCTCAACACGCGGGCGTTGCCATTTGCCTGGCGCGGGCCAAACGGCACGGCGTATCCTTCGGCATTTGAAGCTGATCGGATCAGGATGATGACCATTGGGCGGCCCGACACCTACCGGGCGTATCGGCGGTTCGACCAACTCGTTCCCGAAAATGCCACCGTTGCCCTCGGCACCATCAACGACGATTACGAGTACCCGCTGTATGGCCCGCATTTGTCGCGTCGGCTCATTGCCATTAACCCATTTGAGCGCGGAGTTCAGCCGATTCCGAAAGCAGCCGATTACCTGTTTTTCTCGAAAAACGTGATCAGCCCCAAGCCCGGTGACCTCCGGCTTGGCACTGATACCACCATGACCGAAGGCGTTGTGGTGCGGGGAGAAGATTATTACCTTAGAAAGCTAAAATAGTGGTCAGTGGCAAGTGGTTAATGGGCTGACGCGAACTAACCACTTGCCACTAACCACTAACCACTAAAAATGACCCTCGCCATTATGCAGCCCTATTTTCTGCCCTACATTGGCTACGTGCAGTTGATGAACACGGTGGACAAGTTTGTCTTTTATGACGACGTGGCCTTTATCAATCGCGGCTGGGTGAACCGCAACCGGATTCTGGTGGGTGGCAAAGACTTTATGTTTACCGTGCCGCTGAAAGACGCGAGTCAGAACAAACGCATCTGCGATATTGCCCTCGCCGACGACCCGAAATGGCGCGGAAAACTCCTGCAAACCATTGGGCAGAGTTACCGCAAGGCCCCGTTTTATGAAACAGTAATGCCGATGATGGAGAAAATCGTGAATTTTGACGCACCGACCGTAGCTGATTATATCTTTCACAGTTTCACCGAACTCACGGCCTACCTCGATATTACGACCGCGTTGGTGCCATCGTCAGCATTGTATGAAAACGAAGCCCTAAAAGCGCAGGAACGAATTTTGGACATTTGTCGGTGGGAGGGGACCACGCACTACATCAATCCCGTTGGCGGTCAGGCGTTATACGACAAACAGAATTTTGCTGATTTGGGCATGAAACTGAGTTTTATCCAGGCTACCAAACGCGAATACCCGCAGACGGGCAACAAGGGCGAGTTTGTTCCCTGGCTCTCTATTTTAGACGTGCTGATGAATAACGACGTGCTAACCGTGCGGCTCATGCTGAATGATTTTGAGTTGATTTGATGCCCAGAAGCCGTATCTTCGGTAAAACCATTAATGCCATGACAAAAGAAATGATTTTACAAGTAGTAAATGAACTTCCAGAAGAAGTTTCTTTAGATGATGTAGTGGAGCGATTGATTTTGCTGCAAAGTTTTGAAGAAGGTCGTCGTCAGTACCTTGACGGTCAGTACTTTACGCATGATGAAGTTGGCAAGCGACTTGAAAAATGGCTCAAGTAATCTGGACAACGTCGGCAACGCTGGCTTTAGAAGAAATAGCTGCTTACATCGGCGAGTTTTCGGAACGCTATGCGAGGGAGTTTGTCCAAAAAATATATCAACGCACGGGTCAACTCAGTGCGTTTCCGTTGATGGGTCGTAAAATTCCCGAAATCGGACTTGACCACTATCGTGAACTGCTCGAAGGGAATTATCGAATTATGTACGAATTGCTTGATCGAGACATTATTCTGATTCAGCGTATTATTCATCAGGCGCAGAATTTCCAGCCTTGATTTCCCGCCAGCTACGAACGGCATAGCCATCTGTATAAACCACGAAATACAACCTGAATTTTATGGCTAAAATCGTCATTTTTGGCGTTCTCGATACCGCCGAACTCGCCCATTTCTACCTCACTCACGACTCTGACCACGACGTTGTGGCCTTCACCGTCAGCCGCGAGTACCTGACCGCCACCGAGTTCCGGGGCTTGCCGGTGGTAGCTTTCGAAGATGTCGAAACGCTGTTTCCGCCCGCCGAATTTCAGTTTTTCGCGCCCATGACGGGCCGCAACATGAACCGCAACCGCGAACGGATTTATAACGAGGCCAAAGCCAAAGGCTACACCCTGATTTCCTACGTGAGTTCTAAACTGACCATGTTTGGCAATCCTATCGGCGACAATTGCTTCATTCTGGAAGACAACACGCTGCAACCGTTTACCACCATCGGCAACAACGTGGTGATGTGGAGCGGCAATCATATCGGGCATCACGGCCAAATCAAAGACCACGTATTTTTTACCTCGCACGTCGTATTGTCGGGGCATTGCGTGGTGGAACCGTATTGCTTTTTCGGGGTCAACGCCACCATCCGCGACTACATGACCCTGGCGCAGGGAACGCTCGTCGGCATGGCGGCTGCCATCACCAAAGATACCGAAGAATGGGGCGTGTATGTGGGCAACCCCGCCAAAAAGCTGCCCAAAGTGAGTTATGAAATGTATTAGATGAATCTCCTCCTCATCGGCCATGATGCCAACCGCGCCGGGGCGCAACTCGTGCTGCTGCAACTGATGCGCCTGCTGAAACAGCAGCCAACGGTGCAGATGCGGTTGCTGCTGGGCGCGGGCGGGCCGTTGCTGGCTGAGTATGAAGCACTGGCTCCCGTCACGATCTGGCCCGCCGACGACCCCTATATCATTAACCCGGTGGCCGACAAGGTGCTGGCAAAGCTGGGCCGGTGGGAGCAGGCCCGGCAGCGTAAAGCCGACCGGCGGCAACAGGCGATCAATCAGATGCTTGGGTTAGACGATGTGGACGTGGTGCTGGTGAACACCGTGAGCAGCAGTTACTGGTTTGGGCAGTTGGCCCTGCCCGATGGTGTGCGCGTGATTACGTTTGTGCATGAACTGGCAATGTCGGTAAAGATGTATGCCGATGCCGACGCGCTGGCAAACCTGTTTCGGCGCACCGATCACGTACTCGCCGTTTCGGAAGCTACTGCCACTTATTACGTTGACAATCATGGCGTTGACCGCGCCCGGATCACGCTGTTCACGCTGATTGACACCCCGGCGTTGCAGCAAAACATCGCCCTCGCCCGGCAGCAACCCAATCCGTTCCCCGCGCTTGGTATCCCCGAAAACGCCGTGATTATCGGTGGTTGTGGCAACGCCGAATGGCGCAAAGGCAACGATCTGTTTGTGACGCTGGCGAAATTGGTAACGGCGCGGGCCACGACCAATACACCGATTCATTTCGTTTGGGTCGGGATGCCACCCGGCCCGTATCGGGATGATCTGTGGCTCGATGTGCAGAAGGCGGGCCTGACCGAGCGGGTGCATTTTGTGGAACCTACGCCCGACGTGCTGCGCTATTCGACCCGGTTTTCTGTCTTTGCCCTGACCTCGCGCGAAGACCCGTACCCGCTCGTGGTGCTGGAAGCGGGCTTGGGCGCGGTGCCGGTGGTGTGCTTTGCCGGGGCCGGTGGCTCGCCCGAACTTGTTGAAACCGATGGCGGGGTAGTGGTGCCGTACTTAGATCTGGCCGCCATGACCGATGCCATTCTTGCCCTTGCCGCCAACCCCGCCCACCGCGAAGCCCTCGGCAACCGGCTCCGCCAAAAAGTACTGACCCGCCACCCCGCCGAGCAAAGCGTGGGAGTGTTGATGAATTTGTTGTCTTGAAAACCGTACCCGCTGCCCCTGTCGGCTTCATGCCCCAACTCGATTCTCTCCGCACGATTGCGGTGCTGCTCGTGGTGATTTACCACTGGTTCCCAACCGGCGAAGGCATCAACTGGTTGCCTAACGGCACCATTGGCGTAATGGTGTTCTTTGTCATCAGCGGCTTTCTGATCTCGCGGATTCTGCTCGAAAGCCGCAACCGGATTGACGAAGACAAGGCTACGATGGGCGGCACCTACCGCAATTTTTTTGTGCGCCGGGCCTTACGGATTTTCCCGCTCTATTACCTCGTTATTACAGCCGTGCTGGTGTTTTTGCCGCAGATGCAGCGCATCAGCCCAACGCTGCAATCAGACATCCGCACGTTTCCGGCGTATTATTATCTCTACGGCTACAACATCTTGCTGCACCAAACCGGCAACTGGGCCGACCTGCTCTCGCCGTTCTGGACGCTGGCCGTTGAAGAGCAACTGTATGTAGTGTGGCCCTGGGTGCTTTTCCTGACTCCCCGGCCTTTTCTGAAATGGGCCATTGCCGGGCTGATTGCCGTTGGCGTGATGGCGCGGCTTTATGGCTATTTCACCGGCGACCTTGACGGTGTGCTGACCCCGGCCAACGTAGATGCCTTCGGGTTAGGCGCACTCTGGGCCTACACCGTTACCGAAGACCCCGACGAGATTCCCCGGTTTATCAGTCAGCTTAACCGCCGGGCATTGGTGAGCGTGTTTTTGTTTGGCTTTTTGCTGCTCCAGCCCGGCGACTCGCTGGCGGTGGTGCTGTTTCAGCGGCTCATCATTTCCATTCTGGCCCTGTGGTTTGTGGTGGGCGCGAGCCGGGGATTTGGCGGGCCGTTAGGTGCGGTGCTGAACAACAGCGCGTTGCAGTTTGTGGGCCGCATAAGCTACGGTATTTACGTGTTCCATATGCTGGTGCCGGGCTTTTTTATGCCGTTGCTCCTCCGCATCATCAACCGCTTTGCCCACCTGCCCGAACCCGGCTACTGGGCGCACCGGATTATTAGTTTAGCCCTATTGTTGGTACTGGCTTCGGCTTCGTGGTTCTTCTTCGAGAAGCCGATTAATGAACTGAAAAAACGGTTTCGATAAAATGACCCTTGCCTTTACCATCTGTTCCGTTAATTACTTAGCCCAGGCCCGCACCCTTGGCGATTCATTGCGGGCCACCAATCCCTACTGGCAATACATAATCGGGTTGGTTGATGACCTTGACGCGGCTAACCTGCCGCCCGAACTCGTGCCGGACTACGCCATGCTCGACGTGGCCCGGATTGGGATTCCCGACTTTGCCGCGATGTGTGACCGCTACGACATCACCGAACTCAACACCGCCGTAAAGCCGTTTTTCATTGATTATTTCTACGAAACCCGCCCCGACATCACGCAGGTCGTTTATTTTGACCCCGACATCATCGTGTTTCAGCCGCTCACCAAACTACAAAACGACCTTGACCGTCACAGCCTCGTGCTGACCCCGCACACGGTTGAACCCAACCCCGACGAACTGCTGCCGAACGACCAAACCCACCTCAACACCGGGATTTTTAACCTCGGTTTCATCGGCACCCGGCGCACCGCCGAAGCCCGGCAGTTTGTTGTCTGGTGGAAAGAACGGCTCGTGTATGAATGCCGGATTGACCTCTGCGCCGGCCTGTTTGTTGATCAGCACTGGGTGAATTTCGCGCCCGCCTACTGCCGGAACGTCCATATCGAAACCCACCGGGGCTACAACGCGGCCTACTGGAACCTGCACGAACGGCGATTCTCGCAAGATGCCGATGGCGTTTGGCAGGTGAACCAAACTGCTACCGATATGGGTTATACGTTGCAGTTTTTTCATTACAGCGGCTACAGTCCGGCCCGGCCCGAATCGGTTTCCAAATACCAGACCCGCTATGATTTTAGCCAACGCCCCGATGCGTGGCCGTTGTTCAGGCTCTATGGCGAACGGCTCCTGGCAAACCACAACGAAGCCTACCGCGCCTACCCGTGCGCCTACATCAAGCCCGATGTGCCGGTGCGCTACCAACAAACCCGCCGACTGCTGCAAAAGCCGCTCCACAAGCTCATTACCCTACTCGAACGCTGAGGTGTTACCTTTGCCTTTGTTATGAGCGAGTCGCCTGCCGTTTGTGTGGTTATCCCGGTTTATAAGTCAACCCTGACCGACTATGAGCGTATTTCACTGACGCAATGTGTACGGGTTTTGGGTCGGTATCCGGTGTTTCTGGCCGCGCCGACGGGGTTAGACGTGTCGGGGCTGATGCAGGAGTTCCCGGCCTTGCAGGTACAGCGATTCGATGCCGCGTTTTTTGCTGACATTCAGGCCTACAACCGGCTCATGCTGTCGGAGGTATTTTACCGGGCCTTTGCCGGATTTGAGTTCATGCTCATTCACCAGTTAGATGCGTTTGTGTTTGCCGATGATCTGGCCGAGTGGTGCCGCCGGGGGTATGATTACGTGGGCGCACCCTGGCTGCGCGACGTTGATTTTCGGAACCGAGCCGACGAACTGGTATTCAACGCCAAAAAACAACTGGCTACCTGGCTCGACCTGAAAAAGCCGGATGGCATCACCCCCCGCGAAATTATCGGCCAAAACAGCGTGGGCAACGGCGGGCTGTCGCTCCGGCGAATCCCGGCTTTTTTATCGGTGCTGACCACCGGCGCAACCCGCCGAAAACTCGCGGTTTATGCCCGAAATCAGACCCATCAATACAACGAAGACGTATTTTGGGGTATCGAAATAAACCGATACGGGCCGCATCTGCGGGTGCCTGACTTCCGCACGGCCCTGCATTTTGCGGTTGAGTTTTACCCCCAACGCGCCATCACCACCTACAATCAGGGCCAACTGCCGTTTGGCTGCCACGCCTGGGATATTCATGAAACCGACTACTGGCGCACCGTTTTCGCCCGCTTTGGCTATGACATCTGATATTTCTATCGCGCTCTGCACCTACAACGGCGCGGCCTACCTGTCGGCCCAGTGGCAGAGTTTGCTGCAACAGGAACGCCTGCCCGACGAGGTGATTATCTGCGACGACAGCAGCACCGACAACACCCGTGCCTTGCTGCGCCAGTTGACCGCTGATGCGCCGTTTCGGGTCGAACTAATCGAGAACCCGGTGCGGTTAGGCTTCAACAAAAACTTCGGGCAGGCCCTGAGCCGCTGCACCGGCGAGCTGGTATTTCTCTGCGATCAGGACGATTTCTGGCTACCCCAAAAACTGCGCCGGATGGCCGAGTTCATGCAGCAGAATCCGGCGGTGCAGGTGGCCTTTAACGATGCCGACATTGCCGACGAGAACCTGCAACCCACCGGCGAGCGATTTTGGGCGCGGGTTTATTTTGACGAAGCCATGCAACAACGCTGGCAGGAAGGCCGGGCAATGGACGTGCTGCTCGACGGCAACCGCGTGATGGGCTGCGCTACGGTGATCCGGCGACCGTTGCTGACCACCCTACTACCAATCCCTGACGACGTGCCAGGCTATATTTATGACGGCTGGCTGTCGCTGCTGGGAGCCGGTTTGGGGGCCATCTCGTTCGTGAACGAGCCGCTCCAACTGTATCGCACGCACCCCACGCAGCAAGTGGGCGTGCATGAAAAACCACCCGGCCCGCGGGTGCGGCTCCGCGACCGGTTTATCCGCGACCGCACCCTGAAACTCGCGCCCCTGCGTGAGCAACGGCAGCAACTCACCCGAATCCGGCAATTACTCATTAGCCGGGGTGTGCTGGCTGATACGCCCGGTATGAATCAGTTGGCGCAGCGATTGGCCCACTACACCCTGCGGAGCCAACTGCCTGACAACAGGCTTCGGCGCGTTGCCCCCGTCTTGACCGACCTGTGGCGGGGGCAATACCACCGCTACGCCAACGTCTCTGCCGATTGGTATAGCGCGTATCTGGCCGCTTTAGGCGATATGCTCGAATAAACCAAACCCGCCAAGACTGCATTTTTTCGTACCTTGCGACGTTACAACCCCCACAAAATTTTAGCTTTGAAAAGCTCCCGACGACGTTTGAACTCCGCTTTTCCGTACCTGCCGACTGGTAACGGTACTACGATTAATCCGGCCCCGGCCAATGCGCCGTATATTTCTAATGACCTCGACCGCGATTTTCCGATGGCTCCGCACTTTGTGAAGACCTTCGGCGCGTATCCGAACTACCTTTATTTCAACGATGATTTTATGCCCGCAGCCCGCGAATTGGTGCTGAGTCGGGGTTTTGCCATCATCAACTCGTCGGTCAGGATGGGCGAAAAGGGCTGGTACACCGTTGAGCAGATTGTGCAGCACAGCAGCGGTATTCTCCTCAAGGTGGAGATGCTGGGGGAGACCTTTATCAGGATGCACGGCCTGTACAGCAACGAAGCCGGGATGCGCGAACTCCTCGACGGGATTGACAAACTTAAATTCGAGCATGAAGAAAACCAGACCAATATCTACCTGATTCAGAGTGGGTTAGGTGGTCTGCACACCGAACGCGTGGAGATTACACCCCCGCAGATTGACCTCGAACTACAATACAACGACGATTTTTTGCCCGTTCATGAACGGCTCGTAACGCTGCTCGGTCAGCCCAAGAGCAAGGGCCTGATTCTGCTGCACGGCGAACCCGGCACCGGCAAAACCACCTACATCAAGCACCTGAGTTCGTTGGTCAGGAAGGACATGCTCATCCTGCCGCCCTACATGACCAACTACCTGACCTCGCCCGAAATCATTCCGTTTCTGCTCGAAAACAAAGAGTCGGTCCTTATTATCGAAGATGCCGAGCGGATTCTGCAATCGCGCGAGGCCGGGGGCGATACCAACAGCGTATCGAACATCCTGAACCTGACCGATGGTTTGCTGGCCGACTGTATGCACATTCAGGTGATTGCAACCTTCAACGCCAGCAAGAGTATGTTAGACAGGGCGTTGCTCCGCAAGGGGCGGCTCATGGTTGACTATGCGTTTGGCAAACTGCACCCCGACAAAGCCAACCGTCTGCTGACTCATCTTGGCGTGACTTTCCGCACGACCGATGCCATGACACTGGCCGATATTTATAACCTCGAAGAGCAAACCGTCTCCGGCGAACGCCCCGAAAGTGCCAAAGTCGGGTTTTGAAAAGTAACGCGGTGGTCCGTCATTGCGCTACTCTTCACTTTATGCTTCTGCGGGCTTTTTGCCGGGTTACTTTCTCGCGGTGCCGGGCCTCGGCTGCTGCGGGGGTCCGGGTTTCGGTAACGGGTTCATCGTCGGCTAATTCGGCTAAACGGCAAAAATATTCCCGCAAGGTTCGGAGTTCGGCCTCGGTCAGGTCTTCTACAACCAATACGTGATTACTGGCCGCATCGGTAGCCGCGATCAACTCGTCTAACTTGATCTGAATGGCGAGCGAATCCTTATTCTGGGCTTTTTGGATGAGAAACACCATCAGAAACGTGATGATGGTGGTGCCGGTGTTGATAACTAATTGCCAGGTGTTGGAGTACTCGAAAATCGGGCCGGTAACAACCCAGACGATAATGACCGACAGGGCCAGCAAAAACGCCGTTGACGAACCCGTGAAGCGGCTGACAGCACCGGCAAACTGCTCGAACCGATAGGTAAATGAGTTCTTGTTCATAAATTGGATTCTGTTTCAGACGGTATGAAGGTAAACATAAGTAATCATCCGTTTAGGCCATGACCAAACTATGAAGAATCGTACCATAAATCGCGGCACAACGGGTTGTCTTTTACTGTTGGTTTGTGGATTTTTGTCCCATGCCCAACGTGCTGACAGCTACGCTTTTACTGAATCGGTGAGCATTGCCAGCCCCGTAACATCCATAACGCTCGCGGCCCCGGCAACGGCCATCGCCATTGACGACGTGCCGGGGCCGACCGCCACTACCGGCTTGCAGGGGCGTATTGTGGCTGATGCAGACACGACATTGTTGCGCCGGGATACCCACGCCGACGGGCTTACCTCGGCATTGGTCGTGTTTGTGCGCCCAACCACAACCATCACACTGCTTGATTTCAGGCCTGGTGAGGTGGTCAGGCTAAGGCTGGTTTATGCCAAACCGATTGCCCTGAACACCACCGCCCGGCAATGGCGCACCCTGGCCGACGACTGCGGCAAACCCCCGGTGATACCCGTTGGCACCTGGCGAATCGGGCTAAACCCACCCAAAGAAAGGCCCGTTGCCACCGGCGTTCGGTTCGTGATCGTGCATCACGCCGAAGGCTCAAACACGACTACCGACTATGTGAATGTGGTCAGGAGTATTTACGTCTATCACACCCAAAGCAACGGCTGGAACGACATCGGTTATAATTTTCTGATTGCCCAGGATGGAACCGTTTTTGAAGGCCGCGACGGGCAGGGCATGATGGATGGCGACAATGTGCAGGGCGCGCACTTTTGCGGCACAAACGCCGGCACGATGGGTATTTGTCTGCTTGGTGGCTACATGACCGCCCAGCCGCCCGATGCCGCCCTGACCGCCTTAGCCGCCCTGACGGGCTGGAAACTCAACAAAGAAAACATCACCCAACCGCTCGGTTCGGCATTTCATGCGTCGTCGGGCAAAACGCTGGTAACCATCTCGGCCCACCGCGACGGCACCTGCGCCACCGACTGCCCCGGCGATAACCTCTACGCCCGGATGAACCAGCTTCGCACGGTTGTAAACGCGCAAACCTGCGTCACGGCAGGCACCAAGCCAACGCCACCAACCGTGATACAGCCAACGGTGTTAGCCACCGACCCCGGCCCGGAGCCGTTCGTCCTCTTCCCGAACCCCGCCCAGGACGGGCAGTTTACGGTTCAGCACAGCCGCATGATTGTGTCTGTCTCGTTTACCGATGCCGCCGGACGTGCTGTTCCGGCCCGGATTACGCGGCAAAATCCGGGCCGTTGGCTGGTTTCGGTGGCAGACTGGCCCACGCCCGATTTGTTCGTGACGCTGCACGACGACACGGGCGCACGGCTGACGCGGAGGGTATTGGGGTGGTAGGGTAGGGGTTACCAACGAACCAAAACCCGCCCGGTGTTGTCAATAAACTATGGCAATACCGACCAATATACCGCCCGCTTCTGCCGGGCCATCACTGCCTCGCACCGCATCGTTACCCCCCGGAAATACCCCGCCCGAAACGCCCCCAACGTCATGGCGAGACCGTTTTGCGGCCCTCGGCAACCTCCCGGCGTTTTTTAAGATTGCCTTTGACACCGCGCCCGGTTTGTTTGTCGGTAATGCCCTCGTGCGGCTTATTCGGGCGGCTGTGCCGGCCACGTCGCTGTATATTGGTAAGCTCCTGATTGACGAGGTGATCCGGCTGGCCGCTCAACACGATACCAACACCACCTATCTCTGGACATTAGTACTGGCCGAGTTTGGCCTGGCGATTGGCTCCACCGCACTGGGCCGCGTCACGTCGCTCATTGACGGACTGTTGGGCGATAGATTGTCTAATTCAGTCTCTATCAAACTCATGGAACACGCGGCTTTGCTTGACCTCGAACAGTTTGAAGATGCTACCTTCTACGATAAACTCGAACGCGCCCGGCGGCAGACAACGGGCCGGACGGTGCTGCTCTCGCAGGTGTTCGGGCAGGTGCAGGAGGTGATTTCGGTGGCGTTTCTGGCCGCTGGTCTGGCTGTGTATAACCCCTGGCTGCTGCTGTTGATTCTGATTGCCGTTACGCCCTCGTTCATCGGCGATAATTATTTTAACCGGCAAAGTTATTCACTGTCAAGAAGTTGGACTCCCGAACGGCGCGAACTCGACTACCTGCGCTACGTGGGTGCGAGCGACGAAACGGCCAAAGAAGTCAAAATCTTTGGCCTGTCTGACTTCCTCATCAGCCGCTTTCGTGATTTGTCGTGGCAATATTTTGTCAAAAACCGCGCCCTGTCGGTCTCCCGCGCCGGGTGGGGAACGCTGCTCACGGCCCTCGGCACGGCAGGTTATTACGGAGCCTACGTCTGGATTGTGAGCCGCGCCATTGCCGGGCAGATTTCCATTGGCGACCTCACGTTTCTGGCCGGTTCGTTTCGGCAGGTGCGGGCCTCGCTCGAAGGTATTCTGTTGCAGTTCAGCAGTTTAACCCAGGAAGCGTTGTATTTGCAGGATTTGTTCGACTTTTTTGCTATCAAACCCAACATTGACTCACCCGATAAACCGCTGCCTTTCCCGACCCGGATTCAGCAGGGATTCACGTTTGAAAAAGTTGGTTTCAAATACATCAACTCCGAACGCTGGGCCATCAGAAACCTGTCGTTCACGCTCGAACCGGGCGAAAAATTAGCCCTCGTCGGCGAGAACGGCGCGGGAAAAACCACCCTCGTCAAACTCTTAGCCCGGCTTTATGACCCCGCCGAAGGCCGGATTCTGCTCGATGGCCGCGACCTCCGCGAGTATGACCTGACCGACCTCCGGCGCAACGTCGGCGTGATTTTTCAGGATTACGTCCGGTTCAAAATGTCGGTCGGTATCAACATCGCCATCGGTGATATTGACGAGCGCGGCAATCAGCCCCGCGTGGAGACCTCGGCCCGGCGCAGTTTGGCCGACACCGTGATTGCCAAACTGCCGGGCGGCTACGGGCAGCAACTCGGCAAGAGTTTCAACAAAGGCGTTGAACTCTCCGGGGGCGAGTGGCAGAAAGTAGCTCTGGCGCGGGCCTATATGCGTGATGCCCAACTGATTATTTTAGACGAACCCACTGCCGCCCTCGATGCCCGCGCTGAATTTGAGGTCTTTCAACGCTTTGCCGAACTGACCCAGGGCAAGAGCGCGGTCTTGATTTCGCACCGATTCAGCACCGTTCGAATGGCCGACCGGATCTTAGTTCTCGAAAACGGGCAGGCGTTGGAAATCGGCTCGCACGAAGAACTGCTGGCCCTCAACGGTCGCTACGCCGAACTGTTTGCCCTGCAGGCGCGGGGGTATCAGTAGCGACCGTAGCGCGGGTGGAAACCCGCGATTTTCCATAAACGCGGGTTTCCACCCGCGCTACAACGTTATCCGGCCAGGCCATTATTTTGCAAAGCGGCAAACTGCTGGCGAAACGTGTCAGCTTTACGCCGGGCAATCTCCACCTGGCTACCATCGGTCAATATCAATTCATACTGCCCGACCCGGCCCACAATGCACCGGCTGTTGACTAAACACGCCCGGTGAATCCGCAGAAAATGATCGGGCAGGAGTCGCTGATACACTTTCAGGGTGTAAGCACTCAGGATCCGGCGACCGTCTCGGAGCCAGAACTGACTGTAATTGCCTGTACCAACCACCTGCACAATGGCTTCGAGGGGGATGTGGGTGGTTTTGCTGCCGCTTTTGAGCAGGAGTTCAGTAGTCGTAATCATGGCCGTAAAGAGTTTATGTTATTGTTGGATTTAGTGCCTTAAAGGTGATGTAAATCCAAGGGCAGGCCAAGCCCGTCAGGACGAACGGGGGCAAATACTGTCCCAACAGGGTGTTTTATTTACCGGATGTGTGAACGGCTACCCACAAACCGGCTCACAGCGATTTGCGGACGATGATCCGAAACGGGTTTTCGACGTGTTCGATGCTGTTTTCCTGCACTAACCGGGCGGCTGTACGGCCCATCTGGGCAAAATCGGTTGACATTACGGTAATACCATCCAGCAGCAGTTCCTTCAACGGGGTTTCGTTGTACGACAAAATCCCGACTTCCTCACCGATTGTATAGGCCGTGTCTTTGATGCGTTTGATTAAGGCCACTAAGTCTTCTTCGACGAGGTTGATGTAGGCGTTTTGGGGCTGGATAGCTTCCTGCCCAATGTCAGCTACAACGCGGGCGGCAAACTGGTATTCATGGCAAAATTTGTAAAACCCGGTCAGAATGGCTTTGGGGTGGTAGTTATGAAACGGGAACAGGATATTGAGCGTGGCGTATTTGTTGAGCAGGGGCAAGGCTTCGGTCAGGGTTTGGTAGAGGTCTTTGCCGAAGTTCTGATACACGGCTCCGTAGTTGCCGGTGATACCGTCGGGCAGTTTATCCAACAGAATCAGTTTATGTTTCGGCAGCGTGTTCAGGATTTCGTAGGTCTTCTCGTCGCCATCAATAAAATGAGCGATAATCACGTAGTGCGTGTAGTTGCGGTTCTGCTTCTGAATCAGCTCTTTAAAGAGCCGGTAGTCGTTGTTATACACAAAAAAATCAATGGCCGTGTGCGACCCCAACGCCTGCACAAAGGCATCGTAAATCATTTTTTTGTGGGTACTTAATTTGTTGAACAGCAGGAATATTTTCAGATTCCGGCCCAGACTCGTGTGGTTGATGTAGTAGCCTTTGCCTTTGGTGGCATCGATAATCCCGTTTTCGCGCAGCAGATCGTAGGCTTTTTCGACGGTTCGTTTGGCTACATCAAATTCATCGCATATTTCCCGGATCGAGGGGAGTTTATCGCCCGGTACGATGTCTTTATTTTCGATACCGGCCACGATGGAGTTGTAAATCTGCTGATATTTGGGCGTTCGGGAGTAGGTATTGACCGTGATGGACTGGAGCATAAACAGCGCGGTTTTTGTTGCCGGTGCAAGGTACACCCAACGGCTACTGTCTTGGGTAGGAACGTGTAGGATAGGCCCATCAAACACGCCACTACCTTTGTCATAAACAACCCCGCAGGCTACCCCAATCCTAAACCCTGATTGATTTACCTGATCTCTTCCCCGTATGACTCCTTCAATCACCTCTTTTCGGCACGTCAGTTATCTATGGGACGATGCCAAAGCTGCCCAGTTATCTGGTGCCGAATTTGACGCGCTGCCCCAGCCCGACCGCGAGGTGGCCCTGTTGCTATACCGCTCCAATTTGCTCGGTGCCGACCTCCGGCTCACCAACTACGGCGGGGGTAACACGTCCTGCAAAGCCCCGGCTCCCGACCCGCTCACCGGCCAGCCAACGCCCGTGATGTGGATCAAAGGCTCCGGCGGAGACATCGGTACGCTCAAACGCAGCGGGCTGGCCGCGCTCTATATGGATCGGTTGCTGGCACTCGAAAACCGCTACCGGGGGCTTGAGTTTGAAGACGAAATGGTGGCGTTGTTTAACCACTGCATTTACGACCTGGATTCTAAGGCTCCGTCTATTGACACCGCCCTGCACGGGTTTTTGCCCTTTGCCCACATTGACCACCTGCACCCCGACGCGGCCATTGCCATTGCTGCCGCCAAAGACGGCCAACGCATCACCGACGAACTCTTTAACGGGCAGATTGGGTGGGTCGGCTGGCAACGCCCCGGCTTTGACCTCGGCCTGCAACTGCGGGCCTGCCTCACCGAAGCCGCCGACCGGGGCGTGTCGCTCCGGGGCATTATGCTCGGCTCGCACGGGCTGTTTACCTGGGGCGACACGGCCTACGAGAGTTATATGAACACCTTAGAGGTGGTGGAACGCTGCGCGGACTATTTGGAAGAAAACTACGGCGGTCCGTCGCACGGCAAGGCAAGTGATACGGCATTCCGGCCCGTTTTTGGTGGTGCCGTGCGAAGCGTTGAAGAACCCGGCCACCGGCGCAGTCAGGCCGCCGAACTCGCCCCGATTTTGCGGGGGCTTTGCAGCAGCGAGCAACATAAGATCGGCCATTTTACCGACGATGCACGGGTGCTGGAATTTATCAGCTCGACCGATTTGGAGCGGCTCGCGCCGATGGGGACGAGTTGCCCTGACCACTTCCTGCGGACAAAAATCAGTCCGCTGGTTCTGGACTTACCGGCGGTCATTGACCTCACTCCCGCTAACCGCGACGAGGTTATGCAGTGGCTACTGCCCGATTTTGAGGAATACCGGGAGATGTACCGGGCCTACTACGAAACCTGCAAACACCCGGATAGTCCCCCCATGCGAGACCCCAACCCGGTGGTGATTCTGTGGCCGGGCGTGGGGATGTTCACCTTCGCCAAAGACAAGCAAACGGCGCGGGTGGCGGCTGAGTTTTACATCAACGCCATCAACGTGATGCGCGGGGCCGAGGCAATCTCTGAATACACGGCCCTGCCCCGGCAGGAAGCCTTCAACATCGAATACTGGCTGCTCGAAGAAGCCAAACTGCAACGGATGCCAAAACCCAAACCGCTGTCGGGCAAGGTCGCGCTCATCACCGGCAGCGCGGGTGGCATTGGCAAGGCCATTGCCAAACGGTTTGCTCAGGAGGGAGCTTGCGTGATGCTGAACGACATTGACCCCGACCGGCTGGCGGACGCGAAAACCGAGTTTATCGGGCTGTTCGGCAAAGATGCGGTGGCAACAACAACCCTCAACGTGACCGACCCCGACAGTATCAATCAGGCGTTCGACGCGGCTTGTTTAGCCTTCGGCGGGGTTGACATCGTGGTCAATAACGCGGGTATCAGCATCTCGCGGGCCATTGCCGATCATACCATCGAAGAGTGGGACCGGCTGTATGACATCCTGGTAAAGGGTCAGTTTATGGTCACGCAATCGGCGGTGGCGGTGCTGCGGAAACAGGCGTTCGGTGGCGATATTATCAACATCGTCAGCAAAAACGCGCTCGTGGCCGGGCCGAACAACGCCGGGTATGGCTCGGCCAAAGCCGCCCAACTGCACCTGAGCCGCCTGAATGCCGCCGAACTTGGCCCCGACCATATCCGGGTCAACGTGGTGAACCCCGACGCGGTGATTGCTGACTCCAATATCTGGGCCGGGGGCTGGGCCGAGGGTCGCGCCAAAGCCTACGGCATCACCGTTGCCGAACTGCCCGCTTTTTACGCCAAACGCACCCTGCTGGGTGAGACCATTCTGCCCGCCGACATTGCCAACGCTTGTTTTGCCTTTGTGGGTGGATTATTGAACAAGTCCACCGGCAACGTTCTGAACGTGGACGGGGGCGTGGCAATGGCGTTTGTGCGGTAGCAAACATACCCATATCCCATGAACCCGAACCAAATCACCGACCACAACGCCAGCCGCGCAGCCGCGCACCGGCGCAAACTATCGCCCTGGACAGATTATATCGAACAGGCTGAACCCGTTATCCAGAAACTGATCGAGTTCCAGATCGCCATTCCGAGCTGGGCTTTAGGCACGGGCGGCACCCGGTTCGGGCGGTTCGCGGGTGGGGGCGAACCCCGCAGCCTGACCGAAAAACTCGATGATGTGGGGCTGCTCCACGCCCTGAACCGCTCGTCGGGGGCCATCTCGCTGCACATCCCTTGGGACATCCCGACCGACGTGGCCGCTATCCGGCAACAGGCTGCCGGGCTTGGGCTGCGCTTTGATGCGGTGAACTCCAATACGTTTCAGGATCAGCCCGCGCAACCGGGTGGCCTGCCCCCGGAAACCTACAAATTCGGGTCGCTGCAACACACCGACGGGGCCGTTCGGCGGCAGGCCATTGACCACAACATCGAGGTTATCCGGCACGGGATGGCGTTGGGTTCCGACGCGCTCACGGTGTGGCTGGCTGACGGGTCGTGTTTTCCGGGCCAGCTTAACTTCCGCAACGCCTTTGCCCGAACGCTCGACAGTCTGCACGAGATTTATGCCGCCCTGCCCGATTCCTGGAAACTGTTTGTGGAATACAAAGCCTACGAACCCAATTTTTATTCGATGACCGTTGGCGACTGGGGTAGCAGTTACCTGTATGCCAGCAAGTTAGGCCCCAAAGCCTACACCCTCGTTGACCTCGGCCACCACCTGCCTAATGCCAACATTGAGCAGATTGTGGCAATCCTGCTGCACGAGGGCAAACTCGGCGGGTTTCACTTCAATGACTCCAAATACGGCGACGACGACCTGACGGCGGGCAGCATTAAACCGTATCAACTGTTCTTGATTTTCAACGAGTTGATTGACGGGATGGACGCTCGCGGGATGAACCACGCCACCGACCTCGGCTGGATGATTGATGCCAGCCACAACGTGAAAGACCCGCTCGAAGACCTCCTCCAATCTGTTGAGGCCATCCTGATTGCCTACGCTCAGGCGTTGCTCGTTGACCGTATTGCCCTCGAAGAAGCCCGCGAACAAAACGACGTGGTGCGGGCGCAGGAGTTGTTGCAGGACGTGTTCCGTACCGATGTGCGCCCGTTGGTGGCCGAGGCCCGGCTGCGGGCGGGCGGTGCGCTCGACCCGCTCGGTCTGTTCCGGCAACTGGCTATCCGTCAGCAGCTTATCGGGCAACGCGGAGCCAAAACAATGGCAACCGGACTGTGATGTATGACGTATTATATATGATGTATGATATATAGTATATTACACACAATACGTCGTATATCATACATCAACCATCATACATCATGAACGTCATCGCCATTTTCGACGTGGGCAAGACCAACAAAAAGGTCTTTCTGTTTTCTGAACACTACGACATCGTTTGGCAGCAGTCGGTGTGCCTGCCCGAAACGGTGGACGACGATGGCGACCCCTGCGAAGACATAACCGCACTGACAGCCTGGCTCACAAACACGTTGCGGCACATTTCGCAACTGCCCGATTTCTCGGTGCGGGCCGTGAATTTCAGCGCGTATGGAGCCAGTTTAGTGCATATCGGGGCCGATGGTATGCCGGTTGGGTATCTCTACAATTACCTCAAGCCGTTTCCGGCCTGGCTTCGGCAGCAGTTTTACGGGCAATACGGTCCTGAATATACGTTATCGCTGCAAACGGCTTCGCCCGCATTGGACAGTCTGAATTCGGGCTTGATGCTGTACCGAATCAAGCATGACAAACCCGATCTGTTCCGGCGTATCTGGCATTCGCTGCACCTGCCGCAGTACCTGAGTTACTGGCTCACGCGCCACTACGTCTCTGACCTGACCAGCATCGGCTGCCATACCATGCTCTGGGATTTTACCGGAAACCGATACCACAACTGGGTTGTGCAGGAAGATCTGGTGCGACTGTTCGGCCATATTCACCCCGCCGACCAGCCCCTGAACGGGATTCTCACTGAAATGCTTTTGCCCGACGCATTTACGTCGGGTGACACTTCGCCCGACGTAAATGCGTCGGGCAGGTTGATGCCGGTGGGTATTGGTCTGCACGATTCGTCGGCGGCTCTGATCCCGTA
The DNA here is from genome assembly GCA_038230415.1 of Cytophagales bacterium. Lineage (GTDB taxonomy): Bacteria > Bacteroidota > Bacteroidia > Cytophagales > Spirosomataceae > JBBRNH01. The sequence goes on along the minus strand of JBBRNH010000007.1, from coordinate 71,904 downwards.
TTTAGTGTCGTTTGATGAGCCGGGCGAGTCCACGCGGGGCGACGCTTCGCCGTTTGTGCTGATCTCGACCGGGACGTGGTGCATCAGCCTGAATCCGTTCACGACCCAGCCGCTCACTGCCGAAGAGTTGCAGTACGATTGCCTGTGTTTCATGCAGTATCGGGGCAACACCGTGAAAGCCAGCCGGTTGTTTGCCGGTAATGACCACGAACAACAAACCCAGCGGTTGGCCGCGCACTTTGCCGTGCCGACTGATACCTACAAAACCGTACCCTACAACCCGGCCCTGATTCATGAGCTGACCGGGGCCGAGACCACACCCGGAACGCCCGCCCCCGCCATGCAACCGGCCCAATTGCTGCACTCGTCGCGGTTTGGTGATCGTGACCTGTCAGCGTTTGCCACATACGACCTGGCCTATCATCAGTTGATGCTCGATATTATGGCCCAGCAGGTGGTGTCAACTGCGCTGGTGCTGCGGGGCAACGAGTCGGCGGCAACGCCCGTGAGCCGGGTTTTTGTGGATGGTGGGTTCAGTCATAATCCGGTGTATATGCGCTTGCTGGCAAAAGCCTTTCCGACGCTGGAAGTCTGGGCGGCATCGGTGGCGCAGGCAACGGCCCTCGGCGCGGCCCTGGCGATTCATACCTACTGGAACCCCTTGCCGATTCCCCCGGATTTAATCGGCATGACGCGCTACACGAATTAAAAACAAACCCCCGGCGGAGACCACCGGGGGTTTAGCAACCTCACTTTATGCACTGTTTTTGGTTGAGGAGTATCGGGTCGGGCGGGTGGAAACCCGCCCCTCATTGTCTGTTGTTAAGGCAGGTAGAAACCCGCCCTTTAGTTTTCTGTCAGAGCGGGTTTCCACCCGCCCTACTGTGGCCTGTCATTCGCGCCAGGAGCCACGCGGGTCGCGGGCGGGCCGGAAGAGAATCGCCGAGGGTTTGTCGGCTTCGGCAGCCCCACCCGCACCCGGCGAAGCATTGCCCGGTGATGCGTCAGCACCGTCGATGGTTGGCTCATCAAACGCATCCGGCGCACCGATGCGCGGCCCACCCGTGATGCAGGTCACACTCACCAAACTCGTACTCATCGGCGTGTAAGTAATGACTGGCCCCATCTGCCCCGTACTCCAGCGATAGGTGCTGCCCGTGCCACAACCCGAAGCCGTCAGGCTCACCGGCTGACCCACGCAGATCACCGTGCTGCTAGCCGTGATGGTCAGCGTCAGGCTGTTGACTACAAACGTGACCGAGACCGGGCTGTACACCGGGTCGCCATAGACCACCTGGAGTTTGTAGGTGCCGGGGGCGATGCTGGCCGGAATCACTACGCTCAGGCTGGTGGCACTGGCCGAAACCGGCGTTAGCACCTGGGCAATGGTGTAGTTGGTGGCCGCACTGAGCAACTCTACCGTGTAGGGCGCACCGGGCTTAAAGGCACACTGGGCGGCTGAATAACGCACGACGGCGGTTTGTCCGGGCGAATACACGGTGCTGTTGAGCGTGGGTGGCCCGGCAAAGGTGATAAGCCGGATGGTAATCACCGGCCCGACAAACGTGGTTGAGCAGCCGCCCGCGCTGGTAGCCACCGCCACGATTGTTGCCGAGGTGAGGGTTCCGGTCTGCGGGATGCTGATACTGGCCGTACTCTGGTTTGCCGCTACGACCACCGTTTGGGAGACTACACGGGTTGGGCCGTTGAACAGGCTGACCGTCAGGCTGTAACTGGCCCCGCCCGTAACGGTAGCGGTGAGACTCAGGGGTTGTTCTTCGCAGATGGTAAGCGATGCGGGCGTGATGGCGGTGACCGACACCGATGACCGGGCCGTGACCGTTGCGCTGGCAACTCCCGAACAGCCCGACACCGTAGCCGTGACTGAATACGTTCCGGCCAGGCTAACCGAGATAGCCGAAGTACTCTGCCCGCCCGTCCAGGTGTAGCTGGTGCCGCCATTAGCCGTCAGGGTAGTACTGGTGCCGGTGCAGATGGTGGTGCCGGTAGGACTCACGTTCACCATTGGCAGGGCGTTCACCGTCAGGCTAAATACCGTACTGGTGACGCTGTTGCAGGCACTCGTGACCACCACCGAGTAGCTCCCGGCATTGGCGGTTTGGGCCGAAGGCAGCGACAGCGTAGCCGTTGTCTGACTCGTGACGGGTGTAGTACCGTTATACCACTGGTAAGTAGTGCTGGTAGTTGCCCCTGTTACGCTTATGCTGGCCGCGACATTTACCCCCGCGCACACCACCGACGAGGCTACAGGTTGCGCCGTAATGGTAGTGGGTAGATTGCCTGTGCCCTGATACTCATACGCGCCCATGTCAATGGTTGTACTGAAAATCCGGGTTGCCCCGGCTAAATCCGTTGCCGGGCCACCTGCCGCACTGTAAGCCGTGTTGTCGCCCGCGTTGATGGCGGGAGAACAGCTACTGGGCCGCAAATCGGTGGCACTTACGAAGGGCGAAACAGTGGTTGTTTTGTTAGTGGCATCGGCGGTGTAGCCTGTTACCGTCGCATCGAACAGGCTGTAAGTAGCGTTTATCAGGGGAGTATTGGGACTCATAACTTCCCTGACGGAAAGTGCCTTGCTGCCACCATTATCAAACAAGACGCAGTTGGTAAGGGTTGGAGGGCTGGCACCCGGACTAATGAAGCTATATATCGCCCCCCCGTCATTTGTTGACGAATTACCCTGAAACGAACAGTTGGTCAGCGTCAGACTACCAAACTCAATGTATATCGCCCCCCCGTCACTTGTTGACGAATTACCCTGAAACGAACAGTTGGTCAGCGTTGGGCTGGACGAGTTGTTGGCTATTGCCCCGCCCCGGTCACCCGAATTGCCCTGAAAGGCGCAGTTGGTGAGTGCTGGATTGCTACTTACATTAAACATCCCACCGCCACTATACACTGCCGAATTGCCCTGAAAGGTGCAGTTACGGATGGTCGGGTTGCTGCTTAGGTTGAACATCCCACCGCCAGTGCCGTCATAGCCATTGGTTCCGGTGGCGTTGCCGACCGTAATCAGAAAACCGTCCAGTATGGCATCGGCACTGAGGCCCGAACTGGTCACAACGTGATAGCTATTATCGGTGTTATCGCCCGGTGTGCCAATATCGCCACTAAGAGTAGTGCTACTTGGACGGCTTAGTGCGCGGCTGGCAAGGCTGGTTTCACCGCCCGCAAAACTGCCGTAGATGGCTACGCCTGGCAGCATGGCAAAGCTGATGCTGCGGTCAGTGGTCAGTGTGGGTTTATACATCCCGTTGGCTACCCAGATTTCGGTCAGATTGTTGGGGCAGAAGTAATTCAGGGCCGATTGCAGTTCTGTAAAGGCATGGTTCCAGTCTAAGCCGGTTTGCCCCGTAGCCGACGCACCGGCGTTTACATACAGCCGCGAGGGGCCGACCGTCGGTGCGGCCTGATACTCATACGCGCCCATATCAATGGTTGTGCTGAAAATCCGGGTTGCCCCGGCCAAATCCGTTGCCGGGCCACCTGCCGCACTGTAAGCCGTGTTGTCGCCCGCGTTGAGGGCCGGGTTGCAACCGCTGAGTCGCAAATCAGTGGCACTCACGAAGGGAGAGACGGCGGTGGTTTTGTTGTTGCCGCCATCGGTGTAATTGTTGACCGATACATCGAGTAAGCTATTGCTGACCGTAGGGTAATCCTGAGAAAATGTATTGCTGCCATTGTTAAACAGCACGCAATTGGTCAGTGTTGCCCTGTCGCCGGTGTTAGAGATCATCACACTGCCATTGTTCGCCACATTACCCTGAAATGAGCAGTTGGTCAGTGTCGGAAGACAGCCACCATCGTTGCTTATTGCCCCGCCCCGGTCACCCAAATTGCCCTGAAAGGCGCAGTTGATCAGCGTTGGGTTTGAAAAGCTGTTGGCTATCGCCCCGCCCGCGTTAGCCGTATTACTCAGAAACGAGCAGTTGGTCAGCACCGGGCTACTGCCCGAGTTGCTCATGGCTCCGTTCGGGTTATTGGCAAATGAGCAGTTGGTCAGGGTGGGGTTGCTGTTGGTGTTATTCGTCATGGCACCGCCCGCATTGCCAATAAAGAGACAGTTGTTCAGGGTAGGATTGCTATTGCCGTTATACATACCGCCCCCGGATTTATCTGGATTACCGCCCGTAATCACAAAGCCGTCCAGGACAGCACTGCTGGTCAGGTTCTCATTGAAAATAATTCGGTCGCTGTTACCCGATAGTGTACCATCATTATCAATATCGCCACTCAGGGTGGTGCTGGAGGGCTGGCCCGTTACGGGGTTTGTGGCCGGTCGCTGGCTTAGGAGCGTTTCACCGCCCGCAAAACCACCGTAAATCGCTACGCCCGGCAGCATCGTAAAGCTGATGCTGAGGTCAGTGGTGGGGGTGGGTTTGTAAGTGCCACCCGCTACCCAGATTTCAGTTAGGTTGTTGGGGCAGAAGTAATTCAGAGCCGATTGCAGGTCGGTAAACGCGTCAGTCCACGAAAGACCCGTATTGGCTCCCATAGCCGACGCGTTCACGTAAACCCGTGACGGACCCGGAACGGGTATGCTTTGAAACTCGTAAGCCCCCATGTCGATGGTGTTGTTAAACAGACGGGGTTGGCCGGCCAAATCGGTGGATGGGCCATTGGCGGTAGTGTAGGCGTTGTTGTCGCCCACGTTGATGGCCGGTGAGCAGTTGTTAAGAGACAGATTACTGGCCGACACGAACGGCGAGAATTTGGTGGTTAGGTTGTTGCCTCCGTCGGTGTAGCTGCCCCCGTTGATCTTAGTTTCCAGCAGCGAATACGTCACCACCGGGTTGGCACCTCCGCTTCCGCTGGTCAACGCCCCACTGCCGCTGCCGAACACAACGCCATTGGTCAGGCTGGCGGTGGCACCGGCAAAGAAGTTGTAGATGGCTCCGCCCGTGCCGCTGGCCGTGTTGGCCGAAAAACTCACGTTCGTCAGCGTTACGCCAGCCGTGCCGCTGTAGGCCTGGTTGAAGATCGCCCCGCCGTTGCCCGACGAGGTGTTGCCCGACGAGGTGTTGCCCGTGAAACTCACGTTTACCAGCGTTGGACTGCTGTTGCCGCCGAAGGCCCCGTTGTTTTGCAGACCGCCCCCTTCGGTACTCGAATTGCTCACGAAGCGTACATTGATTAATACCGGAGAAGCAATAGTGCCATACTCACCTTTATTATACATCCCCCCGCCCTTGAGCGCGTAATTATTGGTGATGAGCAGGTTGACGAATTTGGGACTACTGTTGGTGTTGAGAATACCGCCCCCTTTGCCGGTATCCGTACTCGGGTCACCGTTGATGTTGCCGCCGGTGATGACAAACCCATCGAGAACGGCGGTGTTGTTCAGGCCACTGTTGTTAAAGACCTGAATCGTCCCTCCGCCCGAAATGGTCGTACCGAGGGGATAAGTCAGCGTCCGGCCACTCAAGGCCATTTCGGTTCCGTCAAAGCCGCCGTAGATGCCCACGTTGTTGAGCATACTCAGCGTGGCGGCTGGGGTGTAAAGGCCCTTTGCCACGAAGATTTCCGTCAGGGCCGTATTGTTGGCGTAGGTTGTGGCTTGTTCTATGGTAGGGAAGGCCGTTGCCCACGTTAGCCCGTTGCCGGGATTGGTGGTTTGGGCCACATTTACATACAGCCGGGCGGGGGCCGCTGCTGGTGTGGTGTAGCTGATGGTTAAACTACCATCGCCACTGTTTGTGCCTCGTAAGAGGTCAACGTTGGCGATGCCGACGGGTGGATTGTTGGGGTCAGGATAGGAACTACCCCCGCCACCACCTTCCCCCCCGCTACCCCCGTAGTAGCCACCGCCCCCGCCACCGCCAGAAGTGGAATTACTGCCAATCCCCTTCTCTCCGTCAAGAACCCCTGTATTGGAATTACCCGCTCCACCAGCCGTTGGCGAACCGCCTTTGCCAGAGCCATCTGGCGCATCCTCGCCGTACAAATTGCCCCCACTACCACCATTAGTACCATCTCCCGCACCACCACCACCACCGGCTACCAGCACCCGGTCGTCGAGGGTGATGCCGCCAGTCCGAATGTCGGTTGCGCCACCACCTGTCTTTCCTCCCGAACCACTACTACCACCGGCACCACCGCCATTGTAGCCATTGCTGCCGCCGACATAAATAGAAAGAATCTGCCCCGGCATAACCGACAACGTAACTGTTACCAAGCCACCATTACCCCCATTGCCACCCGGCTGGCGGTTGCCACTACTATTATAACCGCCACCGGGAGCGGGTTGACCGTTTTGATCGAAATCGCCAACGGGAATAGTGCCGCCAGCCGCGCCCTTTGCCACTACGTTCAGGGAGGTCACGCCCGCCGGGACGGTGTAGCTTTCGGGCGCACCCGTGTAGGTGAAACTCTGTACGGTTTGGGCCTGTACGAGGGCGGGCGCGGTCAGGCTTGCCAGCACCAAACAGAGCCAGACGAAAATCCGTAAAAACAGGGGAGTGCCAACGGGTAACAGGCGGTTGGTCGGCACAGGCCGAAAGTCAGTAGAGGAAGGGTGCATACAGCAAAAAGAGATTAGGGTAGCCGGTGGTTTGCCGGTGGGCAGTTGATTCACCCCCCGAAATAATCACTTTTTATTTACCCAAGCCCAACGACTGCATGAACGACGTACTTACTGCATGAACGACGTGGTTTGCATACGAACGACGTGGTTTTTTGGCTCGTACCGGGCTAAATAGGGCTTCATTCCCAACAGGCAAATCACGGGTTAATCCGCTTGTCGAGAGCCTGCCGAAGGGTAAGCCGATAGGTGCGGCCCACCGGAATTTGCCGCTCGCCGAAGGTTAGCTGGTTGTTAGAAAACAAACTGATACGGGCTACGGCCACAATAAATGAGCGATGTACCCGCACAAATTGAGCGGCAGGCAGTTTGGTTTCTAACTCGGTCAGCAAATGAGTAACCAGCAGCGGTTGGGCATGGGCAAGATGCACGTTAGAATATGCGCCGAAGGCTTCGATGTAGGTGATGTCGTCAAGTGCTACCCGGACGGATTCATGCCCTTTTTTTAACAGAATAGTTGCCGGCACGCTGACCGGGGGCGGAGGGACGGGTAATTCGGATTGCCGGGCCAGCACCCGGTTCACGGCCCGCAGAAACCGCTCGTAGCGAATCGGTTTCACCAAGTAATCAACCACGCCCACGTCAAAGGCCTCGAGCGAATCGGCTAATGAGGAGGTGGTCAGGATAACGGCGGGTGGGTTGGGTAGCGAGCGCAGCAAGGCAAAGCCCGACAGACCCGGCAGGTGCAGGTCGAGCAGTAATAAATCAACGGGTTGGGTGCTGAGAAACGGCAGGGCCGGCACTGAATCAGCGAACGTGCCGACAACGGTCAGAAACGGAACCCGGTCTATCAGATCAAGCAAAAATTGTTGGTCATCGAGGTTGTCTTCGACCAGCACCACCCGGTGCATTTTCATGGAAAAAGTAGTTCTATAAACCGCAACTATCTGTAAATTTGATGACTCCGTAAGCCCTTGTCTAATCGCTAATGTATAGTACCCGTTTTCTTGCCGTATTGTTGTTCTTTGCTATGCAAAGTTTGGCCCAACCCACCCGGCCAGCCCTCACTGACCCGGCCAGCCGCGTTAAAGCCCTGAGCCAGCAGGCCCAACAGCTCCTCGACCGGCAACAGCTCGATAGTGCCTGGCGATACGCCCTTAAACCGGGACTGGCTCTGCTGACCAAATTGACCGAGTCTGATTCGGCGCACCGCGTTATCCGACAACTTACGGCTACTTATTACCACAGGCATCGTGATTTTGCCAGTGCCATTCGGGAATTGAATACCCTTGTCCGGCTCAACCAGGCGGCAAAAGACACCGCTCAATTAATTAAAAGCCGCTATAGACTGTCTGTGATCTATTCAAATTTGGGACTGAATCAACAGGCTATTGCCCAATCATTCGCCACGCTTCGGCTACTTGCCAACGGCGACAAGCCGATGGAGCAGTCTGCCGCCTATTCAATATTGATGGTAAATTACCAGGAACTGGGCGATTCGGTTCGGTCGGCCCATTATGCTGGATTAACCGCGCAGTATGCCCGGCTAAACCGGAACCAAAATCCCGGTTGGTCGCTACTGCTCGAAGCAGAAAAAAATGGAGATGCAAAAAAATACGCCCTCGCGATCCGACAACTCCGGCAATTCATTCGTATACAGGCTCAACGGCACACCCGCGAAAATGTGACCTACTCCCAGTTAAAAATAGCGGAGTACCATAAACAGGCTAACCAGACAGATCAGGCGCGTGGGGTAGTTGAGAAGGCCATCGAATCGGCCCGGCAAGATCATGAACTAACGGCTGAGAGCGAAGGCTATAATCTTCTGGCAGACCTTTTGCTGCAACAGGGAAAACCCGCTAAGGCGATTCGGGCGGCCCGCCAATCGGTGGCATTAGCGGGGCAAAGCGGGCATATCGTTTTGCGGCCTGATGCCCTTAAAACACTGGCTAAAGCCCAGGAGTATGCAGGGCAATACCAGAATGCGTTGCAGACAGTTCATCAGCTACAGCACCTGACCGACAGCCTGCACACAGCCAATAAAATTGAAGTTATTGCGGCTACCCAGGCTGTTTTTAACGTAGAGCAAAAAGACAGTCAGATTAAACTGTTGAATCAGAATTTGATTATCAAGGAGTTAGAAAAAGAGCAGCAATGGCTGTTGGGCTGGGTCATCATTGGGTCGTTGTTTATGGGCGTAACAATTACCGTATTTTTCCTGCGCCGGAGCAACCGCCAAAAGCACGAAATCGCAACCCAGGCCGCCCAGCTTGCCGAACTCAACGGGATGAAAGACCGGCTGTTCTCCATCGTCAGCCACGATCTGCGCGGCCCCGTGATGAGCCTCCAGCAAAGCCTCGACCGGCTCGAAACCGCCAGCTCTGCTACCCAACCCGACGCGCTGCCCCGTTTCCGGCAGTCGGTCAACGCGGTGGCCGCGCTGACCGATAACGTGCTGTGCTGGGCCTTATCACAGATGGGTGGTCTGCGAACCCGGCCCCAGACCGTTGCCCTGACTGACCTTGTAGCCGATGTACTGGCGTTATACCAGGAAACCATCCGGCAGAAAAATATTGACTTCATTATGCCCGATGAACACGCCGGAGAAGCCCCGCCGTTGGTGCTGGCCGACGAAAATCAGGCTGAGATCGCCATCCGCAACATCGTGCAAAACGCCCTGAAATTCTCGCCCACTGGCAGCAGACTGACGGTCTCTTTTGAGCAGCAGGTTAATCAGGTTAGTTTGTTGGTTGCCGATGAGGGGCCGGGTTTCGAGTGGCAATCGGGCAACACCGGCACCACCCGCGCCAGCAGCAACAGTACAGGCTTGGGCCTGACGGTGGTGGAAGACCTCATGCGCCGAAACGGTGGTGAACTGCAAATTTCGCGCCGGATGGCTGGCACAACGGGAACGGTAGTCCGGTTGACGTGGCCCGCCCCTGAAATCCAAAAAACAACGGGAACGACCCACGCAATACACGCTGTTGCTCCCTAACAAATACGCCGTTCAGTGAGATGGCAAGCAACAACGCTGGATTATGGTGGTAACAGGGCGGTTTTGTTGAGCAAGTCCACCGCGTTTGAATAACCACCGGCGATAACGTTGCCATTGCCCGCCGACGGTTTGGTGTTGGGCCTGGGCATTGATTCACCAAAAAAAGCGGCTGGTCTGTTTCCCCCGTGCCGTATTTTTCGACTAATGCCAGACAAGGGCTTTCCGCTTGTATCCAACCCAGAACCAAAAAACGCCGACAGAAACCCTGTCGGCGTTTTTTGGTGTTCAGACAAAAACAAAAAACTGCCTATTTCATCGGCGAATAATCGGTGGGAGTCAGATACACCGCGTCAATTTTCTGGGTCAGCGGGCCGTTTTTCTCCGATGCGGTTTTAACGGTTTTCCAGGCATCATCACTGCCGAATTCGCCCCAGTGTTGTTTGCCGGCGGCTTCGGTCGGGTGAGCCACGATATACAGGAGTTGCGCCTGCCCGGTAGCGTCGGCTTTCTCGGTGAGCCAGTAGCCGATGTTGGTCATGCCGTGCGTGTTGAGCAACCCAACGGTATGGTCGCGGAAACGGGTCAGCAGGTCGGGCAGTTTGCCGGGGGCAGCCGTGTAGGTGCGGAGTTCAAACGTTCGGGACATTGGCGGTTCGGCGCGGGCTGCGCCGGGCCGGGCAACGTTGGCCCGGCCCGGTATGGGAGCCGGGGTGCCAACAACGGGTTGGGCCACGACAGGTGAGACCGCCGGTGAGAAATCGGCCTCGGTCATAAAAATCTGGTCAACGTGATCCACCAATTTGCCGTTGGCCTGGGTTTTGGCAACCACCGCCTGCCACTCCGGGTCGGCCCCGAAGTGTTTCCAGGATGTATCGCGGGCGGCCCGGTTGGGATAGGCCAACATATAAATCAGTTCGTGCCGGGCGGTGTCGGTCGGTGTCCAGTAGCCGACGTTTTCCATACCGTGTTTGGCAAATAGCTTGGTGGTGTACTGCCGGAACCGATCCACGATTTCGGCGTATTTACCGGGCATGGGGTAATAAATCCTGACTTCATAGAGTTTATCCGAGCCTTTGGCGGGCGGATTATCAGACGGGCGGGCAATGGCTCCACCGGCAAAAGCGGTGAGTAGCAGGAGTATAAGCGAGTAGCGAAGCATAATCGGGTTAGTTTTCGGTAAAAATACGTGATAAAAGGGATAGAACGCGGATGACGCAGATTGAAAAGATTTACGCAGATTTCCTGTCTTCTGTTCAAGAAAAAATCTGCGAATATCTGGTCAATCTGCGTCATCCGCGTTCTATCGTTCCGTCATCTGCGTTCCGTTTTTCTGTCAATTCGTGAAACATTTTTCGTGAAACACCTTGAATATCCAATCCCAACCGGCATATTTGGCACTGCAACGTACAGAGCAACATGGGCAAAGTCATTGCTGTCGCCAACCAGAAGGGGGGTGTCGGAAAAACCACCACAACAATTAACCTCGGAGCCAGTTTAGCGGCCCTTGATTTTAGAACACTCATCGTGGACGCTGACCCGCAGGCCAACTCCACGTCGGGCTTAGGCTACAATCCCAAAGAAATCGAAACCAGCATTTACGAATGTATGGTCGACGGGGTTCGGACGGCTGATGCCATTATTCAGACCGATTTCCCGAACTTGTCACTGCTGCCGTCGCACATTGATCTGGTCGGGGCCGAAATCGAGATGATTAACCTCAAAAACCGCGAGGAGAAGATGAAGGAGGCTCTCAACGAGATTCGGCATAACTACGATTTTGTGGTTATTGACTGTTCGCCGTCGTTGGGCCTTATCACCATCAACGCCCTCACGGCGGCCAACTCGGTGATTGTGCCGGTGCAGTGCGAGTATTTCGCGCTCGAAGGATTGGGCAAGCTGCTGAATACGATCAAAATTATTCAGTCGCGACTCAACACCAACTTAGCCATCGAAGGCATTTTACTGACGATGTATGACCTGCGCGTCCGGCTCTCGAATCAGGTGGTGAACGAGGTTACGTCGCACTTCCGGCAGATGGTCTTCAGCACGATTATCCCGCGCAACATCCGCCTGAGCGAGGCACCGAGTTTTGGCGTACCCGCCTTAGCGCAGGATGCCGACAGCAAAGGCGCGGTGAGTTACCTGAATCTGGCGCGTGAAATTCTGACTAAAAACGGAATGATGCCCCACGACCAACTCGTTTAGTTTCTTGATGTATAAGGTATGATGTGTAATGTATGATGTATGATAGATAATGTATGGTGTATATTGAAAAACGGATACTGTATGCTTAGTGTGTAGTCATACGTCATACATCATCTATCATACATTCATTTTTATGCATTCATTTTGAAAAAATGGAAAACGCAAACGCTAAAACGATACCAGTGGGCAAACGTATGACCGGCCTCGGTCGGGGGTTAGGGGCATTGTTGCAGGATAACGAGTCGGTAAACCGGCAGAGCAACAAACCCTCGCCATTCGAGACTATCAGCACGATGTCAGAAATCGGGGTGGGGCAGATCGAAACCAACCCGTTTCAGCCCCGCACCCGCTTTGACGAAGAAGCCCTGCAAGAACTCGCCGACTCGATCCGGGCGCAGGGCATTATTCAGCCCATCACCGTTCGGCAGATCAGCAAAGACACCTACCAGCTTATTTCGGGCGAACGGCGGTTGCAGGCTTCCCGGATTGTTGGGCTGACGCATATTCCGGCGTATATCCGCACGGCCAACGATCAGCAGATGCTCGAAATGGCCCTCATCGAGAACATTCAGCGCGAAAACCTGAACTCGATGGAGATTGCCCTGAGTTACCAGCGTCTGATTGCCGAGTGCAACCTGAAACAGGAAGAACTCGGTGACCGCGTCGGTAAAAACCGCACCACCGTCAACAACTACATCCGGCTGCTCAAACTGCCGCCGATGATTCAGGCCGCCCTGCGCGACAACAAGATTTCGATGGGCCACGCCCGCGCCATTATCAACATTGATGATCACGATGTGCAGATCAAACTGTTTCGCCGGGCGATTGACGAAGACTGGTCGGTGAGAAAAGTAGAAGAAGCCGTTCGGAACCTCGCCGATGAATCTGACCAAACCGGTTCGGCCCGTAAACTCTCGCAGCCCAGGCAGGAAATCAGGACGTTGCAGTTTAAGCTGTCGTCATTGTTTGGCACCAAAGTTTCGATCAAAGCCGACGACAAACACAAGGGCGAGATAAAAATTCCGTTTGCTTCACAGGAGGAATTAGACAAGATTCTCTTGTTGTTGAGCAATCCGGCCTGAAAACAGACAATGCCAATACCTGCGTCCGTTCGTAGTTTGTGCGGTTCCCCACCGGGATTCGTGGTTTTGATGGGCTGCCTGAGCTTCTGGGTGGGCGGTCTTTCTGCAATGGCCCAACAGGTACTACCACCGGCCCAACTGCCCGATTCGTTGCGGTTACTGAAAAGCACGCAGGTAAACAGACCCATCACCATCATCGCGCCCATTGCTGACTCGCTGACAAAGCGCGTGGCCGATACGGTGCGGGTTGTCTCTAAGAAGCAGACCGAAGCCGAGCGGATCATCCCGCGAAAAGCCACGCTCAAATCACTCATGTTGCCCGGCTTAGGGCAAGCCTACAACCGCCAATACTGGAAAATTCCGCTCATTTATGGTGCGCTGGGCGCGGCTGTTTATCTCTTTAATTACAACCAAAGCGGGTTTAAACTGTACAACGCGGCCTACGCCGAAGCCTACAATAGCACCGTGATTGACCCCGACTACAAGTCGAAAGTGGCCGTTGTGAACGGCATAAAGCGGTCAGTAACGAATCTGAAACAAATTTCGGATCAGTTTCATAGTCAGCGCGACCTGACCATTATCGCCACTGCCGCCGGTTGGGCCTTGCAGGCCATCGAAGCCAACGTGGCCGCGCACCTCAAAACCTTTGACCTTTCCGACGATATATCCTTCCGGGTGTATCCAACCGTGCTACCCGCGCTGGCGGGCGGGCCGGTGCCGGGAATCAAAATAGTGGTCAGTGTCAGGTGATTAGTGGCAAGCAACGGCACTAACCACTTGACACTGACCACTAACCACTAAATAATGAACATCCTTCTTCTCGGCTACGGTAAAATGGGCCGCACGATTGAACAAACGGCCATTGAACGCGGCCATACCATTGCCGGGCGCATTGACCTGAACAACCGCGCCGACCTCAACGCGATTACCGATGTTGATGTTGCCATCGAGTTCAGCAGTCCCGAATCGGCAGTGGAAAACCTGCTAATGTGTTTTGAGCGCGGCTGGCCGGTGGTATGCGGCACAACGGGTTGGCTGCACGAACGCGAAGGGGTTGAGAATCAGTGCCGGATTGCCGCTGGTGGATTTTTTTATGCGTCGAATTACAGCATCGGCGTAAATTTGTTTTTCAAACTCAACCGGACACTGGCCCGTTTCATGCGGAACTATCCGTCTTACAGCGTTTCTATGACCGAAATTCATCATACCGAGAAAAGAGACGCACCAAGTGGCACGGCTATCACGCTGGCCGAAGGCGTTCGGGATGAACGAATCGGGCAGGCGGACGCAACCGACGAAACCGGGCTGATGTCGGCCTACGGTGTGCCGATTGCGTCTGTCCGCGAAGGCACCGTGCCGGGAACGCACATTGTTCGGTATGAGTCTGACGTTGACCGGATCGAGATTAGCCACGTGGCCCACAGTCGGCAGGGGTTCGCGCTGGGGGCCGTGATTGCCGCCGAATGGATGGTGGGGCGGCAGGGAATTTTTGGTATGGATGATTTATTAAGCGACTAATCAATGGCTGTTACGAAACAAGCACCAAAAACCGGGGAGACTCCGGCAGTGAAGAAAAAATCAGTCGCCCGCGAATGGCTCGACTCCATCGTGTTTGCCGTTGTGGCAGCCACGCTTATCCGCTGGATTTTTATGGAAGCCTTCACCATTCCCACGCCTTCGATGGAGCGGAGTCTGATGGTCGGCGATTTTCTGTTTGTGAGCAAACTGCACTACGGCACCCGCACACCAAGAACGCCGTTGCAGATTCCACTGACGCACCAAACCATCTGGGGAACCAAAATCCCGTCGTACAGCACGGCCATTCAACTGCCAAGCTACCGGCTGCCGGGTTTTACGAAGCCAAAAAGTGGTGATGTGGTGGTGTTTAACTACCCGCCCGAAGACCAATATCCGGCTGACCTCCGCACCAACTACATCAAACGGTGCATCGGTGCGCCCGGCGATGTGCTGGAAGTGCGCGAACAGCAGGTTTTCCGAAACAGCAAACTGATGTTGCCCGCGCCCATGATGGAGTCTGATTATTTTGTGCGGACAACCGAGCCGTTAGACGAAAAATTCTTCCGGCAGTATGACATCGTGAATGACTACCGCGACCCGTATCAGCCGACCTACAACTGGCAACCCATCGAAGACGTTGATACGCTGACCAAAACCAACAAGCTGACCGGCTACCGGATTAACACGACCGCCGATGTTGTGGCGAAGATTAAGGCCATGCCCTGGGCTAAAGAGGTGATTCCGTACATGGAAAAACAGGGCGAAACGGGCTTGGGTGGTCTGTACGGTTCGCCAACCTTCGCCTGGAACCGCGATAATTACGGCCCCTTAGTGGTGCCGAAAAAGGGTGAAACCATTCAACTCGACGAGAAGAAGATCGCCATTTACGGCACCGTGATTCAAAAATACGAGGATAACAAAAACGTAGAGATCACCCCGACAACGGTGAAAATCAACGGACAGCCCATCACAAGCTACACCTTCAAGCAGGATTACTACTTCATGATGGGCGATAACCGCCATAACTCCGCCGACTCGCGGTATTGGGGGTTTGTGCCGGAAGACCATATTGTGGGTAAGGCTGTGTTCGTCTGGATGTCGCTCGACCCGAACCCCGATACGTGGTACAACAAGGTGCGCTGGAGCCGGCTGTTTCGGGTGATAAATTAGTGGCAAGTGACAAGTGGTCAGCAACAGACAAACTCACGGCACGGGCCGCCCCGCACTAACCACTTGTCACTAATCACTGACTACTAATAGTACCCTTCCTGATCGTAGCGATTGCCGAAATGCTCCCCGCTGAATTCGCCATCGTCGTCGGATGCTGATGCCTGTGACCCGGCTCCCTGAAACGTCAGGGCTTTTTTGAGGATCATCACCTGCCCGGAGTGATACACATCGTGGTTGATGATACCGTGCAGGAGGTCGTAATACGTGTAATCGCGGCCCGGCACAATGTCTTCCAGAAACTCGTCGTCGTCGCGTTTGTCGAGTTCATTCACGAGTTCTTCCTGACTCAGGCTGAGTTCCATTTGCAGGGCTTCCCACTCAAAATCGTCAATCTTGCCGGGAAACGAGCCGAAGTTTTTTTCGGGCGTGAGAATATCGAACTCTCCGTCGCCCTGCATTTTTTTAACCGTAAAAATGCGCCAACTGGTGATGTGAAACACGAGTTCGGCAATGGTGTGGGTGTTAGGCGTGAGCCGCCGACCGGCCATGTCGGGTGTAACTCCGCGCAGGGTCTCCACTACTGACGGCCCGTGCCAGGCTTCTTCGCTTTCGTAGCTGACGTTTAAGAGGTCAATGATGCGGATGAGTTCGTCGTTCTTCTGAATGTCCATTCTATTAAAATCGAGTGCCGAAAATCTATTTCGATGTAAAAACAAAGGTAAAGCAATCGGAATATAACTGGGTGCTGTGCGCCACCTTTACGGCGGTTGTGCAAGCGGGCAAGATAGTGATTTTTGATAAGATCAACCGCGCTAAAACGTCGGGCATTTGGTGCCTCCCCACCGGCGGGCGCGGGGAACGGGCGGCATCCGCTGGTGCGGGCTACGGGGCCGGGCTGCGGGCGTGGCGGCTTTTGGGGGCGGAGGATCGTCGGGCATCAGCACAAAATCGTCAATCGGCAGCAGGTCGGGCGGGGGCGGGGGAGCCAGCCGGATCGGGAAAACGTGATCGGCGGGATATTCATACTCGTCAAAATCGTAGTCGTAGAGATAGACGTTGATGTATCCGTCGCGGCTGTATTTCGCGCTGATCGATTCGGTGGGCATCAGTTGTTTAGCGAACTGAATATCAGGCCGTTTGGCGAGCGAATCTTTGAAATACTGCTCATAAACCTTATAGCGGTTGTAGTGATAGACCCGGTTGCTGGTGTCTAATTTCAGGGCGATACCCATATAATGCCGTGAGAATTCGCCCCGGCGGTTGCAGGCAAACAACACGCCGAGGTTGTTGATGGCCGTTTTGCTCAGATACGCCTGATAACTCTTGATGGCCGCTTCGTATTCCTGAATATTTTTGAACACATTGCCGAGGTTGTTCTGGTAAAACTGCCGGGTGGAGTCAATTTTTTGCGCCTGTTCAAAATCGGCTTTGGCCCGAAAAAAGTACTGTTTTGCCGGATGCAGTTCGCGCTGTTTCTCTAATTTTAGGGCGATATACGTTCTGACGATTCCCCGGTTATTGAACAGAAACGCGTATTTGTTGCCCCGTGCCAGCAGGCTGTCATAAATGGCGCGGGCATCGTCTAACCGATCCATTTCGAGCAGGGCGATGGCTAACCCGTTCAGGGCGTTGAGGTTGGTGGGGTCCTGGGCAAGTGCTTTTTTGAACGTCGGGTAGGCCGCGTCCATGAAATTCATTTTCAGGAGCAGACTGCCTTTGTTGGTCAGCATCCGGGCGCGGGCAATGGCGGGCATGGCCGTTGCTTTGGTCCTGTCTTTGTCGTCGGCCACCGGGACGGGTGTTTTGCCCAGCGCGGCATCGAGTTGGGTCATGGCCCGGCCAAAGCCTTCCTGCCGCCGAAACACTTCGCTCAGGCCGGTGTAGGCCGCCGGATGTTGGGGGCGCAGGGTAGCGGCTACGCTCAAATCGCTCTGCGCGGCCTCGAATGCGCCCGCCTGCAACCGGCTCAGGCCCCGGTGCAGGAAACAGTCGGCCAGGTCGGGATTTTTAGGGTCAAACAACGGCCCGGCAGCGTCGAACTGCTCAAACGCGCTCTCGAACTGCCCCAATCGGTAGGCTACCACGCCCATGCCGAGGTGCGCATACTGGTTGGCCGGGTTGAGGGAAAGGGCAGATTCGTAGGCGCGTTGGGCGGCTTTGTAGTCGTGCAAACTGCACAGCGCGTTGCCTACTCCCGTCTGCGCCAGTGCCGATTTTGCATCGAGCCGAACGGCAATTCGGTATTCAGCGAGAGCTTTGGCGTAATCATGCTGGCCGTAGCGGGCGTTTGCCAGCCCAAAATGGGCCAGAAATGCGTATT
Source organism: Cytophagales bacterium (assembly GCA_038230415.1). Classification (GTDB taxonomy): domain Bacteria; phylum Bacteroidota; class Bacteroidia; order Cytophagales; family Spirosomataceae; genus JBBRNH01. Next base: position 54,073 of record JBBRNH010000007.1, on the reverse strand, counting down.
TGGCCCGGTTCGGCCCGGCAAGGTGCGTCTCGAAAACTTGGGCGGCTTTGTCCCATTCTTTCTCACTGAGCAGCGCGTTTCCTATCCGTACACCGATTCCCTTACCGGCTTCGGCATCGTTGCTCAACGATTTGTAGGTGCGAAGAGCCTCGGCGTGTCGGCCTTCCAATTGGGCCAGGTCGCCGTTGAGGAGTTTGAAAATCGGCTGATTGCCGCGCAGCCGCGTGGCTTCGTCTAAGGCGCGACTGGCGGCTGCGGGGTCGTTGGTTTGCAGGGCGGCTACGGCCAGGTTAAAGGCCCGTTCGTCGGCCCATTCGGTTTGGGCGATGGCCGTTTGGAGCAGTCTGCGCCCGGCTATCCAGTCTCCGGCGCGGCATTGGGTCAGGGCCAGGTTGATCTGGGCGTGGGCAAAGCCCGGCATACCGGCAAAAGCAGCCGCCGTTTCGTCGGGGCGGTGCAGCCGGGCCAGGGTCAGGGCGCGGTTGTAGGCAACGGTATCGGAAGGGCGGGCGGTGAGCGCCTTGTCTAAAAGCAGGAGCGCGGTGGTGGCGTTGCCGCGCCGGGCCAGGGCAACGGCGGTATTATTTTGCCGTTTTACGGAGTCGCCCGTAGCTGACGCACCCACAAACGGGCTATGTGCCGCAAGTCGGGGTGGGTCTGCCGTTACAGCTAAACCAACCCAACTGCATAGCGCACCAATCATCCACAAAACTAACAGTTTGCGCTTCATACCGTAAAACTAAGAGCCAGACCCAATTATCAGCCAACAACCCGCAGGAATTATGCCGGCTCGACCGGACTGGTTGATTAGCCAAAGAACCGGCCTTGCTGATAAAACAGCAAGTGGTCGTAACCCGTTTGTGTTGCCTTCAATGCGATTATCTTTGCGCCCTTTACGTTTCCCCCAAATGAATCAGTCAAAAATTTATCTCCTGAAAGGCCGCGATCAAGCCGTGCGTCGGTTTCATCCCTGGATTTTTTCGGGAGCCATTGCCCGCTACGACGGTGATTTGCAGGATGGCGATGTGGTAGAGGTCTATGACCATCAGGAAAACTACCTCGCCACCGGCCACTTTCACAACGGCAGCATCGCTGTCAGACTATTCTCGTTCCAGCCCGTGATGCCCGACGCTGCATACTGGACGCAGAAACTCGCCAAAATTCGGGCCGTTCGGCAGGCGCTGATGTTCGGACAAGATGCTGACAGCCAGACTAATGCCTACCGGCTCGTGCATGGCGAAGGCGACGGCTGCACCGGACTCGTGATTGATTGGTACAACGGCGTGGCCGTGTTGCAGGCCCACTCCATCGGGATGCACCGCGAACGGCAGTTTATCGCCGAAGCTCTCCAAGCCGTATTTGGGGATGAACTCGTGGCCGTGTATGACAAAAGCCACGATACGCTTCCTGATGAATACGCCAAAACCATGACTAATCAGTATCTCGTTGGCGCGGCTGCCGTACCATACGCCGTGCTGGAAAACGGCCATACGTTTTTGATTGATTGGGAAACGGGCCAGAAAACGGGCTTTTTCTTAGATCAGCGCGACAACCGGGCCTTGCTCGGACGGTATGCCACCGGAAAACGGGTGCTGAATGCGTTCTGTTATTCGGGTGGGTTTTCGGTGTATGCCCTCGCTGCGGGAGCCTCGGCGGTTGATTCGGTTGATGTCTCGCAACGCGCCATTGACCTCACCAATCAGAACATAACGGCCAATTTCGGTACTGAACTAACCACGCCACATCAGACCTTCGCCGACGATGTGTTGCCGTTTTTGAAACGCACTGAGCAGCCGTATGACGTGATGGTGCTTGACCCGCCCGCCTTTGCCAAGAGCCAATCGGCGCGGCACCGGGCCGTGCAGGGTTACAAACGCCTGAACGCCGAAGGACTGAGACAGATGGCACCGGGCGGGATCTTGTTTACCTTTTCCTGCTCGCAAGTGGTTGACCGTGAACTGTTTTACAACACCATCGTGGCGGCTGCGCTCGAAGCGGGGCGGCAGGTGCGGGTGTTGCATCACCTCAGCCAGCCCGCCGACCACCCCGTGAGTTTGTTCCACCCCGAAGGTGGCTACCTGAAAGGATTGGTGCTGGCAGTGGAATGATAATTAGGCGTGTCTGGATAAATACCGAACTTGGGGCTGTGCGTTAAGAGACTGTGTAGTATCAACCAAATCTGATAAAACTATGGAAGGGATTTTTTTTGTTACCGATGATCAAAGCCAGAAAGTAGCCGTACAGATTGACCTGAATAAACACGGCGAACTTTGGGAAGATTTTTATGACGTTGTGCTGGCCGAGCAGCGGAAAAACGAACCAACCATTTCATTAGATGAACTGGTGACGGAATTGAAACGAGACGGAAAGTTGTGAAGAATAACCCGTATGACGTTCAGATTTCAGAGCCTGCCGCCAAAGAGATTCGCAACTTGCCAAATGATGTTGTGAATAGGGTTATACCTCGTATTGCGGCATTGGCAACTGAACCGCGCCCGTCGGGTTGTAAGAAGTTGACGGGGAGTACCGATTTGTATAGAATTCGAGTAGGTGATTATCGAATCCTGTACACGATTGACGACAAAGGCAAAATCGTTGTTATTCGGGCAGTTCGCCACCGGCAACAAGCCTACGAATGATCGTGCTTGACCCACCCCGTGAGTTTGTTCCACCCCGAAGGTGGCTACCTGAAAGGATTGGTGCTGGCAGTGGAGTAATAATTTGGGATGTCTGAACTAAATATTGAACTTGGCAAAAATAATGTGAGCTATGGAAAAGACATTTTGGCTTTCTTTTGACCTTGGATTGAAAGGAGACTACACCAATTTATATTCGTGGTTAGATAACCATCAGGCCAAAGAATGTGGCAATGGTCTGGCCGTTTTCCGGTTCGTGGCTCAGAATTTAAACGCGCCCGATACAGAGATTCTCGCAGATATGGAAAATGCCATTGCGTTTGCAAAGACTGACCGGCTTTATCTTATCTGGCGGGACGAGGAAGGCGATAGCCAGAAACTGAAAGGGACTTTTCTGAAAGGCGGTCGTCGCCCGGCTCCCTGGGAAGGGTATGGAAATCTGTTACAATCGGCTGGCAGCGTGGTTGATGAATAAAGTTCTTTTGATCGATTCTGGTTTCTGGTGTGGATTGTATGACCCCAAGGATCAGCACCATGAACAGGCTAATGCTGTGGCAGATGACATTGGAGCGAACAGAATTCTGATTCCCTGGCCCACGATGTATGAGTTTATGAATACCCGATTCGTGCGTCAAAAAAACGGGATACTTGCTTTTCAAGTGCTGCTGAATAATCCCCGTTTAACACTTGTTGACGATGGCCCGTACCGGGAAAAAGCCCTCGCCAGTTTTTTTCAATCCAAGCGTTACAGTTTGACAGACGCAATTATCCGGGGGATGCTTCTTGACTCTGACTTGCCAATTGATTATTTAGTGACGTTCAATCGCGCTGATTTTGAGGATGTTTGCTATCTGAAGCGGGTTGAAATAGTAGATGGATTATAAGATTCCCCGACCAACCTAAATGCCAAAGCAAACCCCGGCTTTGCTTCCTATTAATCAGGAGGAAGCAAAGCCGGGGTTTACGTTTACGCAGACTCTACTTCACCAATTCAGACAACATTTTGGCCCCGCCCATGGCCGGAATCACGGCTTCTTCTTTCGCCACGCGGCCACTGCCGTCGGCTACCACGTAAATGGTTTGGCCGCCCGCGCTGCCATCTGTCGGCTTGATGTCCACCTTCCAGGTCTCGAATGTTCCCGCCGGCACCGTCACCGATTCTTTGCCCAACACGCTCAACGTCATGGTTTTAATACCCTGCGAGGCCAGATCGAAGTTGCGGAACGAGGTGGTGTAACCGTCGGCTAACGGCAGCGTGGCTAACATCAGCGACGCGCCCCCGCCATCGGCAAACAAGGCTCCGTCGAGGGGCTTGTCAATTGCCATGTTCTGCCCGCCCATGTTCATCGAACCCGTTACTTTGCTGGCCGTGTAGGTCATCTCAACGGTGCCGCCACCCTGCTTGGCCGTGCGCTTCACGGGCATCAGCGTTTTCTTGCTCACCACGCTTTCGTCGCTGCCCGACATCATCGGCGAGGTAATGTTTTCGGTAACGCGCCAGGTGTTGCCGACCTCGGCCACCTCAATCATTTTGTCCATCTCAATATCGCGGCCCTGCACGGCGAGTTTCACTTTGTAGGCATACTTGCCCGGTTTTAAGTCCATCGTGGGCGTGGCTGCGGTGGTCGAAACGGCTACTTTCTTCGCCAGCGACACCGTTTTGGGGTCAACTGTGATCTGTTTCAGCCGTTTGGCAATGTTATCGGGCATTGACTCCTGATACCGACCACCGAGGTTAGATGCCATGAATTTTTCGGCTGCGGCCAGCATCGCCATGTTATTCACGGGCTTGGCAAAACCGTGTCCCTCGTCATCGGCTACGATGTACTCTACCGGGAACCCCCGGTCGCGGAGGGCCACCACAATCTGATCCGATTCAGCCTTGTTCACGCGGGGGTCGTTGGCTCCCTGCACCACCATCAGGGGCGTTTTGATTTTATCGGCTGAGTTCAGGGGTGATGCTTTTTCGAGCGTGGCCTTGCCTTCGGGCGTGTTGGGGTCGCCCATGCGGTCGTACATCTGCTTGCGGCCCGCTTCCCAATACGCCGGAATCGAATTCAGCAGCGTCATCAGGTTCGAGGGAGCCACAATTGCCACCGCCGATGCGTACAAATCGGGCGTGAAGGCAACCCCGGCTAATGTTGCGTATCCGCCATACGAGCCGCCCATAATACCGACGCGCTTGGGGTCGGCAATGCCTTTGGCAACCATGTCTTTCACGCCGTAGGTAATGTCGTCCTGCATCAGCAGGCCCCATTGTTTGTTGCCGCCGTTCAGAAACTTCTTGCCGTAGCCGGTGCTGGCGCGGAAGTTTGGGGCAAGCACGGCATAACCCCGGTTTGCCAGAAACTGCGCGAAGGCGTTGTAGCCCCACGAATCACGACCCCAGGGGCCGCCGTGCGGAAACATAATCAGGGGCAGATTTTTCGGCTCCACGCCCTTCGGCAGGGTCAGGTAGGCCGGAATTTCGAGTCCGTCCGACGATTTATACCGAACCACCTGCATCGGAGCGAGGTCGGCAACGGGCAGCGTGGGCCGCGACCGATACTGAAACGTGAGCTTTTTGGTCGTGCGGTCGTAGAGATACGTAGCACCGGGGTCGGTATCGCTCGTGGCGGCAATGAGCCAGTAGCGTTCATCGGCAGTTGGCGACCGGAAATACACCTCGGCATTCGGTATCTCCTTCTTAATCAGGGTGTAATCGGCCTCGAATGATTTGTCTTTCCAGTTGTAGCGCTGGCGGTCGTCTTCGTAGCTGGTGTAAATCGGCTCGTGGGTCACGTCAGACAGGGCCAGCGAACCGAAGTCCACGCGCTGCTTCGGGTCGCGCTCAAAGAGTTCTTCTTTGCCCGTTTCGGGGTCCATCAACACCACCTCGGTCAGGTCGCGGGCGTTGCCGACGTTGGTTTCCAGATACACCCGCTTGTTATCTTTGGTGAAACCAACCACGCCCGCGCCTTCTGACAGATTGGCCGAATAAATTTTGGTCAGCTTGCCCGTAGGTTCCACGCGCATGATTTCGGTGCCGCCATCGTCTGCCGAGCGGGTGGCAAGCCGGAGTTTATCGGTCCAGTCGAAATCATATCCACCGAGCCGGTCGGTATTTTTCAGGATGAGCGTTTTCTGGCCGGTGGCGATGTTGAGTTTGTAGAGGTCGTGCCAGGCCTTGTCGCGGTCATTCAGGCCGATATAGAGCGCGTTGGGGTCGGTTTTGGGTACATTGTAAATCTGCACCCGAACGCCTTTGATATTGGTCAGGTCGCGGGTCATCGGCACATCCTGCCCGGCTTTGAGCGTTTCGGCGGGGTTCACGGCATAGACGTTGAAGTTCTCGTCACCGCCTTTATCCTGGCTAAACAGCAGATACTTGCCATCGCGTGACCAGAAATAGCCGCGAATGGGCCGCGAGGTGTCGGCGGTCATCGGTTTTGCAGCCGCGAAGGGTTCGTTGATAGTCTTGACCCAGATGTTGCGGGTGCCTTTGTAGGGCTTGATAAACGACATGAATTTGCCGTCGGGCGAGAGTTGCGCCCCGCTGATTTCGGGATCGCCGAAGAGCAGTTCGCGGTCAATAATGGGCGGCAGTTTGCCGGTGGTCTGCGCCGGGGCGGTGGCCGAAGCCAGCACAAGAGCGCAGAAAAGCAGAAGTGTATTGAGTTTGTTCATGGACTTGGGGAGTTAGTTAATGCCCAAAAGTAGCGACGCGCCCCATTATTCGGACACCGTTGGGACAAACGGTGCATTTGGCATGATGTAAGGGATGAAGTTTGGGACGACAGCGCACAGCCGCTCAGAAAAAAGGGTGTTTTTCCCGTTGTGCCGCTCTGTTTAAGGCCGGACTTTTACAGCATCGCGGGCAACCAGAAACGTTTCTGCACCCCGGATAGCTGTCTCATCATGAAAAAAGTACTGATTCTCACGAGCGTAGTTTTGGTGTTGTTGCTACCCGGTTGCAGAAGCCTGAAAACCGTGAATGAGTACGCCCAGCAGGCCGACAGCCACTTAGCCACCTTCGAGGCCATTAACCTCCGGTTTGCCGACGGCTACCGGCAGGCACGGGAACGAACGGCGTTTGCCGGCTACGGTTTTGATACGAAGCCCGTTATCCCGCCTGATTTCGACGCACAGTTCGCCGTCCCCGATTCGGTGGTGCTATACACCAAAGCCGATAGCACGTTTGCAGCCATGCTAACGGTATTGCGCGAATATTTTGCGGGACTTGCCCAGTTGAGCAGCAACAAGTTAGTCTCGTTTGCCCCCAAACAAGCCTCGCTCAGTGCCACATTGCAGAACGCCCAGGTGCTGGGTTTAACCACTACGGAAACAACGGCTTATCAGAATTTGCTGAACCGCATTGTTACGGCCTCGCTCACCGGGTTGCAGCACCGCAAAACGGCAGAATACATCACCGACGCGCAGCCTGCGTTGCTTATGGTGCTGACTGCATTGCAGCGAATCTGCGACCGTATGATGCTGGAAGTTGGTATCCGGCAAGACGAAGCCTACACCGGCTACTCCCGCACGGTGGCTCGCTCGAATACGCCCGTGCCGTTGCGGTATGAGCAGAAACTCACGATGGCACAAGGCTATCTACGCGAAAAAGCGGTTTTGCAGGCCAAAGTCGGGCAGTTGAAAAAATTTAAGGCGGGTATCGAACTCATCAAAACCGCCCACACCGACCTTTTCGAGAAAAAGAACCGACTCAGCGATGCCGAAGTCCGGGAATTGGTGCTGCACACCACCAGCGAACTCAAACTCCTCAAAGCCGATGTTGACGCGGTTGCTCATTAATCAGTACACACCCTAAACCCGACTTCGCTATGACTATGCTTACGGCTGACCAGCTTATTACCCTGGCGCAGCAAACCAAAGAAATGGCCCTCGCGCTGATGACCTACGAACTCGCCAACTGGCCTTTACTCACGGCGCAGGAGCATAATTTTCTGAATGGCCGGCAGGAAGAACTGTTGCAAAAAGCCCGCGCTTTCAACACCCAGTCGGTATTGGTAATGGCAGCGGATGTGGAGGACTTTATGACCAAAATAAAGGCCGTAACCAAGCGGATGACCGCCACTGTTGAGGGCATTACAAATGCAGCGCGGGTGGTCGAAATCGCATCGGCAGCGGTGGCCTTAGTGGTTGCCATCACCACCAGCAATGGCGCGTTGATTAAGCAGGCCGTAGAAAATTTAACCGCCCTAACGCTACCTGCGTAAGCCGAATGAGTCGGCCTGCCCAACGGTAATCTGTTCACTAACAATCAGTTCACTTTTTTATTCCATACATCAATGGCAATTCCAGCACACAAGTATCCCCCAAAAGGGCATGGCGCACCCTTGCGCGGCTTAGACGCAACCGTCAGATCAACCCTGTTTCAGGGCCGCTTCGGGCGGATGTTTCGCTTTCAGCCCGCTGATTTCTACGAACCCGATCTGGTCAAACTCGCTCAGGCCATGACCGCCAGCGCGGAGGATAAATTTACGTCGGAAACCGAAAACGACGACGAAGAGAACTTCGGCATTCCAGCGGGCTATACTTATTTCGGGCAGTTTATTGACCACGACATCAGCTTTGACCCGATGCCGTTGCGGATGAAAGAAAACGACCCCGACGGCCTCGTTGATTTCCGCACGCCCGCCCTCGATTTAGACAACCTCTACGGGCGTGGGCCCGACGATCAGCCGTATATGTTTGAACCCAATGGTCGGAAATTCCGGCTTGGCGACCGCTTTCTGACCGGCGGAGAAGACAGCACCAACCTGACCGTTGACCTGCCCCGGTTTCACGAACGGGCGATTATCGGCGACAAGCGCAACGACGAAAACGTGATTGTGTCGCAGTTGCAGGGGCTTTTTCTGCGGTTTCATAATTACCTGGCCGACGTGCATCCCACCGAGTCCTTTGGGCATCTTCAGCAGCGCGTTCGGTGGCATTATCAGTGGTTGGTGGTGTTCGATTTTCTGCCCCGGATGGTGGGTCAGAAGATGGTCAACGAGATTTTGCCGCACCTGCATAGCCACAAATCTATCCATGACGACAAGCCGAAACTGAACTTCTTCAAGTGGAAAGAACTGCCCTTCATGCCCGTTGAGTTCAGCGTGGCGGCCTATCGGTTCGGCCACTCGATGGTGCGGCCCATCTACCGGCTCAGTGCGCTCGATTTGCCCAACACGGCCCAAACGCCGGGGCTGAAGGGCCGGAAAGTGGTTTTCGACAAAAGCCCGAACGAAGGACTAAATGGCTTCCGTGCGTTTCCGAGTCCCTGGGGCATCGACTGGAGTTTGTTTTTTGAGACCTCGACCAATAAACTCTCGCCCGCCAACACGGGGCCGGGACGGGTGCAGCCATCCTACAAAATTGACACCTCGCTAGTGTCGCCGTTGGCGAAACTTCCCGAATTCTCGAAGCCGGGAACCGACGAACCCATTGACGAACCCGGCTCTAACCCGCCCCGCCCGGAGGTGAGTATGCTGGCCCTGAGAAACCTGATGCGGGGTAATAAACTCTGCCTGCCGTCGGGGCAGTCGGTGGCCCGGCAAATGGGGATTCCAGTGATTCCTGATGCTGAACTGTTTGTGGGCAAAGCCAACGTGGGCGGGCTGGCCGACAACAAATCCATTGCCACGCATCCCGATCTGGCGGCTTTCAAAGGGAAAGCTCCGCTCTGGTTTTACATCCTGGCCGAAGCCCAGCACCAATGGATAAACGAGGCCAAAAAGATGCTTGGCGACGATGCCAAAAACACCACGCCCGTTCATTTAGGCCCCGTTGGCGGGCGGATTGTGGCCGAAGTATTGATTGGCTTGCTGGTGGGTGATCCCGGTTCGTTCTTAAACGCAGACTCGCTGTTTATCCCCGAATTTGGTAATCCGGCAGCCGTATCCGTTTTCGACAAATTCACGATGGGCGATCTGAGCGAACTCTTGGCTAAGCACGTTCCAGCCAGGTTATAAATGAGTGCGCTACTCAAATAGCCACCAGCCCCAGCCGAATGGCCCAGATTGCCAGGCCGACGCGGTTTTTGACGGATAGTTTCTCGAACAGTACTTCGCGGTAGCCGTCAATGGTGCGGGGGCTGAGGTGCATCCGGTCGGCAATCTGGGTGTAGGTCAGTTCAGAACAGGCTAAGGTGAGGAAGGTCGTTTCGCGCTCGGTCAGGGCCGATACGCTGCCGGATGCAGCACCGGGCCAGGGAGATAGATGCGTTTTCATAGTCAGACGGTGTTTTTGATTGGATACCTGTCAGAAAACTACGGATTTTCTGACAGACCGTAAACCACAAATTTCCTGTTTTTATTTATCGGTATCCATCTCTACCAGCACAGCCGCCGTGTCTGCGCCGGGGTCGGGTGCGGGCCAGCCAGGACGGGCGGGCGTAGCCGAAAACTTAATCGGAACGCCAATCGTCTGGTAATCACCGGCCACGGGGTGCGTTTCGGTCAAAATCATTCGCCGAGCCGTCAGGTGCGGGTCGTGTTCCAGATCGGCCAGGTCAAGAATCGGGGTGATGAGCAGGTCATGTTCGGTGCCAAACGCCACCCAGTCGGCTTGCGGGCGGGTCACAAACAGGCTGGTAATCCGGCGTTTGTGCTCGTCGCGTTCTGCCGGGCTTTGCGGAGCCATAAACCCGATCCAGTCCGGTTTCCCGACCAGTTGGCAAAATTTAGTCCAGAACTTGGCTTCCAGCGTACCGACGGCCACGTATCGCCCGTCCTGACAGGGATACACGCCATAGTTGGGCAACCCGCCCGATAGCGGAGCCGCCCCCCGAACGGCTTCGGCCATCTGCCCCACGTGCATGGCAAATACCGACTGTAACAGCGGCATCGCACCGTCGGTCATGCTCACGTCAACGTGCTGACCGACACCCTGTTGGTGCCGGGCCGTGAGCGCGGCCAACGTGCCGATAACGGCCATGTAGGAACCACCGGCAATGTCGGCGAGTTGCACACCGGCCTGCACGGGTGGCCCGTCGGCATGGCCGGTCATGCCCAGGATTCCCGCCAGACCGATGTAGTTAATGTCGTGTCCGGCGAGGTGGGCGTAGGGGCCGGTTTGTCCGTAGCCCGTCACCGACACGTATATAACCGTGGGATTGTGAAGCCGGGCCGCTTCGTATTCTAAACCGAGGTTGGCTAAATAACCGGGTCTGAACTGCTCCATCACCACGTCGGCGGTTTTGACGAGTTCAAAAAATGTGGCCCGGCCTTCGTCGGTGCGGTAGTCGAGCAGCACACTTCGTTTCGAGCGGTTCAGCGACAGGTAATGCAGGGATTCACCGTTTTGGTACGGTGGAAAGGCGCGGACATAATCGGGCGCGTTGGGGTCTTCGATTTTAATGACTTCCGCGCCCATATCGGCCATGAGCATGGTGGCAAGGGGGCCGGGCAGCAGCCGCGTCAGGTCAAGAATACGAATGCCCTGCAAGGGGCCGGTGGTTGGTTTGCGGGGTTCGGTCATGCTGTAACGCCAACAATTCTGTCGGCGCGTCTGAATCCCTATTTAGTTTAACGGCTTTTCGTAGCTTTTCAGAGCCTCTATCAATTGCTCCTGATACTGATAGATGTCGTCAAGCGATTGAATCTCGAAACGTGTTTCTTTTTTGTCAATTCCAACAAAGCCAATGTATTTCTTGGCTGAGTTGAAGTGCAGGCGGCAAATAGACTTGCGGTTATTGTCATCGAGTAAGATGGCGAAGTAGGTTTGAGCGTCACGGTGGCCGATTCGCCGTGCTTCTATGTGTGGCCGCAGTATGGAACGAACGATGTAGTAGCCTTCTAACTCTTCTGCCGTTGTAGTAATCAGGTTTGTATCTTTTGCGATAACGTCGGGGGTTTCAGTAGCCGAAGGCGTTGATGTAACAGGAATTACAACGTCTGTTTCCTGACCTAATGCGGTTTTCAGCCGATCTGTAATTTGGTCAGATATGTACTGAGCGAATGATTTACGGAGTAGTCCCGTAAAATACTCCGCCATCCGTGCATGAAGTAGCCCACCGTAGACTTGTTTAGCGAAATGCCGGACTAACGTGTCAGAGGGGTTAGCTAACTCATTATGAATGAGTTGTCTCAGTTCTGCCGAATATTTCAGGTCACTGGCTGTGCTGATAATCTGGTCAACGTCAAAATATGACTTGTGGAATTTTTTGAGTTCCTCGATTAATGGCTCTTTCAAATCAAGTGTATTGATTTCGAGAAATGGCTTCTCGTCCATCTTGTTCGGTTCCATCAAATCGGTGTAAAACCGATAGATGATGCCGTTCGTCAGGATTCCAAACCGGGCCTTCGTAACATGGAAATACCGGAGTAGCTGGTTATCGTGTAGCGTTAAATTCTGCGCCCAGTGCTTACATTCGATCAGTATGCAAGGCTCACCATTTTCCCGCAGGATGGCATAATCAACTTTCTCACCTTTTTTAGTGCCGATGTCGCTAACGTACTCTGGCACAACTTCCAACGGGTTAAATACATCATAACCCAGAGCTTGCAGAAATGGCAGGATGAGAGCCGTTTTTGTGGCTTCCTCGGTGTGGATGTTTTCTTTTAGCTTGGCAACGCGCTCACTCAATTGCCGGATGGTGTCTTTGAAATCCATATTTATAAGTAGTCAAGTATCAGAAAGGTGCAAAGTAGGGAAACATTTCTGCTGTCCTAAATTAACACGCGAAAATTATATACCTATTTAACCAAACTCACCACCGGAACTGCAACTAACCCGCCCGGCGTTTTCTACTTTTGCAGTCTCTTACCCAGCAATTGACCTGAACATAGTGCTATGGATTATCAAAACTACATTGCCCGTGACCCCGCCGTTATGCTCGGCAAACCAACCATCAAAGGAACCCGCATTACGGTTGAACTACTGATGCGAAAACTGTCGGGCGGTTTCACCGTTGATGATTTACTGACAGCTTATCCCCACCTGACCCGCGAACAGATTGGAGCCGTTTTTAGCTATGCGGCTGATGTAATCGCTCATGAAGTAGTGCTGGAAGCATGATTATAGCCGACGAAAACCTGCATCAACGCATTATTGACTGCCTGCGCGAAAAAGGGTATGATGTATATGCCATCAGAACGGAAGCCGGTGGCGTTGCCGACACAGACGTGGTTCAGGTAGCGAAACGCTTTCAGGGCATACTGATTACGGAAGACAAGGATTTTGGTGAACTCGTTTACGCACACGGAATCGCTGATGTGCGTATTGTTTTTTTGCGCTACGATACCAAAACCGAACTTGACCTGGTAATCGAGCGGCTTTTTCAGGTGTTGACCAACCCGGAGATAGTGAGCGGGTATGCTTTCATAACAATCACCGCCAGGAAAATACGGGTCAATCGTCTGTAAATCAGATAAGATTCCCGCTGCAATCAACATTCCTATTCATCCACACGCACCGGAACTGCAACCAACCCGCCCGGCGTTTTCTATTTTTGCAGTTCTTTTACAGCGCAACCAACCCAATGAACATTCCCCAGGAAATAGCACGCCGACGCACCTTCGCCATTATCAGCCACCCCGACGCAGGCAAAACCACCCTCACCGAAAAACTGCTGCTCTTCGGCGGAGCCATCCAGACCGCCGGGGCCGTGAAATCGAACAAAATCAAGAAATCGGCCACGTCTGACTTCATGGAAATCGAGAAACAACGCGGTATCTCGGTGGCTACGTCGGTGATGACGTTTGAGTACGACGGTCTGAAAATCAATATCTTAGACACGCCCGGCCACAAAGACTTTGCCGAAGATACCTACCGAACCCTCACCGCCGTTGACTCGGTGATTTTGGTTATTGACTGCGTGAAGGGCGTAGAAGAGCAAACCGCCCGGCTCATGGAAGTCTGCCGGATGCGCGATACGCCGGTGATTATTTTTATCAATAAGCTCGACCGCGAAGGCCGAAACCCGTTTGACCTGCTCGACGAACTTGAAGAGAAACTCGGTATCCGGGTACGCCCCCTGACGTGGCCCGTCAACATGGGCAAAGATTTTAAGGGTGTCTATAACCTGATCGAAAGCAAGTTGAATTTCTTCCGGGTCAACAAAACACGCGTCGAAGATGACGTGTTGCCCATTAACCTCGGCGACGCGCTGCTCGACGAGAAAGTCGGCACCCGCGATGCGGCTAATCTGCGCGACGATGTTGAACTCATCGAAGGCGTGTATGACGCTTTCGACCGTGAGGCTTATTTAGCCGGGCAGTTGGCCCCGGTGTTCTTCGGGTCGGCGGTTAATAACTTCGGTGTCAAGGAGTTGCTGGATGGTTTTTGCCGGTTTTCGCCCGAACCCATTGCCCGCCCAACGGCCAGCCGCATGGTTGAACCTGACGAAAAAAAATTCAGCGGGTTTGTCTTTAAAATCCACGCCAACCTCGACCCGCGCCACCGCGACCGGATTGCGTTTCTCCGAATTTGTTCGGGTGTGTTTGAGCGGGGTAAGTTTTATCACCACACCCGGCTCGATAAAGACGTGCGGTTCAGCAGCCCGTTTAGCTTTATGGCCGACAGCAAAAGCATTGTGGAAGAAGGTTTCCCCGGCGATGTGGTGGGACTATACGACACCGGCACGTTTAAAATCGGCGATACCCTGAGCGAGGGTGAGATGCTTCAGTACCAGGGTATTCCGAGTTTTTCGCCGGAGATTTTCAAAGAACTCGTCAACCTCGACCCCATGAAATCGAAGCAGTTGGAGAAAGGGATTCAGCAACTTACCGACGAAGGCGTGGCACAGTTATTTACCCTCGCGCTGGGCAACCGCAAAATTGTCGGCACCGTTGGCGAACTGCAATTCGACGTGATTCAGTACCGGCTCGAACACGAATACGGGGCCAAATGCCGGTGGGTGGGTCTCGACTATACCAAAGCCACCTGGATAACGGCAGAAGAACCCGCCAAACTCGCCGAATTTATCCGGCTCAAGGGCAACCAAATCAGTTTCGACAAAGCCGGGCAACCCGTTTTTCTGGCCGAATCAGACTGGATTTTGCGAATGAATCAGCAAAACAACCCCGGCGTTCAGTTTCATCAGACCTCCGAGTTTGCCTTGGCAGTGTAGTGCCGGGCTACAATGCCAGCCCAGTTGTGTACCTCACTTGTCCTTGTTTTCAATACCGCAGATGAATCAGCCGCGTTACGAGATTCGCTCTTCAACCGATTCTTTGCATTATGTGTTTTTTAGTGAGGAGCCAAAAGGCCGTATTCCGAAACTTGTTGACTACGCTTACTTGGATGACATGGCGGTCTGGAATCTTGGCTTTGGGGACTACAACGTAAACACAGGGCGAGTTGACGACCGGGTTGTATCTGATAATGGAGATGGACGAAAGGTATTGGCAACGGTTGTAGCAACGCTCCTGCGTTTTTTTGAACAGTATCCCGAAGAGACTGTACTTTTCACGGGCAGTACGGCCATACGGACACGAGTATATGGTCGGATAATAACCCTCTGTTACAGTGAATTAGTGCCTGAAAACTAAATTGATATGAGAACCATAAACAAGCCTAAACAACCCGATAAGCAGCATACGGGTATCACTATTGACCCGTCTTTAGACGCACTTTTTGCCGGAAAAGTGCTTTTCCCGGAGAAGATCGAGAAGGTTCGCAGACTGCATCAGAACAAGACAAAACAGGCCTGAATACAAGGCACTTTTATGTTGCTCAAAAACGTAACCTGGTAATCAGCACTAACCTATCCCCAGCGTTCATCAAAAAATTTGGACACTATACCCCCTTTAACATTCTTTAAGAGTCTATTTGTCAGGTGATTACTGCAAAGTCATGACCTTTGTGCCGCCCAACAGCCGGGCCATACACCCAAACGGCATGAAGACCTTTACGGCGTTATCAACCGCGTTTTTGCTGCTCTCAACGGTGGCGCAGGCCCAGACACAGACCATTAAGCGCATCGTTGTCAATGAGCGAGACAGCATCAGCGGCTACTATTTAGCCGCCGAACCCGCCAGCCACCGCATTGCCAGCGTGTTGATTCTCCTGCCGGGTTTTGCCGAACGGGCCGAAGCCGTGTTCCCCGAAACCAAACTCGACAACGTAGCCTACGCCAGCGATATATTGGTGGTGGCCGTGAGCGCAGGCGCGAAACTGTACGTTGATGCCGACTTATTGCCGAAACTCAACCGGGTGTTTGAAGATATTGTCAACCGCTACAAGGTGCGCCCCGATCAGTTTGTATTGGGTGGTTTCTCGGCGGGCGGCACCGTTGCGCTCCGGTATGCCGAGTTGTGCAAAGAATCCCCGGCTGATTATCCCGTGCAACCCAAAGGTGTGTTCACGATAGATTCGCCAATTGACCTGTTTGAGTTGTGGACGTATTGTGACCGCGAAATCGCCAAAAACTTCGCCGAAGTCGGCGTGTCAGAAGCCCGGTTTGTGCAACAACTCATGACTCAGGAACACGGAACACCGACCACTAATCCCGACGAATACAAAAAGCTGACCCCGTTTGACAAAGCCCTGACCAAACCCGGCAACGAGCGTTTCCTGAAAGACACCGCAGTGCGGATGTATCACGATGTGGACATCAACTGGTATCTCCGCGAACGCCGACGGAGCGCGTTCGATGCCAATTTTGCGGCCTCGTCTGAGTTGATAAACCGCCTGTTGCTGCTGGGTAATCAACGGGCCGAGTTCGTGCAGTCAGACCGGAAAGGGGTTCGCAGCAACGGTACACGACACCCGCACTCGTGGTCAATTGTGAACGAGACCGAGTGCGTTCGGTGGATAAACGGCTTGTAATCAGTAGGTTTTAGTCTCCTGTGAGCCAATAAGCTCGTTGAGTGGTAGAACGTTTGTGAAGGCATTGGTCTGCAATATGTACGGGAAGAAAAGCAAGAATAGCTGCGCTCATGCACTTCCCTAAAACCTACCGTCTGCGGATTTAAAACCGGCCTTCGGTGTTAGCCGGGTATGCAGGCAACCGTTACCAACACCATTACCCCACCAAACCGCGTCACGCTCTGGGCCGCGCTCATCGCCGTTTATCTGCTCTGGGGGTCAACCTACCTGTTTGTGCATTTCATGACCGAGCAGATGCCCCCGCTATACATGGCTTCGGTGCGGTTTCTGATTGCCGGTGCCCTTCTATACACGTACGCCCGGCTGACGGGAACGCCCAATCCCCGGCCTGATGAATGGCTCGGTGCGGGCATTGCCGGTGGCCTGCTACTGACGGTTGCCAACGGCTGCATGGTACTCACGCTGCAATACACGGCGAGCGGAATGGCCGCGTTATTGGCCGCAACATTCCCCGTTTTTTTGCTTACCATGAACTGGATCGGCTTTGCCCGCGCCCGGCCCACGAACCTGGCCCTGCTGGGGCTGGCATTAGGCTTGGTAGGCGTATTTTTTCTGATAAAACCCGACAAACTCACCGGCCCCGTCAGCGACCACAACAACCTCATTGGCGCGGGGCTGATTATGCTTTGTAATATTGGCTGGGGATTGGGAACGCTGCTGTCGCCCCGGCTCACGATGCCCGCGCCCCGTATTTCGAGCGGTTGCCAGATGTTGGTGGGCGGAGCGATGTTGTTCGTTATCAGTTTGGTTTTTGAACAGACAACGCCGTTGACGATCATGCAGGCTCCGCCCAAAGCCCTCGGTTCGTTGGTGTACTTAGTGCTTTTTGGGAGTATCGTTGGCTTTTCGGCGTATGTGTGGCTGGCCCGAAACGCTCCGCCACAGTTGGTCTCGACCTACGCCTACGTCAACCCGGTGGTGGCCGTTTTTTTAGGGTCGGCCTTCGCGGGCGAAACCCTCACGGGACAGATGCTGGTTGGTGCCGGTATTGTGCTGGCGGGTGTGGTACTGATTACGGTGGGAAAGAAATAGCTAAACCCGTATATAGTTCCGATACTCGCCGATGCGCCAGCCGGTGTAGCGTTGAATTGCCATCAGGATTCGGTTTTTGGTCGAGTATTTTTTTTGCCGAATGTCAAAATCAAACTTCCAGTCGGCCTGCTCGATGCGTTCCTGCATCACGGCGGGATGTATGCCGGTAAACAACGCCAATGAGTCAATTTCCGAGTAATCAAAGTCAGCCACGCGCTGCCGAACTTCGGTCATCTTCGCATCGTCGTTCCAGAACTGAGCCGATGCTTCAATTTTAGCTTTCTGACGGTCGGGCGGTTTCACCCAGCCGTAGTGATAGACCCAGGCATCAACCAATTTCACGCGCAGTTTGGTATTGTCTTTTTTGCGGAATCCCTGCGCGTCGCGGTAGGCCATTACGTTGCCGGTTGGCCTGACAATCCGAATCTCCCGCCGATACCATTTCCGTGAATCACCCACGTACCGATAGGAGCCGTAGAAATGTAAGTAGTTGAGCAGCAGCCCATCCACGCTGCTATCGGTGCGGTATTGCTGCATAGCCCGGCGGAGTTCGGGGAGGTACTTTTCGTGCAACACCTCGTCTCCCTGAATATAAATGGCCCAGTCAGCATCGGTAGCCACGGCGGCAAGGGCTTTGTCGGTCTCAACGGCCAACACCCGGCCCCCTTCGCGGAGGGTATCATCCCAGATGGTGTCGAGAATACGAACTTTGGTGGGGTCAATGGCGGCAACGAGGGCGCGGGTTTCGTCGTCAGAGTTACCAACGGCCACAATCACTTCGTCGCAGAGGGGCAAAATAGACCGGATAGCCTCCACAATGGGGTAATCGTAGTTGATAGCGTTGCGAATGAAGGAGAAGCCGATAATTTTCATGCCCAAAAGGTACTTATTTAGGTAGCTTGTTTGGCACCGCCCCTCGGCTGTGCCGTTTCAGGCGGGAAGTCCGTTTGTGCGCGTATGCCCACAGCCGAGGGGCGGTGGGCGACAAACTCCCATTCCGCCTGAAATAGACATACCGAAATAGTTGCCCCAAAAGTAATTTACACCTGCATTGCCACGGCCCGGTCGGCCAGAACCCGTTCATATTTCTTCCTGAAATACTGGTATGACGCAATCACGAGCAGGGTATATAGCACCGTGAGACCGTAGGCGGCACCGATAAAAAACTCGCGGTAACTGATGCCGGCCTGCCCGAAGTTTTTGTAGAGCGACACCCCCACGCTGCCGAGATAACCGTACCAGTCGGCGAGCGTGACCACGAAGCCAACCGTGCTGACGTACTTAAAGGCGGCCACCAATCGCTCAAAATACAGCCCATTGCACGGCACGTAGGCCATGTATAGCCCAAGCCCGGTGAGGGTAAACCACGCCCCCGCCGACAGCACACCGCTTTGATAGGCCCAGGTGCTGCCGCCCACCAGCAACCCGCCCGCCAGCATCACGAGGTTGAGCCAGCCAAAGGCCCGGAAATTGTCTTTCTCGCGTTGAAGCAGGGCCAGAATAACCACCACCACCACCGCCACAAGGGTTTCGGCCCGGGTAAACAGCCCGGCATCGGTCACACCGGCATCGCGCAGGATTTCGGGGCCGAAATTGTCGCGGAAATCGCGGAAACCCGTCAGCAGCACATAAAAACTGATCATCAGCACCAATCCCGGCCCGAAATCCCGGATAAATGCCCGGCGTTCGGGGGCCATCATCGGCTTGCGTTCGGTGCGGAGAGCGCGGTCTTCGTTGTTGGGCGGGGGCAGCAACGTAAGGCCGTAAACGCCAGCCAGCAGCGGCAGCGCAAACAGCCCGCCCGTGATGAAGGGTAGCCAAAACTCCGATACGCCGTAGCTGTTTTTGAGCGTCAGGGCAACGGTCTTGACAAACCCCGACGCAAAAATGAACGAAGCCGTCAGACCGGCCACCATGGCATCGGTTTGTTTGCGGCCTTCCAGAAAACCCAGCACCACGCCATAGACCATGCCTAACGGCAAACCGTTCAGAAACAGGAAAACGATGTTATACGGAGCCGGAACCAGCGCGAAACCCAGCAGTGCGGCTTCGGCAACGGCCACAAATCCCAACAGGCTCAACGCCCGCCGACCGGGTGTCATCTCTGATACTATCTTGATCCCCAATAGTTTAGAGGTAGCATAGCCAAGAACCTGCGCCGTAACGAGCCAGATTTTATAGCTAATCCCGGCAAAGGCCATCCCCTCAAACGTGGTGGCTGTGATACCCTTGCGAAAGGCGTACATACAGGCGTAGGTACAAAAAGCCGCCGTTGCGCCAAAGAGCATCAAGGCCGTTGAGTTGCGGAGAAAGGGTTTCACGGTGTTGTGTTGCGGCTGGCTTAGTTACCGGCCTGATAGTCAATCACCAGCACCTTGTCTAAAAACGGGCGCAGCATCTCGCCAAAGGCCTTGTGGGCGGGGTGGGGGAGATACACGGCCCGCCCGGCCTCGTTGTCGAAGGTTAGAAAAAAGCAGTGCGTGAAGCCCTGCGCTAAGTTTTCGGGGCTGTTGTTGGTGCCAAATTCAAAGCCTTTGATTTCTGGAATCTGTTTGGGCAAGGCCCTAAAGGCTTCTTCAACGCGCTTGATATCGGCGGGCGTGGCCGTGTCTTTAAATTTAAACAACACCACGTGGCGGAGTTGCGAAGCCATTTTTTTGGGCGGAGCGGGCGTTTCGGCGGCTGTTGCCATTGATACGCCGAGTGCGGTAAGCAGGGTCAGGAGTAGGGTCATTTTCATAATTCAGGAAAAAAAGATTTGTTTTAGGAGTTACAAGTTTAGTGGGTTTGCGTCTGGTTCAGACAACTGAAATCGGTGCGGCCCGGCAAATCGTATATACTGTTGGCACAACCAATGTCGGTATTTTTAGCCGGTCTGTGGTAAACAAAGCAATAATGTTGCAGTTTTGCCTTAACAAACAACCGATTTAAAACCATGAAACGGAATACGCTGTACTATCTTCTCCCGGCATTATGCCTGTTGTTACTGGCAGGTTGCTCAAAAGACAAGCCGTTTGGCCCCAACACGGTTCATTTAGGCGGCAAACTCAGCGGGCAGCAGGAGGTGCCGGCCCGTCTAACGGAGGCTAATGGCGAGATGTTTATGACCCTTGACCTCGATACGCGGGTGCTGACCTACGAAATCCCGTACAATGGCCTGACTCCGGTGGCGGGGCATTTTCACCGGGGGGCAGGCGGGGTCAATGGCCCGGTCGAGATTTCGTTCACCAGTCTTAAATCGCCCATTCGGGGGCAGGTAACGCTCGAACCCATCCAGGCAGAAGGCTTCCAGACCGGGCAGTACTACGCCAATCTGCACACCACCAAGTTTCCGAATGGCGAAATTAGGGGGCAGGTGCAGTATATCAACCGGGAATAAAAAGTACGCAATGAGTCAGGATTTAGCGTAGTGCATTGGCAGCCGGATATGAAACCGGGTGCCAATACCGGGTTTGCTCTCCACGCTCATAGTTGCATTGAGCAGATCGCAGAGCCGTTTCACAATGTGCAGGCCAATGCCTTCGCCCTTCGCCTGCCGCTGCATACCCACCACCGGGTTGCCACTGGCGGGCGAATTTGTTTGTGCCACCGCCGAATCAACACCGGGCGTTTCGGGTGGCAAAATGGGCAAATCAGACAAGATGCTGACACTCTCCGGCGCGGTGGACAGGGGCAGGCCCGGCCCGGTGTCGTCAACAATGAGTTGCCAGCGGTTTTTGTCGTCGGCCTCCCACGAGAGCGTTACGCCCCCGGTTTGGGTGTAGCGCAGGGCGTTGAGCAGCAGGTTCTGGGCAATCCGATGCACCTTCACCGAATCACCCCGGACGGTCATCCGGGCGGGGCCGTTGGTTTTCAGAAATAAATCCCGCTCGTCGGCCAACGGGCGTACACTGTCGGCCACGCGCCGGAGCAGATCAGCCGCATCGAACGATTGCACGTAGAGCGACTCCTGCCCGGCTTCGAGCCGGGCCAAATCCATGAGTTGGGTGAGCATGGTGGTCACCCGGTCGAAGTTACGTTGCAGCATCTGCACCATTTCGGCGCGTTCTTCGTCGGTATTGCCCGGCTGATCAAGAATATAAGCCGCTCCGCGCATCACGCCGAAACTGCCCCGCAGATCGTGCGAGGCCATGCGCAGCATCGAACCCCGCCGACGAACCAGATCGTTGATTTCAGAAAGGGTTTGTTCCAGGTCGGTGGCCCGTTCGGCTGCGTTTATTTTCTGGAGGTCGTTATATTGGGTTACGCTGCCGTTGATGGCCTCATGCACGAGCTTGCTCACCAATTGATGGGCCTGAAGCATGATAGCGGGGTCATCAATGGGATGCAGTACCCAGAACGTCTTTAGTTCTTCTTCGAGGCACTGGTGCAAATGCGCAATTTCGGTAAGCAATTCCTGGAGCGAATACCCCTTGTGCCACCGTTGCAGGCCGTGTTCGCGGGCAATCATCATGGGTTCGGCCTGCCAGATTTCCCGGCGCAGCCGGTAAGCGAGTGCTTTCAGGAAATTTGGTACATTATCCCGGAATTCTTCATCGGTGAGGATCAATGCGGTTGGCAGCAACGGGTCAGCTTCGCAGACGGTGCGCCAGGTACTCAAAATAGCTTCGGTTCGGGCAGAGAGGTGATCGGCCAAGCCAACCATCGGCTGTTGAAGCAACGTTATTTCCATAGCAATAGTGAGTTAGGTAGTTTTCAGGGTAATGGCTAAGTAGATTTGCACAAATATAGGCTCGTGGGTTTCTGCCTACCTCCCTTACCCGGTTTTGTTTTTAAATTTGACCTTCTTTCCATTCGTTGCATTAACAAACAGCCTGTAACTACCGCTACTTTATGCTATTTCCGCTCGCCGAAGCCAGCAATCCCCGCGTGTCACCCGCCCGTATTTTAGTCGTCGAAGATAATCGTGATCAACAAGTGCTGATTCGGTACGCACTTCAGCAGAGTATTGCCGACGTGCAGCCGATATGCGTTGAAAGTGCCGAAGAAGCCATCGCCTACTTGGATGCCTGCGTGGCAAAACAGCTTGATTTACCCAAATTAGTGCTGCTCGATCTGTACCTGCCCGATGCCGAACAGGGTTGGGAATTGCTCCGGCAGTTAAAAGCGTATCCGGCCCGGCAGGGCCTTCCGGTGGTGGTGCTGAGTGTCTCCAACGCCGAAGAAGACGTGCAGCGGTCATACGACCTTGGTGCTAACTCTTACATTACCAAGCCGTTGGAGTATGAACAATGGCTTTCTTACTTCCAAACTATGCGTCAATACTGGTGGGAGACCGTAACGCTGCCCAAGCAGGCGTATGGCTGGATGTAGAGATGGTTCTACTTCATGATTTTCCGGCGGCTTAGTTCGGCCTGGTATAGCCGGGCGTTGGCAAGGTGTTCGGTGAGGGTTTTTGAGAAGGTGTGGTAGCCGTTGAATTTGGCATCAACCACAAAATAGAGGTAGTCATGCTGTTCGGCATTCAGCACGGCGTTGATGGCCGATACCGACGGCAGGTTGATGGGGCCGGGCGGCAAACCCGCATACCGATAGGTGTTATAGGGCGAGTCAACGGCTAACTGTTTGGTCAGCAGTCGGCGGATACCGAAATCACGCAGGGCAAAAATCACCGTCGGGTCGGCTTCGAGTTTGATTCCCCGTTTCAGGCGGTTCACATACACGCCGGCCACGCGGGGCTGCTCGTCGGTTTTGTTGGTTTCGGCCTGCACAATACTCGCCAGCGTCTGCACCTGGGTCTGGCTGAGGTTCAGGGCTTTGGCTTTCTGCTGCCGGGCCGGTGTCCAGAATTTTTTGTATTCCCCGGCCATCCGGTCAAGCAGGGCCGTTGGCTTTATCGTCCAGAAAAACTCGTAGCTATTCGGGATAAACATCGTCACGATGGTGGTGGTATCGAAGCCGTATCGTTCACACACTGCCGGATCGTCTAAGTATTTGCCGAGTGAATCGGGGCCGAACATAAACCGGGAGCCGAGCCGTTGGGCCAGATCACTACGGAGCCGGATGTTGTTGAACGTGACTGTCATGGGGTCTTGTGCGCCACTCCGCAGCTTTTTGATAGCATCGTAGTTACCCGTCCGGGGCTGAATTTCGTAGCGGCCCACCTTTACGTTGTCCTGGTATTTGAGCATCTTCGCCAGAAAGCTAAACGAGACTTCGTCGTTGAGGATATTGTGTTTTTTGAGCGAATCAACCACCGTTTTGAAGGACGTATTGGGCGGAATCAGCAGGGCGAAAGCGGTTTCGGCGGGCTTGCCATCGCGGGTTTCGAGGTTCAAATTCGGCGTTTTGAACACCTGCCAGAAATAAAACGAGAAACTGGTCATGATGACCGAAACGGTGAGGAAGAGACCAATCTGGAGGTTGCGCGACATGAAGACGGAGATCAGATAAAACCGGCCCGACCCGTCAGAGCCGCACCGAATAACCGCGCAAAAGTACGGCTTATGCTTAACCGATGGGCATTTCAGGCTTTTTTGTCATGCTGACGAAGCGGGGCGGCCCGTGCCGAAGCATGACAAAAAGTAGCACTGATGGCTCAATAACCCGGAACCAAAAGCCGGGTTGCCAACTTTATCAGGCAAGGGCTGCGCGACATACCCCGCAGCTCAGACTTTGTTTTGCTCACCGCCACGCCCGCTTCTGCCACCCGCACATCGCTCTACACGCTGCCCTTCTGGTTGCTGTGTTCCAGCAATTTTCTGTTTTGCGTGAGCTTTTCGATGATGATTCCCGAACTGCCCGACCATCTCGCCGACATGGGTGGGCAGCAGTACGTGGGCTGGATTATCGCCTTGTTTACGCTCACGGCGGGGGTGTCGCGGCCTTTCAGCGGCAAAATCACCGACCGGGTGGGGCGGGTTCCGGTGATGGCGTTTGGCTCGCTCGTCTGTTTTGTGTGCGGCATTCTGTATCCCTTTTTACTCACGGTGCAGGCGTTTCTGTTGCTCCGGCTCATTCACGGCTTCTCGACCGGCACCAAGCCGACGGCCACCGCTGCCTACGTCGCCGACGTGGTGCCGCCCACCCGCCGGGGCGAAGCAATGGGCGGGCTGGGGCTGTTTACGGCAATGGGCATGAGCATCGGGCCGGCCATCGGGAGCTGGCTCGTCACTGATTTTTCGCTCGATGTGATGTTTTACACGTCCTCGGCTTTTGCGCTGCTTTCGATTCTGATGCTGATGCGGCTCCCCGAAACCTTGGCCGACCGCGAGCCGTTCCGGTGGGGATTGTTGAAGCTCCGGCGCGACGAGTTATTTGACCGCGATGCCATCCGCCCGTTCTGGATTTTGCTGCTGCTCTCGTTCTCCTACGGGGCCGTGCTGACGCTGGCCCCGATGCTCAGTAAAACGGTCGGCATCAGCAACAAAGGGCTTTTTTACACCGTCAATACGGTGGCGGCTTTGGTGGTCCGGGTGGTTTTTTCGCGTACCTCCGACCGCTACGGGCGGGTGCCGGTGCTGCTGGTATCGTCGGCGGTGCTGGCCGCTGGGATGGGCCTGCTGGCCGTTACCGACACGCCGTTGCTGTTTTTTACGGCGGCTATTCTGTTCGGGGCGGCATCGGGTATGAACTCACCCACCATTCAGGCCTGGACCGCCGACCTCAGTAACGAACACACGCGGGGCCGGGCCATGGCAACCATGTACATTGCCCTCGAAGCGGGTATTGGCTTGGGGGCGGTAGCGGCTGGCTGGCTCATCAATCACGTGGCGGGCCGGGGCATGGGCGCGGCCTTTGCCGTGTCGGGCGGGCTGGCGGTGGTGGCGGTGGGGCTGCTGATTGTCTGGCGAAAGCCAAAGAGGATTGTCAATTCATGAGTTCGCTGCCGGTTCAACAAGTCAGCCGCCTTACAACTCGGCCCGCACCTGGGCCAGAAATGCCCTGATTGCCCGCAAGTCGGCAATGAGCCGGGCGGTTTCGCGCTGGCGGGTTACGCGCTTTTTTAACTCCGTTTTAGCCGCCGACAATTTCAACCCCCGCTTCGTGGTCAGGTCAATAATGTCCCTGACGAGCGCGATGTCGCTGGCGGTGTAGAGCCGGTCGCCGTCTTTGGTTCGCTTCGGTTTCAGGTCATCGAACTCCTGTTCGTAATACCGCAGTTTTGAGGCATTAACGCCCAGCGTATCAGCAACTTCCCCGATGGCATAATAGAGTTTCCCGTTGTTTTCGGTCAGGTTTGGGCGTTCTTCGGCGGGTTCGGGCTGCATACGTCCGGGGTTTTGTGGGTTTTGGCGTAAATTTGCACAATTAGTGGCAAGCAGGCAGTCGTCAGTGGCAAGTTGATCTACCGAAACCTGTTTGCCACTTGCCACTAACGACTTGCCACGAACAAGCATGACTTCCGCCGACATTCGCCAGCATTTTCTGGACTTTTTCCAGTCTAAACGCCACCTCATTGTTGCTTCGGCACCGCTCGTTGCCAAAAACGACCCCACACTGTTGTTTAACAATTCGGGGATGGCGCAATTCAAAGACTTCTTTCTGGGCAACGGCACTCCGCCCGCGCCCCGCGTGGCCGATACGCAAAAATGCCTGCGCGTGTCGGGCAAACACAATGACCTCGAAGATGTCGGTTTCGACACCTACCACCACACCATGTTCGAGATGCTCGGCAACTGGTCGTTTGGTGATTATTTCAAGCCCGAAGCCATCGCCTGGGCCTGGGAACTGCTGACCGACGTGTATGGTCTGCCCAAAGACCGGCTCTATGTCTCTGTGTTTGAAGGCGATACCCAGGACGGTGTTCCCTTCGATCAGGAAGCATACGATCTCTGGGAGCCAATTGTGGGTAAAGACCGCATCATCTTCGGTAACAAAAAAGACAACTTCTGGGAAATGGGCGATACCGGCCCGTGCGGTCCCTGCTCCGAAATTCACGTGGATTTGCGCCCCGCCGATGCCGTAGCAACCACGCCCGGCAAGTCGCTCGTGAACGCCGACCACCCGCAGGTTGTCGAACTCTGGAACCTCGTATTCATGCAGTTTCAGCGCAAAGCCGATGGCTCTTTAGAACCGTTGCCTAACCGCCACGTGGATACGGGTATGGGCTTTGAGCGGCTTTGCATGGCAATTCAGGGCAAAACATCGAACTACGACACCGACGTTTTTTCGGGAACGATCCGGGCCATTGCCGACGGTTGCGGCAAGCCCTACACCGGCGGCACCGACCCCGTGAGCCGCGAGATGACCAACGTTGCCATGCGCGTGATTGCCGATCATATCCGGGCCGTGAGTTTCGCCATTGCCGATGGACTCGTGCCGGGCAACGCCAAGGCGGGCTACGTCATTCGCCGGATTCTGCGCCGGGCCATTCGCTACGGCTATTCGTATCTTGGTTTCACGGAGCCGTTTATGACCAAACTCGTGCCGATTCTGGCCGATCAGTTTGCCCATGTTTTTCCCGAACTCGATGCCCAGCGCGATTTTGTGGCTGCCGTAATCCGCGAAGAAGAAGCGTCGTTCCTGCGAACACTCGGCTCCGGATTGACGCGCTTGGACGTGATTTTCGGGCAGCTTGCCGCTGATAACCAGACGGTTATTGCCGGTGAAACGGTTTTTGAACTCAACGACACCTTTGGCTTTCCGGCAGATTTAACGGCGTTGGTGGGCCGGGAGCGCGGTTTCTCGATTGATGAGGCCGGTTTTCAACGGGCCTTGCAGGAGCAAAAAACCCGGTCGCGGAAAGACGCGGCCTCCTCATCGGGCGACTGGATCGAGGTCAACGAGGGCAGTTCGCGGTTTGTGGGATACGACGAAACCCAGACCCACACCCAACTCCTGAAATATCGCAAAGTGCAGAATAAGCAGGGAACGCAATATCAGCTTGTGCTGGCCGAAACGCCGTTCTACGCCGAATCGGGTGGGCAGATTGGCGACACGGGGACATTATCAGTTGTCAGTGACCCGTTATCAGAACCAATGCTGATTCAAATCATTGATACCCGGAAAGAAAACGACCTGTCGGTGCTGATAACCGACGGGAAAGACCTTGACGACGCGCTCGAAACGGCTACCTCGATAGTAGCGACCGTTGATGCCACCCGCCGGACGCTCATCAGCAGCAACCACACCGCCACGCACCTGCTGCACGCGGCCCTGCGTGACGTGCTGGGCAACCACGTAGCCCAGAAAGGCTCCTACGTTGGTCCTGATGCGCTCCGGTTCGACTTTGCCCATTTTGCCAAACTAACTGACGCTGAACTGGCCGACGTGGAGCGGATCGTGAATGAACGAATCCGGGGAAATATCGCCCTAAACGAAGCCCGTAACGTACCCATCGGCCAGGCCCGGCAGATGGGCGCAACGGCCCTGTTCGGCGAAAAATACGGTGATTTTGTGCGCGTTATCACTTTCGACCCCGCCTACTCGGTTGAGCTTTGCGGGGGGACGCACGTACCGGCAACGGGGCAGATCGGCCTGTTTAAATTCACCGCCGAAGGCTCGGTTTCCACCGGCATCCGGCGCATCGAAGCCAAAACGTCAGCCGGTGCGCTGGCAATGCTCAATGAGCAGTTATCCGTAATAAATCAGTTGCGCGATTTGCTGAAAGGGCCGCAGGACGTGGTGAAGGCAGTTATAGCGTTGCAGGACGAACGGGCCGCGTTGCAAAAACAGGTCGAAGCCTTCGAGAATGAGAAGTTACAGGCGATAAAAAAAGAGTTTCTGGAGAAAATCGCGCCCGTTAATGTCAACCGCAACGGAACCCCATTTGTGCTGGTCGAGCAGGTCAGTGTTTCGTCGGCAGACGCGCTCAAACAGTTGGCCTTTGCGTTGAAGGCCAATGCCGATAATCTCGCCCTGGTGCTGGGAGCCGACATCGGCGGGAAACCGCAGTTGGCCGTGCTGCTGCCCGACGTGCTGATTGAGAGGGGGTTAAACGCCGGAAAACTCGTAAAAGAACTCGCCAAACACATCAAAGGTGGTGGGGGCGGGCAACCGTTTTTCGCTACGGCGGGCGGTTCTGATGCGAGTGGTTTAGATGCCGCACTGGAACAGGGCCGGGCATTGCTGAGTTTGTAGTTCCGGCAATTCTGCCGGAAAGCCGCAGGCTAATACGTTAATACAAAATTAGCCTGCGGCTTTCCGGCAGGATTGCCGGAACTACATTACATCGTCATCGCCAACTTCACCGCTTCGTAGGCATTCACGATCCCACCACTTTTGCTCAGGCTGCTGAACGGCACTTTTTGGCTACCCCCGCCTGGTTTTCTGACCATCAGATTGGGCTTATACGCACTCCGCATCAGAATATCTTTCACCTGGATTGCCGTTAGTTTCGGGAAATAACCGCGCAGCAAAGCCGCAACACCCGCCACACAGGGCGCGGCCATGCTGGTGCCGGTCAGGTTCATGTAGTTGTTGCGGGGCAGAGTGGCGTATATATCCGTGCCGGGCGCAAACAAATCCACCGACTCGATGCCGTAGTTGCTGCTACTGGCGGGCAAGCGTTCGTTCAGTTGAAACGTTGAATTGCCAACGGTCAAAAAATTCTTCGCCACCGTGCCGTCTTCATACTTGAAGGTCGGGTAAGCCGGTATCGAGTCGTAGTTTTCGCCGTTGTTGCCCGATGCGTGAACAATCAGCACGTCGTGGTCTTCGGCGTATTTAAAAGCCGCATCAATCTGTTCTTTGTAGGGCGAAAGCCGCTTGCCAAAGCTCATGTTGATGACTTTCGCGCCGTTATCCACCGCATACCGGATGCCGTTGGCAACGTCTTTGTCGCGCTCATCACCACCCGACGGCACTACGGCGACGGTCATAATCCGGGCGTTGTCGGCCACACCGTCCATACCTTTGCCGTTGCCGCGTTTGGCCCCGATGATACCCGCCACGTGGCTGCCGTGCATACCGAGTTCTTCCGATTCGCCGATGATTAACCGGGGACTTCCGTAAGCTTTTTCATTGGGGTTCAGGGGGTCATCGCCCACGGCTTTGCGGGTGTTGATGTCGAGATTATAGTTTTTGTCGCCGTCTTTGAGCAGGGCATCTTTCAGGCGCGGAAAAGCAAACTTCACCAGCATCGTCATCCGGTCGAATGATTGCAGCCGCTCATCGAAAATGTCACCCAGCACGGAGCGAACGGCCAGCCCCACCGAATCTGTAGCGGGCAGCGCGGCCTGCTGAATAGCCTCGGCGGTGAAGGGCTTGCCAGCCAGCAGGGGTTTCATCTGTTCCATCGTGGTAAAAAACCGGACCGAATCACCCAAAGCCATCCGGCGTTGGCGCACCTGTACCGACCGCTCTAAAAACCCTTTTTTAGCCTTCTGGTACGTGTCATACTGCCGCTGCTCAACGGGGGCGAGTTTGGCCCGGTCGGCGCGGTCATACTTGGTGCGCCACATGGCATAAATCTGGGTCACTTCCTCCTGGTCATACTCATAGGTCGTGCCGTCTTTGGCTCCCATAAAATTCCAGCCGTGCAGGTCGTCGGTGTAGCCGTTTTTATCATCGTCTTTGCCATCGTTGGGCGTGACCGATTCTTTGGGATTGGTCCAGATCACGTCTTTGAGGTCTTCGTGGTCAACGTCAACGCCGGAGTCGAGTACCGTCACGATAACGGGCTGGGCGGTGCGGCCTTTGAGGAGTTCGTAGGCGCGGTCGAGGCTGATACCCGCCACCGAATCGCGGGCGGGGTCAAGGTAGGGCCAGTTGCGGGGGGCCTGCCGGGGCGGTGAAACGGGTTGGGCTTGGAGGGCAGAACCGGCAAGCAGGGCCAGTCCGAAGAGGGTTATTTTTCTGGATATTGTCATGTAACTATGGAAATCTACTATTCGGAGAAACGAACGAATCATGGATTGAACGCTGGCAAATGGCGGTTTGTTTCGTTCTGTTTTTTGGTTTCCGTTGCGGAGCAATTTATGGCTGAATGCAACGGTTTAGTATCGTCTGCTGTAGTACCATTTACATACTCACGATCAAATCAACACCACAATCATACTATACTTCTGGGAGGATGTACTTTTGGCATCTTGATTTATGGTTAATGCAAGAAAAAAATGATTCTACGTTTCCTATCCGGTAAACAACAAAAACTGCAGTACATCTGGCTCTTGGTGCTGTTATTGCCGGGCTTTGGCGGTCAGGCGCAGAACCTGCCTGCCGGTTTCAGTTTTGTGCCGGTAGCCAACGGGTTAGACAGTCCAACGGCGATGGCCTTTGCTCCCGATGGCCGAATTTTTGTGACTCAGCAGGGTGGTCAGGTCAGAATCATCAAAGACGGCCTGCTATTGCCTGCGCCCTTTGCCGAACTTGCGGTTGAATCTTCGGGTGACCGCGGCCTGCTGGGGATTGCCCTTGATCCCAATTTTGCCACCAATCCATACATATATCTGTACTACACTGTTCCGGGCAGCCCGGCTCATAACCGGGCCAGTCGGTTTATGGCCGATGGCGATGTGGTGATGCCCGGCAGTGAAGAAATTTTGGTTGACGTTGAGCCTATTGAGTATGCCGAAATTCACAATGGCGGAGCCATGCATTTCGGGCCGGATGGCAAACTCTACATCGGTATCGGGGATAATGCGTCGCCGATGAGTGCGCAGGATTTAGACAGTTACCGGGGTAAATTGCTGAGGATCAACCCCGATGGCAGCGTTCCGGCTGATAACCCGTATCCAACCGGGTCGGCAGCCCGCCGAAGCATCTGGGCCTATGGATTCCGTAATCCATTCACGTTTTCTATTCACCCCGTAACAGGCCGGATTTTGGTGAATGATGTGGGCTACACGCTCTGGGAAGAAATCAACGATGCGACTACGGCGGGACAAAATTTTGGCTGGCCCACTGCCGAAGGCAATGACTGGCACCCGGAGTTTAAGAACCCGCTCTATACCTACGCCCACGGCGACAGTGGCGACGAGGTGGGCTGCGCCATTACGGGCGGAACATTTTTCAGCCCAATTGTTACAACGTATCCGGCTGACTGGGTGGGGCGGTATTTCTTCCAGGATTTTTGTAATCAGTGGATCAACTATTTAGCGTTTTCGGGCAGTACGGCGGTTCGCTACCCGTTTGCAACCGGCATACCGCAATTTTCGGTGGGGCTATGCGAAGGCACAGATGGCAACCTGTATTTTATCAGCCGGTCGGGGCAGGAGGTTTATAAATTGATTTATACCAGCAACGAGGCTCCCGCCGTAACGTCGCAGCCCGGTAGCGTCTCGGCTTTCGACGGCCAACCGGCCACGTTCCGGGTGTCGGTGTCGGGGGCCATGCCGCTAATGTATCAGTGGCAACGCAACGGTATTGATATTCCCGATGCTACCAACCTGACCTACACCGTGCCAAGTGTGTCGTCGGCGGTGGCGGGAGATTATACCGTGTTGATTACCAACAGTTTTGGCAATGTAGTCAGTAATACCGCAACGCTGACAAGCCTCGGCTATAATGCCGCGCCGGTAGCCCATATTCTCTCGCCGACAACGCATTCGCGGTATCAGGCGGGTACAACGGTTTCGTTTTCGGCAACGGCTACTGATGCCGAAGATGGGGTGCTGCCCGCCAGTGCCTTTAGCTGGCGCGTTGATTTTCACCACAATATACACCGGCACGATGGCCCGCCGGTAGCCATTGGTACTGCTTCAGGTAGCTTTTATATTCCCAACCGGGGCGAGACATCAACCAACGTCTGGTATCGGCTCATCCTGACCGTGACCGATGCCAGCGGATTAAGAAGCAAAGACTCGGTTGATATAGACCCGCTCTTAGGTATGTTCACGCTGAATACCGACCCACCGGGTTTGCTGGTAACGGTTGATGGTGTACCCGCCGTAACGCCGGTTAGTCAGTCTTTTGTGGCCGGGATGCTCATCAATCTCGGAACGGCGGGCATTCAAGCCCAGAATAATACCTCGTTCCAGTTTATGAATTGGTCGCCAACGGTGCCGCCCGGTGGCAATACCGTTGTGTTGCCCATCAGTACCACCTACACGGCTGCTTTTACGGCCCTGCCCGGCGGTTCTGTTCCGCTCACCCTGTTTGAGCCGCAGTATGATTGCCAAACCGGACTACTCACGTTTCGGTATGCCGGTGGTGATGGCTCCATGGTTACTTTTCAGGAAATCGGAACCGGAAACTGGCTTAACAGCGCACAGCAGACCGTTAGTGCCGAACTGCGGGCTAACCCAACGGCAATTACCCTGTATGCCTCTCAGAGCAATGTGATTGCGTCCATTCCGTTTAGCATCACCGCGTATTGCGTCAATCAGCCGCCTGTTCTGCAAAGCACACTGCCAACGCTTACGGCTACGGCGGGTATGGCGTTTGCGTATCAACTGCCGGCCAACACCTTTACCGATCCCGAAGGCGGTCCGGTTGCGCTGACCACCAACAGTCTGCCCGCCAGTCTCAGTCTCGATGCTGCCACCGGAGCCATATCGGGTGTGCCAACGGCAGTGTCGGCAGGAACGGTGGTGGTAACCATCACGGCTACCGACAACCGGGGGGCAAGCACAACGGCCACGCTGAGCCTGATTATCTGGCCCGCGCCCAACGATTGTTCTGCGGTGCCACCGGGCGAAGCCGGTGCCGAAATCGCCAGCATCCGGGATGGTGACTGGGCTGATCCGACCATCTGGTCTTGTGGCTGTGTGCCAAGTGCCTGTAATCCGGTTCGGGTGAAGCACATCATTAGCGTACCGGGAAACTATACGGCAACGGCCCACCGGCTGATTTACGCTTCGGGCGGGCGGTTGCTCTGTCAGGTTGCCGCCCGGCTGCGCTTAGGCAACTGATTCTGGCTCAGGAAAACTGTTCAGGTTCCTCCACCAATTTCTCTTCTTCCGGTTTTTTCTTCTTACTTCTCGTTTAAGGTCTTCACTTTAGCCTGGCTATCCGTATCCGACGGATCGAGCGCGAGAGCCTGCTGAAAGGCTTCGATGGCCCGGTCTTTTTCGCCCCGGCGTTGGTACAGGTCGCCTAAGCGGGCATAAACGATGCCTTCTTTTGGGAATTGCGCTTTGGCGAGTTCCAGAATGCCTTCGGCGGCTGGCAGATTGACGGGGCGGCTCGTGATGAAGTCATAGGCCATGTAGGTAAGCTGATAGACGGTCATGTTCAGGGCTTTGTACCCGGCCACCGCGTCAGTAATGCGCCCCAGCCTGATAAGTTCGTTGGGCAAATAAACCCCGTCAGGGATACGGGGCCAGGGTTTTTTATCCCATTCGATCCGCAGTGAATCAATTTTGCCCGTCTTCTTCTTCCGACCTGACGCGGCCCGACCTGACGAGGCCCGACTAAAATACGCCTTCGCCGTGTAGTCGGTTAAGGCAATGGTGTCGCGGCCCGTCGGTACGCAGATAATATCATTGCCGTTGTTGATGTTCTCGATCAGGAGGTTGCCCGCCCGCCGGATGCTCACCACCTCGTCGGCCCCGCGCTGGTAACGGCCCACGTAGGCGTTCAGCAGCGAGTCGGGCAGAGGGCGCGTCACGAGGGGTTTGGGCAGAAAATCTGCCCAGCCGTAAGCCTGCGCCACCGCCCGCCGAATCTCCTTGCCGAGTTCGCTCGCTCCGTTGTTATCGTTCATCATCACCACCACGCCGTTGCCGCCAACCACGCTGCCGAGGACGTAGGCCACAAATCCGGCGTTGACACCGGTATGCTCAAAGTAACGCCCGCGTTCGTCGGCGTTGGTGGTTTGCTGAATCAAAAACGCGCCCAGCCCGATTTGCTCCCTATAAAATCCCGCGCTGACGGTTGCCAGCGGGGTCATCATGGCCCGCGCCGATGCCTGAGTCAGCAGGCCACCGTTACCCCGGTAGCTGTTTTGCAAGTCAATCAGAATGCGGGCGAGGTCACTGGCGGTGCTGTATAAACCAGCGGCTGCCTGCTGCGGATAAATGTATGGCATTCCCTTAAACCAACCGTTGGCTGAGTAAGCCCACGAGGCAAACGGGGCCAGCGCGGGCGGCAGCGGCTGGGCGAAGGTGGTGCGCGTCAGGCCGAGGGGTTTGAAAATAGCCTGGTCGGTAACGGTGGCAAAGTCTTGTTTGGTCACGTCCATCATCGCCATCTGCGCCACCAAATACCCCCCGCCGGAGTAGCGAAAGTCTTTGTTCGGCTCGCTGTTCACCACCACCGGGCGGCTTTCGGTGCCGGGTTTTCCGGCCAGAATGTCCGGCACCGACGGTAGCGGATTTTTATCGGGTGTAAACCCAAAATAAGCCGACTGGCTCGTGCCGCCCCGGTGACTCAGCAGCATTCGGAGCGTGACGGGCGTTTTGCGGGTGATGTCGTTCTCGGCTACTGTCCAGGAGGTTAGATAGGCGTTGATGGGTGCGTCGAGACTGAGTTTGCCCTGCTCCACCAATTTCAGGGCGGCCATGGCGGATACCAACTTGGAGATTGACCCGGCAGAAAACATCGTCTCCGTCGTAACGGGTTTGCGGGCGGTGGTGTCGGCCAACCCGTAACCCTTCGCCCAATCCACCGTGTAGTTGTGAATCACGGCGACGCTCACGCCCGGCACTTTATAGTACCGCATTCGTTCCTGGAGGTTCCAGCCGGTCATCCCCGCCACCGGCACGTAGGGAATCAGGCTGTTCTCGACGGTGGCAATCCGGTCGGCCCGTTTTTTGGGCGGCTGCGCGAGGGAAAAATGGATGATGAATAATGAACAATTGACAAGGAGAAGCAGGAATCGGATGACGTTCGTTGACATGACAGACGTGTTTTTCGATCAAACATCGGGCTTTCAGGCGGCTGCGTCGTCCCGAAATGTGATTTGGGACATCTTTAGGTACTCTTTTGGCGTTTTTCCGGTCTGTTCTTTGAAAACCCGGTTGAAGGTCGTCTTCGACGCGAAGCCCGCGTCGAGGGCTAAAGCCAGAATTGTGACGTATTCGGCATCGCCAGCCACCATGCGCCGTTTCACTTCCTCGATTCGGAACGTGTTGATAAACTCGTTGAACGACTGATTAAACCCGGCGTTGATGATTCGGGAAACCACATTGGGTGTTTCGCCGACGTGCCTCGCTAACGACACCAGGCTCAGTTCGGGGTCTTTGTAGCGTTCCTGCTGCCGGAGGGCAGTCAAAACCTGTTCGCGCTGCTCGGCAGTAACGACCGGAGTCGGCGTAGGTCTGGCTACTTTCTGAAACCGGCCATACAATAACCCAATCAGAGCCAGCGCATAAACAAACACTGGCAGAATTTGAGCGGTCAGGTAAAATTTAGGCCACTGCGGAGGTAGATACAAGTGATTGATGAGCGGGTCAACGGTTGCCAGGGCGTAGAACACCGCCAACCCGTTGAGCAGCCACCGCAGCCACCGTTCAGTTGCCGCCGGGCGGCTCCGGTAAATGGCATACACCACCATCAGGCAAGTTCCGTAATGCTCCACGTACCGGGTGTAGGGCTTGTGAACGGCTTGCCAAAACCAGGCTTTGATATCGAGCGACTGCGCCATTAACAGGGCGTAAAAAAACACCTGAACCAATACGGGTAGAAACAACCAGCGCGGCAGTGAAACACGCTGCCCCGCCCGCGCCCGAACGTAGCCGTAGAGCAGTGGCCCGAAACTCCACGAGAAAAACAAGGGCATAAAATAGAGCCAGCGGTGGTGATAATACACCCCCGACCGGCTCAAAAAATAGTCTATTACCTGGAGCGTCAACCCACCGATGAGCCACGCTAACCACCGATTGGCCGGTTGGTCATGGCGAATAAAAAGCACCGCAACTGTGGTCAGTCCCTGCGCAATGCAGACGATGTTAAGCAGGTTACTCAGGTCGAGATAAACGTTCATAGAAGCGTTTAAGCAGTATCAGACAGCTACCCGTTCTGTGCCTGCCGTCGGGCAGGGGAAATGAGGAGGGGGCAAAATCAGGCGAATAGTTTCGATACATCTACCCGTAATCCGGCCAGCAGCACCGACTCAACTACGCCAGTTTCGGTTGCCGACGAGACGGGAATATACACGGATGGCCGCTCCCCGGTTTCTTGCCATTGATACACGTCAAGGCGTTGGTTTTTGGTGTCAACAATCCACTATTCGGCCACTCCCATATCTTCGTAAAGCCGGAATTTGGTTTTTCGGTCGGTCTTGGCCGAACTCGGTGAGATAACTTCCAGCACCAGATCAGGTACGCCGTAGATGCCTTCCTCCTTGATAATGTGCCGGTTAGCCGACTGAACGAACATCAAATCGGGCTGAACATCGTTGAAATCGTCCATCACCACGCCGAATGGGGCAAATAAGACTTCGCCAGGATTGCGTTCATGCAGGAACAGGATAAAAGCCATTACCAGATCGCCCAAAATAAGTTGATGGGTTGCGCCGGGGTAATTACGGGCCACGATTTCGCCGTTGATGAGTTCAAAAATAAATTCCTTCGTCTCCTGCTCGGTGAAGTCCATAGCCCGGAACTCTGACGAGGTTATTTTGCGGGTGATCGTTAGCATGGCCGTTATTGTTTACTGCCGAATATACAAAAAATTTAGGCCAGTTCCTCCACCAGTTCTTCCGGCTTGGGAACGCCCGCCCGCGACAGATACGTGTACACCGCCGGAATCACATACAGCGTGAGAGCGGTAGAAAACAGCAGCCCGCCCACCACCACAATCCCCATCGATACGCGGCTTTCGGAACCCGACCCCAACGCCAGCGCGACCGGCAACAAACCCAGAGCCGCACACAAACTCGTCATCAGAATGGGCCGGAACCGCGACACGGCTGCGTCGAGGGCGGCATCGTGCTTGCTGGCACCGTGTTCTTTGCGCTGATTGGCAAACTCTACAATCAGAATCCCGTTTTTGGTGACCAAGCCAATCAGCGTGATAATCCCGATCTGACTGAATACGTTGAGGGTTTGGCTAAAATCCCAGAGCGACAGCAACGCCCCGCATACGGCCAGCGGCACGGTGAGGAGAATGATAATCGGGTCCACGAAACTCTCGAACTGCGCGGCCAGAATGAGGTAAATCAAAATAAGGGCCAGGCCAAAGGCGAAGTACAGACTCGACGAACTTTCCCGGAATTCTTTACTCGTGCCATCGAGCGCGGTCGTGAATGAGCCATCGAGGGTTTCGGCGGCAATGCGTTCCATTTCGGCAATACCATCGCCGAGGGTTACGCCCTTTGCCAGCCCCGCCTGCACGGTGGCCGCAGCATAGCGGTTGTAGCGGAAGAGCGTGGGTGGGGTGCTTTCTTCGCTGATTTTCACGAGGTTATCCAACTGAATCAACTCGCCCCGGTTGTTCTTGACATACAGCGATTTGAGGTCGGTCACGTCGTTTCGGTCGGTGCGGTCAATCTGCCCGATAACCTGATATTGCTTGCCGTTCATGATGAAATACCCAAACCGACGGCCCGACAGGCCGAGTTGCAGCGTTTGGGCTACGTCCTGCACCGACACGCCGAGGTTGAGGGCTTTGTCGCGTTCGATTTCGAGCCGGATTTCGGGTTTGGTAAATTTCAGGTTCACGTCGGAGGCCGCAAACTTGTCTGACGCGCTGACCCGTTTCATGAACTCCGGCAGGGCTTTGCGGAGGTTCTCGAATTTGTTGGCCTGAATCACAAACTGCACCGGCAGCCCCGCGCCCGTCCGTTGCCCGGTGCTGATAGTCTGCTCCTGCAACACAAAGGTTTTGGCCCCGCTAAACTGCTTGATTTTGGGTGCAACGGCATCCACCATCTCCTGCTGAGTTTTGGTTCTGATCGGTCTCTCGTTCAGGATCACCCGCACGTTGCCGGTGTTGGTGGCTCCGGTGCCAAAGCTGGGCGCGGTGATGGCCGTAACGCCGATGATCTCGTTTTTGGGAAACGTATTGCGGATATAAGCCGCCACTTTGTCGGTGTAGGCCAGCATATACTCAAAGGTGGCTCCTTCGGGCGCGGTGGCCGAGATACGGAACCCGCCCCGGTCGTCGAGCGGGGCCAGTTCAGACGGTATCGCATTGAACCGAAACAGTCCATACACAATACCAATCATGGCAACCATAATAACCCAGGCTAACCAGCGTAGTTGCAGAAACCCCCGCAGTGACCGCTCATAACCGGCAATCATCCACACAAAAAACGGCTCCGTCGTGCGGTATAGCCAGGGTTGCCGTTTGCGGTTTTTCAGGAGTTTGGAAGCCAGCATGGGCGTAAGCGTGAGCGACACAAACGCCGAAATCAGCACCGATCCGGCCACTACAATCCCAAACTCGCGGAAGAGCCGACCCGTGATGCCCTGCAAAAAGATCACCGGCAAAAACACAGCCGCCAGCGTGATGGTGGTGGAGATAACGGCGAAATAAATCTCGTTTGAGCCGGTCACAGCCGCTTTGTAGGGCGACATTCCTTCTTCGATTTTGGCGTAAATATTCTCCAATACCACAATCGCATCGTCAACCACGAGCCCAATTGCCAGCACGATACCGAGCAGGGTCAATACATTGATCGAAAAGCCGCAAACGTACATGATGAAAAACGCACCGACGAGCGAAACCGGAATGGCCGTGAGTGGAATAATGGTGCTGCGCCAGTCGCGCAGAAACAGGAAAATGATGAGTGCCACCAGCCCGAAGGCGATCAAAATCGTTTCCTGAACCTCTTCGATGCTCCGCCGAACAAACTGCGTGTAATCGAAACCGAGCAGCACTTCCACGTCGGGCGGCAGGTCGCGTTTGATCTGATCGAGTTTTTTATAAACGTTATTCACGATTTCGATCTGGTTGGCACCCGGCTGCGGAATCACGGCTACGGCCACCATCGGCGTTCCGTCGCGTTTGAGCAACGTGCGCTCCACTTCGGGGGCGAGTTCGGCGAAGCCCACATCTTTGAATTTCACAACCTGATCGGCGTTTTCTTTCAGGATCAGGTTATCGAAATCGGCGGGGGTGGTCATCCGGCCCAGCGTCCTGACGGTCAGTTCGGTGTTGGCTCCCTCAACCGAGCCGGACGGCAATTCGATGTTTTGTTTGGCTAATGCCTGCGATACGTCAATGGCCGTGAGCCGGTACGACGACAGTTTTACGGGGTCAATCCGCAGGCGCATGGCGTATTTTTTCTCGCCCCAAAGCTGCACACTGCTTACGCCGGGAATAGTCTGGAACCGCTCCTTGAACTGCCGCACGGCAATGTCGTTGAGGTCGAGCAGCGAGCGTTTTTTAGACAGCAGTTGCAGGAAATAAATCGGGTTCGAGTCGGCATCGGCTTTGGCAACCACCGGCGGGTCAACGTCGGGCGGCAGCAGCGATACCGAGCGGCTCACGCGGTCGCGCACGTCGTTGGCCGCGTCTTCGATGTTCACGCTGAGTTCAAACTCAACCGTAATCGTGCTGCGTCCGTCGCGGCTGCTGCTGCTCAGGGTTCGGATGCCCGAAATACCGTTGATGCTTTCTTCGAGCGGCTCCGTGATCTGTGATTCCACAATGTCGGCATTGGCCCCGGTGTAGGTTGTCTGCACCGTTACAACGGGCAGGTCAATACTGGGAAATTCGCGCACACCGAGGTACGAAAATCCGATGGCCCCAAAAATGAGAATGAGCAGCGAAAGCACCACCGCCAGCACCGGGCGATTGATGGACGTTGTTGAGAGATTTGCCATGTTGAGCGTTGGGGAATGGGATAAAAGTACAAAAAAAGCCCCGAAACAATAGCACCTTTTCGTGCTTGTTGGTCATGCCTTTTTTGCTGCTTTACGAGTTGTCGGTTTTCCCGCTAAATGTCTTTTTCAAAAAACAGATAAACGTAGATAGCAAGTCCAAAATTAGTGGCCGTTGTGGACGTTAGCCTGTACCCTTGTGAAGCGTATTGGTCAAGTTTTGCCTGAATTTCTAGTTTAGAATCTTTCGCTATGTGTTCTGAGTCAAGCGTTATTTTCGAGTAGTAAATCAGGGACTCAACTTTGTATTCTTTCATTGTTTTATGAGTTTATTTTTAACTGTGCAAATATGACTACGAAAGGGTGTTGTGACAAATAATCACTCAATTTACTCTTATCGCCCAACAATTGTCCACAGCCGTTGTGCGTGTCGTTGACCCAAGCCGATAGTCTGTCCGGCCTGAGCCTGGCCGGTAGCCTGTTGGGTTTTGAGTAGTTTATGGCGCAATCACCACCCGTCGGCGCACGGCCCCGGTTCCCTCGCCAACGCACAGCACATAAACCCCGGCAGCCAGACCGCGTACATCAACCATCGTTTGTTCACCCGCAACGGCCTGTTGCCGAATCATCCGGCCCGTCAGATCGTGCAGCGTGAGGGTAGCGGGGTAGGGCAGGGGCAGCCCTGACCCCAGCGAAACGGTCAGCGTGGTGTGGGCCGGGTTCGGGAAAACCTGCACCGCGTCCGGCCCGGTCGGTTCAGTGGCCGTAACAGACAGGTCAAACTGGCAGAGGTAGGTTTGCCGCCCGGTGAGGGTGATGGTCTGCTGCCAGTTTTTGTAGCGCACCACCATGCTCGTTGCCTGTGCGTCGGTGGTGGCGTAGGGGTTTTGGGCGGCAATCAGAATCTTGCTGTCTTTCACCACACCCCGCCAAACGGGTTTTTGCGCGTCCATCAGGTCGCGGGCCGGGGTTTCGATAACAAGTTCATAGCTACCCGTGAACATCTCCGAAAACCGCGACAGCCGGTATAATCCATGCACAAAATGCTCATACGGCGTATACACATCGTTGGGCCGGTAGAGCGTTGATACGGGGTCGGCAAAACCCGGAATGTCCCAGAGCCACAGCCCTTTCGCCCCCGAAAAGAACGGAAAAATAGCGGTGGCTTCGGCCATAAACGGCTGAATAAAGTTGGGGTAAAACGGCTCCGAATCGTGGTAGCGCATCCAGACAAACGGCACCACCGGCTTGCTGCTCCAGGCGCGGTTGGCCTCCACCTGAAACAGCAGATAGGCGAGATAGTCGGGAGCCAGCCGGTTGGGGTAGTCATAAAAATAATAGGCCGACGGCGTGAGGTAATCCAACTGCTGCTCAAACGGGCCGGTCGGTTTGCTGAAACTCGTGGTGTCCTGTACCAAATAATGTACGCGGGCGGGGTTGGTTGTCCAGTCGGCCCACGAATTGCCAATCACATTCAGATACGTGTTTCTGATCGGCACATCGCCGTAGGTCGTCATCGGCACATTGGTCAGGTCGGCATTATCGCGGATATATTGCAGCGATTGGGCATACAGCGTCACCATGTCGCGTTTGTAACGGAGCAGAAACTCGCTGTCGGTCAGGGCTTTGTAGGCGGCTGGCGTGGTGGGGTCGGTTTTCAGGCGCAGGATTCGCGGGTCGGTCTCCTGAATCCGCTCAATGTCCACCATGATCCGGGCGGCCTGCAAATCATACTTACCGGATGCCGTTTTCTGCCCGCCCGACACATCGCGCAGCCACTGATTCCAGCGGGCGCGGTAGGCCGCGATGTCGTTATTCCAGGGGCTTTCGGCGGTTTCCCAGGGTTGTTGCAGGCCAAAGGCAAAGCCAGTCCACTCCAACGCCCGTTGGTTGGGCTGCACCACCCGGTAAAACTCGGCATCCTGCACCAGCACGATTTCGCTGAAGCCGTGTTTGAGGGGCTGGGCATCGGTATCGCCGAGACGCGGGCCACCAAACACGACGGGAAACGGCAGCGTGAAGTCCGGGAACTTTTGCCACTCGATGCGGCTAGGCTGCGTCACCACTGAAACCGGCAGCGGGTCGGCACAGCGGAGTTGGGCGCGGGCGGGTTGCCAGCCCGCCAACAGGATCAGCAAACTAAAACAAGCGGGTAGAATATGGGTTTTCATAAACAGGTGCCGGGTTGAGTTTGCCGAACCGGATGCAAAGAACGGGTATCGCGGTTTTTTGCGGGTGGCTGACGGGTAAATTTATCCGTCGGTTGGAAAATCAAACTTTTATCCGCTTATTTTACGTTTCTACCTAACAAACCAGCGACCCCTCGCACAATCCGTTTTTAGTCCAATGACGCGCAATTCCTTCGTTTTAGCCGGCATCGCATCGGCTCTTTTGTTTGCCAACACCGCAACCGCCCAAACCAAAAAACCGGCTCCCGCCAAACCCCTCTCCGCAGCCGCCAAACCGAAAGCCGCATCAGCCGCGCCGGGTGTAAAACTCGGCAATGCCAATGATTCGCTGAGTTACGGCATTGGCATGAACATCGCCCAGAGTTTCAAACAGCAGGGGCTTAACAACGTAAACACCGATGCCGTGGCGCGGGGGCTGAACGACGCGCTCAAAGGCGCGGTCACCCAACTGACTCAGGATCAGGCGATGGCCGTGATGAACACCTTCATGCAGAAACAATACGCCGTTAAACAGGCCGAAAGTTCAAAAGCCGCCGAAGGCAATAAAAAAATCGGGACGGCTTTTTTGGCCGAAAATAAAACCAAGCCCGGCGTGGTCACCACCGCCAGCGGGTTGCAGTATTCGGTTGAGAAAGAAGGCACCGGGGCCAAGCCCACACCCAACGACAAGGTGAAAGTGCATTACACCGGCAAACTCATTGACGGTAAGGTATTTGACAGTTCGGTAGAGCGAGGCCCCGCCGAGTTCGGTGTAACGCAGGTGATCAAAGGCTGGACGGAAGCCCTGCAACTGATGGCCGTTGGCTCAAAATATAAGCTCTACATCCCGGCTGACCTGGCCTACGGTGACCGGGGAGCCGGGGCCGACATTGGGCCGGGCGCAACGCTGGTTTTTGACGTTGAGTTATTGGATATTGTTAAATAAACAGCGGGGTTGCCAAGCGCATCTCCCGCCAATCACGCTATAAACCCGTGCTACGCCAAATGAAGAAATACCTCATTGCTTTGTTGCCCGCGCTGTTGCTGAGTTTTCAGCCCGATGCCAACCCGCTCGATGCTGCCCGGCGCAGTACTGCCCAGCCCGGTGCATCTCACGTTGCCGAAGCCGCCGTTACCGCTGGCACTACGCTGCCGATTGACGATCTGAAACCGAATATGTCGCAGGAAAACGTCGAGAAAATGGTGGCCCGTCTGCTCACTACCTACCACTACCGCAAGGTTCGGCTGAATGATTCGCTGTCGTCCGTGATTTGGGATAACTACCTCAAAGAAGTGGACAACAGCAAGAGTTATCTGCTGGCTTCTGACGTGCAGAGTTTCGA
This sequence comes from Cytophagales bacterium, assembly GCA_038230415.1. Lineage (GTDB taxonomy): Bacteria > Bacteroidota > Bacteroidia > Cytophagales > Spirosomataceae > JBBRNH01. The sequence continues at coordinate 10,550 of JBBRNH010000007.1, read as the reverse complement.
GAAATACCGCCTTCAGGTTGACGACGCACTGATTAACGGTGATTTGGCGGCTGCCTATTCGGTTTATAATGTGTTCAGAAAACGCACGCAGGAGCGCAGTGCGTTTGTGCAGGAGCAGCTTAAAAAGCCGTTTGTGTTTACCGCAGACGAGAGCTTCAATACCAACCGCGAGAAAGCTGCGTGGCCCAAAACCGCCGAAGAGCAAAACGATCTGTGGCGCAAGTTGCTGAAAAATCAGGCACTCGAACTGAAATTGGCCGGTCAGAAAGACAGTGCAGTGTCGGCCACGATGACGAGCCGGTACAAAAATTTCGACAAAGCCTTAGGCCGCGTTCGGAGCGAAGATGTCTTTCAGATGTACATGAACGCCTTCGCCGAAGCCCTCGATCCGCACACCAACTACATGGGCGCACCAGCCGCCGACCGTTTTAATCAGGAAATGAGCCAATCGCTCGAAGGCATTGGCGCACTCCTCCGTGAAGACGGTGAGTTTATCAAAATTGTGGATGTATTGCCCGGTGGCCCGGCGTTCCGGGGCAAACAACTCGCCAAAGAAGATAAGGTGGTGGCCGTAGCCCAGGGCGATAATGGCGCAATGGTCAGCGTAATCGGCTACCGCGTTGACGATGCCGTGAAACTCATCAAAGGCCCCAAAGGAACCGTTGTTCGGTTGCAGGTGCGGGCCGCAGACGCGATTGCCAGCTCGTTGCCCCGCGAAATCAGGATTGTGCGCGAGAAAATCAAACTTGAAGAAGCCCGCGCCAAAAAAGAAGTGATTCAAATTTCCGACAATGGCCGGACGTATAAAATGGGCGTGGTCAACATCCCGCTCTTCTACCGCGATTTTGAGGGTCAGCGCAAGCACGAAGAAGGAGCCAGCAGCACCACCGCCGACGTGAAGAAACTGATTGACTCGCTCAAAACCGAAAACGTTGACGGTATCGTGATTGACCTGCGCGGCAACGGCGGTGGCTCACTCATCGAGGCCATTGACCTCACCGGGCTGTTTATTGCCAAAGGGCCGGTGGTGCAGGTGCGCGAGCAAAACGGCGAAACCGACGTGATGTCTGATAATGACCCAACGGTGGCCTACGACGGCCCGTTGGCTATTCTCGTGGATCGGTTCAGCGCGTCGGCCTCCGAGATTTTTGCCGCTGCCATTCAGGACTACAAACGCGGCCTGATTGTGGGTAGCCAGACGTTTGGCAAAGGAACGGTGCAAACCCTGATTGACCTGAACCGGATGATGCCCAAAGAGCAGGACAAACTCGGTCAGGTGAAGCTGACGATTCAGAAGTTTTACCGCATCAACGGCAGCAGCACCCAGCACAAAGGCGTTACGCCGGACGTGGCCCTGCCCTCGCGGTATTCTGCCGAAGATTTTGGTGAAAGTTCACAGCCAAGCGCGTTGCCCTGGGATCAGATTGCCACCACGCGCTACGAAACCAATCGGTTTGTGAACGACCGGGTGCTGAACCGCGTCCGCGACCAGTTTGAGCAACGCCTGAAAACCGACCCCGAACTGAAACAGGTCACGCAGGAAGTGGCCGACTTCCGCAAGGCCAAAGAAAACACGGTGGTCTCGTTGCAGATAGCCAAACGCCAGAAAGAGCGCGACGAAGCCGAGAAAAAACGGTTAGCCGCCAAAAAAGCCGACGACCCCGATGCTGCCGACGAGACCATTGCCCTAACTGACGAAACGGGCGTTTCGACCCCGAAAAAACCGGATGCCAAGCCCGCCAAAAAGAAGAAAGACCTGTATCTGAATGAAACAGGCCGTATTTTGGCCGACTATATTATTGCCGTGAATAAGTAGCAGCGTGTGTGATAAACAAAAAAGCCCCGGTTTAGAGACCGGGGCTTTTTTTGTTGGCAGATGTTTGTATTTTTTGTGGAACGACGACGAAAAGGGCTTGTGGTCAGGTGGGGAACGGGGTCGCCCGTCCGATTGAAACTCCTCTGCCCGAACGTCCGCCGAGTTAAATTACTGATCGGGGCCGCTCGTGCGGCTCAATGTACTTCCATCACCCCCACTTGCCACAAATCCACGTTGGCGGTAGTGCTATTTTCCCTTTAATTCTTCATCAATTTCATCAATTACTAATTGCATTTTTTTTATTAAATCTTTCTTTTTATTCTCTATTTCGTGTAGGTATTGCCCATAGTATCTAAATTGATATTTCACGGCAGGGTCATTAATTAATTTTGAAACAATGAGCTCGCCTGAATTATCTAAAGTCGCTTTTGTTCCGATATATTTATTAAAATCTTCTCGTCTCGACTTATTGATATCTTCATCGACATTTTGTTGAGTAGGCATTCTAACAGAGTATAGACTCATTAGGTCTTTAAGCAAGTGATTATTTTCTATTAATTTCAAATTACCTGATGACTTAAAACCTTCAAAACGTCCATTATCAAAAAGAAAGTAGCTGCTATTTGTTAGAAAATAACTGTTAGAGTCAATGTATGCTGCATCTATTTTATTCGATTTAATTTGTTGCCACACGGAATCATAATATTGTATGGTCGAGTGAAATCTTTTAATATCTTTATCTAAGTAACTTGAAGTCGTTTTTAAATCTTCTCGAATTCCAGTTAAAAATTCTTTTTCCACTTCTTTTTCGTGGTGTCTGTCATTCCAGTTATGCATCATTAAAGTAACACTAACCGCAAAAATAATAATAGCAATCTCCAATGATACTTCTTTGATTCTTTCTTTCCAAGTATGTGTTCTATCTGTCATAGCGTGGATTGCTTTTTTTGAGTGTTGAATTATTTTTTCTTCTGACATTTTTTGAATTTTTTATCAATTTTAGTTAGTTTGTAACAATATTTTTGTCTTGTAAACAGTTTCTGTTCAGCATTACCGCCAACGTCACAAATACACGCAGGTTTTACGCGGCAATACAAACGTACAGAAAATCGCTATGAAGTCAAAATTAAATCATATACTGTTGATAGTCAATTAGTTGATAACAATTTTTTCCACTTAACAGCGCAGGGCATACAGTTGTATTGCCAAACCTTGTTCGCTTTTGAACAATACAAAATACGCAGGATTTGAACCCTGATCCTCCAGTCGAGAACCCGTCAGGCTTTATCACGCAGAACGATACGGGCGGTCTTTCACCATTCTGATGTTATTGAATGTATGCAACTCAATTGAGCAATCGGGCGGGATTATGCCACGCCGGAGCCAGTTCTGAACAACGTGCGTAGAAACAGCATACTTTTTGGCATAATTGGCAATACTAAGCCACTCGCTCAAATCGTACTCTGTACCATTTTGCTGTAAAATTTCCCCGATTTGGCGGTTTTCGTTGCTAATCAACGCCAACAGAGCGCGGGTACGCTCCCGGATGGCGGCTGTTACCCGTTCGCGTTCGGCAGGGCTTGCCTGCTCATAAAATAACCGTTTGGCTTCGGCAACGGTGTTACTGTCTTCCGTCGTTTTCATATTGGCAATCTGAGCCAGTAAACCATCTATTGTAAGTTGTTCCGTAATCATGTTCATCGCTCGTTTATTAGTCTGTTTCTAACTCTCTTTGGAGTGTTCGTAATTGATTATACGCTTTGGCAAGTTCATTCAAATAAGCGTCTATGTCTTCCTGATACATTTCGTCTTGATAGTTTTCAAGCAAGTGTTCAATCTGATGAGTTCTGGCTTTGGCTACGTTAATGAGGTACAGTTTCGTTTCTTTAGTCATAGAATTGAAACAACGAAACAGTACAAAAATACTATTTGTTACAAGTTGTAACAACTAATTCTGGCTCAACACCTTCAAAACAAAAAACGCGCTGAATCATTGATTCAGCGCGTTTTACTAAAAAATTGGTGGAGACGCAGGGATTTGAACCCTGGTCCAGTCAAGGAACCCGTCAGGCGTTCTACATGCTTAGTTGCGATTTTGGTTGTCGGGAATCAGACAGGCTCGCACCAGGCCGTTCGTCATCCGTAGGTACTTGGGTCTTACTTCGCCGTTAATACCATAAACGAAGCCAGCACTGCGGTTCGACGCTCCCTGATCCAGTCAGCAGTACCAAGACCGGGGGAACGATGACTGCTAAACCCTCCGGGTTAGGCAGCCATGGCGTAGTTATATTCGCCAGTTATTGTTTTGATGACTTGTTCGGGTCGGGAAATACCATCAACTCCCGGCATGCTTACCCGCGACCTCAGCAAGCTGTCAATTCCGGTCGCCCCCAATTAACAACATTCCTTACGGATACGTGTAGATTCATAACCCTCGCCATCCGGTTTTGGTTCGTAGCAACGCGGACTTGCAGTCCGTAGTTAAGAGATTTGACCTCACTGCGGACTGCAAAGCCACGTTACGCCGAACTTTCTGGCACCCACAATCGGTTTCATCCGTAGATTTGTACCATCCATTTCCCATCCCAAGCCGGTCAGTTTTCCGGCTTCTGTTTTTTACAATTAGTCTTTAAAGTAGATAGGTTTTATACGCTATGAATATCTTCCTGAACGACACCGTGTCAATACCTGCCCGGCGCGACATTCTCGACCTGCAACAGAAAATCGGTGCCTTCGCCGGGGGCGACATGACCGACGAGCATTTCCGTAAGTTCCGGCTGGCGCGGGGCGTGTATGGGCAGCGGCAACCCGGCGTACAGATGATTCGGATTAAGCTGCCCTTTGGCCGCGTTACCGCCGACCAACTCATCCGCATCGCCGATGTTTCGGATCGTTATGCCACCGGAAACCTCCACGCCACCACCCGGCAGGATATTCAACTTCATTTTGTGAAACTCGCCGATACGCCCCAACTCTGGGCCGACCTTGAAGACGCGGGTATCACCCTGAAAGAAGCTTGTGGCAACACCGTCAGAAACGTTACGGCCTCGGCCCGCGCCGGTATTGACCCCAACGAGCCGTTCGACGTGTCGCCGTATGCACAGGCTATTTTCGAGTATTTTTTGCGAAACCCGATTTGCCAGGATATGGGCCGGAAGTTCAAAATCGCGCTGTCGTCGTCAGAAAGTGATTCGGCGTATGGCTTTATGCACGATGTGGGGCTGGTTCCGCGCATCCGGGATGGCAAGCGCGGCTTTAAGGTTATGATTGGTGGCGGTCTTGGTGCACAGCCGTTTATGGCCCAAACCGCCAGCGAGTTCCTGCCCGAAGATCAGGCCATTCCGTTTATCGAAGGCGTAATCCGGGTGTTCGACCGCTACGGCGAACGGCAGAAACGCCACAAAGCCCGGATGAAATACCTGCTCAACGACATCGGTCTCGATGAGTTTCTGGCGCGGGTTGACCAAGAGCGGGTGGCGTTGAAAAGTAAGGAGTGGCAAGTGGCAAGTGATGAGTGGCAAGTGGGCAATGGAGAAGCATTAGCGGTTAGCACTAACCACTTGCCACTTGCCACTGACCCCTACAATACCTGGCTCAAAACCAACGTCTTCGCCCAAAAGCAAGCGGGTTTTTACGCCGTTCAGTTGCGCGTTCTGCTCGGTGATATGCACTCGGATACGGCGCGGGCGTTAGCAAACATCGTGAAAAAATATGCCGCCGATGATATTCGCGTAACCGTCAATCAGGGCTATCTGCTCCGGTTTATCCGGCCCGAAAACCTCCCGGCTATGTATAACGCATTGAACGCCCTCGGCTTAGCCGAACCCGGTTTTGATACCACCGCCGACATCACCACCTGCCCCGGCACCGATACCTGCAACCTCGCTATTTCGAGCAGCTACGGCATTACGCGGGCGTTGGAAACGATGATGAAAACCGAATTTGCCGATCTTGTCTATAACGACGACATCAAAATCAAGATTTCGGGCTGCATGAACGGCTGCGGTCAACACTCGGCAGCCAACATTGGCTTTCATGGTTCGTCGCTCAAAAACGGCGCGTATGTGCTGCCCGCGTTACAGGTGCTGCTTGGTGGCGGATTTAACAAAGCGGGCGAAGGTCAGATTGGCGACAAGGTGATTAAAGTACCCGCCAAACGCGGCCCGGATGCCCTCCGGCGGCTTTTTTCTGACTACGAAAGCAACGCCTTCGAGGGAGAATACTACAACGATTACTACGGACGGCAGGGAAAAAACTATTTCTATACCCTCCTGAAACCCCTCGCCGACCTGAAAACCCTGCAAGCCGATGACTATATTGACTGGGATCATACCGACCAATACAGCACCGAAGTCGGCGTGGGCGAATGTGCCTCGGTGTTGATCGATTTAGTGGCAACAACGCTCTACGAAGCGACCGAAAAACTGAACTGGGCTTCTGAAAATCTCGACGGTGGCAATTGGGCCGATGCCGTGTATCATGCCTACAACACGTTTATCACCGGGGCCAAAGCCGCGCTGATGAGTCAGGATATTACGACCAATACGCAGCACGGTGTGGTGGCCGATTTTGACCGGACGTTTGCCGGGCAACCGGGCTTCCACACTGCCGAAGGCGATTTTAAAGCGGTTGTGTTTGCCATCAACAAAAATGAACCGACCGAAGCCTTTGCCCGGCAGTTCACCGGGCAAGCTGAACAATTCCTGACGGCCATCAACGCCTACCGCCAAACCCAGGTAGAACACGAAGGCGTAGGCTTGCAGGAGTTGGTGCAGGCGCAGGACAGCTAAACTAATAGTGTGCTTTACGGCTCTAAACGGGCTAGGGGGCTGTTTCTGTGAGTAGTATCTCCTCGGTTGGGTCAATCCTGAACCAGAGCAGGCAACTACACAGCAACAGCCCCGCAATCATAAATAAGGGTTGGTTAAAGTCGCCGGTCGCTTTCACGATATACCCAAACAGCACGCCCAGAAACACGGCTCCCATCTGCCCGAAGGTGTTCATGGCTCCCGAAACGGTGCCGGCCTGCCCGCGTCCTATGTCATTGCAAACGGCAAAGGATACGGGCAGGGTGAGGTCTTTGAAACCCATACCCATTGCCAGTAGTATGGCAGCCGTTTGGTTGTCGGTGGTGCTGGCCGATATAAAAATACAGATGCTCGACAGGCCCATGCCCACGATGCCCACCGCCCGCCGACCGATTTTAAGCCCGTAGCGTTTGGCAAGCCAGTCGCTGGCAAACCCACCCGTGAAACAGCCAATGGCTCCCAAAAAAAACGGCAGCGTAGCAAACCACTGCATCTGCCCCTGATCGAAATGGCGACCTTCGCGGAGGTAAGTGGGCAACCAGCCCGTAAAAAAATAGGCTCCGTACATATAAAAGTGAAACATGAGCAGGATTGCCCACATATTGCCACTCCGAAAAATGGCCCGCCAGGGAATGTGGTGATTGCCGCTTTTGAAGCGTCGGTTGGCTTCGATGTAGGTACGTTCGGCGGGTGGTACGGCAGGTTCTTCGTGCGGAAAATCACGGAACCAGCCATACCAGCACACGGCCCAGACCACACCCAGCAGCCCCATCGCAAAAAAAGCCACCCGCCAGCCGTAATGGGTTGCCACCGGAATCACTAACCAGGGAGCCAGTACGCCCCCCATGCGCCCGGCAGCCCAGATAAACGCCTGCGCCCGGCCCGTTTCCTGCCGGGGAAACCACCGCGAGACCACAATAGACGCATTGGGATAGGCACCGGCCTCGCCCGCGCCGAACAAAAACCGAACCACTACCAGGTAGAGCCAACTGGTGGCCGTGCCGGTCAGGACTGTAAACACCGACCACCAGCCCACCACCCGCGTCAGCACCCGGCGCGGCCCTAAGCGGTCGCCCAAGGCTCCGGTTGGCAACTCAAACAGGGCATAACTCAGTGCAAACGCGCTCAGGACCCAGCCCCAGGCATCGTTTTCGAGGTGGAGGTCGCGCTTCATATCGGCGGCCACGAGCGAGATAGCCGTTCGGTCGATGTAGGTAATAATAGACAGGAGCGATAAAAACGACAGTACGCGGGAGCGATAATTCATCTACGGAAAAGATCAGAAATTGACCGCTAAGTTGGTGAAATAATAGGCCCCGTTGAAGCCAAACTGCGTGGCAAACCGGCTGTAGACCACCGTATTGTCGTTGGTCAGGCGGGGGTCGGCCACTTTATCGGGATACACATTAAAGACATTATTGGCCCCAACGGTGAGCGTGGCAACCTTGCCAAACCGATACCCCAGCGATACATCAGTGACCCACTTGGCGGCAAAGGTCTGGTCTTGAAGCGGGTCTTGCGGGGCAATGGTCGAGATGTTACCGAAGCGGGTTGTGGATGCCCGCACCGTAAACGGCCCCGGCTGGTAGGTGCCGCTCAGGATAAACTTACTCCGGGGTTGGTTCACCTCAATCCGGCCCCGTTCTTCGCGGTTAAGCAGTGTTTCGCCAAAACCCGTCAGTTGGGCAGGCGTTCGCACACCCCCGGCCCCGCCTGCAATGGTTGTTTTGTTCAGGTTCAGGGCCGCGTTGATGGTGAGCGGGCTGCGGCCAATGGTTTCGCGGTAGGTCAGAACCGCGTCTAAGCCATCGGTTTGGGTATCAATGGCATTGGTGAAAAACTGCGCTTCGTTTACGTCGGTATTTTTAAAGAGGTCGGCCAATTGGGGAACCGTACTACTGAACCGCCCCGAAATCACAATCCGGTCCCGAATCGCAATCCGGTAAGCGTCCAGTGTCAGCAGCAGTTTAGAGCGGATATTGGCCGTAATACCGAGGCTATAACTCCACGACGTTTCGGGTTTCAGGGCCGGGATGCCTAATTTTTGGGTTATCGGGTCATCATTACGAATCGTTGTCACTTCGCGTTGCTGATTCACTCCCGCCACCGTAATAAACTGGGTGGCAACCGCGCTGTAATACCGCTGGTGCAACGACGGCGCACGAAAGCCCCGGTTAATGCCACCCCGCACGGCCAGGGCATTGGTGATTTTATACCGCCCGGCAACTTTACCCGATAAATTGCCCCCAAAGTCGCTGTAATTTTCGTAGCGCAGGGCCGTGCTAACGAGCAGTTTCTCGGTCAGGTCGCTTTCTATATCGGCGAAGATGCCGAGGTTCGTGCGGCTTTTATTGATTTCGTTGGTAGGCCGAAAGCCCCCAAACACCTGCACGCCCGATGCTTTTACCTGAGCCGCCGGGGTGTTGGGAGCGTTGTAGTTTTGCCACGATTTTTCTTCGCCCTGCTCGATGCCATAGTTATCCGAGCGCAACTCAGCCCCGAAAGCCATGTTGAAAAACTTGGTGAATCCCAGATTCTGAATCCCTTTCGAGACGGTCAGGTTGGTGGTATTCTGGGCAAAAAACAGTTTCCCGCAGTAAAAATCGCCGGGCGATGCGTTACCGAGCGATGCGTTGAGCGAGTTTGCCACATTGAACCGGATCGAGTTACCGCCGTAGGTGTTGCTCAGGTCTATGTTCCAGCCTTGTTGCACGGCCCGCCGAACCCCCACCACCACCGACTGATCGCGGATGTCGGTGTTGATAAACGGCAAGTACCCGTCAGGATATAGGGTCAGGTTGTTGGTTCGGCTGTTGTTGGGATACCGGTAAAAACCGGCAGCCAGGCCATTGCGCTGATTGAATCCGCCAAAGCCATAGAGTTCCCAATGTTTGCCGATGGGCAGGCCAATATTCGCAAAACCGGCGTAGTTGGTCAATTTCGAGTTTCCAACAATCATATTGCTCCGGTCAAACCCGCGTTCGGCCACGCGGGCGTTATCCTGCTGTTGCAGCGTGACCTGAGCTGCCGTTAGCGGAACATAAACCGGGGTTTCGGGAAAACGGGTCGCGGGCAGGGCTGTCAGATACACCGTGTTGTTGTAGGAGCCGGTGCGGTTGGTGGGGTCGCGGTGGCTGGCGTTGAGGGTCAGATTGATAAACCCGCCCCGCTTGCCCAGCCCGAATCCGTAATTCAGGTTGGTGAGCAGGGTTTTTCCGTCGCCCTCGCGGGTGATGCCTGCCTGACTAACCCAGGAGCCGGAGCGGGCGTTTTTTTTCAGCACCACGTTTATCACGCCCGCAATGGCATCGGAGCCGTATTGGGCAGCCGCCCCGTCGCGCAGCACCTCCACCCGCTCGATGGCCCCCTGCGGAATGGCGTTCAGGTCGGTGCCGACCGAGCCGCGCCCCACCGTTGAGTTTACGTTGACCAGCGCGGTGCTGTGTTGCCGTTTGCCGTTGATAAGCACCAGCACCTGGTCGGGGCCGAGGCCGCGCAGGGTAGCGGGGTCAATAAAGTCGGTTCCGTTCGAGATTGTTTGCCGGGCCGAATTAAACGACGGAGCCACAAAATTAATCATCTGCGTCAGGTCGGCCTGCCCGGTCTGGCTCAATTCACGCACCCCAATCACATCAACCGGGGCGGGCGTATCGGTTTTGGTGCGGGCCACGGTAGAGCGCGTTCCAACCACGGCCACCTCCGTCAGTTGGCGTGTGTCGGTTTGCAGGGTCAGGTTAATATCGGTTTGTGCGGCAATGGTTATCTCCTGCGAGACATAACCGATTGATGAAAACACCAGCACGTCGCCGGTAGTAACCCCCAGCCGAAAGCTGCCGTTGGCATCGGTAGTGGTGCCACGATTGGTTTTCCTGATGGTGATGCTGGCATTGGGCAGGGCCGTTCCGCTGTTGTCGCGCACGGTTCCG
>JBBRNH010000006.1:0-111624 GCA_038230415.1 Cytophagales bacterium | reverse complement strand
GGTGGGGTCATACTGCCAGAGGTCACGTAATCCCTGCCCGTCGGCGGTTAGGCCCAGACCGAAATAGCCGTTGCGGGCCATCGCAAAGCCCGTACCCCGGCTGCGGACTTCGCCCGGAAAATCGGCTTTGCGCGTCCAGGCATCGGCAGTGGGGTTGTAGGCCCACAGGCGCACCGGCTGCCCCGGTCGCTGATTGACGACGTAGCCAATGTTGCGAATCGAGAACGTGGCAAGGGTGCCGGGTGGTTCGGGCAGGGGCGCACGAACGGTCTGGGCAAACTGAGCGTGAATGCTCCGCATGGCGGGCGAACCGTTTTGGGTCAGGAAATAGGCTTCGTCGGTGGTCGTAAAAAAGATCAGTTCGCCCGCTTCCCCTTCATACAACGGCTTGACCACACTCCCCCCAATGGGGAAAATAGCCGCCATATCGCGGTAATAAAAATATTTGCTGGCGGCCCGTTCTTCGGTGATATAACCAAGCCCGCTAAAGCGATGGCGATCTACACCCTGAAAAAACAAATTGTATTGCACAAACCCGTGCCGGGGAGTTCGCGAGTCTCTAAACGGAAAATATTCCCACGAATCGCTTTTCCGGTCATAATATTTGGTGTCCATGTAGTCTGCCGTGGGACCGGCATACCGCAGTATCTGCACCGCATTGCCCACGTAGGCTCCAACACCCGGATGCCCGCAGCCATTTAGGAGGTTTGCCCCACATATAACGTCCATCGCTACGGGGTAGCCGGTATAATCGCCCCCGGCAAAGGAGGCATGGGCCAGCCGCGTCCAGCGTGGAGCGGTGTCGGGCCGGTGGGTGTAACTCCGCACGGCCACGAGAGAGTCGCGTTCGGCAAACCGAAACGCCAGCCGGAACTGGTAGGATTGGCCCGCCACAAGGCCGGTCAGCCGCAGCGTGGTGAGGGTAAAATCAGCCAAGGATTTGGGTACGCCGGGCGAGACCGGGAGGGGATTGCCGTTGGCCGCCGTAGCCGTGAGTTGCCAGCCCGGTGCATCGAGCCGGATGCCTTTCACCACCACCTCTGCCGATGCCGCGCCCGTTGCCTGAACGCTCACCAATGATGCCTGCGACGCGGTAAGCGGGTCGGGCTGCACCACCGGCACGGGCAGTTCCGGCGTTTTGCAACCGAATACCCCGACGGACACGGCCACAAACAGCAGCCAATACAGGCAGGAAACGGGTTGAGTAACAGAGTGATTGGCAAGGTTTTTCATGAGCGCGTGGCAATATACAACCGCAACGCCAATGCCGAAGTAGAATACTATTGGCGGGTTCTTATCAGTCTGTATCGTTGGTCAGGAATTAGATTGCACACGATGAAATCAGCTATCCGTTGCCTGTATGGGTTGTTGCTGCTGGGGTTGCCGGGTGGCATAGCGTGGGCGCAAAACCTGATACCGAACCCCCGTTTCAGGAACCTGACCGATTGTCGGCTCACGGCTCAGGGAACCTCTCACATAGAGTATGCCCCACCCTGGTACGGCATCGGAAAGTTCTATCCAGTTGACGGGCTATACGCCAAATGTGTTTGGGCAAGAGCCGACACCAATATTATTGCGCTTACCTCTAACTATGCGACAATAGGAGGAACGCTGTCCGACCTGGCTGGCTACGCTGTTGCGCCCCTGATTCAACCGTTACGAGCCGGGCAACTCTATTGGATTGGTATGCTGAGCCTCCAGGGTTTAGGCTTTATAAATGTCCAGCGTTCACAGGCCCAGGCCAGCTACGGGGCCAACTTCACCGTCGAGCCGCCCACTACACCCCCTAATAACCAGATGATCCCCGTTGGCAGCGGTGTCCCCTCTGTTCTCTTCCCTCAACTACCCATAACCCGGCCCTCGTCGGTCGGCGATTTATACGCCTGGCAACGGATGGGCAGTTGTTTTGCGGCTAAGGGCGGGGAACAGTACATTACCATTGGCGACTACCGTGTCCCTGCTTATACGAATCGGTTTGCTTCCCTCTATATCACCGATCTGAGCCTACTGGCGATGCCTGACCGCATCAGTCTCGGCCCCGACACCGCCTTCTGCGCCGGGCAACGCCTGACCCTCAACGCCCATTTCCCGTTTCCGGCTACCTACCGCTGGCAAAACGGCACGACCGACTCAACCCTAACCGTTACCCAGACGGGTCTCTACGCCCTGACCATTACCTGTCCCTGCCGCACCTACACCGATACGGTTCGGGTCACGGTTCGCAACCCCGACCTGCAATTGGGAGCCGACACCAGCGTTTGCGACGGCCACCCCATTGTTCTCGATGCCGGGCCGGGCTATGACCGCTATCGCTGGCAGGACAATTCAACGGCTTCGACGCTGACCGTCAGCAAGCCGGGCTTATATGTGCTTGACGTTGAGCGGTTTAACTGCACCGCCCGCGACAGTGTGCGCGTGCAGCCATCGGGCGATTGTTGCACCGTTTATCTGCCAACGGTGTTTTCGCCCAACGCCGACGGGCAAAATGATGTCTTTAGCGTCGTTACGGGTTGCTCCGACATCATCTACGAACCCGACCTGTTGATTTATAACCGTTGGGGAACGGTCATTTTCAGAACGCAGGATGTAGCAACGGGTTGGAACGGATTGGTGCAGGGGACACCGGCACCGGCAGGTTCTTATACGTGGCTGTTTTGGTACGGACTTCCCCAACGGCAGTCGGTAATCAGGCGGCAGGAACGGGGAACGGTTTTGTTGATTCGGTAAGTTGATTCCCGGCGGTGTACCACATAACCGGGGCATACCCGACAAAATCCGGTCAGCGTGTTTACTTTTAACGATATGAACCCTCGCCCTACCCTTACGGCTGCTTTTACGCTGATGCTCCTAACCGGGCCGCTGGTTCATGGGCAGACGAGGAATTTAGTGCCAAATTCCAGCTTTGAGGAATACACTAAATGCTATCCTTCTCCCACTGCGATTCCCCTTGATAACGCTGTCGGGTGGTCAAATATAACGCTACAAGCCTCCCATCTTCTGCATGGTTGCTACATCAACGCGCAGAATAATGTCGTGTTTTACCCCAACTATCCCGGCCCACCGGGGGCGTGGGTTGGGCATACGGGCATCGGGTGCGTGTATATTTATGCTGGAATATTTGACAATAAAGAAAGTTCTTCTTCATACGCCCAAGCCCTCTTAAAACAGCCTTTGATAGCGGGTAAATTATACTGTCTATCCGTGTATTATCGTAATTATATAGAGCCGGGAACGAGTTTAGGCGGAGAAAACACCTACGGCTTCGGCATCTGCCTCACTACCCAACCCTTACAGGCCAAGCCCGGCGAAAAAGACGTTCGGGCCAACCCCGTTGCTGTGATTCGGACAAGCGTCAGCGGTACAACCTGGAACAGGTTTCAGAGTTGCTACAAAGCCACCGGAAACGAAAAATACATCACCTTAGGGTTTTTCCACGATGATATTCTTCGTATTCCGGGTGGATACGTGCCTGTCTCTGCCACCCAGACAGCTTATATTCAAGCATCGCGGTTAGTGTTTGACGATGTGTCGGTGCTTCCCATTGATGAAGCCCAACTGCTTGGCCCCGACACGAGTTTCTGCGCCAACACCACCCTCAAACTCCGCGCTGCCTTTGCCTGTGCCGATACCTACCGCTGGTCGGACGGCTCAACCGACTCGACCCTCACCGTCGGCAAGGCCGGTCGCTACTGGGTTGCCATCCAGACCGATTGCGGCATCCTCCGCGATACCATCACCGTTACCGAACGCAAAAACGACCTCAACCTCGGCCCCGATACCACCCTCTGCGCCGGGCAAACCTACCGGCTGCGGGTGCCATCGGCTTCGAGCCTGATCCGGTGGGAAGACGACACCAATCAGCCCGACCGCACCGTCACCCAACCCGGCACCTACTGGGCCTATACCGAACAAAACGGCTGCACCAAACGCGACGAGATCACCCTCACAGCAGCCTATCCGCCCCAACTCAGCCTGCCCGCCGATACCGCCCGCTGTACCGACAGCCCCGCCATCCGGCTGCGGGCCGGGCCACCCACCTACCGCTATCGCTGGTCAGACGGGGCTACCGATTCGGTGCGGACGCTGACTTCAGCGGGGACCTATTCGGTCATCGCCCAAAATAACTGCGGGCAGGTCTCGGCGCAGGTGCGGTTGGGCGTGAGCGATTGCCGCTGTGAGGTGTATTGGCCCGATGCCTTCACGCCCAACGGCGACGGAACCAACGATGCCTTCAGTGGTTACGTGAGTTGTCAATACCGGGTTATTCAGGCGGTGTCCTGGCAGGTGTATAATCGGTGGGGCGAGGTGGTCTATCAAAGCGCGGCCCTGAGTCCGGGCTGGGATGGCCGCTACCGGGGCGGGGCGGCTCCGGCGGGGGTATATACCTACACGGTGCTGGTCACGACCGGGCAGGAGGGGCAGTTGCGGGCCGATACCTTTACCGGATCGGTGCAGTTGATCCGGTAAGTTTGCCCGCCGATGCTCCCCGATATTTGCCATATAACCGGGGCATACCCGGCAAAATCCGGTCAGCGTGTTTACTTTTAACGATATGAACTTTGGTCTTGCTTTTACGGCTGCTTTCGCGCTGATGACCGTCTCGCTTCACGCCCAAAATGTGAGGCAGAATCCCGGTTATGCCGAAAAAGTTTATCTACAGACAGATCGCTCGTGTTATCTGGCAGGGGATACGCTTCGCTACAAAGCGTACGTCGTGGATGGAAATACCCACATCCCAATCGTCCGCAGCAAGACAGTATATGTAAACCTAACCAACAGCCGCCACCAAAATCAGGTTAGTCAACGGTTATTTTTAGCCACCGGGCAGACCAGCGGTTCATTTAGAATTCCAGACACGCTGTCTGAAGGAGCCTACCAGTTAAGTGCCAATACAAACTGGATGCGTAACACGGGCGAAGCGTATTTCTTTCGGAAGATTGTCTGGGTTTTCTCCCTGAAAACTCCGGTTGGGAAGGCCCAGCCAGGCCAGTCACACCAACCGGCCCTCCGCCTACGTTTTACGCCGGAAAGTGGACAGCTTGTTCAGGAACTACGGTGCCGACTCGCCTACCAACTAACCGACAGCACGGGCCGGGGCATTATGGGAACCGGCGTTATAAAAGACGATACGGGTCAATCCGTGGCCGATTTCAGCACCGAGTACCAGGGAACAGGCACTATTTCGTTGATTCCTCAACCGGGCCGACGCTATATAGCCGAGGCCACTGCTAACGGCCAAACGGTCAGTACGTCACTACCCGCCGTGCAGACAACCGGATACGGTCTGGTGGTCAATAATCAGCCCGCAAAAAAACAGCTTTTAGTTCAGGTCGAGACCAACCGTCCGGGTAATCGGGGTATCCAACTGCTGGGGCAGATGCGCGGTCAGATTTATTTCCGGTTGCCCGTCCCCGAAGGCAAACCAAGTACGCTGATCGCTATCCCGTATGACACGCTGTGGTCAGGCGGGATTTTGCGTCTAACCCTGCTTGATTCGCAAAATCACCCGCTTGCCGAACGACTGGCGTATGTCGGCCAGCGTCGTAAGTTGCTGGTTTCGGTCAAACCCCAGCCAGCGCAGGAACTGTCGGGGGATTCGCTCCGCTTATTTTTTCGGGTAACCGATGAAGCCGGGCATCCCGTGTCCGGTACATTAGCCGTTTCGGTGACGGATAGCCGCTGGAATCCTGATGTTGAGGTCGCCCCGGCTACGCTGGCAAGTTATCTCTGGCTGGCCGCTGATTTACCCGGTTATGTGGAACAACCAACGGCCTACCTGAGTGATTCGACTCGACAACGGTCGGCTTATTTAGACTATTTGATGATGCTTCACAGTGAGCAGTTCCTGTTCCGGCAATCCATTGACAGCCTTGTAGCCCCCGTTTTTCCGGTCGAGTCAGGGCTGGTCATTCGGGGCCGCATCACCGACCTCAACAACCTACCCGTAGCGGGGTTAGCGGTCAAGACGGTGCTGAAAACGTCCACAAGCCTGTGGCCCGAAGACATCCGTACCAATAAACACGGGCAGTTTGCGCTTACGGCGGCTTTCTTTGCCGATACGGCAACGGTGTTGTTCCGCCCCGCATCCAGACGTTCTCTACAGATTCATCTTGACGGGCAGCCAGCGACACCCTACCAGCCCCGGCCTTTTCTGACCATCAAACGTAATCAGGATTTAATCCGTCAGGCTCTTAACGTGCAGGCTGCGGAGAGATTACGGACAACATCGGATGGGCAGCTACTCAATGAAGTAACGGTAAAGGGCATAAGGCCAACTGCGGAGAAGTTCGATAGCCGGCGGGTGTTGTATGGCGAAGCTGATTATACGGTCAAAGCCAATGAAGTCAACCGCTCCTTTCAAACCATCGCTCAGATGATTCAGGGGCAGGTGGCAGGCGTGTTGGTTGACGGGTCGGGCCGAATTTTCATTCGGGATATGTACGCACCGGCAACCATTATGGTGGATGGCATGGTGGTAGATGCCAGTGTACTTAGTACCCTGACACCGGCTGACGTGGACGCTATTGACATCCTCAAGAATACGGCGGCATCGATGGCTTTAGGGACAAGGGGTGGCGGGGGCGGTATTAATGTTCTGACCCGCCGGGGGCCTGATAAGTTGTCAGGCCCGACTGCTGACCAAGTGGTGAAGCGGGTTGCAGGGTATGGTCTTTCAACGGGCTACTATAGCCCCACCGCCCGCGCCCGTCAATCAACCGACGGTAAAAACACGAATCAGGCTACGCTGTATTGGAACGCCAGTCTATGCACAGATGCCAGCGGTGAGACCACCATTACCGTGCATAATGCCGGTGGGGGGCTGTTTCTACGTGTGGTGGCCGAAGTTATCAGTGCCGACGGTCGCGTCGGCACGGTCAGTTATACACATACGACCAAGTAAGTTTGGGAAATTAGTTAGCGGTAGTATATACCTACGACTATTCCTGAGTGGGCAACGCATAACCGAGGTCATATCCGCTAAAATCCCGCCATCGTGGTTAATTTTGGCGGTATGAATCTTCGCCTTGCTCTTGCGGCTGCTTTCGCCCTGCTCACTACTTCCCTCCACGCCCAGAACACTACGCTGAAACCGGCCCGGAATCCCGCGTTTTTTCCGGCCAGCCCAACGGCGCGGGCGGCTGTCTGGGCCGATTCGGTCTTTAACACCCTCACGCCGGACGAACGAATTGCCCAACTGATTATGGTGGCCGGTTACTCGAACCGGAGCCGGGGTTATGAAGACTCGTTAGCCGCCCTTATCCGTACCTACAAACTCGGCGGGGTGGTGTTTTTTCAGGGTGGTCCGGTGCGGCAGGCGCGGCTCACTAACCGATTGCAGGCCGGGTCTGCCGTGCCGCTGCTGATTGCGATGGATGCCGAATGGGGCCTGGCGATGCGTTTGGACAGCACCGTGCGGCTACCCTACCAGATGACCCTCGGTGCCATGCCCGCCGACCGCGACAACCTGATTTATGAGATGGGAGCCGACTTTGCCCGGCAAGCCCACCGGCTCGGCGTTCACGTGAATTTCGCGCCCTCGGTTGATGTCAACAACAACCCCAATAACCCGGTCATTAACTTCCGGTCGTTCGGCGAAAACCGCGAAGCCGTTACCCGCAAAGGACTCCAATACGTGCTGGGTATGCAGGATAACCACCTGCTAACCAGCATCAAACACTTCCCCGGTCACGGTGATACCGGCACCGATTCGCATTTCGATTTGCCCGTGATTCCCAAGAGCCGCGCCGAACTCGACAGCCTGGAGCTGTATCCGTTTCGGGCGTTGATTCGGGCCGGGGCAACGGGCGTAATGGTGGCCCACCTGAGTATTCCGGCGTTGGATACTACCCGCAACCGCCCGTCCACGCTGTCGCCCAAAATCGTGACGAACCTGCTGCGCGATGAACTTGGTTTTCAGGGGCTTATCTTTTCCGATGCGATGAATATGCAGGGATTGTCGAAGTATTATTCGCCCGGTCAGGCCGACGCGCTGGGGTTGCAAGCGGGGATGGACGTGCTGGAATTTTCGCCCGATGTGCCGAAAGCCATCGCCGAAATTCAGCGGGCGGTGCAGGAAGGGCGGCTCACGCAGGCATCGCTCAACGCCCGGTGCCTGAAGGTGTTGCAGGCCAAAGCCTGGGTTGGGTTAGACCAGTTCCGGCCCGTTTCGCTCGAAAATTTAGTTGCCGATTTAAATCAGCCCCAATCCGACCTGATTGTGCGGAAACTGACCGAAGCCAGCCTAACCATCCTGAAAAACGATCAGAATTTATTGCCCCTGCAAGCCCTTGACACCCTGCGGATTGCGTCGGTTTCGGTCGAAGGCCCGGCCAACGGGCAACCCACGATATTTCAGCAACGGGTAGCCGATTACACCACCGTTACGCATTTTACGCTGTCGTCGGCCATGCCCGATTCGGTCATAAACCGCGTTCGGGAGCAGTTGGCGGACTATAATCTGCTGCTGGTTGGGGTTCACCTGAACAACATTAGGCCCGGCGCGAAATACGGGCTGCAACCCAAAACGGCGGTTCTCGTGCAGGAACTCGCCAACACGGGCCGGGCGGTAATCACGGTGTTTGGCAATGCCTATTCGTTGGACAAACTCCCCGGTCTCGACAAAGCGCGGGCCATTGTGTTGCCCTACCAACTGACCAATTTTACGGAAGACCTCTCGGCCCAGCTTATTTTTGGGGCTATTGGTGCGGAGGGCCGGTTGCCGGTGTCGGTCAACGCGCAGTTTCGGGTGGGCAACGGCCTGACGGTCAAGCCGTTGGGCCGGATGAAATACACCATTCCCGAAGAAATCGGGGTGGATAGCCGCTACCTGACCCGGCAAATTGACTCGCTCGTGGCCGTTGGGCTGACCCAAAAAGCGTTTCCGGGTTGCGTGGTGCAGTTGGCGAAAGACGGCAAAGTTATCTTCCGCAAAGCCTACGGAACCCACACCTACGATGCCCGCTACGGCGCAAACCCCGCCCCCACCCGACTCGATGACCTGTTCGATTTTGCATCCCTCACCAAAGTCAGCGCGTCGGTGCCGGCGTTGATGCGGTTAGTGGATGCCGGGAAGTTCAATCTCGATGGCACGATGGGTGAAGCCCTGCCCGACTACCGCAAATCAAATAAGGCCAACATCAAATGGCGCGACGTGCTGACCCATCAGGCCGGGTTAAAGGCGTGGATTCCGTTCTGGCAAGGCACCAAAAACACCGAAGCCGGACCGTTGTTCGGTACGTTCAAACGCCGAACGTTCCGTGCTGATTCGTCGCGGAGATACCCCATTGCCGTGACCGACAGCCTGTTCCTCTACCGCAAATACCGCAACACGATTTATGACCAGATTCGGGAATCGCCCCTGAACGAACCCGCCAAAAACGGCCTCCCCGAATACGTGTACAGCGATCTGTCATTTTATCTCTACCCCCAGATTGTGAAGCGGCAAACCGGCCAGGAATTTGAGAACTACCTGAAAACCAACGTTTACCAACCCCTCGGAGCCACCACGCTGACCTATAACCCGCGCCGGTTTTACCCGCTGTCGCGGATTGTGCCGACCGAATATGATTCGCTGTTCCGCAAGACGCTCATCTGGGGCCGGGTGCATGACGAGGGCGCGGCTATGCTCAACGGATTATCCGGCCACGCCGGGCTGTTCGGCACGGCCAATGATCTGATGAAAGTCATGGAAATGTACCGGCAGCGGGGCAGCTACGGCGGGCAGCAGTTTGTGACTCCCGAAACCGTGTTTGAATTCACCCGCTACCAGTTCCCGGAGATTGGCAACCGGCGCGGCATCGGTTTCGAGAAGCCCACGTTCCGCTATTCGAGCAACGCGCCGAGGTCGGCAAGTCCGGGCAGCTTTGGTCATTCGGGCTTCACCGGCACCTTCGTCTGGGTTGATCCGGCGTTGGGCCTGACGTATGTGTTTCTCTCGAACCGGGTGTATCCGACCCGCGAGAATGGCAAAATCAGCACACTCAGCACCCGGACCAACGTGATGGAAGTCTTGTATCGGGCGGTTCGGCGGGGGATGTAGGTAATGGTTTTGTCATTCCGACCAAAGGAGGAATCTAACTTGTTGGGCCGGGTAGATTCCTCCTTTGGTCGGAATGACAAAACCGGAATGAAAAAGCCATTACCTAAAATCGCTTTTCAGTGAACAAATATACATTTTATGTCTATATCGTAACCAATCCACAACGAACCGTATTGTACACGGGCATGACTAATGATTTGGTTCGTCGCATGATTGAGCATTATGAATCACGAGGGCAAAACGATAAGTTTGCCGGGAAGTATTATTGTTATAACTTGATTTATTGGGAGTTTCATCAATACGTGAATAATGCTATCGCCCGCGAGAAAGAAATTAAGGGCTGGCGACGGGAAAAGAAAGTTGCTTTGATTGAGTCCCTTAATCCTGACTGGAATTTTTTGACTGATGAGATTCAGGAATAAATCATGGTTTATTATTCCAACGACGAGAAGGGTAATGAAAACGGAATAACAAAGGTAGAAACAACAAAATATCACCGATTATCCTGACAATGAAAACGTTATTACAACTTTTGACCGAACAACGCGAACAAAAAGGCATTACGCAAACGCAACTTTCGGCATTAACGGGTATTACGCCAACGCACATTGCCCGTATCGAAGCGGGTGATAGTAAACCGACAATGCCGGTTGTATTTCGTATCTGTAATGCCTTATACCTTGACCCTCTACACTTGTCTGACTTGCTTGCCGCCGAGTTTCGTAGCTACATGGACGACCATTTTCCGGCTAAGTCTGATCTGTCGGCGGTTGCCTGACACCTGTTTTATACCCTAACCAACAAGCTACAAATGGATTTCCGTACCGAAAAAGACACGATGGGGCCGGTGCAGGTGCCAGCCAATGTGTATTGGGGCGCGCAAACGCAGCGTTCCATCGAAAACTTCAAAATCGCGCAGGACATTAACCGGATGCCCC
Organism: Cytophagales bacterium; assembly: GCA_038230415.1. Classification (GTDB taxonomy): domain Bacteria; phylum Bacteroidota; class Bacteroidia; order Cytophagales; family Spirosomataceae; genus JBBRNH01. The sequence continues at coordinate 100,647 of JBBRNH010000006.1, read as the reverse complement.
GCGAGATTATCCGGGCCTTTGCCTACCTCAAAAAAGCTGCCGCCCTCACCAACCGTGATGCGGGCGTGTTGCCACAAGACAAATGCGACCTCATCGGGCGGGTGTGCGACGAAATCTTAGCCGGGCAACTCGCCGATCAATTTCCGCTCGTGGTCTGGCAAACCGGTTCCGGTACGCAGAGTAATATGAACGTAAATGAGGTAGTGGCCTACCGCGCCCACGTCCTGAACGGTGGTTCATTGCTCGACGAAAAAAAGGTAATTCACCCCAACGACGACGTGAACAAGTCGCAGTCATCAAACGATACCTTCCCGACGGCGATGCACATTGCGGGGTATCAAACGCTGATGGAAGTCACGATTCCGGGGATCACCAAACTCCGTAACACGCTGACAACCAAGTCACAGGCGTTTATGCACGTGGTAAAAATCGGGCGGACGCACTTCATGGATGCCACCCCGCTGACGGTCGGGCAGGAGTTTTCGGGCTACGTTTCGCAACTCGATCACGGGCTGCGAGCCATCAACAATTCATTGGCGCATTTGTCAGAGCTGGCCCTCGGCGGCACGGCGGTTGGCACGGGTATCAACACCCCGCCGAATTATTCAGAAGCCGTTGCCAAACACATCGCCGACCTGACGGGCCTGCCGTTTATCACCGCCGAAAACAAGTTTGAAGCCCTTGCCGCCCACGATGCCATTGTGGAAGCGCACGGCGCACTGAAAACCGTAGCGGCCTCGCTCATGAAAATCGGGAATGACATCAGGATGTTGGCAAGCGGCCCCCGTGCGGGCATCGGCGAGTTGCACATCCCTGACAATGAGCCGGGTAGCAGCATCATGCCCGGTAAGGTGAACCCCACCCAGTGCGAAGCCATGACGATGGTGGCCGCGCAGGTGATGGGCAACGACGTGGCGATTAATATCGGCGGTATGAACGGCCATTTTGAGCTGAACGTGTTTAAGCCGGTCATGATCTACAACTTTCTGCATTCGGCCCGGCTCATCGGCGATGTCTGCGTGTCGTTCAACGACAAATGCGCCGAGGGCATCGAACCCATCGAGGCCAACATCACCAAACACGTCAACAACTCGCTGATGCTGGTAACGGCCCTGAACACCAAAATTGGCTACTACAAAGCCGCCGAAATTGCCCAGACCGCCCACAAAAACGGCTCCACGCTCAAAGAAACGGCGGTGCAGTTGGGGTACCTCACACCCGATGAATTTGATGCCTGGGTTGTGCCAGGCGAGATGGTGGGGCAGCTTTAGCATCGGGAATTAAAACAAAGAGCAACCTTGTTACTTTTAGGGCAGCCGATCACTCATTGATGGCTGCTCTTGGTTATTATGCCCATTCTATCAATTAATATAGACGATTTGTTGAAAGCGAGAACGATAGAAACGTCTCGTCTCGAATTTAAAAATGGGTTATCCGAACAACAATTACCCCAGGTGATTGCTACAATTGCTGCGTTTGCCAATGACTTTCAAAACGTAAACGGTGGCTATGTCATACTGGGCGTTGCTGAAATTAATGGAATTGCTCAATTACCACCAGTAGGTATTGACCCTGAGCGTGTTGACGATTACCAAAAGAAAATTCGAGGTCAATGCAATAGAATTGTCCCGGAGTATTATCCTCGCATCGAACTGGAAGATTTTCAGGGTAGCCAACTCTTAATACTCCACTGCCCGGCTGGAGAAGCCCGCCCATACAAAGCGCCTGCTGTTCGTGGTGGGGAACGGTCTGTCTATTACATCAGACAAGGTTCAGAAACGATTGAAGCAAAGGGGCAAATAGAGAAAGAGTTGTTGCAACAAACAGCGCGTATTCCCTTCGACGATAGAGCGTACACGTCACTTGATTATGACGTACTATCGCCAATTTTAATCAAGAAACATTTACAGGACGTTCGGAGCCGTTTAGCCAGTGAACATGAGCCTGACCTGGGAACGTTCGAGAATATGCGTATCGTAAAGCGCATCAACGGACATACCGCTCCGCTCAATGTGGGCGTAATGTTTTTCACCTCGTCGCCCGACGAGTATTTCCCTGGTCTCCGAACAGAAATTGTTCAGTTTGGGGATGATGCCGGTGGAAACTTACTCGAAGAGAAGTATTTCGTCGGCCCGTTGCCTGAGCAAATACGAAGCGTATTGCGCTATTTAGGTTCATTCAGCACCACCTTAGTCGAAAAATCGGCCAGCCGCGCCGAAGCCCAACGAGCAGAAGCATTTCCGTTTGGCGCAATGGAAGAAGCCCTGGTGAATGCCTATTACCACCGGGGCTATGATACCGCACGGGAACCCATCAAGGTTTACCTCTACCCGGACCGGATGGAGATCATCAGCTATCCAGGCCCGGTGACTGGCATCAAACAGGCCCAGTTTCAGGCAGGTCATCGGGTGCCGCCGGTCCCGAATCGCAACCGCCGGATTGGTGAATTTTTAAAGGAGTTACGACTTGCTGAAATGCGAAATACGGGGATTCCGAAAATCATTCGTACCATGAGTGATAACGGATCCCCATTACCCCAGTTTGATTTTGACGACGATAGAACCTATTTCCGGGTTACACTGCCCGCCCACCCCGATTATGTGGTCTTGCAAAGTCTTCGCGAAACGGCCTATTTATGGGTAACCGGGCAGCAAAAAGCAGCCATTAATCGGTTGGAAGAAACACTACGAAGCACCCCAACAGCCGGACAGGTTTACAGCCAACTTATTGATTATAAAATTGAATCAGGCGATTTACAAGGGGCCGAAGTTACGTTTGACTTATTGAAACAACAGGACGGTATAACGAATAAAGAACGGGCCTATATCTCACTGGCACAGGCATATATGCACTACGACCAGCCCCAAAAGGCAATTCAACTCCTTAGTAATTTGCGTGAGTCTGATTTAGATGATAACACCCTCATTAGTCTTGCTGTAAATTATAAAAAAGTACATCAACTACCCAGAGCGCACCAAATTTTTTCTGACAATAGTGACCGATTTACCAACAATCCTCGTGCGCTGAACGAGTTTGCTGACGTAAAATTTCGATTAGCCAAAGAAGCATGGCCCAGAAATCCCCAATTAAATAACCGGTTGCTTACCGAATCGGCTGAGTTATATCGGCGGGTAATTCAAGTAACAGACGATAGCATCAGACAAGGTTGGTGCTGGTTTAGGTTAGCCGAAATTTATCAACTACTCAAAAAACCAATCTCTGATATTGAAAACGCTTATCAACAAGCCCTGGCTGCTCTGCCCGATGAGCAGTTGGTTAATGAGCAGTTTAGCCGATGGACAAATAAACATAAACACCGTTAAAACCATTACCGTTAAACGTAACGCACCCCGGCCAGTCATGGCCGGGGTGCGTTACGTTTATACAGTCCTGAAAATCAATGCACTCAGGCAAATTCAGCGTCTAAATACGGCAGGTACGGCTCCAGCCGGTCGAGGTTGCGGAAGGGGTCAACGGCCAAAAGCGTGTTTTTATAGGCATCGTAGCGGAGTTCGACGTAAAAATCGCCGAGACTGTAGAGCAGAAAAATCGCGTCGTCAACTTCGTAGCGGTTTGCCAGCACATCGCCCCGGAAATACAGCGCGTCGAGTTGATGTTGCTGGGTAGGTAGGTTCGTAAAGTCAGCTAATTTCATACGGTGGTTGGTTTGTTAATGGCCCAAAGGTAGTGTCAAATCAACACGCGCTGCCCGGTTTTGGCGGCTTTATAGACCGCTTCCACAATTTTAATATCGCGGAGTCCTTCTTCGCCCGGCACGAGGGGCGCGGTTTTGTTCTTGATTGCCAGCGCGTCGTTGTCCATCTGGGTGGCCTGCTGAAACGGCACCTGATACGGATGTTCGATGTGAACGCCGGTCGAGACATCGCCTTTGGCACCGCTGTAGGCTGAATACGGCTCCATGTCCAAGGTTCCTTTTGCGCCCGTAACGTGCAGAAAATTCATGTTCATGCCATAGCTGGTTTGCAGCGATGCCCGCGCCCCGCCCGGAAACTCCAACTGCACCATCGAGGTCTCGTCAAGCCCGTTTTTATACACCTCTGGGCGGGATGTGTATTGCTGGGCCGTTACGGCAATGGGTTCTTCGCCAACGGCAAGCCGTGCGCCCTGCAAAACATACACGCCCATGTCATACATCACGCCCCCGCCTAATTCTTTTTTTTGTTTCCAGTGGTCGGTGCGCCCATCGTAGTAGCCAGCCGCACACGCCACCATCTGCACCTTGCCAATGGTGCCGGCCCGCAGCAGTTTCACATATTCCTGGGTGTTGGGTTCGTGGTGCAGCCGGTAGCCGACGGTAAGCTGCACGTTGTTTTTCTTGCAGACATCAATCATCTCCTGACATTCTTTGGCCGTCATCGCCATCGGTTTTTCAACCCAGACGTGCTTGCCCGCATTGGCCGCCCGCACCACATATTCCAGATGCATCGAAGGCGGCAACACCACATACACCACGTCAATGGCCGGGTTATTGGCAATCGTGTCGAAGTTATAGTAGTCGTACACGTTCTTGTCGGGGATGTTGTACTTCTTTTTCCACGTCTCGGCTTTGGCGGGTGTGCCGGTCACGATGCCCGCCAGGGCGCAGTGTTTGGTCTGTTGCAGGGCCGGGGCCAGCAAATCGGTGCTGTAATACCCCAGCCCGACGAGGGCCACGCCCAATTTTTCTTTGGGAGCAAGCGTAGCCGAAAACAGGCTATTGGGGGCGAAAGCCGAAGCGGTCAGGCCGAGGGCCGAGGTCTGGAGAAATGTTCTGCGCGAAGTCATCTCAGGGATGTATGAAGTAAGATATATGAGATTATTGAAGTAAAAAGCGGAGTGGCTCCCTATTTCTAACTGCGATTTACGAGATAATGAAACGCGGAAACGGATTTTGGTTAGTAAAAGTTAGTTTTGATTCATGGTTCACTCAGTACCAAACCAATACCTCGGCCAATGGCTTCCGTTTGATGTTTGGCACGGTGGCACCCGGAGCGGGATAGCCCACCGGAATGAGCAAAAATGGCTTCTCATTGGCGGGCCGGGCGAGGAGTCTCGTCAAAAAATCCATCGGACTGGGTGTATGCGTGAGCGTTACCAAACCCGCATCGTGGATGGCTGCCAGCAGCAAGCCGCAGGCCAGCCCAATGGATTCCATCACGTAATAATTCTGGCGTTTCGTGTTGCCGACGGGTTCGTAAATCTGCCGGAAGGCAATGATGAGGTAGGGCGCGGTTTCTAAAAATGGCTTGTGCCAGTCGGTGCCAATGGGCTTGAGGTCTTCGAGCCATTCTGCCGACATCCGGCTGGTGTAACTTCGGTGTTCTTCGGCTTCGGCGGCCTCGCGGATTTGGCGTTTGAGGTCCGGGTTTTCAACTACGCAGAACGTCCAGGGTTGTTTGTTGGCACCCGATGGCGCGGTTGATGCCGCCCGAATCAGGTTTTCGATCACCGCACGCGGCACGGGACGATCCGAAAAGTCGCGCACCGTTCGGCGGGTGTTGATGGCCTCATAAAATGCCCGGCTCCTGGTGTGTAGATCAGCCTCAGAAGGGTCGGTGGGCGGGGCGTAGGCGATGAAGTCAGACGTTTGCATACAATTATTTATCGTTTTCCGCCGGGAATCGTTGGTCTCACTTCAACTTTGCTGGGCAAGGTGCGCGGATTCATCCGAATCAAATCAACCACCAACTGACCGATGTCTTCGGGCTGGATTTTCCAGGCATCTTTTTCGCTCACCTGTTGGTCAGCAAATTCGGTCGCTACCGAGCCGGGCATGATCGTGGTCACTTTGATACCTTCGCTCCGCAAATCGAGCATGATGGCCTGACTAAATCCCACCAACCCGAATTTACTGGCGTTGTAGGCCGCGCCTTTTTCGAAAAAATTAGTCCCGGCTAAACTCGCAATCGTGATAAAATAGCCCTCCGTAGCCTTCAGCGCGGGCAGCGTGGTTTTGGCGGTATAAAAAACGCCCGTCAAGTTAATATCAATCGTTTCCTGCCACTGCTCCGGGGTCAGTTCCTGAATCGGGGCAAAATGACCGATACCGGCGTTGGCAATCACGTAGTCTAAGCGGCCCCAATCGGCCAGAATCCGGTCGGTGACGGCCTGCTGCGAAGCCATATCGCGCACATCGGCAACAATACCAATGGCATAGCCGGGCTTGATTTTGTTGAGCGATGCGGCTGCTTGGTCGGCGGCTGTTTGCGACCGGCTGGTGATGGTTACCCGAACGCCGTGGTGAATCAGTGCTTCGGCCACGCCGTAGCCAATGCCTTTTGAGCCACCCGTTACGAGGGCGGTTTTGATGCTGTCTGTCATGATAAAATCTGGAATTAAGGCGAAAAGAAAGCGTCAGAACGACACGGGGATTAACCGTTTGGGGGTATCGAAAGTTTCGATGAAAGAATGGGTTGGGGTAGTTCGTCTGCCACCACCACCGGGCGGTGCCGTGTTCAGGGCCATAGCAAGCTGCCGCCGTTCTCGAACCGGAGCGTTCCCCGCAACACCAGCGACCGCACCGGGGCTGCCTGACTAACGGTAACGCGGTGGCCGTCGGCCAGTATTACATCACTCGTGGCGGTTGGTATGCAGCCACAATCCCAGGTTGCCGGGTCGTGCCAGTTGCCGGTTTGCACGCTGACGATGGCATCGCTGCCAACCCGGTAGAGGGTTCCGGCAAAAAATGACAGGGCGTACAGTTCACCATCGGTGCCTTCGCCGAATGACACCAGATTTGATAGTGTGGCTGTCTGCCGCACGTTTTGAATACTGCCATCGTCGGGCTTGCGCCGGAGTGTCCAGAGCGTTCCCTGCGCCCAGTCGCCATACACATACCAGCCCTGCAAAGCCGGATGGGCATTACCCCGGTACACAAAGCCGCCCGTGATGGAAGCCGACTGCTGCCCGTTGTTATCGTAGCCGGGATAGTCTAAAACAGGCATGGCAAACGAAGCCGTATTGCTGCATCCGTCGGTGATGTAGGGATGGGTTCCCTCAACACACCGCCAGCCGTAGTTTTGCGGGGCCGGGGCATTTGCGGGCGTGTAGTTGAGTTCTTCCCAACCGTCCTGCCCAATGTCGGCCAGCCATAAATCGCCGGTGAGCCGGTCAAAACTCCACCGCCAGGGATTCCGTAACCCGGTAGCGTAGAGCGCGTCAGGAATACCGTCGTTCGGGTTAGCAAACGGATTGCCGGGTGGAATAGCGTAGGGCGAACCGGCGTTTACATCAATCCGAAACAGTTTCCCGAACGGGCTTTGGAGGTTTTGGGCGAATCCGTCGGGGTCGCCGATACTGCCCCGTGCGCCCGAACCAGCATCGCCGGTGGTGATGTACAGGTAGCCATCCGGCCCGAAAGCGATACGCCCGGAGCGATGCCCGAATGTGGGATACGGCACCACAAATATAATTTGCGCGGACGACGGGTCAGCCTGGTTTGGGTCGGTCAGGCTTCGGGTGTACCGGGCAATAACGGCGGCTTTGTCGGTTTGCCGGAAATACTGCACGTACAGGTAACCGTTGGTGGCAAAATCGGGGTGCAGACAGATACCGAAAATGCCGTTGTAGTCGGTGTCCTGCGTCAGGCTGCCAATGTCGAGATACGGTACAGGGTTCACGATTCCGTTTTCGACCAGCCGGATTTGTCCGTTGGCCTGCGCTACCAACAGGGTTGTGGGGTTGATGCCCGCCATGTCGACCGGGTGAAACAGGCCCGCTGCGTAGGGGCGGAGTTGGAGTACCGGCGGTTGAGCCACTGCGGTGGTTATCAGTAAATAAATCAGCAAAAAAGCGAACGAATAGCGCACGTGCCGTGAGTTGGTAGGTACTGAACCCTAAAGCTAAACCAGAAACCCGAATGAACTACCAGCCGTAAACCCGAAAGGCATCACCCGCACCAAATAAATCCTGCTCGGTGCCGGGCAGTTCCAGAAACGCATTTACAGCCAGCAGGTTCGCAAAATCGGCGGAGCCACTGCCCGGTAGCGGATGCGCCACTAACCGGCCATCGGGGGTGTTTTCGAGCCGGACGGTCAGAAAATACGTCAGCGGAGGTTTAAACGTCACAGCCTGGGTGAGTTGAGCGTAGCGGGGCGGTTCAGGCGGCAGGCCCAGCGAAGCCCGCAGCCAGGGCAGCACGTAGCGTTGCACACACAAGGCCGTTGACACCGGGTTGCCGGGCAGCGCAAACACCACTTTTTCGGGCGTTGGCGCGTCGGCAGCCTTCACCACGCCAAACCAGATGGGCTTGCCGGGCCGCTGCGCCACCTGATGAAACACCCGCTCAACGCCGAGCCGAACGAGGGTATCCGGCACAAAATCGGCTTTGCCCGCCGATACGCCCCCGCTCAGAATCAGCACGTCGTTAGCGGCCAAAAGCGCGGCCAACTGCTCGTTCAGAATGGGTTCATCGTCGGGCAGGTGGTGCAGCGAAGCCGGTACGCCCATTGCCCGGAGCGTGGCCTGGAGCATCACTGTGTTTGACTGCCGAATCTGGTGCGGCAACGGCGTATCGGCTACGCCCACCAACTCGTCGCCGGTCGAAATCAGGGCGATACGGGGTAACGCGCTCACCGCCAACTGCCCCGCCCCGACCGATGCGGCAACGGCAATTTCGGGCGGGCCGAGGTAGGTTCCGGGCGTGAGCAGTTCATTACCGGCCCGTTGGTCGGTGCCTTGCCGGTGAACGCTCTGACCAGATTGTATATCGTTGATTTTCACGGTTGCCCGTCCGTCGTCAATCGTCACGTCTTCGTACCGAATCACGGTATCGGTTTGGCCGGGCAGCACGGCCCCGGTCATGGCTTCGATGCAGGTCAGTGGGTCGGTCAGGGTTTGGGTGGGTTGCCCGGCCCGTTGCATACCGGCCACCGGAAAGGTGCGCTGCCCGTTGGCAAAAGCGGCATACTGAATGGCAATACCATCCATCGCCACGCGGTCGAAAGGCGGGAAATCACGGTCGGCGCGAATAGAGTGGCGGAGTACGCGCCCCAACGCATCGGTGAGGGCAACGGTTTCGGTGGGCAGCGTCAACAGGTGACGTTGAATACGGGCGGAGGCTTCGGAAACAGGGAGCATACTACAATGAACAGTTGACAATTATCAATTAGCAATGAATAGTGGACTGAATACGATACTTTTGGCTACAAGACATCAACGATAATGACACATAGACCGTTCTGTGAAAGACATTGCTGACAGCCAACGGGTTATTGTTCACTGATAATTGATAACTGCTCACTGCTACCTGATATGAACCAATTTTCGCACCTCACCCCGCAGGGCAACCCCACCATGGTGGACGTATCACCCAAACTCATTACCCGCCGAACGGCCCGCGCCCGCAGCGTGGTGGTATTAACCGACGAGATTACCCAACAGTTTGCCGGGGCCGACATTCAGACCAAAAAAGGCCCCGTGTTTCAAACGGCGATTATTGCCGGCACGATGGCCGCCAAACGCACCGACAGCCTGATTCCGCTGTGCCACTCGCTCGGCTTGGAAAGCTGCCACCTGACCATCGAACTCGTTGGTAATGAAGCCATTATCGAGTGCAGCGTTGTTACCGAGGGCAAAACCGGCGTAGAAATGGAAGCCCTCGTGGGCGCGTCGGTAGCCGCACTCACGGTCTATGATATGTGCAAAGCGTTCTCGCACGACATCGTGATTCGGGATACGCGCCTGCTCGAAAAATCGGGCGGCAAGCGGGATTTTAAACTTCGGGAATAAATACGGGTTATTCCGAGCATGAACATTCTGCAACGAATAACTTTTCTGGCCGGGTCGCTGTTAACCGGCTCACTCCTGACCGGCACCGGCGCATCGGCCCAGCCACTGAACGAAACACCCACCGTTAGTCTACCCGAATTCAGTAGGCAACGCATTCAGCATCAGCGCATTATCGGCTATTCGCTTGGTGGCTACGCGCTGGCAAATATCGCCGTGAGTGCGGTTGCAACGGGGCAGACAACGGGCGAAACCAAGCAGTTTCACCGGATGAACGTGTATTGGAACCTCGTCAATCTGGGCATCGCCGGGTTTGGGTTGCTTGGTGCGCGAAAGCAAAACCCGACTACCGAATCACTAAAAGACGCGGTGAGTCGCCATAACCAGATGAAAAAAGTGCTGGCAATCAACGCCGGTCTCGACGTGGTGTACGTGGCCGGTGGTGCCTACCTGGCAGGCCGCGGCAGCAACCCCGAAACATCAGACCGCAATCGGGGTTTTGGCAAGGCAATCATCGTGCAGGGTGGCTTTCTGCTGGTTTTCGACGTGGTTAATTACCTGATTTTCAAGAATCGGGATAAACAACGGGATGCACTTATTCAGGCCACGCCCAACGGAATCGGGATGGTGTTTGGTTTAAACACAGAGACACGGAGGTAAACACGGAGGTCTCAGAGTTTTCTGCATCACCTCTTTGTGGCCTTTGTGTTTACCTCCGTGTCTCTGTGTTTAAACCTTACTTTCCCGAATCACCGCGCCCGACTTAATCGCCACTGCCGACCCATCGGCCAAAAAAACCGAGTGGGGTGGCCCGGTAAAAAATGGCGCAAAAGCCGGGCCATACAGCGTCGGCACGTCGCAGCGAACGGCGTAATCCTGCACCGGATAAATAGTCCACTGCGGATGCACGACTTCGTACTCCGACGTTCGGCCGGGGCGGCCCTCCGTCGCGCCCGGTTGCCGCCCCGTTCCCCGTTTGCCGTTACGGGCAGTATAGCCCCAATAATGTTCGGTGATAAACTCTTCTTCGCTGCCGGGTGTCAGGGCAAACCCGGCGCGGTCGGCCCGAACGCGGATGTGGTTCCAGTCGCGCCCAACCTTCCATTCGTATTCGATGTGCTGTGCATCGCCCTCGGTTTTCCAGGCGTGGCGCATTGGGTGGGTGGCGTAGGGTTCGCCGTATAAGGTCTTGGCAACGACGGTGATAGCGGCTTTTGGCACAATCTCTTTCACAAACACTACGCCCCGTTTCCAGCCCGTATCGGTTTTTCGCCGAACGTAAAACCGCAGGTTAAACTCCTCGAACTCACGGTGCAGCGGTACGGCTGCTGCCCCGAACAGTTTCACATTCTGGAAATAAAACCCGACCAAACTGCCGTAGTACACGCCGTTGAAATCGTCTAATTCAGTGCCGTAGGGAACGAGGGGTTCCAGCACGGCGCGGTCAATGGCGTAGTTGGCAAAGATGAGGTTGCGCCATTCGGCGGTCAGGAACGTAAAAGCCATTTGGCAGAGTTGACGATGGTTGCAGGAATAACCGGCTGGGCGGGTGATGGTTTATGATGGGCAGAAAGAAGCGAGTTGATTCTGGCCGCTTCGGCCTTTAGATTTGAGGGCGGGTACTATTCCAAGATTTTAGCGTTTACCAGAAATTGACCACAACACCCCTACCAACCCTGTATGCCCGTCTCCCCTACCCCCACTTATGATCTGGTTGTGTTTGGTGCCAGCAGTTTTGTGGGCCAGATTATTACCCGGTATCTGTTTGACCAATACGGCACGGGCAATACCGTTGCCTGGGCCATTGCCGGGCGGTCGGCAAGTAAACTCGCGGCCCTGCGCGATACGCTGGGCGAATCGGGCCAAACGCTGCCGATTCTCGTTGCCGATGCCGGGTCTGCCGATGCCCTCAGACGGGTGTGCAGCCAGACAGCCGTTGTGATTTCTACGGTAGGCCCGTATGCGCTGTATGGCGAGCCGTTGGTGAAACTCTGCGCCGAAACCGGCACCGATTACTGCGACCTGACCGGCGAGGTGCAGTGGGTGAAACAGATGATAGACCGCTATGATACCCTGGCCCGGCAAACGGGCGCACGGCTTGTGCATTGTTGCGGCTACGATTCGATTCCGTCTGATATGGGCGTTTATTTTCTGCAACAGGAAGCAAAAAAACGCTTCGGACAGTACTGCTCAACCGTGACTATGCGGGTAAAAGTAGCCAAAGGGGGCGTGTCGGGTGGCACCGTTGCCAGTATGCTCAACCTGCTCACAGACGCGGCCACCGATGCCACCCTGCGGCAGGAACTGACCGATGCCTACGCCATTTGCCCGCCCGTTGATTATGCCCGGCCTGCGCAGAAAACGGTCTCCTCGGTGGTGTATGATGCGGACGCTGCCTCGTGGATGGCTCCGTTTGTGATGGCCGGGGTGAACGAAAAAGTAGTGCAGCGGTCGAACACCGCCCGTCGGTATCACCAGAACTTCACCTATAACGAAGCCATGCTGACCGGCAACGGGCCGCTGGGCTTCATGGCCTCGGCCACCGTTACTGCCGCGCTGGGGCTGTTTCTGGGAGCCGCCGTTACCCCGCCGTTGCGGAGGTTTATCGAACGTTTTTTGCCGAAACCCGGCGAAGGTCCAGGTCCCGAAACCCAGCGCACCGGCTTTTTTGTGCATAATGTGTACGGCAAAACCGAAGCGGGGCAACGCCTGATGATAACCGTTTCGGGAGACCGCGACCCCGGCTACGGCTCAACGGCGAAGATGATTGCCCAGGCCGGTCTGTCACTGGCACAAGACGTATCAAAAGCCGAAAAACCCGGCGGCTTTTATACCCCGGCGGCTATTTTTGATGAACGGCTAATTGCCCGATTGCAGAATTTTTCGGGGCTAACCTTTATGGTAACAAACTGATTGTCAGTTGCCAGTCGGCGTTATTTCTCCGTTCCGTTCTGCACAAGCCGCACCTCGCTGTACGTTACGCCGTGGCCTACGTTCTGCACCACTTCGGTCATCAACGCCGTTGGGTTAGCCCGGATATACCCCCGAATCAACGCAATTTTATCGGCGGGCAGCACATCTTCTACCTGCACATCGCCCGTTTTGATGGCTTTGGCGAGGTGACTTTCAATGGTAGTGCTGACCAACCCGCGCTCCCCGGCAATTTCGGCAATGGATTTCCCCGCCCGAAATAGACCCAGCGTGACCTCGTGGGTCGGTGTTTTGTCGGGCTTGGTTGGTTTTGGGATACTGGCTTCACCGGCATCGGCACCGGCATAATTGCGGACGATTTCCAGCACGGCATCGCCAATTTGCCTGATCTTGGTTTTGCCGAAACCCGGCACCATCAGTAGTTCGGTGGCATTGGCCGGGCGCATCCGGGCAAGTTCGGCAATGGTGCGCTGGGGCAGCACCAAATAACCCGCCACGTTTTGTTCGCCCGCCAGGTCGTTGCGCCAGCGGAGCAACGCCCCATACAGGCCGCGCCCGGCAGAGCCGCTATCGTCGGCGGTGTTACCGGCCCGTTCGGTCTTTTTGCGGGCCGGGATAAAGTCGAGTTCGGCCATGTTGCGGGCCTGTAAATACGCCAACGCCCCAAACCCGGTCTGGCAGGCGGCAAAACTGCGTTCCTTGCCAAACAGCGTCCGTTCCAGGTCGTCCATGCCCTCCAGCAGCGTGTCCCGCACGTCTTTATTGTCGCACTCGGTGGGGCAACGGCGCAGCAACGGCAGTAACTCATCGGTCAGTAACGCCCTGAAATACGCCCCGGCTTTGCTGATACGGGCTTGCAGAGGCTGGTTGTCTTCGGGCAGCACGGGGCTGGTAAAGTAAGCGGGCAGTTGCTGCAAAAATTTTTGCGTGGGTTCGTGGGCTTTTTGCAACAGGGCTTCGTTGAGTTGCTCTAAGGTGGGCCGCAGTTCGTCGGGGAAAAAACTACTGGCGTGATCGTCAGCGTGTTTTCTGATTCGGTACAGCAACCCCATCGCCCGGCCAAACGAGAACAATTCCTCGACCAACGCTTCCTGACTGACCCGCTTGGCATCGGCGAGTTGCTGCTGATCGGGGGTTTTGTGCTGGACTTCCTCGTGAAAATCTTCGAGCGTCCGCTCCGTTTTGATGCTCCCGGCTGGAATCGGTGAGCGGAAAACCATGCCTTCGAGCGTTTTGCAGCGGCTCAGGGCCACATACACCTGCCCGTGCGCGAACGCCCCCGACGCATCAATAATGGCTTTCTCGAACGTTAGCCCCTGGCTTTTGTGAATGGTGATGGCCCAGGCCAATTTCAGCGGAAACTGCGTGAAGGTGCCAATCACATCGGCGTTGATGGCTTTGGTGGCCGGGTCAATCGTGTAGCGGATGTTCTGCCAGTCCACCCGGCTGACCTCAATGGTTTCGTAGCCGCATTTTACGTTGATCTGCTCGGTATCAATGGCCGTGACGCGCCCGATTTTGCCGTTGTAGTACAGTTTTTCGCGCGAGACATCGTTTTTGATGAACATCACCTGCGCCCCGATTTTCAGGTTTAGTTCTAACTCGGTCGGATACGAATTGGCCGGACAATCGCCCGAGACAACGGCGGTGAAGGCGCGGATTTTACCCCTCAGTTCGTCAAGCCGTTGATTGTTAATCTGCTGGGCGGTGTTGTTGTGGGTTGTGAGGGTGATATAGCCGTCGTCGTCGGCGGGTCTGAAATCAGGAATGTAGCGTTGGTTGAGTTCGGCAAGCTGGGCGGTAGTGATGGTTTTTTCGCGAATGCCATTGAGCAAACCGATGAATCGCTGATCGGTCTGGCGGTAAATATGGGTCAGTTCAATAGACACGTAGGGCGTTTGGCGCAGGGCGCGGCTGCCGAAAAAATAGCCCGTCTCGTAGTGCGGGCGGAGCAACGCCCAGTCATCATCCCGAATTACGGGCGGCAACTGCTGCATATCGCCGATCATCAGGAGTTGAACGCCCCCAAACGGCTCAGTGCCACCCCGATACCGGCGCAGCACTTCGTCAATACCGTCTAAGACATCGGCCCGCACCATACTGATTTCATCAATCACGAGCAGGTCGAGGGTGCGGAGGAGGTTGATTTTTTCGCGGTTGAATCGTCGGTTTTCACGCTCGGTGGCCCCTGGCACGAGCGGGCCAAACGGCAACTGAAACAGCGAATGAATGGTTACGCCCCCGGCATTCATGGCGGCCACACCCGTTGGTGCTACTACGGCCAACCGCTTGACGTTCAACGACTTGATTTGGTGCAAAAACGTGGTTTTGCCCGTACCGGCTTTGCCCGTCAGGAATACGTTGCGGTTGGTATGGACAACAAAATTAGTAGCGAGGTCAAGTTTTTCGTTCACCAGACAAAGATAACAGATGTTCGGCCCCGCTCTACCCCTGTTTTGCGTACTTTTGACCAAAAAAAAGTCGTGACCAATACCATCCGCGCCGAAGTAATCACCATTGGCGACGAAATTTTATTCGGCCAGATTACCGATACCAACACCCAATGGATCGGCACCGAACTGACCAACATCGGCATCCGGCCCGTCCGCAAAACATCCGTCGGCGACACCCGCGAGGCCATCCTCGGCGTGGTGCACGAGGCCGCTGACCGCGCCGACGTGGTGGTGCTGACCGGCGGCCTCGGCCCCACCAAAGACGACATTACCAAGACCACCATCGCCGAATTTTTTGGGGTGGGCATGGTCCGTAACGAAACCGCCCTGGCGTTGGTAACGGGCTTTTTTGAGAAACGGGGCCGCGACATGACTGACCTCAACCGGCAGCAGGCCGACCTGCCCGCCAACGCCGTATATCTGCAAAACGACTGGGGAACGGCCCCCGGAATGTGGTTCGAGCAGGGCCGGGCCGATGGCTCACGGGTGGTGTTTGTGTCGTTGCCGGGTGTGCCGTTCGAGATGAAAAGCCTGATGACCAACCGGGTGCTGCCAAAGTTGGCGACTACGTTTACGCTGCCACGAATCAAGCACCGGATTATTCGCACCATCGGCATTGGTGAGTCGTTTCTGGCCGAGCGCATCGAAGCCTGGGAAGACGCGCTGCCGCCCCACATCCGGCTGGCTTATCTGCCGAGTTTCGGGCAGGTACGGCTGCGGCTCACCGCAACGGCCAACACCCGAACGCCCGAAGCCGAAACCACGCTCGATCAGGAACTTAACGAGCAGATAGCCGCCGTTTTGCCGCTCATCGAACCCCATGTTTACGGCTATGATGCTGACGAACTCGAAGTAGTAGTGGGCCAATTGTTACGCGCCAAAAACCTGACCCTCGGAGCCGCCGAAAGCTGCACGGGCGGCTACGTGAGCAGCAAAATTACCAGCGTTCCGGGATCATCGGCCTATTTTTGGGGCAGCATCGTGAGTTATGATAACTCGGTGAAAATAAATCAGTTGGGCGTTTCGGCAGAAACCCTGGCAACGGTCGGGGCGGTGAGCGAAGAGACCGTTACGCAGATGGCCGAGGGCGTGCGAAGGGCGTTGGGTGTGGACGTAGGCATTGCCACAAGCGGCATTGCCGGGCCGGACGGCGGCACGCCCGACAAGCCCGTTGGCACGATCTGGATTGCCTGCGCCACCGAAACCCGCACCGTTACGCGGCTGCTCAAACTCGGCCAGTACCGCGATCAGAATATCCAGCTCACGACCAATTATGTGCTGAATTTGTTACGAACAGAAATCAGTGAAGAATTATGACGGGGCCGCCCGTGCGGTGAAGAGTGAAGAATAGCTGACGCGAAAGCAATATTCTTCACCGCACGGGCGGCCCCGTCATAACTCTTCACTCATAATTCTTCACTGTATGCTTATCAACATGACCATGCCCCGGATGGGCGAAAGTATTATGGAATGTACGGTTATCCAGTGGCTCAAACAGCCCGGTGATCGCATCGAGGCCGACGAATCACTCGTAGAAGTGGCGACGGACAAAGTAGATACCGAAGTACCCGCCCCGGAAGCCGGTATTCTGACCGAGATTTTGGTGCAAAAAGGTGATGTGGTGCAGATTGGGGATGTTATCGCCCGGATTGAAACCGAGGTCGCCGTTGCCAACAGCACCGATGAGCCGGTTAGCCCGGATACCGCCCCGACCGATAATCAGTCGTTGAACGGCCAGCCATTGGCCAGGAAACCGTTGAATGGGCAGCCGTTGAACGGACAACCGTTGAACGGGAAAGATCACGAAAACGGCACAGACCCGGAATCCGAAGCATCGGCCCGCGAACTCGAAGCCGACATCGCGGCCATGAGCAGCGGTAGCCACTCGGTAGCCACCGATGCCCCGGCATACAGCGTGGCTGTATCGTTGGCCGAGGTCACAGCCGCCAACTATGGCGACCGTTTTTACTCACCCCTCGTGCTGAACATCGCCAGAGAAGAAGGACTGTCCCGCGCCGAACTTGACCGGATTCCCGGCACCGGCGCGGCTAACCGCCTGACCAAGAACGATATTCTGGGGTATGTAAGCAACAAGGGGCAAGGGACGAGTGATAAGGGGCAAGCAGTAACGGAATTGCCCAACGGCGTTAAGCCGGAAAGCGTTAAGTCAGCGGGCAATGACGGGAAACTAACCACTAACCCCCAATCCCAGCGGGGAACCGCACCAACCACCAGTCTCAACGGAGTCAATGATATTATCCAGATGGACCGGATGCGGCAGATGATTGCCCGCCGGATGCTCGAATCGGTGCAGACATCGCCCCACGTGACCTCGTTTGTGGAGGCCGATATGACTCCGGTGGTCGAATGGCGAACCCGAACCAAAGAGAATTTTAAACAGCAAACGGGCGAAAATCTGACCTTTACGCCCATTTTGCTTGAAGCCATCGTGCGGGCCATCAAAGACTTCCCGCTGATTAATGTCTCGGTAGAGGGCGATACGATTATCGTTAAAAAATCCATCAACGTTGGCATGGCGGTGGCCCTGCCGTCGGGCAATCTGATTGTGCCGGTGATTCACAACGCCGACCAATACAACCTGGCCGGGCTGGCAAAACGGGTGAATGATCTCACGGCCCGCGCCCGCGCCAACAAACTCACCGCCGACGACCTGGCGGGCGGCACCTACACCATCTCGAATATCGGCACCTTTGGCAACCTCATGGGAACGCCCATCATCGTGCAGCCGCAGGTAGCGATTATGGCCTTCGGCGCGATTGTGAAAAAGCCCGCCGTTGTCGAAACGCCACAGGGTGATTTTGTGGGTATCCGGCAGTTGATGTTCCTCTCGCACGGCTACGACCACCGCGTGGTGGATGGTGCGCTGGGCGGGCAGTTTGTTCGGCGCGTGGCCGATTATTTAGAGCAGTTCGATACAAATCGTACCAGTTGATAAAAAATGAAAAAACCCCGGATTGCCATTGACATGGACGACGTGCTGGCCGACACCCACGCCAAATTCGTGCAGCTTTACTTGGCCGGTGAAACCCCGCGGTACACGCTGGCCGAACTCGGCGAAAAATCATTGCAGGAATTATTTGAAGAGCATGAGTTTGGCGCACTCTCGCACCGGGTGTATGAACCGGGTTTTTTTGCCGATATTTCGGTGATGCCGGGCGCGCAGGAAGCCGTGACGCAACTCTCGGAACGATACGATATTTTTATTGCAACGGCAGCGATGGAGTTTCCAAATTCGCTGCGCGAAAAGTATGATTGGTTAGCTGAACATTTCCCGATGATTCCCTGGAAACACTACATTTTTATGGGCGATAAAAGCGTGTTGAACACCAACTACCTGATTGATGATATGCCCCGAAACCTCCGCACGTTTCAGGGGGACGGTTTATTATTCACCGCGCTCCACAACCGCCACGAGACTGATTACCAGCGCGTAAACTCGTGGGCTGAGGTGACAGGTTTGTTGATGTAGGTGCTGATTTTGTCATACTGACGATAGGAAGTATCTACGATGATGATAGCAGACAACTCGGTCATAGCGTAGATGCTTCCTAGCGTCAGCATGACAGAAACACACTATTTCGCCAGTTCGAATCAAGTATGCAATTTTTTTTCCTCCTGTATCTCGCCTGCCTCGGTTTCATCGCCCTCACGGTGCTGTACGTGTTTGTGCTGGCCGTTGCCGGGCTGTTGGGCCGCGCCGATGATGCGGTTGCTATCCCGGAAACGCCGGTAGTCTTCCGCAAAATCGGTGTGCTGGTTCCGGCCTACAAAGAAGACCGCGTGATTGTCGAAACCGTGTCGGCTAACCTGCGTCAGGCGTATCCCGCCGACCGTTTCGAGCTGATTGTGATTGCCGATTCGTTCCAGCCCGGCACCCTCGCCCGGCTCAACGCGCTGCCCGTCCGGGTGATTGTTGTCTCATTTGAGACCTCAACGGTGGCAAAGGCAATCAACGCGGCTCTGGCGCAAATCCCTGACGATCAGTACGATATTATCGTGGTGTCGGATGCTGATAACCTGATGGCTCCCGATTTTCTGGCGCGAATCAACACGGCCTTTGGGCAGGGCTGGCGGGCAGTGCAGGGCCACCGCGTTGCCAAAAACCTGACTGCAAATGCGGATGCGGGCGCGGATGCGGGCGTGGCTGTTTTGGATGCCATCAGCGAAGAGATTAACAATCACCTGTTCAGAAAAGGCAACCGGGCCTTGGGGTTATCGGCAGCCATTATTGGCTCCGGTATGGGTATCGAACCGGGTCTGATGCGGGCCGCCATGCAGCACCTCGTTACGATGGGCGGCTACGATAAAGAGTTAGAGATGAACCTCGTACTGGCCGGGCATACGGTTGGCTACCTCGAAAACGCGCTGATCTACGACGAAAAAATAGCGAACGCTGCCGGTTTTGAGCAGCAGCGCACCCGCTGGATTGCCGCACAGTGGCAGTTTCTGACGGCCTACTTGGGGCGCGGCCTGACCGATACCGGGCGCGGCCGATTCGGGAGTTTTTTTAAAGTGGCGCAGGCGTTGATTCTGCCGCGTGTGCTGCTCCTGGGTCTGCTCACACTCGGCACCGTAGTCGGTTTGTTGAGTGGCAATACGGTAGCCTGGGCCGTGCCGTTGGGAACACTGTTATTGTTGATGCTGAGTCTGTTACTGGCAATACCGGCTTATCTGCGGCAGCGCATCACCGGGCGCGAGTTGCTACTGATTCCGATGTTGATGCTGCGGTTTGCCCGCGCCGTACTGAATATCCGCAAGGCGTTCAAGACGTTTTTGCCCACGGCGCACACGGGAAGTCACGAGTAAGGGTTCACGCAAAGGCGCAGAGACGCAAAATTTCCTTCTCAAAAACTCAAAACTTCTTTGTGTCTCTGCGCCTTTGCGTGAACCACCCTTAGCCTAACCAACCCGTGACGCAATCCGGCTCCGGTAGTCTGAAGGTTACAGAAATCACAACACCGTAAGTTTTCGTATCTTGCATCAGCGAACCGTCAGCAACAGCCTCCTGCCGACCCGCTGCCCTGCACAAAATCAATCAGTTTGCAACGTATCTTTGACCGATGAACATCTCTATTTTCCGGCCACAACGGGTGGCTAAAGGCCGGATCAGTCTATTTATTCTCTTGATCCTATGCGCGGTTACGGCAGGCTACGGGCAATCGGGCGGGCTGCGAAACCGGGTTTCGTTTGGCACATCGGGGCCGGGCCGGTCATCGGTCGACACCTCGTATCTGGATGTAGATCAGGACATTGCGGGCCAACTACTCCCATTTGACGAACTCCTGAAGGTGGCCGTTGTGTATTCGCCCCTGCTCAAATACCAGAACGAGATCGTAAACGGACTGAGCGCATCCTACGACGTTACCCGGTCGCAGATTCTGCAAAACGCTGGCGCTTCGGTCAACTATTCGGGCGGCAACCAGTCTATTATCTCGACGGGTGGCCCCATTACCAACCGCGACCCTATCGGGCAGATTGCCAACGGCTTCCGGGCCGGTATTGACGTGCGGCTCTCGCTGTTCGACGTTTTGGGGCGCAAACACCTCATCCGGCAGGCATACAGCAATCAACGGGCCGCTACTATCCAGAAAGACGTGATCGAGTTGCAGATCCGGCGCGACCTGATTACGGTGTATCAGGACATGATTACGGCCCAGCAAATCCTGAAAATCAGGCTTACCGACGAGCAGGCATCGCTGGCAACCCTGCGGATTGCCGAAGCTGAAAACCTGAAAGGCCGCATTACTGCCGAAGGACTCGCTGCCGCCAACAGTCGGTACATCGAAGCGCGGGCCATTACGGAACAGATAAAGGGTGATTTTCTGAAAAACGTGTATTTTTTTGAAACCTTAGTGGGGGTTCCGATGCAACGGCTAAAACGCAGGTAATCAACATGGATGGACTCAACATCGAGGGGTTTCTGAACCTGCTCAAACGGCACCTGCTCTGGTTCATTCTGCTACCCGTCATCACCGGCGGCACGGCCTGGTATGTTACCCGCAACGAAGTGAAAACCTATAAATCGCAGGCCACGCTCTACACCGGCTTAGTGTCGGGCTATTCGCTGATAACCGACCGACAAAGCCGATTTTCGGATCAGTCGGCCAGCGCGTTCGATAATATCCTGACCACGCTGTTTTCTAAGGAGACGCTGCTGCAAATCGGCTCCGGGCTGCTGACCGAACACCTGATGCTGCCACGGCCCGACAGCGCACTGTTGGGCGGAACGGCTTTTCGGCAACTCCGACAGGTTATTCCACCCGGTGTTCGGGCGCGTTTGCTGGGCGGTGCTACCGACTCAGCCACCGTGCGGGCCGCTATTGACAGTCTTGCCAAAATGCAGGGCGACAACCCCATCAAAACGTTGCTCATCAAGTCTGATTCGTATTATTCGGTGCGCTGGCTAACCGAAAAACTAAAAGCCTCGGCCCGCAAAAACACCAACGACGTGCTGCTGATGGACTACGAAGCCAACGACCCCGCTGTGGCCCGCCAGACGCTCAATTACGCCATTCAGGTACTCAACAAACGGTATGCGTTTTTCAAGACTTCCGAAACCAATTCGGTTGTTACCTACTACGAAGGCAAGCTGAAACAGGCCCGGCAAGCCCTTGATGCCGCCGAAACCAACCTCCGCAATTTCAACGTTGAGAATCAGGTGCTGGATTTTGGCGAAGAATCGCGGAATGTGGCCTCCTCGCGGGAGGCTTTGCTGAACGAATATAACGAAGAACTCATGCGCCGAAACGCGGCCCAGGCCGCCGTGGAGGCCCTCAGCGAGCGCACCGGCCAGCAAAGCAGTGTCCGCACCGCAACGGGCGACCTGGCCGAAAAACAGAAAAAGCTCACCGAAGCCGAGCGTAAATTAGCCAACGCCCGTGCCTACGGCCAGTCTCCAACTGTAATCACGCGCCTGCAAACCGCCGTAAGCCAGGCAGCCAATGAGCTTAAAATCAGCGCACAACGCTACGATGCCACCGCCAACACCAGCGATGCCGTGCCGCAGGCCACCATTGCTACTGACCGCTTAGCAAAGCAGGTGGAGTTCGAAGAATCGTCGGCACGGCTGAAACTCTACAAAAACCGGATGGATGCCTTTGAGACCAAAACGCAGCAATACAGCCCGCTGTCGTCGCGGTTGCGCGAACTCGAACGCGCCCTGAGCCTGTCCGAAAAGGAATACTTAGGTCTGTTGGAACAGGTCGAACAGTCGCGCACTCGCCGGCAGGACGTAGCCGTTGGCGGGCAATTAGAAATCTTGGACGCGCCCGATTTTCCGGCGGCCCCCATTGCCTCGAAGCGAACGCAGTTGATTGCCATTGGCGCGGGAGTCGGGTTGTTTCTGGCCCTGTTGTTCACGGCGTTGCGGTTTTGGCTCAACAAACAGATCGGCTCGCCGGAGCAGGCCGAATCGCTCACCGGGCTGCCGCTTACGGCCCTGTTTCCAACGGTCAAAAACCCGCGTGTGTTCTCTAAATCCGGGTTGGCCGCCCGCTCTATGTTTGAGCAGTTACTGAACGCCATTAATATCGAGGTTACGCAAAACACTACCCGGCCCTATCCGCCCATTATCGCCCTGTTTAGCATCCGGCCCAAGCAGGGCAAGACGTGGGTTATCAACGGCCTCAACCGGCTTTATGCCGAGGCCGATCAGCAGGTGGCCTACTGCTACCCCCGGCAATCGGGCAAAGAAAACCGCGAATACAAAAACGGCGTGACCCTGTTTCCGTACACGATCAGGCCCGATTTCATGAACGTGACCGGCATGGAATACCTCATTGATGCCGATCAGGAATTCGATGCCCGTCAGTATGACCGCATCGTGCTGGAGCTGCCACCCCTGATTAGCAATCAGATTCCGGTATTTTTGCTCAAAGCCAGCGCGTTGTCTATCTTAGTGATTGATGCGTCGAGTGCCTGGGCGCGGGCCGAAAAACAACTCCTGATTCTGTATCAGCGCGTGGTGCCGGCGCAGCCGCTGCTCACCGTGCTGAACCGCGTGGGTGGTGATTACATCGAAACCCGCAGCCGGGCCGACGTTCGGGCCGAACCCAAACCCGCAGCCCGGCCCCTGCAACCACAACGGGATAACTAATAACACGCTCAATATCACGCTGTTATGAACGATTTTGAGATAATACCAGACCCATCGCTATCGGTAGTTTTCGAGGAAATAGCCCAGAGGTTTCCCGGTAAGGTAGCCCTGCGGTTTGGGAGCCAGACGCTGACCTACCAGACCCTCAATGCACAGGCCAACCAACTGGCCCGGCTGCTGATTGATGCGGGCATACAACCCGGCCACCGCGTGGGTTTGCTCGTTGACAGATCGCCCAAACTGATAATCAGCTTCCTGGCTATTTTGAAAACCGGAGCCGCCTACGTGCCGGTTGACCCGCTGTTTCCTGCCGACCGCATCGCCTTCATGCTCACCGATTCGGGCTGTGTTCTCCTGCTCACCAACGAACGACATACCCAAAAAACGGGGTTGCCAATTCAGGAAATCCCGCTCGAAACTGCCTGGCCGACCCTGACCCGGTTTGCTGACGATAACCTGCCCCCGACCACCACCGGCCAAAGCCTGCTGTATGTGCTATATACCTCCGGCACAACCGGCAAGCCCAAAGGTGTGTTGACTACCCACCGGGGCGTGCTGAATGTGGTGCGGAGTTTGCAACAGGAGCCGGGTTTTACGGCAACTGACAAAACCGTTGCGCTGGCAACAATCACCTTCGATCTGGCAACGATTGAACTTTATCTACCCCTGCTGACGGGGGCCGAGGTGATATTGGTTGACACTGAAACCGCCCGTAATGGACAGGTATTGAGCGAGTTATTGAACACTGAGGCCATCACGTTTATGCAGGCTACCCCGTCAACCTGGCGGATGCTCGGCCAGGCTGGCTGGCGTGGCAATCCGGCCCTGACGGTGATTTCCTGCGCCGAAGCCCTGCCGCCTGACCTGGCCCGCACCCTGCTGGCCGATTGCCGGTCGGTCTGGAATTTTTATGGCCCTACCGAAACGACGGTTTATGCCACCGGCACCCGAATCTGGCCCGGCGACACCCGGATCACCATCGGCAAAGCCGTTCGGAATACGGTGGTTTTTATTACTGACGAAGCCCTGAACCCGTTGCCCGACGGCGAACTGGGTGAACTCTGCATCGGGGGCGACGGTCTGGCGACTGGCTATCTGAACCAGCCCGAACTCACCACGGAGAAATTTACGGTACTCACCCGGCCCGACGGTCGCCAGGAGCGCGTTTATCGCACCGGCGATCTGGGTTGCTGCCTGCCCGATGGCACCATTGATTATCGCGGTCGGCGCGACGATCAGGTAAAGATTCGCGGCCACCGGATCGAACTGGGCGAGGTCGAACGGACAATCGGGCAACTGCCGGGTATCCATCAGGCCGTTGTCGTGGCTCTTGATGATACCATCGGCCAAAAGCAGTTGGTAGCTTATTTGGTGGTATCGGCGGGGCATGAGCAAAACATCCGGTCGGTTCGGGACGCGATTGGGCAGCAATTACCCGCCGTGATGATGCCCACCGTTTTTGTCTGGCTCGATAGACTCCCCATCAACGCCAACGGCAAAGTGGACAAAAAGCAACTGCCCGCCCCCGAAAGGAGTCGGCTGTCTGTCTTGGAAAGCGCGATTTTAGGAACTTTTCAGAAACCAAAAACCGCGCTCGAAAAAACCATTGCCGCCATCTGGAGCGAGTTATTGGCCTTCGATCAGATTGGCCTGACCGATAATTTTTTTGAACTGGGCGGTAACTCATTACTGGCCCAGTGCGTGGTAACGGCCCTGGGGGAAGCCGGATATACGCTACCCATCACGAAGTTGTACCAATTCCCGACCGTGAAACAGTTGTCGGTTATCAGTGAACAGTTATCAGCGAGCAGTGAACAGTTATCAGCGAGCAGTGACCAGTTATCAGTTATCAGTGACCAGTTATCAATGAGCAAGGAGCAGAAGAAATTGACAACTGATAACTGGTCACTGATAACTGACATTGCCATTATCGGCATGGCGGGCCGGTTTCCGGGGGCCAATACCCTCGCCGAACTCTGGGACGTGCTAAAAACCGGGCGCGAAACGGTGCGGTTTTTCAGCGATGCTGACCTCGATTCCACTATTTCAGAATCCCGCCGAAAAGACCCGTTGTATGTGAAGGCGCGGGGAATTATTGACGGAGCCGACGAGTTTGACCCGGCTTTCTTTGGCATGACTCCCAATCAGGCCCGGCTCATGGACCCGCAGCAGCGCGTTTTTCTGGAAATTGCCTACGAAACCCTCGAACAAACCGGCTACCTGCCCCGGCATTTTGGCGGGCGCGTGGGCGTGTTTGCCGGCACCGGCACCAACACCTATTACCTCAACAATGTGCTGCCCAACGCTGATCTGGTGGCGGCAACCATCGGCGCGTTTCAGACCGAACTCCTCAACGAAAAAGATTACGTTGCCACCCGAACGGCCTACGCCCTCGACCTGAAAGGCCCCGCCGTAAGTGTGCTTTCGGCCTGCTCAACGTCGCTCTTAGCCATTGCTCAGGCCGTGCAGAGTTTGCGGAGCGGTCAATGTGATGTGGCCCTGGCGGGCGGGGCCAGCATTACGGCCCCCATCAACAGCGGCCATCTGTATCAGGAAGGCGCGATGTTGAGCCGCGACGGACACACCAACTCATTCAGTGCCAGCGCAACCGGGACCGTTTTCAGCGACGGCGCGGGCGCGGTACTACTCAAACCGCTCGAAGCCGCCCAGCGCGACGGCGATACCATCTGGGCCGTTATCCGGGGCGTGGGCATCAGCAACGACGGTGGCGGTAAGGGTAGTTTTATGGCCCCGAACGCCGAGGGTCAGGCAGCGGCCATCCGCATGGCCCTCACCGACGCGCAGGTTGACCCGGCCACCATCGGCTACGTGGAAGCGCACGGCACGGCCACGCCCATCGGCGACCCTATTGAAATCGAAGGATTAACGATGGCCTTCGGCGAGCAAACCGAGAAACAGTTTTGCGCCATCGGCTCCATCAAGAGCAATATCGGTCACCTCACGGCGGCTGCGGGCGTGGCCGGTCTCATTAAAACCACGCTTGCGCTGCACCATCGTCAACTGCCGCCTTCAGTCGGTTTCGGCGCACCCAATCCGGTGATTGATTTTGAAAACACGCCGTTTTTTGTGAATGAGCGGTTAACCGAGTTTACCACCCCCAACCCCCACCTAAAGCAGGAGGGGACTAAACCTTTTGGAACAAAAGCCGAAGGCTTTAAAGCCCCCTCCTGTTTTAGGAGGGGGTTGGGGGTGGTCGAAACCGCCCGCGCCGGGGTCAGTTCGTTCGGAGTCGGCGGCACCAACGTCCACGTTATCCTCGAAGAAGCCCCGAAAACAGACCCCGATACAGCGGCTGAAAATCTCGAAAACAAAAAACCGAAAACCGAAAACCACCTTATCACCTGGTCGGCAAAAACAGCGACGAGTGCCACTAACTACGCCCATCGCCTGGCTGAAGCGATGCAGGCCGATGATGCCCCGCCCCTGGCCGATGTTGCGTACACCCTGCAAAAAACCCGGCCCGACTATGCTTTCCGGCAGTTTATCGTGGCTGAGACAACCGCTGAACTGCTTGATACGCTGCAAGTTACTGCCAACCCGGACACCCTGAACGCTCGTCAGCCGCCCGGCGAAATCGTATTTTTATTTCCGGGACAGGGAGCGCAATACCTCAACATGGCGCGGCCTTTTTATGACTACGAACCCGTTTTCCGGCAAGCCGTTGACGACTGCGCTGCGTTACTGACGGGCTTGGTTGATACCGACATCCGGGAGGTGCTGTATCCTGAACTGTCAGGTTGTGAATCTGATTATCAGACCATTTCTCCCGAAGAAAGCCAAACTTTAGCCCGGCTAAACGATACCCGTTACACCCAGCCCGCGCTGTTTGTGGTCGAATACGCACTGGCGCGGCTCTGGATGAGTCGGGGCATTGTTCCCTCGGTGCTGTGCGGGCATAGCATCGGCGAGTTTGTGGCGGCTCACGTAGCGGGCGTGTTCTCGCTGGCCGACGCGCTGACGGTAGTCGCTACGCGGGGCCGGTTAGTAAGTCAACAGCCACGCGGCTCGATGCTGTCGGTCAGGCAGAACGCCGAAACCATCCGAACGCTGCTCCCCGAAACGCTGGCGTTGGCGGCAGTCAACAGCAAAAACCTGTGCGTGGTGTCCGGCCCCGATGAAGCCGTTGCCGATTTTGCCACCCTGCTCACCACCCGCGCTGTTCCCAATAAACGGCTGCCGACGAGCCATGCGTTTCACTCGGCCATGATGGAGCCGGTGGCCGGTGCGCTGGGCGTAGTCATGGCGGGAATTGCCCTCAGCCGTCCCCAAAAACCCATTGTCTCGACCCTGACCGGAACTTTCCTGACCGACGTGCAGGCCACCGACCCGCAGTATTGGGCCAGACACCTGCGCCAGACGGTACAGTTTGCCACCGCCCTCGACACAATTTTTACGCTCGATAATCCGCTGTTGTTCGATGTAGGGCCGGGCCGGGTATCGGCAACACTGGCGCGGCAACAAGCCGCTGGCCGGGCCGTTGTGGTGCTGACGGGTTTAGACCCGGCCACCGACACCGATTGGCCCGCAGCCAACCGGGCGATGCTCACCACGCTGGGGCAACTCTGGCAACAGGGCATCGATTTACCCCATCGAAGCGTCGAACCGCCCCGGCTCCTCCCAAACCGGGTGATTTTACCCGCGTATTGCTTTGATAACCAGCGTCACTGGATCGAACCCCCAACGATACCGATGCCGACGATCAGCCCGGTAATGATGCAGAATAATGCCCCAACCAGGTTATCAACTTCCCGGCCTGTTGAACGCGGCCCCGCGTCTCCACCAACCGAACTGCCAAAAACACCACCTGCAATCATGCGAAAACCGATACTACTTACCCGCATCAACGAACTCCTGGAAAGCGCGTCAGGGTTTGACGTGGCCGGCCTGCCGCCCACGATGAGTTTTTTGGAAATGGGGGTTGATTCGCTGCTGTTGACTCAATTAGCGACAACATTCAAGCGGGAATTTGCCGTGCCGATCACCTTCCGGCAACTCGCCACCGACCTGCAAACGCCCGATAGTCTGGCCGCATACCTCGACAGTACGTTGCCAGTGGTCAGTGGCAAGGGGCAAGTCGTTAGCGTTGGCGTTGAAGACCCGTTACCGCTTGCCACTAACTACTTGCCCCTTGCCACTCAAGACGACAGTGCGCTCGGTCTGATTGCCCAGCAATTGCAGCTTTTGGCCCGGCAAGTGGCTCTATTGCAGGGTAGCACTGTAAACCAGCCGGTGGTTGGCAGCAATCAGTCAGTCGTCATTGATACTCAGCAACTGACCAATGACCAGTTGCCGATGACTACCGACGAACGTACCGAACTACTCAAACCCTTCGGCGCAACGGCCCGGATTGACCGCCAGATTACTGCCCAACTCACCGACCGCCAACGGCAGTTTTTGCAGGAACTTTCTCTTCGTTACACCCAAAAAACAGCCGCCAGCAAAGCCTACACCGGGCAACACCGGCCCCAGATGGCCGACCCCCGCGTGGTATCGGGTTTCCGGCCACTGACCAAAGAAATCGTGTATCCGATTGTGGTGAACCGCTCGCGGGGGAGCCGGTTGTGGGACATTGACGGCAACGAATACATTGATGTACTGAACGGCTTCGGCTCGAACCTCTTTGGCTACCAGCCCGACCACATCAGGGAGGCACTGCACGACCAAATCGAGGCCGGGTTTGAAGTGGGGCCGCAACACGAACTGGCCGGGCGCGTTGCCAACCTCATCTGCGAGATGACCGGCTCTGACCGGGCCGCCCTGTGCAGCACCGGCTCCGAAGCCGTGCTGGGAGCCATGCGCGTGGCCCGAACCGTAACGGGGCGGTCGCTGATTGTGGCCTTCACCGGGTCGTATCACGGCATCAACGACGAGGTATTGGTGCGTGGCACCAAAAAACTAAAGTCATTTCCGGCGGCTGCCGGCATCATGCCCGAAGCCGTGCAGAATATGCTTATCCTCGACTACGGCACCGATGAATCACTGCAAATCATCCGCGAACGGGCCGCCGAATTAGCCGCTGTGCTGGTTGAACCCGTGCAAAGCCGACGCGCTGATTTTCTGCCAACCGCCTTTCTCCATGACCTCCGGGCGATTACGGCGGCATCGGGAACGGCCCTGATTTTCGATGAAGTGATTACCGGGTTCCGTATGCACGCGGGCGGAATGCAGGCCGTGCTGAATATCCGGGCCGACCTCGTGACCTATGGCAAGGTGGTGGGCGCGGGCCTGCCCATTGGCGTAATTGCCGGGAAACGGGCCTTCATGGACGCGCTCGACGGGGGAGCGTGGCAGTTCGGCGATGACTCGATCCCCGAAATTGGCGTGACCTACTTTGCCGGTACGTTTGTACGGCATCCGCTGGCCTTAGCCGCTGCGCTGGCTTCGCTGACGTATATCAAACACAACAGCCCGCACCTGCAAAACAACCTCAACGCCAAAACCGAGTGGCTCGTTAGCCGCATGAATACCCTTTGCCAGGCCCGGCAACTGCCGGTTTTTGTGGCGC
Organism: Cytophagales bacterium; assembly: GCA_038230415.1. GTDB lineage: Bacteria > Bacteroidota > Bacteroidia > Cytophagales > Spirosomataceae > JBBRNH01. Next base: position 70,895 of record JBBRNH010000006.1, on the reverse strand, counting down.
ATTACGGCTCACTCTGGAAGCTGAAATTCACCGAAGAACGCCCATATACTGAATTATTGTTTACTTTGATGCGGGAAAAGGGGATTCACATCTGGGACGGGTTTCCGTGTTTTGTGACCGAAGCCCTCACCGATACCGACCTCGACACGGTGCTGACGGCCTTTACCGACAGCATAACCGAGCTGGCCAATGCCGGATTCCTGCGGGACACCTTGCCGACTACAACCTCCACAGCGGCAACTGAACCGATTATTCGCGCCAGTCTGCCACCCGTTGCCGGAGCCAGATTGGGACGCGACAAACGGGGCAATCCCGGCTGGTTTGTCGCCAATCCCGACCAGCCCGGTGTGTTTTTGCAGGTTGGCAAGTAGTGCCGTAGTCCTCTATATCCAGAACGAATGTTGGAGCGTGTAGCCGACACCCCTTTTGTTGCCGTTGATTTCGACCCGTTTGCCGGGCCGACGATTTCGCACGTGGGGCCCACCACCGAAGCCCAGCGCGAAATCTGGTTAGCCTGCCAATTTGGGGGCGACGATGCCAGCCGGGCCTACAACGAATCTATTTCACTGCGGTTTTTTGGGCCGCTGCATCCGGCAGCGTTTGAGCAGGCCTGGCGGGCGTTGGTGCAGCGGCACGAAGCCCTGCGGTCGGCGTTTAGCAGTGACGGTGAACAGATGCTGTTTTTCGGGGATATGCCGCTTGCGTTACTCAGGGCCGATTGCTCGAATCAGCCGGTTGCCGAACAGGAACAGCGTATCGCGGACATACTGACCGACGACGCTACCCTTGTTTTTGACCTGACCAACGGGCCGCTCGTGAAGGCGACGCTGATAAAGCGGGCCGACACCGATCACCAGTTTGTGCTAACGGCCCATCACCTCGTGTGCGACGGTTGGTCAACCGGGATTCTGATGCAGGATTTGGGCGCGTTGTATTCGGCTTTCGTGCAGGGCCACCAACCGTTGCTTCCCCCCCCGAACGAGTTTAGCCAGTACGCCGTTGAACAGCAGGCGTTCGTAAAAATCCCTGATTATCAGGCAATTGAGCAGTTTTGGATCAGCCAGTTTGCCGGAAAAATCCCCGTTCTCAACCTACCCACCGATGCCCAGCGACCGGCCCGGCGCACCTACGCCAGCCATCGGTTAGACATCCCGCTCGATGAAGCCCTGGTACGGGCCGTGCGGCAAACGAGCGCGGCACTCGGTTGTAGTTTGGTGACGACGCTGGTGGCATCGGTCGAGATGCTGCTGCACCGGCTAACGGGCCAAACCGACATCGTGCTGGGATTGCCAGCCGCCGGGCAGTCGGTCACTGATTTTGGGCGGTTGGTGGGCCACTGCGTGAATCTGTTGCCGCTGCGGTCTGCGCCAAAACCGGAATTATCGTACCGGCAATACCTGCAACAGCGCAAAGCCGAACTGCTCGACTGTTTCGATAATCAGCAACTTACCTTCGGCAGTTTGCTCAAAAAGTTGCCCGTTTCGCGCGATGCGGCCCGGATTCCGTTGGTGCCGGTGGTGTTTAATGTGGATATTGGCCTGGCCGACGGCGTAAGGTTCTACGGCCTTGATTATCGGCTGGTCAGCAGTCCGCGGGCGTTTGAGAATTTCGAGTTGTTCATCAACGCAACCGGCGCGGGTGGAGCCTTGCAGGTAGAATGGTCATACAACGCGCAGTTGTTTGGAACCGAAACCATCCGGGCGTTTCACGGGCAGTTAGTGGTCATTTTGCAAACAGTAACGACCACGCCCGATGCCCCCATTGGCCTGACCAACGAGCTTACCCAACCGGCTGTCAGTCAGACAAATAACATTCACCCGCGTGAACAGTTGGCAGTACAGTCAACGCTATTGCAACCCGGCAGTGGCCCGCGTCTTGACTACGACAGACAACGGCCCCTGACTGATTTCCTGCGCGATACGGCCCGGCGATTTCCCGACAAGACGGCCCTGCGCTTTGGCACCCAAACCCTGACCTTTGCCGCCCTTGACCAACGGGCCAACCAATTGGCCCGACTGTTACAGGCGCGGGGCGTTCGGCCCGGCGACCGCGTGGGGCTGGCCGTTGAGCGGTCTATCGAACTGATTGTGAGCCTGCTGGCCGTTATGAAAACCGGAGCGGCCTACGTGCCGGTTGATCCGCGCCACCCCGACGACCGCATTGGCTACGTGCTGACCGATGCCGATTGCCGGGTGTTGCTCACCAACGCCATGCACCGGGGGCGGTTTGGCGCAGGCAGGCATGAATTGATCCTCGAAGACCTGTTTCCGACGCTCTCCGGCTACGATTCGGGCGATCTGACCGTGCCGGTTTCGGGCGACGATCTGCTGTATGTCCTCTACACCTCCGGCACAACGGGGCGGCCCAAAGGGGTGCAAATCAGGCACCGCAACATCGTGAATCTGTTGCTGAGTATGCAGCAACAGCCCGGCCTGACCCCCGCCGACAAAACGGTGGTGCTGGCAACGATAGCTTTCGATGTGGCGATGGCCGAGATTTATCTGCCGCTCACAACCGGAGCCGAACTGGTTATTGTTGATACCGACACCATTCGCAACGGCCCGGCCTTAGCTGATCTGCTCCGCGCCGAAGCCATCACGTTTGTGCAGGCCACGCCCGCCACCTGGCGGATGCTCCTCGACGCGGGCTGGCAGGGCAATTCGCGGCTTCGCATTATCTCGACCGCCGAAGCCCTGCCCAAAGATATTGCCCAAAAACTCCTGCCCTGCTGCGCCGAACTGTGGAATTTCTACGGGCCAACCGAAACCACCGTTTATGCCACATACAAGCAAATACGGCCTGACAATGAGCGGATTACCATTGGCAAGCCGATTGCCAACACGGCGATTTTTATCCTGCCGGGCGACGCGTCGCCTGAAGCCAATGCGTCTGCCCTTAACGGCCACGAAAATGGCGAAGCGTCGCCCGGCGAAATTTGTATCGGGGGCGATGGTGTGGGTATCGGCTATCTGAATCAGCCCGAACTGACCGCCGAAAAGTTCGTAGCGCACCCGGTTTCGGGCCAACGCCTGTACCGAACGGGTGATCTGGGCCGGTTTTTACCCAACGGTGAAGTGGATTATTTAGGCCGCATTGACCAGCAAATCAAAATCAGGGGCTACCGCGTCGAACCCGCCGAGATCGAGTACCATCTTTCTCAACAGCCCGACGTTCGGGATGCAGCGGTGATTGCCCGCGAAGACCACCCCGGCGATAAACGGCTCGTGGCTTACGTGGTGACGGCCCCCGGCTCCCAAAACGGGCATGACCCCACGCGGGCCTGGCGCGATGGCTTGAAACTGGTACTGCCGGGCTACATGGTTCCCGGTCAGTTTGTGATCCTGCCCAAACTACCCGTAACGGCAAACGGCAAACTCGACAAAAAAGCGTTGCCCGCACCGGGTCAGGCTACGGTGTTGCCCGGCCCGGCCCCCACCGAGACCGAGACGCGGTTGGTTCAGATTTGGCAACAGATGCTGCGGGTGGAACAGGTTGGGCTTGACGACGACTTTTTTGACCTCGGCGGCCACTCGCTGATTGCCATGCAGGTGATGACCCGCATCGAGGCTGAAACGAGCCGCCGGTTGCCGCTGTCCACGCTGTTTGAGTACGCTACGGTACGCGAACTGGCGCAGTTGCTCGAAGCTGACAAATCAACCCAAACCTACAAATCGCTCGTCCCGATCCGGCCACAGGGGAACTTGGTACCGATTTATGTGATTCACGGCATTGGACTTAACCTCCTGAATTTTCAGAGTTTAGTGGCCTACATGAACCCCGAACAGCCCATCTACGGCTTGCAGGCGCGGGGGTTAGACGGCACCGAAGAACCCTTAGACAACATGGAAACCATTGCCGCCACCTACTTGGCCGAAGTGCTGGCCCAGAATCCTACCGGCCCCTACGCCTTAGCCGGGTATTCGTTTGGCGGGTATGTGGCTTATGAGATGGCCCGGCAACTCAAGGCAATGGGCCGCGCCGTGAAGATGGTTGGGATGTTTGATACCAACGCGCAGGAGTTAGTCACGGGCCGGTCGCCGGTGATGCAGTTGTTGAAAAAGGTTGCCCGGCAGTTTCCCAAGATGCGCTGGATTGCCGGATCATTGCTGAAACGCCCGACGCAAACCATTCGCTACCAGCGTGATTATGTGCTGCGGCAGGTGGGCCGGTTGCTCTGCGCGGTGGGCCTGGCGCAACCCAAACCAGAAACCGACGTAGCGTACCTGAACTATATTATCGAGAAACACGAGGTAGCCTACAAAAACTACGTGCTGCAACCCTACGCCGGCACCCTCGATCTGTTTCGGGCCACTGACCGGCTCTATTTCGTGGATGATTTTCGGTACTTGGGCTGGAAAGACTACGCCCTCGGCGGGGTGCGGGTGCATGACGTTCCCGGCGACCACGAAACGCTGATGCTCCCCCCCAACGATAAGATTCTGGCCGAAGCCCTCCAACGGGCATTGGATGGGCGGTGAGGGCTGATCGGGCAAAAGCGACAATTTTGATGTTGGCAAACGGCCAAAACGATGCCTTTTGGCTGTCTGGCAACCATGGCGTTGATTTGTGAACCAAACCCAGGAATCGTTAATACGATCTCGCCCCGAACAACCATGAACAAGTCATTAAGTCTGTTATGCCGATAAACAATATTGGCAAACAAAAAGTAGTGTTCATGTACGATAAATCAGCGTACAACAAAACTCACGTATTATGAATATTGTAGAGACCGCCGTGTCAAACGGCTCATTTAACACGCTTGTTGCGGCTGTGAAAGCGGCTGGTTTGGTTGAAACCTTGAGCGGCACTGGCCCATTCACCGTATTTGCCCCCGTTGATGCTGCATTTGCTGCCCTGCCCGCCGGTACGGTTGACACCTTAGTGAAGCCGGAAAACAAAGCCAAACTGACGGGCATCCTGACCTACCACGTGGTAGCCGGGAAGGTAATGTCATCTGATTTGACGGATGGCATGAAGGCCACTACGGTAAACGGCCAAACCATCACAATCAAACTGATGAACGGCAAAGTGATGGTGAACGGTGCCGAGGTAATCATTGCCGACGTGGATACTGACAACGGTGTTGTTCATGCCATTAATTCGGTATTGATGCCTGCTTAATCAGCGAAAGCATACAACAAAACGGCTCAATCTGTGCAGATTGAGCCGTTTTGCGTTTACGATAATGACGCTGCAAACGGGCTTTTCGCCGGCTACCGGGTTGTATCGCTGACGGTACGAATCAGGCTGATGCCCGTGAAGAAGAAAATGACCCCAAACACCAGATAGACCCACGAGGCCTGAGCAACCCCGCCTGATAATAAGTCTTTACCACCCATCAGCAGGCCAACCAGCCCCAACAGGGTTAAAACAATGCCGAATACGCGTTTAATGTTCATCCGTTAAGTGATTAAAAATGTAATAAATCTGATTGATTTCTATAACCGCCTATCCCAACGTATGTTTTGCAAAGCTATTTTAGTGGTTCTGTCAGTGAGTTTTATGTTCGCACGATAACCGTCAAGCCGTTTTGCCAGTCAACACAAATCCGTTTTGTCAGGCCGCTACCGCCGTTGGCTCCGCCACCGTTTTGGGCGGGCGTTGGCTCCAGAACGTGGCTAAGAGCGAGCCGGTTGTGTTCATAATCGGGCCAAACAGAGCCGGGGCCAAGCCAACGGTGGCTACTTTTCCCATCTGCACGGCAATGCCCGATGCCAGCCCGCCGTTCTGCAAACCCACCTCAATGGCAACGGTGCGGCAACTCTGCTCGTCCATCCCGAAAAGCCGCGCGCTCCAGTAGCCCAAAAAGAAGCCCGTCAGGTTATGAATCAGCACACAGAGAGCCAGCGTCCAGCCAACGGTCATCAGCGAATCGCGCCCGGCAGCGGTGATAATAGCAACAATCAGCACAATACCCGCCATCGAGACCAACGGCATAATGCGGTTGATAACCACCGCCGATTTATGAAAAATCCGGTTCAATATCAGCCCGACGGCCACCGGCAAAATCACGATCTGCATGATTTCGAGCATCATCTTCCCGAAGGAAATTTCGATGAACTGCCCGGCCAAAAGCGTCATCAGAGCGGGCATCAGAAACGGGGCCAACAACGTGGCAACGGTGGTGATGGTGATGGACAGCGGTACGTTGGCTTTGGCAATAAAACACATCACGTTGCTTGCCAAACCGCTCGGCGAGCAGCCAATGAGGACCACACCAGCCGCAATTTCGGGCGGGAATTTAAACACGTTTGCCAGCGTGAACCCCAGCAGCGGCATAATCACAAAATGACAGGTAACCCCGATAACCACGGCGCGGGGCTGTTTGATAACCCCCTCAAAATCGTTGAGAGACATGGTGGTTCCCATGCCCAGCATGATGATTTGCAGGAGCGGTACGATGAGTTTTTTGAGCGGAAAATCGCCGATTTTAGTGAGGTACTGCGGGAACGACAGCCCGATAACAACCGACAAAATTATCAGTCCGGTATAAATCAAGTTTCGGTAGGGTGATTGGGCGTTGGTTTCGGCTTTCATGGAGTTTGATTTTCGGAGTTCGGGTTTCTGTTTTTGGGAAAGGCGCGGGACAAGGCTGTTTACTTGAATCGAACGCCAAATGTCAGACACCAAACCAAGAACTGTTTTTGTATCTTTGTTAGCGAACTGACACTTGGTTATGTATTACTCAGAACCCGAACTGCACACCCTGCACCCGCCCCGCACCGCCGAATTTGATGATGCGTTTTTCTTCGCGCTCTGCCAGGCCAACGAAAACCTCGCCCTCGAACGCGACGAAACCGGAAAAATCCTTTTTATGCCCCCAACCACCACCGAAACAGGCCGTTATAACGCCGATGTTTCTATTGAAATAGGTATCTGGAACCGCCGTACCAAACGCGGCTATACCTTCGATTCGTCAACGGGATTTAAACTGCCCGATTCATCGGTGCGCTCACCGGATGTGGCCTGGGTCGAAAAAAGCCGGTGGGACGCGCTACCTGCCGATTTGCAGGAAACCTTCGCGCCGATCTGCCCCGATTTTGTGATTGAAATCCGGTCGAAAAGCGACGATCTGAAACCGATCAAAGAGAAAATGGAAAAATACCGCAACAACGGTTGTCGGTTGGGCTGGCTCATTGACCGGGCCGGGCAGCAAGTGTTTATCTACCGCGAAAACGGCTCCATCGAAATCAAAACCGGCCCTGCTGTCGAGCTTTCCGGCGAGGTTGTACTGCCTGATTTAACGCTGACGCTGGATTTGTAAACCCTCCCCGGCCACTGATTGCGGCTTGCCCGCTTAACTTTGCGGTAATACAATCCCAATCAAATGACCCATTCCCGCTTTCATGGCGTTGGCGTTGCCATCGTAACCCCCTTTTCCGAAGACCACGCTGTTGATTTCGACGGCTTCCGGCGCGTGGTTCAGCACGTGTCTGACGGGGGCGTTCAGTATATCGTGCTGCAAGGCACCACCGGCGAATCACCGACTATCACTAAAGCCGAAAAAGCCCAGCTGCTGGCCTTCCTGAAAGAAAACAACCCGCGTAACCTGCCCATTGTGTATGGTATTGGTGGCAACGTTACACCCGATGTCATAAAAACGATTCAAGACACTGACTTGACCAATGTTGCGGCTATTTTATCCGTTTGCCCCTATTACAACAAACCCGGCCAACGCGGGGTGATCGAGCATTTCAGGCAGATTGCCGATGCGTCGCCGGTGCCGGTGATTCTCTACAACATTCCGTTCAGAACAGGCATCAACATGACCGCCGAAACGATCTGTACCCTGGCGCAGCACGAGAATATTATTGGGGTCAAAGAAGCCTCGTGCGTGATTGAGCAGTGCATGGAGATTGCCCGCGACAAACCCGAAGATTTCCTGCTCATCTCCGGCGACGATATGCAGGCCGTACCGATTATCAGCATCGGTGGTGTAGGCGTGATGTCGGTAGTAGCCAATGCGTTTCCGGCTAAATTTTCGGCCCTGATTGCGTCGGCATTAGCGGGTAATTTTGCGTCGGCCAGCCGCGAACTCATGCACTTTCTGCGGCTTGACCCCTTGCTGTATGAGGAAGGTAATCCCGTTGGCGTGAAGAAAATCTTAGAGATGCAGGGCCTGATCTCGTCAGAAGTCCGCTTACCACTCGTGAAAGCCTCCGACGACCTCGGCGAGCGAATTCGGGCCGTGCTGCTCCACGACGGGTTGCTGGAATTGTAATGGATAAACCCGTTTATCCGATTACGGAAATTGAGCCGTTGGTATTCCGGTTTGACAGCATCGGGCCGAAAGGAATTGTCCGAAAATTTGTTGTTTATCAGCCCACCTCTGTGGCTAATGAATTTAATTTAGCCTTGCTGGATTATACCAATGGTCGCTTTGATGATATGGCTGTGTCTGGTAACGACGATATGGAAAAAGTTCTTGCAACCGTTGTTCAGACGTTTGATTGCTTTTTTGGGGCAAAACCGGATGCAGGAATCGTTTTTACGGGTAGCGATGCGTCTCGGACCCGGTTATATCGAATTGCGATTAGCCAAAACCAGCATCTTGCTGACGAAAAATTTTATATTTACGGAAGGCGAGAAGACGTATATGAACCTTTTCGAGCAAATCAGCCGTATGACCCCTTTTTGACTCAACAAAAACATGGAAGCGATAAAGCCTAAAAAACCGAAACCATCTCAAAACACAACAGGTTATGCGACCCTGGAAGAAGCCCTTGCTGCCAAACTAGCACACATTGAGCATGTTTTAAGTAACATGAAACCCGAAGATCGGAAACGACTTTTGAAGCATTAACTAAAAGCAGAAAAGCAACCAAGTATGCCAATAGTATACTTTCTCTTGCAGTACACCGAACCCCGGCCATCTGGCCGGGGTTCGCACGTTTTTTACTGTTGGCTGATGTCCGTATCGCTGCCGCCACTACTGCTACTACCACCACCGCCCCGCATCTTGGAGACAAGCCACAGCACCACCCCAACGGCCACTGCCGCCAGCACAATACCGATCCAGAAACCCGATTGAAACACCCCGCCTACCGATACGCAACCGTTGAGGAAGGTCAGTAGAAACACGCTGATAAACAGGGGTAAACTTGCCCGAAAGTTGATTTTCATAACTTGTTAAGTTTTAATTGTGAATTTGTTGCAGCAAATGGAAAACCGTACCGAACCGCTCGTTACAGCCAACCTAACCGACTTGCCAGCAAACTGTTTGAAAACTAAAGGTTGTGGTCAGCGCACCGGCACAAATTGCCGATTCGGAAACGTGTAGCCAATGGCAAAATCACTACTGGGGCCAACATAATTACGCCGTGCGCCCAGCCCTAATCCCAAATTCAGGTAGAAATTTTTGCGGTATGTGCGCTGAAATCCCCACATTACCTGCACCGATGCACCTTCGGCGTTGTTGATTTCAGTGGACTGAACCGGGTCTTTACGAACCAACGTCGGCGTGTTATAGGTAGCTTTCACCGTCAGATAATTACCTGAGTTTGCCCGAATACTCTTGCCGCGCTCTAACCGGCGTTCGAAATTATAGAAATACCGCCCCGCTACCGAGAGACCGGCGTAAATGCCGTAGTAAGTGTCGGGTGTGTTGGTCGTTGTGTTTGTCAGGTCTTTGCGTGCGCCAAAATAACTGCCAAGAGCAACGGTCGAAACAAGCGTGGTTTTCGGCCCCAATCGGGCTTCGTTCGTTACGCCCAACGGCAAAAACAAAACCCGCCACACGCTTTTTTGCGTGTAGAAACGAGTCGAATCCTGCGCCTGACAGATGCCCGGCAACAGCATACAGAAAATCAGTAAAGATTTCATGGACGAGGTGATTTTGTTGAGCCGTAAATGTCTTTTTCCTCACTCATCTCGCCAAATCTATCTGATTAAAAAGCAGTTAGAAAACAATTGCCCATATCCTACACATTCCACCAGTAGGTGAATTTCAGCACCAAAGCCCGGTTTTTGAGGGCCATATTTTCGGGCAGATAATTATCGGTATAAACGATAAACAGGTCAGACGCGGGTTTGTATCGCCATTGCAGCCGGGCGTTGAGGTTCACGTTTTTGGCCTGCTCGTTATACTGAAAAAACGCCGTCAGATACAGCGTGTTGGTCATCGTTACGTCTAAGCGCGGGCTGATGAGCCAGAACGTCCGTTGGTTCCACGGCTCCGGCAACCGCAGGTCGTTGTAACTCGCATTAACGGCCAGACTGACGTAAGGCTGAAACCGATACCCCACCGTGCCGGTCAGACTGAGGCGGGTTCCGTCGGCGTAGTAGCCCCCGTAGCGGCTCGAAAACCCGTAGGTAAACACGCTCTGCGGTTTCGAGACAAACTCCGTTCCCCAGGCGTTCCAACTGTGGTTGGTTCCCCGCGCCAGGGTGTCGCCGGTGAGGTTGGTGGGGTCAAACGGGTTCAGGAGTTTCACGTAGTCGTGGGCGGTCCAGGCCACAAACGTAGCCCGGCTCCTGAATGTAAGTTGATGGGCCAGAAACGTCTCGTTGTCGGTTTGCGTCCCGGCTTCGTTAAAGACGTACATCGAGTTCAGCAGGGGCGTGTAGCTCTGCACTGGCCCGCGCTTAAACAGGTAGGTATAGGCGAGTTGCGGATTAACCCGGATATAGCCCCGGCGCGGCACGTAGCCCACTTCGGCGGTGTAGTTGCTGCCGACGTATTCGTGCTGCCAGCCGATTTGCCACTTCCGGTCGTAGTACTGAATATTGGCCGCGTGGCTCCAGTCGTGGCCCGTTTTGCCGGGGCTGAACGATTTCAAAAACAGAGCCTTACCCGTCCAGAGGTTATTGACCGAGGCTAAGTTATATTCCAGCCCGATGTTGCGGTTGTAGCGGGTAGCACCCGTACCGTCGGCAGCCGGTGTGTAGTTGAGCGATTCTTTATTCACGGCCAGCAACCGGATGTTTGACCGGGCAAAGACGCGCCGTTGCAGCGATAGCACCGCGAAATTCTGACCCGGCAATAGGTCGGTGCTGCCCGTTTGCATATCCATCAGCCCGATGCGCCAGTCTTTGTTGAGTTTGCCACTGAGCCGCGCTCCAAACTGAATGGGCGCGTTGAGGCCGATTCTTCGGCTAAAAAACGGGCGGATGGTCTGGTAGCCGAAGCCGCCGAAGAGGTCGCTGTTTTCCAGAAAAAACTGCCGCCGTTCGGGAAAAAACAACTCAAAACGGTCGAGGTTCGTAACCTGCTGATCTACGTCCACCTGCGAAAAATCGGGGTTTACGGTTAAATCCAGGTTCAGGGCCGAGGTAATGGCAACCTTTGCATCGAAGCCCACATTACGCCTGAATGTGGTCGGTTGGTTGTTCTTTGCATCGCGCGACAGCCCGCCCAGGACGTAGGGAATGAACGAAATATTGGCCGATGGCACCGGCGGAGCCGCATCCCAGAGCAACGTGCCGGTGTAGCCTAAGGATGCCGTCGGGAACTGGCGCGGCACGGCGGCCCAGACTGATTTTTCAGTTGATTTAAGGTCTAACCGACTGAAATTCACCCCCCAGCGCGTAATGCCTTTTTTATACCGGATGGATTTAAACGGAATGGCAGCCTCGAACACGTAGCGGTCGGCGTAGTTTTTGACCACCGATGTCCATTTGTTGTCCCAGCTCAGGTTGGCACTGCCCCCGTCGAACAGAATACCGTCCCACTGCGCCCCCGCTGCATTGGTGCCGAAGGTAAAGCCGTTGGTCTGATCGTCGAAGGTGTCTAAGAAAAAGATGAAGTTGTCGTTTTTGCCGAAATTCCAGTCCCGGCGCATTGACTCCACCATGTTCGGCCCCGGCGCAGGCTGTCCGGGTTGGGTATAAAAACACACCGCCGAGACATACAGGTTTTGCTGGTCGTAGGTGAGCCGAACTTCGGTGCGGATATTGGCCTTGCTGGTGTCCATCGGCAGCACCATAGCAAAATCAGTGGCGACTTCGGCACCTTGCCAGGCGGGTTCGTCAATGGCACCGTCAATGCGGACGGGCAGCGTGGTTTGCCGGATGTGGAGTTGGTAGGCTTCGTTTTTCTTCTGGGCCAGTAACGGCTGGGCCATAAACGATAGAAAAACCGGGAGATAAAAGCGTAGAAAACGATTCACTGAAATGGGCGCGATGCGCGAAATTTGTTGAGCAGGATTGCTACTGCTGAAAAAGCAGGAAAGGGGCCGATTTACCGTAAAGGCAATAATGGCCGTAACACAGGCTTATTTGTCCTTCGCATCCTGGGTATCCAATCCGGCCAGCAACGTATCCAATTCGCCGGGTTCGAGGTCGGCTTTTTGGCTTTTGTCATAAATCGTGAGCAGGATAACCTGTTCATCATCGGTCACGACGTAACTAACAATTCTGGCCCCGCCCGATTTGCCTTTTCCCTTACTCTTGATACCCAACCGAATTTTGTAGCAATTTTTGCCGAGACTGGTTCCCTGCTGTGGGTTTGCGGCAAGTGATTTCCCTAACGCACTCAGTTCATCTTTTAGCGACGCATACTTTTTGAGAAGTGGTTTGGCATCACGTTCAAAATCAGGCGAGGGGATAATCTTATAACTCATTGAGAAACTCGTCTAAGGTGCGAAGTTTAAGTTTCCCCTGCCGGTATAGTTTCACGTCGTTGAGGGCGTTGGCGACTTTTGCCAGAAGCTGCTCTTTGGTTTGTTCCGGCTCTTCGTCTTCTAATTCTGACGTATCTTCCGCTTCGGTATCGGCTTCTGTTTCCTGAAACCGAATGGCGTTCAATAGCTGCAAATCTTCGAGAATCCGCAGGGCGTAGTCTTTTTGAATTTCAACGGTATAAGTCATGGCGTTGTGTAGTTGATTTCTACAAAGATAACCGCCCGAAGCCAATACAAACCAATCCGTTGCCGCGCCCATACCCGTACATAGTTTCATGCAACGATTCAACGCATTTTTCGCCGTTCTGTGGTGTCTCCTCCCCATTCTGGGAATGGCCCAACGGATAGATAACACAGCCTCGTTTCGGCAGATAGACCAGGCCCAATACGCCCGGCTGCACTACGACAACGACTATTTTACGGCCTCCGACCTGTACTACACGCAGGGCTACAATTTTGAATTTGTTCACCCGGCCCTCCGCAAAAACCCGCTCACGGCGTTGCTCATTACCACCAACCGCAACACGGCCAAATACGGCTTAGCCTTTGAGCATTTCGGTTTCACGCCTACCACCATCCAGAGCGATGCTATTTTGGTTGGCGACCGTCCGTTTGCCGGGGCCATTCTGCTCAAAACGTTCAGTATGTCTGCCGATACCGTGCGTCGGATTCGGGTATCGTCGGTGCTGAGTACGGGCATGGTGGGGCCGGTGGCGTTCGGGGGCGAGATGCAAACGGCCATTCACCGGGCCATCAACGGCATTACGCCCCAGGGCTGGCAGCACCAGATTCGGAACGACGTGATTGTGAATTATGCCCTCACGGTCGAGAAACAATTGTATGCCTACCGCAACGCGCTCTCGGTCAGTGCCAACGGGCAGGTTCAGGCAGGCACGTTTGTGAACCGGGCGCAAGCGGGGTTTGTGGTGATGGCGGGCCGGTTCAATTCGCCGTTTGGCAATAGCCCCGGCATTGCGCGTTCGGGCTTGCAATTATACGGGTACGCCCAGCCGTTGGTGAGCGTGGTTGGTTACGATGCCACGTTGCAGGGCGGCTTGTTTAACCGCGATAGTCCCTACACGATTCCAGCTAATCAAGTGAAGCGGGCTACGTTTCAGGCTAATTTCGGGGCCGTGCTGAAATACAGAAACCTGTATCTCGAATATTACCAGTCGTTACTAACAAGAGAATTTGAGACTGGCCGACCGCACCGTTGGGGTGGCATCAGGATTGGCGTATCGTTTGGGGGGTGAAGTGAATTACGGCTAAAAGAGCCACAACTAAGGCAAAACATACCCCAGCGTAAACTGGCTCCTGAAACCAGAATAGTAAGTAGCCAACCCGCCACCAAGTGCCAGATTCAGGTAAAAACCGTCGCGGTAGGTTCGTTGAAAGCCCCAAAACAGTTCTACACCAGCCCGGCTACCGGGCAGTAGATCAGTCACATCGCGGTCACTTTCTGAGATGTAGGGAAAAATATAGACGGCCCGGGCCATCAGATAATTACCGGAGTTATGCCGGACAAATTTTCCGGTTTCTGCCCGCTTTTCCAGGTTGTAGTAGTAGCGGCCCGCCACCGACACCGATGGATTAACGGTGTAGCCAACCACTAAGCTGGGCGGGAAACCGACGAGCCGGGAACTGTGGAAACTGCTTAATTTGGCAGCTGCCACGAACGACGTTTTCCGGCCAATCATCCGCTCATGTTCAATACCGATGCCCAATGCCCGTAGCCGCCAGATACTGGTGTTCAGCAGCGATAGTGGCTTGTTTACGCGGGCAACCGTGTCTGCATCGGGATTAGCCGTAATCCGGCTACCTGATTGGGCCGTTGCAATTTGAGAAATAATGATAAGCAGGAATGACAAAATCAAGACCTTCTTCATAGCATTGGCGTGATTGGTTTTAACAAAGATAATGGCGTTGGTCTTAATAGCGGTTTATTGCCCCACTTTTCAAAAATTGACAAAAAACCAGAAAATTTAGTATCAATCTCACAAAACAGACCGAAGCAAATGATATTCGGCCAAATGCCGCTTTGACCAAATAAGTTTTAGCGTATCTTGCAAGGCTTCATCCCAAAATACCCGTTTCGGGTGGCTATCACAGCCCGTTTACGCACCCGTCCGGTGGCGAACCAAACAGCAGTTTTTGAAATTATAGACCAGCATATCGCCTGACCGAATCGTTTACGACCATGACCAAGCAGCCCCGCTCACTTGCCCCTCAACCCATGCCCACAACCGAATCACCGGCTGATTCACAGCCCGGTTTGTACCGTGCTGAGTTTGAACACGATGCCTGCGGTATTGGCTTCGTGGCGCATATCAAGGGCCGCAAGTCGCACAAAATTGTGGCCGATGCAATCTCGATGCTCGAACGGATGGACCACCGGGGCGCCTGCGGCTGCGACCCCAACACCGGCGACGGGGCCGGGCTGCTGATTCAACTGCCCCACGAATTTTTAGTGGACGAGTGCCGCCACCTCGGTTTTCACCTGCCGCCAGTTGGCGAATACGGCGTGGGCATGGCGTTTTTCCCCGCCGACGAACGGCAGCGCGACGAAGCCCGCGACATCCTGAACCGGAAAATCAAAAAACTCGGTCTTTGCCTGCTCGGCTACCGCGTGGTGCCAACCCAAAACCAATCCCTCGGCGAAGGCTCGCTCGTGGCCGAACCCATTGTTGAACAGGTATTTATAGGACGTGACGACGCGCTGATGGATGCCGACGAACTCGAACGCAAACTCTACATTCTCCGCAACTACGCCACGCGGATGATTAACGAAGCCGTTGCCGGGATTGACAACGGATTTTATTTTGCGTCGCTCTCGTGCCGAACCATTTCCTACAAAGGGCAGCTAACCACCGCGCAACTCTCTGATTACTACCCCGACCTGCGCGACGAAGACGTGGTATCGGCCCTCGGCGTGGTTCATTCGCGGTTTTCGACCAACACGTTTCCGTCGTGGAAACTCTCGCAGCCGTTTCGGTATATCGCCCACAACGGCGAAATCAACACCGTGAAGGGCAACGTAAACTGGATAAAAGCCGCCGAAAGCCTGCTCGAATCTGACGAGTTCACCCGCGAGGAAATGGACATGCTCTACCCGGTTTGCGACCATAAACAGTCTGATTCGGCTAACCTCGACAATGCTATTGAATTGCTGGTAATGAGTGGCCGGTCGTTGCCGCACGTGATGATGATGCTGATTCCCGAAGCCTGGGATGGCAACACGGCGATGGATGCCGACCGCAAGGCGTTTTATGAATACCACGCGGCCCTGATTGAACCCTGGGACGGTCCGGCAGCGATTTCGTTTACCGATGGCCGCATTGTGGGGGCCACGCTTGACCGAAATGGCCTGCGCCCCTCCCGGTTTTGGGTCACCGACGACGATGTGGTGATTATGGCTTCCGAAGCCGGTGTGCTGGATATTGACCAGAGCAAAGTGGTGAGCAAAGGCCGATTGCAGCCAGGCAAAATGTTTGTGGTGGACATGGAGCAGGGCCGGATTATTGCCGACGAAGAACTTAAGGCCGACATCTGCACCCGGCAGCCGTATCAGCAATGGCTCGACAAAAACAAAATTAGAATTTCTGACCTCTCATCGCCGGCCCGGAAATACAGCCATTATTCAGAAACTGAGTTGCTCAAACGCCAGAAAGCGTTTGGATTCACGAGCGAAGACCTACGGATGATTCTGGCCCCGATGGTCGAAACGGGTAAAGAAGCCCTCGGCTCGATGGGAACCGACGTGCCACTCGCCGTGCTGTCGGAGCAAAGCCAGCACCTCGCTAATTATTTCAAGCAACTCTTTGCCCAGGTCACCAACCCGCCGATTGACTCGATCCGGGAGCGGAGCATTATGTCGCTCATCTCGTTTGTCGGGGCCACCTATAACCTCCTCAGCGAATCGCCGGAGCATTGCAAACAGGTTGAACTCGATCAGCCGGTTTTAACGACGGACGAGTTTGACAAACTGCGGTTTATTGACCGGAAACACTTCCAGGCCAAGACCGTCAACACCTATTTTTTTGCCGAACAGGGCGGCAACGGTCTCGAACGGGCGTTGGAACGGATTTGCCGCTACGCCGAAGATGCTATCGAAGACGGATTCGAGATTATCATTCTCTCTGACCGCGCCATTGACTCTGACCACGCCCCCGTTCCGTCGCTGCTGGCAACGTCGGCGGTGCATCATCACCTGATTCGCAAGGGGTTACGCGGCAAAGTCGGGATTTTGGTCGAAGCGGGCGACGTTTGGGAGACCCACCACGTAGCCACGCTCATCGGCTACGGCGCGTCGGGCGTGAACCCCTACATGGCCTTCGAGACCATCGCCAGTATGCAGGATAAGAAGTTGCTCGGCGTGGATTATGAGACGGGGAAATTATATAAAAACTACGTCAAGGCCGTAAATGGCGAACTGCTCAAAATCTTCTCGAAGATGGGTATCTCGACCCTGCAATCGTATCAGGGGGCCATGATTTTCGAGTGTTTGGGCCTGAATAAAGCCGTCGTGGACCGCTATTTTACCGGAACCGTCTCGCGCATCGAAGGCATGGGCCTCGACGAACTGGCCCGCGAGATTCTGGTTCGGCACCGCACGGCCTACCCCGATGTGCAGATCCAATCGGCGCAACGGCTCGAAGTGGGCGGCATTTACCAGTGGAAACAACGGGGCGAAAAGCACATTTTCAACCCCGATACGATTCACCTGTTGCAGGAATCCACAAAGCGAAACGATTATAAACTCTACAAAAAATACAGTCAACTCATTGACGATCAGCAGAAACACGCTATCACGCTGCGGGGATTGTTGAAATTCAAGAAGGCAACGCCCGTGCCAATCGGGGAGGTCGAGCCGATTGAAGCCATTTTCAAACGCTTTGCTACCGGGGCCATGTCGTTCGGGTCAATTTCATGGGAAGCGCACACCACGCTGGCGATTGCCATGAACCGGATTGGCGGCAAGAGCAACTCCGGCGAAGGGGGCGAAGACGAGCAACGCTTTAACCCGCTTGCCAACGGCGACAGCATGAACTCGGCCATCAAACAGGTGGCATCGGGGCGGTTTGGGGTCACGAGTTATTACCTCACCAACGCCCGCGAGCTGCAAATAAAGATGGCGCAGGGAGCCAAACCCGGCGAAGGCGGCCAACTGCCCGGCCATAAAGTGGACGATTGGATTGGCCGCACCCGGCACTCAACACCCGGCGTAGGCCTGATTTCGCCCCCGCCCCACCACGATATTTACTCGATTGAAGACCTGGCGCAGTTGATTTTCGACCTGAAAAACGCGAACCGGGCCGCCCGGATTTCGGTCAAACTCGTCTCCGAAGCGGGCGTTGGCACGGTGGCAACGGGCGTTGCCAAAGCCCACGCCGACCATATTTTGATTTCAGGTTACGACGGCGGCACGGGAGCCTCGCCGTTGAGCAGCATCCGGCACGCGGGCCTGCCCTGGGAACTCGGCCTGGCCGAAACCCACCAAACGCTCGTGAAAAACAAACTGCGGGGCCGCGTCACGATTCAGGCCGACGGGCAGATGCGAACCGGGCGCGACCTGGCGATTGCCGCCCTGCTTGGTGCCGAAGAATTTGGTGTGGCAACGGCGGCACTCGTGGCGGCTGGCTGCATTATGATGCGGAAATGCCACCTCAATACCTGCCCCGTTGGCGTTGCCACCACCAACAAAGAACTCCGCGCCATGTTTACCGGCAAACCCGAACACGTGGTGGCGATGTTTACGTTTATGGCAACCGAACTCCGCGAAATCATGGCCGAACTCGGTTTCCGCACGATAAACGAAATGGTTGGTCAGGCCCAGATGCTTGAACAGCGCGAGGACTTACCACACTGGAAATACCAGAAACTCGATCTTTCGGCCCTGACTTACCGCCAGCCATCGGCGTTAGACGTAGCACTGTACAAGCAGGAAGAGCAGGATCACGGCATTGCCACCGTGCTTGACCGCCAACTGATTGAACTGGCAAAACCCGCATTAAACGACGCAGAGCCGGTTTATGGCGAATTTGTGGTGAACAACCTCAACCGCGCCATTGGCACAATGCTCTCCAATGAAGTCTCGAAACTATACGGTGGCCCGGGTCTGCCCGAAGCCACCATTCACGTCAAGATGCGCGGCACGGCGGGGCAGAGTTTCGGCGCATTCGCTACGGGCGGCCTGAAACTCGAACTCGAAGGCGATGCCAACGACTATTTTGGCAAGGGTCTCTGCGGGGCGCAATTGATTGTCTATCCTGACCGCGTGACGACATTCGTACCGGAACAAAACAGCATCGTGGGTAACGTCTCGTTCTACGGAGCCACCGCCGGCGAAGCCTTCATCCGGGGCATGGCCGGTGAGCGGTTTGCCGTGCGAAACTCCGGCGCAAAAGTGGTGGTGGAGGGCGTTGGCGATCACGGACTCGAATACATGACCGGCGGCCTGGCCCTGATTTTGGGCGCAACGGGCCGCAACTTTGCCGCCGGAATGTCGGGCGGGGTGGCTTACGTGTATGACCAGGCTGGGACATTTGCCGCCAACGTCAACCGCGAAATGGTCGTTTTAGAATCGCTGACCGACGAAGACGTTGCCATTGTTCGGGAGTACGTGGAGAAGCATTTCCAATACACGACCAGCAACGTGGCCCTGGCCCTGATTCAGGATTGGGACGCGCAGATTGGTAAGTTTGTAAAGGTCATGCCCACCGATTTCCGCAACGCCCTCGCCAGCCGGGGCATCACGCTCTCGGAGCAACTGCGCGATAAAAGCGTTGTGTATCAGGATATTGTGGTGGATGTGCGGTAATGAAGTTGCTACCCCCGTTTTTCATCGCCGAGCGTAAACTGACGCATTATCTGCTTATCTCTTTAGCCAAAGACGATAAATCAAACTATCTGAAACTGGCTGGTTATCTCCCGGATAACTGGCCGGTTCTGGAAAAAGACTTACTATGGCTGGTTGAAAATGAAGAAGCCGTTTTTGAGAAAGAGCATGAATACGGCTTTTCATTCAGCATTACAGGTCAGCTAACTGGCCCGAACGGTCGCCTACTACAAGTCAAAACAATTTGGATAAGAGACATTGACGAGGAAATTACTAAATTTATAACCTTATATCCTCCAACGATTTAAGCGATGAAACATCCTTTGTATGAGCGGGTTGCACTCTTAAAAGATGCCCCCGAAGAGAATATGCGTAAGGGCGATATTGTTACGACGGTAGAATTTCTGGAAGCCCGCCGTGATTTACCCAATGCTTATTTTGTTGAAGCCTTCAATGCAGTAGGCGATACGATTGCTGTATTCATCGTGTACGAAGACGACCTGGAAGCCTTGACCGAACACGATGTATTAAGCAAGCGAACGCTGGAGTTGGTTTGATAATTACACACTGCTAAACGACTTGTAACTTAGAAAGTGTCTCGAACAACCAAACCGTAATCATGGGAAAACCAACCGGATTTTTAGAATTTACCCGCCAACTCCCCGCCAAACGCCCCACCACCGAGCGGGTGCTGGACTACCGCGAAATCGAACAACCGTTCAATCAGAGCGACTCTCAAAAACAGGCCGCCCGCTGTATGGACTGCGGCACACCGTTTTGCCACAGCGGTTGTCCGTTGGGCAACATCATCCCGGAGTTTAATGACGCGGTGTATGAGCAAAACTGGGAATACGCCTATGAAATTCTCGCCAGCACCAACAACTTCCCGGAGTTTACGGGCCGGATTTGCCCCGCCCCCTGCGAATCGTCGTGCGTGTTGGGTATCAACAAACCCGCCGTTGCCATCGAGTTTATCGAAAAATCAATCGCTGAGGTAGCCTTTGAGAAAGGCTACGTCGTGGCGCGTCCGCCCGTTGAGCGGACGGGTAAAACCGTTGCCGTTGTCGGTTCTGGCCCGGCAGGATTAGCCGCAGCCGCCCAACTCAACAAGGCCGGTCACACGGTAACGGTGTTTGAACGCGCCGACCAAATTGGCGGCCTGCTCCGCTACGGTATCCCCGATTTTAAGCTCGAAAAATGGACTATTGACCGCCGACTCGCCGTGCTGGAAGCCGAAGGAATCAGCTTCAAAGCGGGCGTAAACGTGGGCGTTGACATCAAAGCCGACGACCTCACCGATGCGTTTGATGTGGTGATGCTCACGGGTGGCTCCACTATTCCGCGCGATTTGCCGATTCCGGGGCGCGACCTCAACGGGGTTTATCCGGCGATGGAGTTTCTGAGTCAGCAAAATAAGCGCATTGCCGAGCGGCCCGTTGACGTTGATCATCAGGGCGTTAGCTACTCAAACGGCGAACTCCGGGCGACGGGCAAAAACGTGGTTGTGATTGGCGGGGGCGATACGGGTTCCGACTGCGTGGGTACTTCTAACCGGCACGGCGCGGCCAGTATCACCCAGATCGAGTTGATGCCGATGCCGCCCAAAGACCGCGCCGAAACAACGCCCTGGCCCAACTGGCCCATGATGCTCCGCACCAGCACGAGCCACGAAGAAGGCTGCGACCGGCATTGGAGCATCAACACCAAAGCCTTTATCGGCGACGAAGCCGGTAATCTGAAAGCGTTGCGCGTGGTTGATTTAGTTTGGAACAACCAAAATAACCGGATGCAGATGGTTGAACTCCCCGGCTCCGAGCGCGATATTCCCTGCGAACTGGCGTTGCTGGCGGCTGGTTTTCTGCACCCGCAACAGACCGGCTTACTCGCTGATTTGGGACTGGAATTTGACGAGCGCGGCAACGTGAAAACCCAAAACTACCAGACCACCACCAACCCCAAGGTTTTTGCGGCTGGTGATATGCGCCGGGGGCAGTCGTTGGTAGTGTGGGCCATTTCGGAAGGCCGCGAGGCCGCCCGTGCCGCCGACGAATGGCTCATGGGCGAAAGCCTGCTGGAAGCCAAAGCCGTTTCGATGCTGGCAACGGTTTGATGGATAATGGATAATGGACAATGTATAATGATCTCTCTGTCATCATTATACATTGTCCATTTTAGATCAAGCTACTTTGACGTTGGGCAGGTAGCCAGTTTAGTGATGTGATTCCGATTTTGGCGACAGACTACTTGCCAACAGTTCTCATACACATCGCTGTAAATAATTTGAACAGAATAGGCACTGTCAGCCGCCACCCCTGACAACCAACCGACGAATGGCCCCGCATCGTTGCCCTCTTTGGTGAATTTAAAGAGCATCAACTCATCGCCTTCTTTGATAGCCATACCTGAATAAAATTGGTCTGTAACCTTACCTCCCCGAAAAAAATCGTCAACAATGTTAAATTTCTTATCGGCTCGGCGGAGCGAATCTATCCCTTGTTCAGTCGTCGGAATGTCTATATTCCGCAAATGAGCCTTTAACATTCCCCTGCCTAAAGGCGAGGGGATTCTTCCGCTACCCGACTACTGCCGTTGTATATCTCGGAAGCTAACCGCGTGTGTCCCACGCTTCTTTGTTTGATATTGATGGCCGCGTTTATGTCCCGGTCATGCACACTCCCGCAACCCGGACAAACCCACTCCCGTACCGACAGCGTTAATTCCGTGTTTCGGTAGCCACAAGCCGAGCAATCCTGCGAGGTGTACCGGGCAGAAACTTTCTCAAACTCCCGTCCATACCAACGCGCTTTATAGTCCAACATCTGCGTTAGGCTATACCACCCTGCATCACTAATGGATTTTGCCAGATTATGATTGGCAAGCATATTCTTGATTTTCAAGTCTTCTACTGAAATAGATTGGTTTTCTCTAATCAGTTTAGTCGTGACTTTGTGCTGAAAATCTTTTCTGGTGTTGGCTACCTTTTGATGCTGACAGGCTAATTTTTGAACGGCTTTTTTGCGGTTGAAAGAACCTTTCTTTTTCCGGCTCACCGCCCGTTGCAGCCTTTTTAGTTTGCGTTCCGCTTTGTAGAGGTGCTTCGGATTCTCAACTGTTTCGCCCGTCGAGGTGACCAGCAACGACTTGATACCCACGTCAATACCAATCCGGCTTTCATTCGTTGGCAGGTAGTCTATGTCCGTTTCCACGCACAAACACACGTACCAGCCATCAGCGCACTCCCGAACCGTCGCCCGTTTGATGTGGCCCACGCAATCTTGCGAGTTGCGGTACTTTACTTTCCCGAATTTAGGCAGTTGAACGTAGGTAGGAGAAACCTTAACGCCTTGTTTGAATGAAAAAGACTGGTAGTGACCCTTACGGGCAAATTTGGGAAAGCCTTTGCCTTGCTTAAAAAAGCCATCGTAGGCGTTAAAAACGCGGTCAGTGACTTCCTGCAAGACCTGCGAATGAACACAGCCTATCCACATAGTTTCTTTGGCGATGGCCCCTAATTCTTTTTGAACGTCGTTCTTGGTGATGCTGACTTTGTGATGTTCCCAAAGGGTCTTTTTGTAGGACAGAGACAAATTATAGACATACCGACACGCGCCCAACCATTGCCCCAATGCCTGTTTTTGGCTTGGAGTGGGGTTAAGTTTATAGCGGTATGTACGGGTTTGAATCACGAATCAAATATAGGACATAAAACACTGATAAGCAAAGGTTTACCCTAAAATAACGCGCTTATAAAGGCAACGAAAATGCCAACCGCACAGGCTTTGGCGAACCGCCAGTTCCCTCATATCCCCGGCCTAAAGGCGCGGGGCTTTACGGGATATATCGTAATCGTTCTCTCTCTTCCAGAACAAAACCTAAATAGGTATCGGCGCGGGTTTTATTCCGTTGAATGACAATCTCTTTGATAATCGCCGGGCCTACTCCCTGATTTTCGAGTCTTACTTCCAAGCCATTATCTTGTCGTTCATGACGGATCTGGAGATAGGGTAACACTGAAGTTTGCTGATTCTCGCGGGCAATTTTTGCCTGGTATGTCGAGATCAGTAAGCCACAAATGCTCAAAAAAATTGCTGAAACGCTCAAAACAAGTTGATAATTGGGTTTAGTGACAGTGAATTTCATGCTGCTTTGCTCGGAGAAGACGCAAAATAATTCACTTTTTCATCAGTAATCGTATTTTTACAATTGCCCAATGCCCGACCTTATTACCCAATGAACACCGTAGCCGTTTCGTACCCCACCCTGCGCCTGTTTCTCGACGGGATGCTGGCAATGATGGCCCTGTATGCACTGCTGTGCTTCTGGCAACAACGCAAGGCGATCTACTGGCAATACGCGCTCTACATTGTCTGCATGACCGTCACGTTTCGGCTCGATGATCGGGATTATGCCCAGGCTGCTTACCTCCCCGGTGCCGATAGTACCGTTGTCCTGATCGAATCAGCCGCGTTTCTGCTCTACATCCGCTTCGCTATCCTGCTGATGGACATCCGGCAGAACGACCCGTTTAGTTTCCGGTTATTGCGGGCCATGTTCTGGCTATTGGTGGCCGAAGTTTCGCTCGATGTGCTACTATGGCTGACCGGCACACCGGGCGAGGTGCGGAGTATGACCTACACCATCGGGCGATTTATGCTGGCTGCCGGGGCCTTGGTGGTCGTGCCGCGTATCCTGAAACTGCGGCAAATTGTGGTGCCGTATTTCATTATCGGCTCGCTGTGTTTTATTCTGGGATGCGTTGTCGCTCTGATTATCAATTACATACCCGGTGTTTTTCTGAAACAGCCCGCCAACCCATTCACGTTTCCGATTGCCTATATGCAGGTGGGCGTGGTGGTTGAGGTGTTGTGTTTCACGCTTGGTATTGCCCGGCTCAACCAGCAGACCGAGTGGGAAAAAATCAGTGTGCAGGCCGAACTCATCAGCCAACTCCGCGAAAACGAACGCAAGCAAACCCAACTCCAGCGCATCCGCGACGATATTGCCCGCGACCTCCACGATGACCTCGGTGCCGACCTCGGCAGCATCAATCTGTTCAGTTCCGTTGCCGCCCGCCAACTCGATGCCAAACAACCCGAACAGGCCCGCCAAACGTTGCAGACCATCGGCGACACGGCCCGACGGGTGATTGTGACCATGCGCGACATTGTGAGCAGCCTCAGCACAGCCCGGCTGTCTGTGAGCGGGTTTTCGTTGCGGTTCAAAGAAACGGCTTACACCCTGTTTGAGCATCAGCCCGCCGAACTTTACCTCGACCTGACGGCTTCGGATGCCGATCTGCTACTCTCGCCCAACCAGCAGCGAGACCTGTTTTTGATGTATAAAGAGATGCTGCACAACGCCCTGCGCCACGCCCGCGCCCGCCACGTGTGGGTGACGCTGATGGTGGGCAACGGCCAACTTTGTCTGAGCGTCCGCGACGATGGCGTTGGTTTTCAACCCGATACGGCCCATACAAACCCCGGTAACGGGCATGGTCTGAATAGTCTCAACAAGCGGGCGCGGGACCTCGGCGGGCAACTGAGCATTGTATCAGAGCCGGGGCAAGGCACAACGATTCATTTTAGCGGCCCGATTGCCGGGGTGAACCCGCAGAATTTACCAACTTTGGGTTCATAAACCGTAGGTATGGCCTTTTTTTCTCCCCCTCCCTCTGACGATAGTATCCTGTTTGCTGGCTTGCGAGCGGGTGGCCCAGATCGGCAACGGCTTGAAAATCAGTTATATGACCGATACGCCTATTTTATTCGGGAAGCCGCCCGAACCCATCGCCTACCCGACGACGACTGCGCCACCGCCTACGCCGATACCGTGCTGACGGTGCTGGAACACATACAAACCGGGCGATTTGCCGAACGGTCGGGGCTGAAAACGTATCTCTACAAAATATTTCATAATAAATGTGTTGACATTATCCGAAAAAATACGACTAACCGGGAAAGCGTTCATTACGGCACCGTGTCGCTCGACGAATCGCTGCATGACCTTCCCGGCGACGTGCAATCGGTGGTGCAGCAATTGATTCTGGGGCAGGACATTGCCCAGTTGCACCGGCACCTGACCACCCTCAGCGACAAATGCCGGGAGATGCTGCTGGCCTGGGGCGAGGACCAATCCGATGCCGAAATTGCCCAACGTTTAGCTTACAACAGTGCCGGGGTAGCCAAGACGAGCCGCCTGCGGTGTTTAGAAAAATTGAAAGCCATTTACGATCAGCCGTTGTGAGTCTGACAACTGCCGACAAAATAGAATAGACTGCCAACGGATATGTTTGAGACGATAGACGATTATTTCACCGGCCAACTCGCCCCCGCCGAACGGACAGCGTTTGAAAATGCGCTCCGCACCGATGCTGACCTGGCAAAGACAACCGCGTTTTATTTGGCTGCCCGCCGGGTTGCCGGAGAAGCCGCTCTGACCGAACGCACGGCTGCGGCAGGCAATTCTGCCGTAATGCCAAACGAACGGCAACAGCGGTTGACCGAGTTGGCAGCGCGTCCGGTGCGGGCGCGGGCGGGGCAGTTTTCGTGGGTGGCGGCAGCATCGGTGCTGTTAGTGGTGGGTTTAGGGCTGGGCTGGTTTCTGCTGAACCGTTCCGGCTCGCAAACGCCCCAACAGGTAGCCGATACCTACATTGCCAAGAACCTGACCGAACTACCCGTGACCATGAGCGCGAACACCGCCGACAGTCTGCAAATGGGCGTAAACCTGTTCAACGCCAATAAACTCCCCGAAGCCGGAGCCGTTTTCACCGCTATTTATCGCGCTGATACGGCCAACGATACGGCCCTGAGATATGCCGGTATTGTTTCGCTCCGGCTCAAAAAGTATGACACTGCCATCGAGCAGTTTCACGCCCTCGGCCAGCGCACCGACCTAATGATAAACCCCGGTCTGTTTTATGAAGCCCTCGCCCGGATTGAGCGCAACCAACCGAATGATAAAGAACGGATAAGAAGTTTGTTAGAAACGGTGATTAGCCGCAACTTAGCCGGGAAACCGGATGCTGAAACCATTATCTCAACCTGTTCACCATAAAACCGCTCACCATAATGATACCAATCTACAAAGACTACACTCGATTCCTGCTTTATGCCTGTCTTGGCCTGTTTATGATGGGCAGCGGATTACTTGGCTGTAAATGCTCCCAGAACACAAAGAACGATGATTATCCGAAGGGAAAACCTGGGCAAGTGAGCAACTCGGCCAATATGCTATTATCATCGGCAATGTCGGATAGCGCTATCCAAAATAAGTTTATCGCGGCTATTCCTACCCTCAAGCCAGCCGATATAAACATCCGGCGTTGCCACTGCGATGAGAAACTGCTCAGTATTTCGCTCCCCAAAAACTGGACAATCACGGGTTCGGGCGATCCGTTGCACGTTAATCCACCTACGGGTGGCGAAGGGTTAGTCAGTTTGCCCATAACGAAGGATGCCGTTGGCAATAACTTTTCGGTGTCAGCCTTTGTTCCACGCGAAGAGCAGCCATACAGCGGTTCGCCAGTAGTTGGGAAGACCACAATCCCGATTGCAACAGCGATAAAACCTGCCGTTAAAATTGCCATCTTTGATTCAGGCTTACAAGCTGGTTATCTGCCATCGGTCACCCAGGGTCTGTCAACGAGTATTTGCACTGTTCCGGTCAAGACCAGCACAGTAGGCTGGAATTTTATGCCCGGCGGCACGATTGACAACCCCATTGATGACTATCCGCAACGTCATGGCTCACGGGTGGCGTATTTGGTAGCCCGTCAGTTCGAGGGGCAATCCATACCCGTCAATATTACGCCCTTCAAAGTACTGGACAGTGCGCTAAAAGGTGATTTATTTGGCTTGCTGTGCGCGATGGAAACAGCCCGTAAGAATGGGTTTACTGTTTTCAATATAAGTTTGGGGTATTATGGAGCCGAAGATAACCTGTTCAAACGCTATATCAGCCGGGCAACGAAAGATGGTGTCTGGATTGTTGCCGCAGCCGGCAACCACTACAACGATGGCAAGCCTGTCCCCACCGATACGACTCGAAATCTATCGGCACGGGCTGATACGAGCAAGTTTTATCCGGCTTGGTTTGCCAAGAGTAATGATCGGGTCATTGCCGTTACGACCGCCCATCTCGAAAATAGCAGCGTTCTGGTTGGTTGTCAAGGTCAGAACTACGACAAAAACCACGTCGTCGGTGTCGAAGAAGATAGAGACTGCCAGTTCTCTTGTAAAGTTGAAGGCTCCGGCGTTTTTATTCGCGGCACCTCCTACGCGACACCGGCCTTAACGGGCTGGTTGGGTAGCCGCTCAACCGTGCGTACAGCCAACCGGAATACTCTTCTGAATGGGTTAACGCAGGCAGCAACCGGCTCACAACTCTACCAGAATCGCTACCTCAAAAAACCAATTCCCTGATAGATACCATGAATGTAAGCCAGTGGTTAGTCTGCTTACGGAGTCAATCGGCCCCCTCCCCAAAACAGGTGTTTTGGGGAGGGGTTTTGGTTGTTGGCGGGCTTGGGGTGCGCCCGGCTATGGGCCAACACACTGACAAACAACGCATCTATGAGCAATTGACACATATTGCCTCCGGCACTGATCCTCAAAAAATAATTAACCAATTAACGCCTTTATCGAAACAGTGTCTGCGGTTGGGACACACCCACGATTCGGTTTATGCTAAACTCCTGCATACAGTAGGCAAGAATTATCTAACCTTAGGCAAATACGACAGCGTACTGATTTTCAGCCGACAAGCAATTCGTATTAACAACGAACCCTCGGCTATGGCCCGGTATGCCAATACTGCCAACAGCTATTTCAACATAGGCCGCGCCCTGTCTGAGCAACAAAAGAACGATGAAGCCATAGCCGCCTACACCCGTTGTGTTGCGGTAGCGATGCAGTATCCCGAAAAATTCGGCACGGGCGCGAATGCCTGGGTTCAACAAGCGAGTTTATACGAACATTTGGGCGATTATGAAAAGGCTGCTCGTTGTGCTGAAGCGGGGTATCAATTAGCGATTCGCGGCAACCATATTTCGTGGCAGATTGAGAACTTAGTCCAAAAAGCTCAGGCACTTCTTAGCCTGCATCGCCTACCACTTGCCGAACCGCCCCTGCGGGAAGCCCTCCGGTTAGCAACCACCCTAAAAAGCCCGGGTCAACTGGCGCGGGTTTGCTCAGTCATGGCCGATCTGGAATTACAGGCCAAACAGCCCCAAAAAGCCATTTATTATTTTCAGGAAGCGGTTAAAATCAGCCAACAGGCTCAGTATGCCGACTATAAAGAGGGATGTGCCCAGGCCTTAGCCAGTTTAGGACGCATCAGCGAAACAATACAACACAATTACCCGCAAGCACGCCAATACTACTGGCAAGCGATGGAGTATGACCGTAATGAATTGTTTGCTAAAGCCGTTGTTTTCAGTAAAATAGGCAGTACATACCGGAGCGAAAAAGACTTTACAAAATCATTATACTATTGTCAGCAAGCACTCATTACGGCCCCCGTCGGTTTTACCAATCACCAGCCAACGGCGAACCCGGCAGTAGCCATGCTTCGCAAAAGTTCGTCAAAACAATATCTGCTCGACTTACTGAGCAACAAAGCCGATTCATGGCTCGACTGGGCCAAAGCAACTAAGAATAAGCAGTATTTCCGCAACGCCTTAGCCACGTATCAACTTGCCGACCAATTGGTTGATTTTATGCGCTGGGAGCATACCGGGCAACAATCAAAACTGTTCTGGCGCGAAAAAACGCGGAGTCTTTACGAACGGGCTATCGAAACCTGTTACCGGCTCAACGACGCGCCCAATGCGTTTAAGTTTTTTGAGAAAAGCCGCGCCGTGATGCTCGCCGACAAACTCAACGAACTCGGTGCGCGGCAGCAACTGCCACCCGCTCAGGCCGCGCAGGAACAAACCCTGCGCCAGCAAGTAACAACCCTGCAAAGCCAGTTGGCCGACACCAAAACCCGCCCCGACAGTCTGCAAACCGCTCTCGGCACGGCGCAGGACAACCTCGACCGTTTTCTGAAACAACTCGAAACCACCAACCCCGCTTACTACCGCTATAAATACGACAACACGGTTCCAGCCCTGCCCGATGTGCAGCAGTGGCTTGGTCAGGAAAAAGCGTCGTTGGTGAGTTATTTCGTCGGTGATTCGGCTCTGTATGTGCTGGGCATTACGCCAACAGGAGCCAAACTACTCCGCCAGCCCGTTGCTCGGTACCGGCAGGAAACGGCAGTTTTTCGGGGATTGCTGGCCGATGCCAACGCCCAGAACCGAAACTTCGGGCAGTATAAAACGCTGGCCCACAGCCTGTATCGGCAATTGTTGGCCCCGCTTGGGTTGCCCGATGGCCGCGTGGTGGTCTCGCCCGATGGTTTTTTTCTGCCCCTCGATGCCCTGAGCAGACGCGCCGACCAACCCGATTTTTTGGTGAATCATTACGCCTTCAGCTATACCTACTCGGCGCGGATGCTGCTCAAAAACCCCGACCGGGGCCCGTCTGGCCGCACAACGTCGTGGAACTTCCGCGGCCCGCAACGGGCGTTTCTGGGCATAGCTCCCGTCGCGTTTCCGGGCGGGTTAGCCGCGCTGCCCGGCTCCGGCGAGGCACTAACTCAAATTGGCAACGGCTTTTTGTGGCCCACGTTGCTGACCGGCCCAACGGCCACGCGCCGGGCGTTTCTGAGCCAGTCGCCGGGCCACCGCGTGATTCAACTTTTTACCCACGCCGATGCCGACACGAATCGAAAAATAGCATCGGAAGAACCCGTGCTGTTTTTTGCCGATTCGTCCCTGCGGCTCTCTGACCTCAACAACCAACTACCGTTCGGGGCAGAGCTATTGGTGTTGTCGGCCTGCCGCACCGGGTTGGGGGCCAATCAGCAGGGTGAGGGGGTGTTTAGTCTGGCGCGGGGTTTTGCCTCGCTGGGTATTCCGAGCATCGGCACCACACTCTGGAGCGTCGAAAATCAGGCTACTTACCGCCTGACGGCCTTGTTTTATGAATTTCTGCAACAGGGTCTGCCCAAAGATGTGGCCCTGCAACGCGCCAAACAGCAGTTTATGACCGAAGGCGACGCGGCCAATCAACTCCCGGCGCGGTGGGCGGGGCTGATTTTGGTGGGCGATGCGGCTCCGCTTTCTAAAGGCAACTCGTGGTGGCTATTGGGTGGTGGGATTTTTGTACTGGTTTTGGGTGGCGTGGGGTGGCGGGCGTGGCGGCAGCGCAAGGCGGTTGGAAACCCGCAGTTCTAATCAAAACGCGGGTTTCAACCCGCCTTACTCCCTCTTTTCTCCCAGTTCAAAAACCTTCTTCAGGCACTGCGCTGTTAGCACCGCATCTTCCAGCGCGTTGTGAAAATCGCCTTCGCGTTCAAAGCCGAAGTAGGCGGCAATGGCCGTCAGACTGAGCCGCTCCGGTACGCGCTGCTTCCGTTTTTTCATGACTCGAAACACAAAATAAGCCAGCGTGTGGAGGTCAATCAGGGTGCGCGAATACGGCCATTTCAGTTTTTCGAGCCGGTAGGCCTCCTTCAAAAAATTGATGTCGTTGATAACGCTCTGCCCGCAGATAATCACGTCGCGTAGCAAGCCCGAATTGTCAACACTGGGGCCGCGTTTGGTAAGGCCCAACTGCTTGATAATCCATTCTTCCATTGCCGGCAGCACGTCGTAGATCATCGGTGCGTCCTCCAATTCGGCTAAGGAGAGGTTGTGAATCTTTTCGGATTCGCTCGAAAACGCATCTTTGTTTTCGGGATAGACATTGGTCAGGTATTGGCCGCGCTCGTTCCAGTCATCGTCGAACAGCACGGCTCCCACCTGAATAATTTCGTTGTAGTCCGGCTCCGGGCCGGTCATTTCGAGATCAAGAACAAGGAATGGCATAGTAGAATCGTAGTTGAAAATAAAAGCCTCGACGCTGGTTTATACTTGATAATCAGGCAATTTCGTTCCGTAGTCAACTAAAAATGAGTTATGAAACGGTCAACATATACCTTGGTACTGGCTTTTCTAAGCGGTCATTGTGTGGCCCAGATACCGACTCTGATGCCCCGGCATTACGCCAGCATTGGCTGGTACACCACCTTTGATGGTTTTCCGGGCAAGCCCGGTCAATTCATCATCGCCCCGACGTATGAATATCGGTTGCCCGTGCTGAAAAACCGCTTTGGGGTTGGCCTGTCGGCTAATTTCGTCAAAAGTAACAGCCTTAATCAGCAGGATTTATCGGTCACGCCCCGTCTGTACTTCCACCCGTTCAGTTCAGCCAAAGCCGATTCATACATCGGTACGGGTGTTGGCTACGGCGAACGGCAGACGATCAGCGATGGCGTTACACTGCGCGAGGGAGTCGCCGTAAAATATTTCGGCGGGTTTCGTATTCACTTGGGTCGGCGGGGGTTTCTGGCGTTCGAGATGTCGAATTATCGGTATTCTGCCGGGCTGTTCTACACAGCCAACGTCGGACTACGGTTTTAGGCGGGCCGCTTTATTCCTCCTTCTTCTGCTCCTTTTTCGGGTCTCGTTTGCTCACCAAATCCCCGTCTTTCAGCTTCTTGGATACGGCCAGAAACGGCCCGGCAATGATTTGTTCGCCTGCTTTCAGGCCCGACATAATCTGGATATTCTCAAAATCGGAGATACCCGTTTTCACCGTGCGCTGTTTGGCCTTGCCGCCTTCGTTCACAAATACAATCTCGGTGATAGCCACTTTTTTGGCGTTGACACTGGCATCGTCGGCTTTTGGCGGGCCATCGGGTGGCGGGGGGCCACCACCCTCCTTTTTGATGGGGTCATTGTCAATACTGCGGGTGGTTACGGCGGCAATCGGCACGGCCAGAATACCGTCGCGCCGGTTGGTGATAATCTCCACCGAGGCCGTCATACCGGGCTTAAACGGGTAGCCTTTTTTGCTGGCTTCTGCCGCCAAATCACGATACGAAAGATTCAGGATTTTCACTTTCACTTCAAATTCGGTCACGGCATCGGTCGAGAGTTGGGCCGCTGCGTTGGTGCTGCCCGCGAGTCCGTTGGCCGTATTTGAGATTTCGGTCACGATGCCTTTGAACTTCCGGCCCTGCGTGGTGTAGGAGTCTACTTCAATATCTGCCGTGTCGCCGAGGGTGACGCGCACAATATCGTTCTCATTCACATTCACCCGAACTTCCATGTTGTTGAGGTTTGCCAGCCGCATAATTTCCGTACCGGCCATCTGACTCGTTCCCACCACGCGCTCCCCGGCTTCGATGTTGAGTTTGGACACCGTGCCGTTCACGGGCGAATAAATCGTGGTTTTGCGGAGGTTCTCGGTGGCATCGCGCAGGCTGGCTTCTGCACTCTGAATCTGAAACTGAGCCGCCCGGACGTTGGCGCGGGCCGCTTCTATCTCCTGCTTCGAGACGTTGAAATTGGCTTCCGACGTTTCAAAATCAGCCTGCGAAATCACCTTGTCGCCCAACAGTTTACGGTTCCGTTCATAGTCGGCCTTGCTCCTGATTTGCCGCGCTTCTGACTGCGACACACTGGCTTTGGCCTGCTCAAACTGCGCCCGGCTCTGGTTTACAGCCGCCCGCGCCCGCGCCAGGAGCGACTCGTAATTATCGGGCCGAATCCGGCACAGCAACTGCCCGGCTTTCACCGGATCACCTTCGTTGACGTATAACCCAATGATCTCGCCCGATACGTCGGGGCTGATTTTCACCTCGATTTCGGGCTGCACCCGGCCCGACGCGCTGACCCGCTCGATGATATTGGTTTTTTGAACGGCGGCAAAATCAACGTCGGTTGTTTTAGGTTTGCCGATCAACCCGGCCTGTTTGGCGGCAATTAATCCGCCGGCAATCAGAATAACGATGGTTCCGAGAATCCACCAGATGCGGTTTGATTTTTTTTTCATGGGTTTAGTAGTAGGTGGCAAGTGAGAAGTGGTTAGTGGCAAGTTGGCTACCGCAAGCATATACTGACGCGGTAGCCAACTTACCACTTGCCACTAACCACTTAAAAACTTAGGGGTTTATTCTGGTAAAAGTCTAAAATCTTGGTTCTGAACACGTAATCATAGCGCGACTGGATCAGGCTGGCGCGGGCGCGGTCGAGGTTCGATTTTGCCACGTTGTAGTCCGTTGCGTTGATGGCCCCGGCGTTCAGGCGGCTTTCCGACACGGCAAAGGCCCGTTCTAAGGAGTTGACCTGCGACTGCGTGGCAATGTACCGATTGGCCGATGCCCGCAGGGTGGTGTAGGCCGTTTCGATTTGCTGGCGCAGGTTGAGCCGCACGTTTTGGGCCGTCAGTTCGGCTCCCTGCTGCTGAATCCGGGCCGAGGCAATGCGGTTTTTGGCCTGATACGCCTGAAAAATCGGCATCCTGACCGATAATGATACCGAACGGTTGAGGTTGTTGCCCAACTGCGTACCAATCGGCTGACCTGTATAATTGTACCCCGGCACAGCAATATAAATCGGCACTGGTGTGCCATCGGCAGCAAAATAAGGCAGTAGTTGCTGTGTTACCTGCCCATTAGGGGTTTGCTGCTGGGCCGCGCTCGAATGTAAACTGCTTAAATTGCCGCTGACCAACACCGTTGGAAACAGCCCGCCTTTGGCAACCTCCACGCCCATGTTGGCCGCCCGAACCCGCAAATCCGTACCGGCAACGTCGGGCAGGCTGCGCTCGGCAATCTCATACACCTCCTGCACGGTCTGGGCGTAGGGCGCAACGGTCGGGTCGGGAATAGCAACGGGTTCCACTTCGATGGCGAGGTTGATCGGCACGTTCATCACCTGCAACAGCGAGACTTTTGCCAGATCAACATTATTCTGGGCGTTCACAATGTCTAACTCATTGCTGGCAAGCTGCGCCCGCAGATCATACAGGTTGGCTTCGGGCAGCGACCCTGCCGCTACCAATCGCTCGGTACGGCTCAGTTGCGCCCGCGTGATGTCGGACTGCCGCTGGGCCACCACCAACTGTTCGCTGTTGGTCAGTACGTTGAGGTAAAACTGGGCTACGTTGATCGAGACGTTGTTTTCGGTCGTCCGCAATTCCTGACGCGTAGCCTGCAACAGCAAATCGTTTTGTTTAATGGTGTTTTTCAGCACGAAGCCGTTAAACAGCGTGGCCGAGGAACTGAGCTGATAATTGCCCGATGTGATGCTTTGCTGCACAAACTGATTGGTGCGGGGGTCAATATTGCGCCCGCCACTCCGCGACTCACTAAGCTGAAAAACAGCGTTCGGCAACAGGTTCAGTTGCGATTGCCGCAGTTGCAGACTGCTATTCTCGGTGGTGAGTTGCCCCTGCCGGATGCTGATATTATTTTGCCGGGCAATGTCAATGCACTGTTGCAGATTAACCCGGCTGGGTGCGCTAACGGTGCGGATGCTGTTACCCACACCGGGCGACATCGCGCTTTGCCCTTGTACATGGCTGACGGCTGACAGCCCCGACAAAAGCAGAGAAAAGTAGAAAGTTGGTGTTAAACGCATACGCTTTGCTGTTTACGAAGCCAATGTTACGGGCCGGGCTGTTGTGGGGCTATGAGTTTGGGATAAACGGCAGAAATAGCGGACTGTGCGCGTAGTTTTTGGGATAATGCCGCCCGGCCTGCACTATATTTGTTCAACATCAACCCCAATGCTCCAATGGATCAGCGCATTATCAATCTCTTCGACGAATACACCCACAAACCCCTCTCGCGGGAGGTGTTTCTCCGTCGCCTTGCCGAACTTACGGGCGGGGCCGCAGCCGCTTTAGCCCTGCTGCCGATGCTTGAAATCAACTACGCCCACGCCGAAACCGTAGCCCATACCGACGACCGTATCGTGACCGAAACCGTGTCGTTTCCGGGAGCCGACGGCACCACCATGAAAGGCTACCTTGCCCGGCCTGCCGCCGTTGGTAAGTACCCGGCAGTGGTGGTCATTCACGAAAACCGGGGCCTGAACGCCCATATCGAAGACGTGACCCGCCGGTTGGCCGTTGCCGGTTTTGTGGCTCTCGCGCCCGACGCGCTGGCCCCGGCTGGCGGCACCCCCGCCGACGAAACCGCCATGCGCGAACTGTTCGGGAAATTAGACCCCCTGAAAACCCGCGAAAATTTCGTGAATGCCGTGTCGTTCCTGAAAACCAACGCCAACAGCACCGGCAACGTCGGTTGCGTAGGGTTCTGCTGGGGCGGGGCAATGGCAAATCAGTTGGCTATTTACGCGCCCGGCCTCAAAGCCGCCGTGCCGTATTACGGTCGCCAACCCGATGCCGCCGATGTACCAAAAATCAAAGCCGCCGTTCAACTGCACTACGGCGGGCTTGACGAGCGCGTGAACGCCGGTATTCCGGCCTATGAAGACGCATTGAAGAAAGCGGGCGTTGATTATCAGTTATTTATCTATGATGGCGCACAACACGCTTTCCATAACGATACCGCCCCGACGCGCTACAACGAAGCCGCAGCCAAACTTGCCTGGAGCCGGACGCTGGCGTTTTTGCGGGAGAAATTAGTGTAGAGACGCATATTTGCGTCTCTTTTTATTTGCCTGAGGAGACGCAATTATGCGTCTCTTTTCATTTGCCGGAGGAGACGCAATTATGCGTCTCTACTTCCCTTCCTCCCCCTCGGCCATCACCCCTTCTACGTCTTCGCAATGCCACATCCGCTGCCGCCGAAACGCGGGCCGACCGGCGGTGGGTGCGCCCCCGGCTTTGGCCGCAATCATCTTCTGAATCAGGCGGGCGCGTTCGGCCTGGAGGTCGTCACGCTTTTTGTCTTCGGCTTGCAGGTCAAAGTAAATGGCACCGTCAATGATCGTTTTTTCGGGACGGGCATAAATCGAGAGCGGATTGGCGTTCCACAACACGAGATCGGCATCTTTGCCGGGCCTGATACTCCCCAGCCGACCGTCTAAGTGCATGAGTTTGGCGGGGTTAAGCGTCACCATTTTCCAGGCATCGATCTCCGAAATACCGCCGTACTCCACCGTTTTGGCCGCTTCCTGGTTCAGTCGGCGGGCCATCTCGGCATCGTCAGAGTTGATAGACACCACCACGCCCTGCCGGTGCATGATGGCGGCATTGTACGGAATGGCATCTTTGACCTCCATTTTATAGGCCCACCAGTCGGCAAATGACGAGCCGCCCGCGCCGTGTTTCGCCATCTTGTCGGCCACTTTATAGCCCTCCAGAATGTGCGTGAACGTGTTCACTTTAAAGCCAAGCGAGTCGGCCACGTGGAGCAGCATATTGATTTCTGACTGCACGTAACTGTGGCAGGTGATAAACCGTTTCGCATCGAGAATCTCGCCAATGGCATCGAGTTCAATGTCGCGCCGGGGCATGGTGGCGGTGGCTTTGTCTTTGGCGTTCAGAGCGTTATAGTTCTTCCAGCCCGCGTTGTATTCTTTGGCCCGCATGAAGTGATCCATATAGACCTGCTCCACACCCATCCGCGACTGCGGAAACCGGGTCAGTACGTTCGGGTTGGGGTAGTTGGACTGCTTCACGTTTTCGCCGAGCGCGAACTTGATAAACCCGTCGGCTCCGGCAATGAGCATCCCCGCTGCTGATTCGCCCCACTTGAGTTTCACAATCGCCGACTGCCCGCCGATGGCGTTGGCCGAGCCGTGCAGCAGTTGCGAACTCGTGACACCCCCGGCCAACTGACGATAGATATTGATGTCGTCGGGATTAATCACGTCGGCCATCCTGACCTCCGCCGACGATGATTGCCCGCCTTCGTTGATCGAAAACAGCGCGATGTGCGAATGTTCATCAAAAATACCGTTGGTGAGGTGTTTGCCGGTTCCGTCAATTACGCTGGCCCCGGCGGGGGCGGTGAGGTTCTGGCCCACCTGCGCTATTTTGCCGTTTTGCACCAGCACGTCGGCGGCTGTTAAAATTCCGGCAGCTTCGTTGGTCCAGACCGACGCGTTTTTGATGAGCATCGTCTGGGCCTGCGGCTTTTGGGCGTTGCCCAT
This sequence comes from Cytophagales bacterium, assembly GCA_038230415.1. Taxonomy (GTDB): domain Bacteria; phylum Bacteroidota; class Bacteroidia; order Cytophagales; family Spirosomataceae; genus JBBRNH01. Next base: position 33,442 of record JBBRNH010000006.1, on the reverse strand, counting down.
CCCCACAAACGGGTAGCGCATTGTGGCGCGGAGATTAGCAGCAGTGGCCGTTGTGCTGGCTGCTGATGTAGAAACGACACTGCCCGAAACGCCTGATGTACTCACCATTGAAGCAGAAACGCCTGACACAGATGCGGCTGACCCCGATAGTGGTGCGTCGCCCGTTCGGGTGGCTGTCCAGGTTACGATCTTGCCATCGGGTGTTTCGCCATCGCCGGTAAATCCGGTTGCGGTACGGTAGCCGGTGAGCCGGGTCAGAGCGGTGGGTTGGCGTTTGTTCAGCGCAATCTGCATCGTGATCACCTCGCCACTGACGGAGACCTTCGGCGTAATTTTGGTGGTATCGCTGATGACCTGATACTCCGGAGTTATCGGCGATTTTCCGGTGATGTTCAGTTTCAGAGTCGATTGCGGGCCAACGGTCAGGGTATAGGCTCCGCGCAGGTCAGCCGCGTTTTTGTTGGTGATGATATACTGCTTGCCGCGAATCCAGTTTTCGTAGATCACGGCATCGGACGAGAACAGATTACCGTTCGTAATCAGGAAGTTAGCGGCAAAACCCGGCTTTAAACTACCGAGCAGATCGTCGGCCCGTATGAGTTTGGCGGGGGTAGTGGTCAGGGCTTCGAGGGCTTGGGTCTCGGTGAGACCGTTCTCGATGGCTTTGCGGATGTTGGCCCAGAACTCGGTTTTGGCCTTTAATCCCGTCGTCGTCAGCGCAAACGGCACCCCGGCCCCGGCCAGCATACCCGCGTTCAGCGGAGCCATCTCCCAGTGTTTGAGTTCGGCCCACGAGATATTGTCGGCATCCCAAACGTCTTCTACGTCATACGGTTGCGGGAAATTGACGGGTATAATCAGCGATGCGCCGGTGGCTTTTATTTCGGGAAGGCGTTGGTATTCGTCGCCCCCACCCCGGATAATGTACTGAACCCCAAACTCATCGCCGATTTTGTCGGCCCGCAACACGCCCATTTTATCACCCGCGTCGAAGATGGCGGGCAGCCCGGCGTGGCGGCTCATGGCCTCAAGCGAGAGGTTATTCTGCTCTTTGCTGCCACCCCGTTTATACCAGTCGGCATCATAAAACGCCTGCCGCAGCAAGGCCACCGCGCCCATGCCGGAGTTGGGATAGGCCTGCCCCGATGTGCCTTTGCTGAATGAATAATGGGCCGACACGCCGTTTCGCAGCACGAGCATATTCTCGCGGTCGTCGGCAAGGGTCACGATGGCCGAGTTGCCCCGCGCAATGCCGTCGTGGGCGTGGGTCAGCACGGCCCCGAACCCTAATTTGCGGAGTTCGTCGGCTTTGGTGGCGTTGGCTTTAAACGCCACACCCGCGTCGGTTTCGGGTTGAATGGCCTGATTCCAGTAGTACGGCCCTTTTTTGCTGGATTCGTACTGCGGCACTCCGCCGAATCCACGCCCACCACCACCGGCAGGACGGGCAGCTTCGGGCATCCCATAATCCGAGTCAATGTCGAGCAGGGCGGGGTAAATGCGTTTGCCGTTCAGGTTGGTGATAACGCTGCCGGTGGGTATGCTGACTGCCGTGCCAACGGCTTCTATTTTACCATCGCGAACGAGGAGCGTGGCATTTTGCAGCGTGGTTTGCGGGTCAACCACGATGGTGGCGTTGGTGAAGGCAAACAGGCCGGGCCGTTCGTCAAACGCGCCGTTGCGCGGAAAGGTGGTCTGGGCAACTGCCGTTTGCAGCAAGCCTGCGGCCAGCAAAAAAGTGAGTAGGTGTTTGTTCACGGTGAAAAATTATAGTTGGGTACGCTGCCCTAAATGTAAATCAGGTTCGGTTAGTTGCCTAACGAACCGAATAAAATTCGGACAAAACGGACTAAAACGAAGAAACCTGCCCAATGGGCAGGTTTCTTCGTTTTGCATAACCAGTTCGTATATTCTCAAATCAGACGATCTGCACATCAATCGCGTTCAGCCCTTTCTGGCCTTTCTGAACCTCGAATTTGACCTTGTCGTTCTCGCGAACCTGATCGATCAGGCCTGTCGCGTGGAAGAAGATGTCTTCCCCACCTCCGTCGGGTTTAATGAAGCCGAATCCTTTCGTCTCATTAAAAAATTTTACTACTCCTGTTTGCATTTGACTTGTTTTTAACCCCCAAAAATAGGCTGATTATGGGGTAATTACCAAAAGTTTCGTAAAATAATATGTGAGCCAGCGTTCGTAGCTTTCCTTACCGGGTATATAAAGCCCCTTTGGCGATGGTAGATTCGTACTCATAGTTGATCGTTTCCAGGAATTTACCCGTCACCCAGCCAATATCAGAGTCCCGAATAAAGACGAACCGTTTGGGCGTGGGCTTATCGCGATAAGCCCCAAACGCGGCTTCGAGCAGCAACGCCCCGGCAATGAGCTGTTTGCGGGTAAGCTGATTCTGCACATTCCGAACATCCTGGGCGGCCTTATCCCGAATTGCGAGGTCTGTAATGCCCGTCAGATTGGGCTGAATCAATGCGTCATAATCAGTCAGGGCCAACTGTCTGAATCGTTGCACGTCGGTTAGCGTGACCGGAACCGCTGTCTTTCCGGCTTTTTCGGGATATAGATACGTGGCGAGGGCCAGCACAATCGTTCCGCTCACGCCCACCGTCCGGCGTTGGTTCAGGCCCGGCAACGGAGCCACCAAATTAGTGTCGGCCATCGCCCCAACAAGCCGCCTGACTTCCCGCTGATAGGTGTCTATGGTGGCAAACCGGCGCGGGTCAATCTGATTCACGAGTGTGTTGATCCCGACCGGCGAACTGCCATAGTGGAACGTTTTGGGAGCGGTGCCGACCGGCTTGTCGAAATAACCGTATGTAATGCCCGTGCTGCCCATATTGAGCATGGATGTGGTGGGCCACACCCGGCGCGGAATTGCCCCAATGGTGAACAATTCGGCTTCGCGGGCGGGTGTCAGGGTGGTGTCTATGTGCAGGGGACTGTTTTTAGGCAATACACTCGTCAACTGCGCGTAGAGGGTGCTTTTGGCAACCGGACTTGCCAACACATCACTGCTAAAAACGATGAATGTGCGTTCGCCGGGGATGTTATAGCGTTGAATCGTGTCTAAACAGGCCTGCAACGCCACCTGTCCCTGCCGGTACGACCCCGATGCGTCGGCGGTGAGACCCAGATTTGGCACCCGGATGATCGAGCGGATGTCTTTCTCGTAGAAATCGCTTTCATACTGGGTTTTGAAGATGGCTAATGTCACATCCGAAGTCCCAATCTGAATCCCTGCATACAGATTTTTACCCGAAATATCCCGGATCACTTCGTTCACGCCCCACGCACTGGCAACGTATTTGAGTTTGGCATACTGCGACCGGGCGCGTTCGAGGTATTGCACGGCGGGTCCGTACTCTTCGAGGTCTTTGTGGCAAAGCCCGATGAGTTCGGTAGTAACAGCCTGCCAGTACAAACTCTTTGACTTAACGGCGGGCAGGGCGCGTCTGAGCAGACTCAGCGATTCTTCTGATTTGTTGACCTCGCGCAGCGTATTGGCTAATTTGATGTAATGAATCGCCTGGGTCACCGACTGGGCTTCCTGGGCAAAAACGGACGTGGCACCTACCGCAAGCAGCAGAGTGAGTATAAACTGTTTCACAGAGAGAGTAAGAGTTAGTGGGTTAATTGACTCGTTTTTTTCGGTTCAAGACGCGCTCCAGATCACTCTCGGCCTTGTCTGGCGTGGGGCGTGATACGGGTGCGTTGGTTCGCCCGGCAACCGAATACACAACCGGCTGTTGCTGGTTTGGCGGGGACTGATTATAAATTGTGTGCCTGTAAATGAATGGTAATGAAGTCGGTATGATGGGTGCCGGGCTAACGGGAACCTTCTCTACGGTTACGCTGTCTGCCGGAGCCGGTGCATCCGCTTCTGCTGCTAACCGAAAAGTAGTAGTAGTTTTTTTGGGTTTGGCCGGTTCATATTCCGTTGCCAGCCGCAAGGTATCAGCAATGGTTATACCATCCTGCCAGGCAGCACGGTTGCCGGATAAGCGTGGTTGGGTAGTTTGATTTCGGGTAGTTTTAGGGGTTGATTGCGCCAGCGAACCGAGCGAACACAGCATAAACAGGGCAATGAGCAACCGGGGAGAAAAAAATAGAATCATCGGGTAGCGTTATACAAATAGGCAAACGATATACGACGTTCTAACCCGATTGGATTCTTGCCCTATTAACAACCTATAACCCGGCCTCGAAAACGCATTTTTGGCCGCCAACACCCGTTTCTGTCTGCCAACAGACAGTGCATTAAGCGTGATTAGTCCGCTCAGTCAGTAACAGTAAGTCGTCTTCTCTTGGAAAGTCGGCTTATTCTTTTGTTCTTTGAGGAACATCTTCTCCGGCTCGATACGCATGAAAAATTCTATGATTACCCGGCTCCTTGCCGGGTTCCTGACGCTTCTCGTCAGCGCGTCGGCCTTCGGGCAATCGCCCACGCCATTGGTCGCCAACGGTCGGCTACAGGTGCTGAATAAGCAACTCTGTAATGAATCGGGGCGGGCCATTCAACTCCGGGGCATGAGTTCGCACGGTTTGCAATGGTTCGATCAGTGCTACAACCAGGCTTCGGTGCAGGCACTGGCTTCGCAGTGGGGAGCCGATGTGTTCCGGGCGGCTCTGTACGTGGACGAAGGCGGCTACCTGAGCAACCCCACCGGCCTGACCGCCAAAATGAATCAGATTGTTGACTGGACAGCCCAGGCCGGGATATACTGCATCATTGACTGGCACATCCTGAACCCCGGCAACCCGAACGACCGCATCGAACCGGCCAAAACGTTTTTCCGGCAGATGGCCCAGACCCACGCGGGTAAGAAACACGTGATTTATGAACTCTGCAATGAACCCAACGGCGTGACCTGGGATCAGATAAAAACCTACGCCGATCAGATTATTCCCATCATCCGGCAGTATGATCCGCAGGGGCTGATTTTGGTCGGTACGCCCAACTACGATCAGCGTCCGCAGGATGTGCTGGCAAACCCGCTCAGTGCCACCAACGCCTACAACGTGCTGTACACCGTGCATTTCTACGCCGGATCGCACTATTTTCAGCAGGACATCAGGAACATATCAGCCCAACTGCCGCTGTTCGTGACTGAGTGGGGAACGAGCAACTACTCCGGCAACGGCGGGGCCGATTATGCCAACGCCCAGGCCTGGATTGACCTGATGGCCGGGCAGAACCCGGCGGGGCAAAAAATTAGCTGGTGCAACTGGAGTTTTGCCGATAAAGACGAGTCGTCGGCAGCCCTGAATCCCGGCGCGTGCAGCAGCCAAAACTGGAACAACACCAGCACATCGGGAACGTGGGTGAAAAACCACATTCTCAGCCCCGCCGATGATTTTGGGCCGGTGGCGGTGGTCCCATCCGTTGCCATTACCGCCCCAACGGGCAATACCACCGTTACGGCTGGCAGCAACGTGGTGATTTCGGCCAGTGTGAGCAACACCACCGCCACAGTAGTTGAATTTTATAGCGGCACTACCAAACTCGGCGACGATGCTGCGGCACCGTACATATTCACAATCAGCAACATAACATCTGGCACCTACGCGATAACGGCCAAAGCGATTCTGGCAAACGGCGGGCCGTTGACTTCCCCGGCGGTGCAGGTGATAGCCTCGGCCCCTACCCCTCCTCCCCCACCCCCGCCAACCGGCGATGATTTTTCGGGGCCTGCCTGCGTACTGGCAAACGACGTGACGGTGTATGAACTGAGCGCGGCCAACCTTGTTAATGCCACGTCGTTTGGCTGGTGGTGTACGGGGTCAACGCAGAGCATGGCGCAGGCAGGCAGCAAAACCACCATCAGTTTCGGGCCGAACTTCACCGGCGGGCAGGTTTGCGTGGGTGTGAATTATTCAGCGGCCCCCTGGTACAAGCAGTTTTGCCGGACGATCACCGTCTGCACCGGCACCCCGCCACCTCCTCCGCCACCGGCCCCGAACGTGGCCCCAACGGTAACGCTGACGGCTCCGGCCAACAACGCTGCGTTTACGGCCCCGGCAACGGTACTCATCACGGCTAACGCAACCGATTCGGACGGCAGCATCGCCAAAGTTGAGTTCTTTACCGGCAACACCAAATTGGGCGAGGCCACCACCGCGCCGTATCAGTTCAGTTGGGCAAGCGTGGCGGCTGGAACGTATACAGTTTCGGCAAAAGCGACTGATAATCAGGGCGCAACGGCAACATCAGGGGGTGTGACGATCACCGTCAGCAACCCAACGCGACCCCCTCCGCCCCCATCAACAACCGGAACACCCCCGGCATCAACAACGGCCCCGGTGATTGGGCCAGACTGCGCCCGGCCCAACGATGTAAAGACGTTTGAACTAAACGCGGCCAACCTGACCAACGCCACCGCGTTTTCGTGGTGGTGTACGGGTTCGACCCGGACGCTGACCCCAACGGCGGGGCAACCCTCGAAACTTACGATTGATTTCGGGCCGTGGTTTACCGGGGGCGATGTGTGCGTAGGCATGAATTATTCGGCGGCTCCCTGGTATAAGCAGTACTGCAAAACCGTTGCTGCCTGTGAGCCGGGTAGCCGCGAGGGGATTTCGGCAGACGATACCGAATTAGTTATCGCGCCGAACCCCAGTAGCCGGGCGTTTACGTTTGTGGCCGATCAGCCGGTGCAGACACTCCGGGTAGTTGACGGCTTGGGTCGCGAGCGGTTGCAGATGGGCAGTGCGGCAACGGGGCAATCGGTTACGTTTGGCGAAACCCTGCCCGCCGGTGGCTACCTGCTCCAGATTCAGTACCTAAACCAGAAATTACGGACGATCCGGCTGCTAAAGGTGGGGCAATAAGATGACGCGCAAGAATGGACTGCCCGCCTGAACCGCACAGCCTGGTGGCGGTGCCGAACTCGTTACCCACCGCCACCAGGCTGTGAGTGTATGGGCAAGAACAGACTACCCAACTAATTACGTTGATTTCATTGCAGCAACTGCGCCACCAACTTCGTTAAACCCGTTGAGGCCGCTTCGGGGATGAGCGTGACGTTGTCGCGCCGACGGACTTCGGGAATGTTGGGGTCAACCACGTAAATCGGCACCGTCGGCTCCACAAAATCAAGTAATCCGGCGGCAGGATACACGGCTAATGAGGTGCCGGTAACAATAAACAAATCGGCCTGGAGAACCTGCTCGATGGCGGGTTCGATCATTGGCACGGCCTCGCCAAACCACACGATGTGGGGCCGCAACTGCGAGTCTTTGGGGCATAACGCGCCCATCGGAATCTCATAATTGCTGGCCTCCCAGTCGTAGTTTTCCAGGATCAAGTCGGGGTCTTTGCTGCTCCGTACTTTCAGCAACTCGCCGTGCAGGTGCATCACGCGGGTCGAACCGGCGCGTTCGTGCAGGTCGTCCACATTCTGGGTGATGATCGTCACGTCGTACTTTGTTTCGAGTTTAGCCAGCGCGTAATGCCCGGCGTTGGGCTGCACGGTGGGCAGTTGTTTCCGGCGTTGGTTATAAAACGTCTGCACCAGAACGGGGTCGCGGTGCCAGGCTTCGATGGTCGCTACGTCTTCGACACGGTGGTTTTCCCACAGGCCATCGTTATCGCGGAAGGTCTTGATGCCACTCTCGGCACTGATACCCGCACCGGACAGTACCACTAATTTTTGACGGGTTTGCATACCCGAAAGATACAAAAATTTTGATTACCGGCCAACGGTTTGGCTCCGTCGTTCGAGGAGCAGCACATCGCGCCAGATACCGTTCTGGTGTTTGCCGAGTTTCTCACGGTAGCCCACTTCCCGGAAACCACACGCCAGATGCAGGGCAACACTGGCCCGGTTTTCTGGAAAAATACCCGCCTGTACCGTCCAGATGCCCTGTTCTTCGCTTTGCCGAACGAGTTCGGTGAGTAGTAACCGGCCCACGCCCTGCCCGCGAAAATCACTGCCGACGTAAATACTGACCTCGGCCACGCCCCCGTACACGCACCGCCCCGACGTGGCCGACAGCAGCGCGTAACCCATTATCCGGCGCGGTTCGGCATCGGTATTGCCACCCGTTTCGGCCACCAATTGCGGTTGGGCAAGGTAGTTGGCGGCCATTTTTTCGGGCGTTGGGGCGTGGCTTTCAAGACTGGCATTGCCCGTGTCAATGCCCTGCTGATAGATGTTGGCGATGGCGGGCCAATCGGCGGGCTGGGTGGTTCGGATGCGCATACGGCAAAATTATCGGTTCTCAGGCCGTCCGCAACATACCGGCATACGGGTTCGGTAGCGTGCTGGTTTCAACGGCTTTGGCTGCCCGTTCGATGTCATACTCAACCCGGACAAACTCGGCTTTCACGCCCTCTTTTGCGCCGGGCCGGGCGGTTTCGTCAATCGTGAGCAGCACATAACAGGCGCGGGGGTCGCCGTCTTTGGGTTTGCCAACGGAACCGATGTTGATGGCATGACGGAAATACGTTTCCTGCCCCTCAGCCTCGGCACTAACGATTTTATAATACGGTTTGTGGGTATGGCCGAAACACAAAATATCGGCGTTGGCTCCTTCCAAAACGCGGCCCAAGCTGCGGTCGGGGCGGTCGGCAAAGAGGTATTCGTTCACCTTGCGGGGGCTACCATGCACGAGCATCAGCGTTAGGGGTGGTTGCTGATTCCAGAGATGAACGTCGTCGTGGCCCAGTTCAAACTCAACCCGGATGTGCGTCGGCAGCGTCCGCAGATACCGCCGTTCGCTGGCTCCGACAACCGAATTTGTGTAGCTGATGGAGACCTTGCCCATCGCTTTCTCGTCTTCTTCGCGGTAGGCACAGCCGCAGTCGTCGCTGCCGCGCCCGATGCCATAATCGTAGTTTCCGGCGATAGTCGGAATACCGCGCCGACGGATGGTGTTAATCACTTCGTTGGGCCAGATGTTGTAGCCCACCAGATCGCCGAGGCAATACACGGCATCGGGGCATTTGCGGTCAATATCGGCCAGCACCGCTTCTAAAGCGGGTAAGTTGGCGTGAATGTCAGAAAAAAGAGCGATTCTCATTGGGGTTGGGCTTTGAAGGATGAACGTTGTTTGAGGGCTACATTGACGAGCAAAATCAGCACCGGAACTTCGATGAGCGGGCCAATCACAGCCGCGAAAGCCGCCCCGGAGTCAATGCCAAACACGGCAATAGCCACCGCAATGCCGAGTTCAAAATTGTTGCCAGCCGCCGTAAACGCCAGCGAGGTGCTTTTGGCGTAGTCAGCCCCGGCGCGTTTGGCGAGGTAAAACGCCATGAAAAACATGATCACAAAATAGATTACCAATGGCAGCGCAATCCGTAGCACATCGCCCGGAATTTGCAGGATCAGTTTTCCTTTCAGGCTGAACATCAGCACAATCGTAAACAGCAGGGCCACGAGCGTGATGGGGCTGATGGCGGGCAGAAACCGGCTTTCATACCAGTCCTGACCTTTCCAGCGCGTCAATCCAAAACGCGATACCATCCCGGCCACAAACGGCAAGCCTAAATAAATGGCGACGCTTTCGGCAATCTGCCCGATGCTCACGTTCACCGTTGCGCCCGGCAACCCGAACAACGGCGGCAGGATGGTGATGAAAAACCAGGCATAAACCGAATAGAACAAGACCTGAAAAATACTGTTAAACGCCACTAAACCAGCCACATAGTCGCGGTCGCCGAGGGCCAGATCGTTCCAGACAATCACCATCGCAATGCAGCGGGCAATGCCAATCATAATCAGGCCGGTCATGTAATCGGGTTTGTCGGGCAGCAGCAGCACGGCCAGCCCAAACATCAGCACCGGCCCGATGAGCCAGTTTTGCACTAAGGAAAGCGTCAGGATTTTGGTGTTCCTGAACACCTGCCCCAGCCGGTCGTAGCGGACTTTGGCCAGGGGCGGGTACATCATCAGCACTAATCCGATAGCCAGCGGCACGTTGGTGGTGCCGGATTGGTAGCCGCTCAATGTCTGCTCGATTTGCGGAAAAACATTGCCCAGCAACACGCCGAGGGCCATTGCGCCAAAAATCCAGCCGGTTAGGTAGCGGTCGAGAAACGACAGGCGGGGATCCGCCAAAGCCGCGTTCTGCGCCGTGATTGAGTTGTTCATTTTGTAAGATTGTCTCAGACGGGATTCTGCTGCCTGATTTGGGAAATAAATACTGCCTGTTGAATCAACCGTTACCATTGTTCAGACAGCAGAATGCTATCTGAGACCTCTTTCTATGAGCAGCAACCCGGCGCACAACAGGCTTCGGGTTCGCCCGAAATTACGGCTTCAATCAACTGATTGGCAATGGGTTGAGCAGCATTGGCACCCGGCTTCTCGGCGTAAACCGTTACGCTCACAATCCCCGCCTGGCGCGGCCCGGTCGAGACACTGCGGTAATTGGTGATTTCGTCGGCGGTGAGGTATTCGGCCAAAAACGTGTCGGGCAGAATGATGGGTTTTTCTTTCTGCACGACGACGTTCACAAAGCCCGTTTCGGCAATGATGTTCAGGTACTCATCTTTCTGAATGGCCCCCGCGATGCAGCCCGAATAGAGTTCAGCGGGGCGTTTGAGGTTAGCGGGCAGATCGCGCAGCAGTACAATGTCTGAAATGCTGAAATGACCGCCCGGTTTCAGCACCCGGAAAATATCGGCAATCACGTTCGGCTTGTTCGGCACCAGATTCAGCACGCAGTTCGACACGACCACATCAGCGGTGTTGTCCGGGACGGGCATCGTCTCGATGTCGCCAAACCGAAATTCGACGTTGTTGACACCCCGTGCATCAGCGTTTTTTCGGGCGCGGCCAATCATGGCTTCGGTAAAGTCAATGCCGATTACCTTTCCGGTGGGGCCGGTTTCATGGCGGGCCAAAAAACAGTCGTTGCCCGCGCCGGAGCCGAGGTCAATCACGGTGTCGCCGGGCCTGATTTGGGCAAACTGCGTGGGCAGGCCGCAGCCGAGACCCAAATCGGCATCGGCCACGTAGCCCGCGAGTTGGGTGTAGTCGTCGGCCATAATCGAGGCATCGTCGAGCGGGCCGCAGCACGTCGGGCCGCAACCGCAGGCCGAGGCTGCGTTGTTGGCTTGTTCGGCGGGGCCGCGTTCGGCGATGGCTCCGTAGGTTTCCCGAACGAGTTGCTTCAGCGAAGCGTCGGTAACAGGCATCGTATCAAGCGTTTCCATTGGTATATTTTGTTTAAGTTGATTGATTGTAATATTACGATTAGTGCGGGCAAAAAAATACATCAGCCGGTTTAGCAGCAACTCGTCTCTACGAGCGAATCGAGCAACGCGCCGAAGGTTTGGCGGGCTTCCTGCCAAACGGGTTCGTTGATGCAGTAACAGACGCGGGGCGGGTCAATGTCGCCCCGGATAATACCGATGCGCTTGAGTTCTTTTAAGTGCTGAGAAACAGTGGCCTGGGCTAAGGGCAGTTCGTCAACCAGATCACCACAGATGCAGCTTTGCCGTTTTGCCAGCAGTTGCAGAATGGCAACCCGCGCCGGGTGGGCGAAGGCTTTGGCAAGGTCGGCGATGCGATTTTGGCGGTCAGTAAAGATTTCGGTTTTGGTCAGTCCCATGCAGCAAAGGTAATCGGGTTTTGCGTAATCGCAATATTGCGATATTAGAATTTGTGGTATAATGTCTTGTTTGACTAAGTACGGCACGGGCAACTAAGCAGAAAGTTTGTAGCTTCGGGGCAAGAACAAATCATACCTATCGGTGTGTTTCCGCGACCGTTTCTGAGCCTACAAACCATGACGACACCGCTTCTGCGATTCGGGTTGCCGCTGTGCTGCCTGTTTGCCTCAAAAAGCCTATCCACAACTATGGGTTTCGACACATACCTGCGAAGGAAGCTATTAGGCATAATCGTATGTCTGGCCGCTGCTTGTTCTCAACTAAATGCTCAAAACGCACGCATCGAAGAGTTGACCATCGCCGACGGCTTGTCACAGGGCATGATTTACAGCATCTTACAAAGCAAGGACGGTTTTCTCTGGTTTGCGACAAAGGATGGGCTGAACCGCTACGATGGCTACCACTTTGAGGTGTTTACCAATGACCCATTCAATCCTTTCTCGATTGCGGGCAACGACATCACCAATTTGTTTGAAGACAGTAAAGGCAATATCTGGCTCACGGTGGATGGCAAAGGGGTGGATATGCTCGAAAAAACAAGCGGCAAGTTTTTTCACCTCCCGACGCTCAAAGATGACATAAAAACACCGGGTATTGTCTCTTTTGTCGAAACGACAGACGGTACCGTATGGATGGGTACGAGGACGGGTTTGGTCCGGTTTCGCTGGAAAAATGCCCTTGTTGCGCCCATAAAAAACCCTGACTTGCACGCTTCCATGACCATTGAGCGGGTGAGTCAGTGGCGTAAGTCCTACGAGTTTTTTGGGAGCTTGTCGGTCAATCAGGATGGAACGCTACTCGTCTCGCGGGAGAACGGCATTTTCAGGTTCTCACCCACCGACCTGACATTTACACCTGTTTTTAAGGAAGATGGGGTTGCGAGTTGTTTGTACGAGACTGCTCCAGGCCGGGTCTGGACGGTGTTCAACGATAAGATGTTTGTGATTGAAAACGGCATCCCCCGCAAAATCGAGTTCGGCGGTCTATTGCCGATTGTTAAAACGGGTCTGTCTGCTGACGGCATGGGTAATTTGGTATTGGTAATAACAACGTATTCTGTTTCTGAGACCCGTATCTATTCGGTGTCGGAAGAACAGGTGCTCCGCACGGGAACCATCGGACAGCCGACGTTAATTTTTGCGCTGGATAAACACAGCCCTTGCTCGGCAATAGACCGTTCGGGCAATCTTTGGGTTGGCACGAATGGCTATGGGCTGCGAAAAATTAACCTCAGGCGGCCACCTTTCCGGCATTATCTGGCAGGAACGAGCATTGATGCCCTGTATGTTGGCAAGGAGATTTATACGTGGCAGCCGTCTGTGGATGATTTGTACAGGTTAGACGAAACGGCGAACACCCTAAGGCCTGTGGCAAACGGCCTTGCCACAGGGTTGCATTTGGCTGCTTTTCTCGCAGCGAAGGATGGCACAGCGTATTATTTTACTATTGACCCCTATAACCGACGCTTTTCCATCAAAACGCGGGCTGAAACACGCTATTTTGAGTTCGAGTCACCCAATTTTTTTGCCGGCATAATTCAGGATCAACAAGGTAATATTTGGGTCGGCACATACAACAGTCTCTTGTTATACTACCAACCCGCCACCGGCAACCTTGTTTATTTCGACTTGTCGGAACAAATTGGAAAAGGTGTTGGCATCAACGCGCTCCATGCCGATGCCCATCAAAACCTCTGGGTGGGTACGGCAAACAGCGGGATGATAAAATGGAACATTGGAAAAATGGGGATTCAGAAAACGGGACCACAAACCGTGTCGCATCGGTCAATGGCGGGCGAATCCTTCCAGATTTTCCAAACGGACCCCCGCAACCCGCACAGCCTGCGCCATAACTTCGTTTCCAGCTTTTGCGCCGACCCCCTCGACCCCGACCGCTACCTCTGGGTAAGCACCAAAGGGGGTGGGCTTAATCTGTTTGACAAAAACAGGGGGCAGTTTGTGCATTTTGTCAGCCAAAACAGTGGTTTGCCCAATGATGTGGTGTATGGTATCCTGCCCGAAAACACCCCCTCCGTATCGAAGGCTCGCGGTGGGCAACATAACCTCTGGATGAGTACCAACCGGGGGCTTTCCCGACTGACGGTTTCTACCGAAGTCGGCAAGGACGAGGCTGCCCACCGGGTTTACGGGTTTAAAAACTTTCGGGAATTCGACGGGTTGCAAAGCGATGAATTCAATACCCGTGCCTTTGCGCGTTGCCCCGATGGCCGGTTGCTGTTCGGGGGGGTCAATGGGTTGACGGCGTTTTATCCTTCGCAAATTCAAGCGCGGAAAATGAACGCTCAGATTCTGATTACAGGCTTGAAAATCAACAATGTATCGGTCGATCAGTTTCAAAAAAACAGCCCCCTGACCCGCCCCATTCACCAAACCGATCAGCTCCGTCTCGACCATACCCAAAACATTGTGAACCTCGAATTTGCGCTCATGGATTTTGTCACGCCGACGGAAAACCGCTATCGCTACCGCTTGCAGGGGATAGACCCCGGCTGGGTGGAAGCGGGTACGGGCCACGTGGCTAATTATGCCCATCTGGGGCCGGGCAATTATGTTTTTGAGGTGCAGGGCAGCATCGGTGGCAACGCCTGGACGGCATCGGCTTTGTTACACATTACCGTTATGCCGCCGTGGTGGGCAACGTGGTGGGCGTATCTGTTGTATGCCGTTGTGCTGGGTGCGGGGCTTTATCTGTTTTATAAATTCCAGTTGCGCCAAAAATTAGCCCAACAGGAGGTCTTGCGGATGCGGGCATTGGATGAATTCAAAAGCCGGTTCTTTACCAACATCACCCATGAATTTCGGACACCGTTGACGGTGATTCTGGGTAGTGCCAAGCAACTGGAATCGGACGTTACGGCAGATTTAAAAAGCAAAGTCGGTTTGATTCATCGCAATGGAGAGGGGCTGCTGCGGCTTATCAATCAAATTCTCGATTTGTCAAAATTAGAGTCTAACATCCTGAAAATCAACTATCTGCAAGCCGATATACTGCCCTACCTGCGCTACATTGCCGAGAGCCTTCATTCAGTCGCCAATACGCAAAACGTGTTGCTGCGGGTAGAAAGTAATGAGGCACACATCATCATGGACTACGACGCGGAACGGCTGTTGCAGATCGTCTATAATCTGCTGTCGAATGCCATAACGTTTACGCCCAGTGGCGGCAGAGTCGTGCTGCGGGCAGATTTGCCCTCCTCCGCAAAAAAGCCCCTTCTACGCATCACCGTCACCGACACCGGCGTAGGCATCCCCCAGGCGGATTTGCCGAACGTCTTTGACCGTTTTTATCAGGCAACTAATCAGGCCATGAACAAGGCGGGCGGTACGGGCATCGGATTGAGTTTGACCAAAGAATTGGTTAAGGCATTGGATGGCAACATTACTGTTGACAGCAGCATCGGTAAGGGAACGACGTTCACGGTGCTGCTACCCATAACAAATTTGGCGGCAAAGACGGAGGGGGTACCCGATACCGGATTTGTGATGGCCGACATCGGCAATAATCACAAATCACAAACCCCAAACCTGACGTTAAAGGCCGACCAACCTACGCTGCTCCTTATTGAAGATAACCCCGACGTGGTAGAATACCTCATCGCTTGTTTGGGCGATACCTATCAACTCGACTTTGCCTACAACGGCAGGGCGGGTATCGAGAAAGCGGTAGAAACCGTACCCGACCTCATCATCTCCGACGTGATGATGCCGGAGAAGGACGGCTTTGAGGTCTGTGATTTCTTGAAAAACGATGAACGGACGAGCCACATCCCCCTTGTTTTGCTGACCGCAAAAGCAGACATCGAGAACCGTATCACCGGCTTGACACACGGAGCCGATGCGTATCTGACAAAACCCTTCTACCAGAAAGAACTGGCGGTGACACTGGCAAATTTGTTGGCATCGCAGCGCAAACGTCAAGTTAAATACAGAAATGCATTATCGGTAACAGGAAATCAGCTACTGACAACGGACAAGTCTGATACCCAACCCCTTGACCTCGAAGATGTTTTTTTGAAAAAACTCCGCGGTTGCATCGAAAAGAATATGAACGACCCGACCCTGGATGTTGGCATCATAGCGAAAGCGATGACCCTCAGCGAATCGCAGTTGTACCGCAAAGTGAAAGCCCTGACCGATAAATCAACGGTTCTGTATATCCGCAGTGTACGGCTGCAAAAGGCCCATACGTTACTGCAAAATTCAACGCTCAACGTCTCCGAAATCGCTTATGAAGTGGGTTTCAACGACCCGAACTATTTTTCGCGTGCCTTTCAACAGGAATTTGGCAAACTACCCAGCGAGTCCCGCAATTAACTGTCTATCAATAGTTTACAAATCTCCTTTATCTACTCGATGCACGATACGTGCGACCCCTGCGTGTTGAGTGCTATTCTTTTTTCTGCCCGTTTCGGATGAGTGCGACCATTTGCACGATGCGTAAAGGCCAGCACCGGGTTTGACCGGCAATTTTGTTCCATCAAAATCTAATTCAATGATGGACAAGCTATACACCTTCCTCCTGCGGCAAAACCGCTTTCTTTTTGGCATCACGCTTGTTTTAGGCTTACTGGCTTTTACGACTCCCTTCTTGCAAGCCCAGACTATCCGGTATGTACGAACAACCGGCACCAACACCAACCCGGCCAGCGCAACGAGTTGGGCTACGGCCACCGCCAGTTTGCAGGGAGCCATTAACTCACTCACGACCACCACGGGCGGGCAGGTCTGGACGGCGGCAGGAACCTACAAACCCGGCGGCAATGCCAACACCAGCCGGGCTGTCAGTTTTACCCTGCAAACTGGCGTATCGGTCTATGGCGGCTTTGCGGGTACCGAAACCGCCCTGAGCCAGCGACCCGTTACGTTTCCCGGCAGCACCACACTGTCGGGCGAGATTGGCAGCTTTAGTACTGTTCTTGACAACTCCTACCACGTCTTGACCAACGTCCCAAACCAGACCCCCGGTACCACCCTCGACGGGGTTGTTGTTGTGGGTGGGTATGCGGACGGGAACGACAGCAATGGCTATGGCGGGGGAATGCTTCATCGGGCCGAGGGCGGTGGGTTTAGTTTCCTAACAATGACAAGGTGTCTCTTCACGAATAATTTTGCCGTATATGGCGGGGCCATCGCCACGTATGCTCAGAGTGGAGTTAGTTCGCTTACGATTACCAACTGCACCTTCGATAACAATGTGGCGAGCATCAGGGGCGGAGCCATCGCGAACGGCAACGTGTTAAATAGCGGGTTCCCGTTCATTAGCAACTCACTGATCGTTGCTGATAGCCGGTTTCTGGGAAACGATGCTTTAGCAACAGTTGGAGAAGGGGGTGCCGTTTTTCACGACGGCACCAATATAACGACGAGCGATGTGCAGTTCGCCCGGTGCTTTTTCAACCAAAATTTCAGCTATGTTGGGGGCGCACTCTCCATTAAATCTGCATCGCCTACCTTCAGCAGTTGTGGCTTTAGTGATAACTACGGTTATGCCGGGGGCGTTTTGAATACGCTTACTGGTACGCCTGTTTTCAACAACTGTAGTTTTACCGCGAACCGTACAGCAACAGGTACAGGAGGAGCCAGTAACCTGATTTATGGAACCAGTGCCAGCGCACAACTCAATAACTGCGTTGTTTTCGGCAACATCGGAACCCCCGCATTCAACGGTACCCTAAACGTCACGGCAACATCGTCGCTGTTTGAGGCCACCGTTACGGGTTATACCGGCACCGGCAACCTTACGACTACCACAACGCCGTTCAGCAACACCGGCACCTTAGCAACCTTCCCCTGCACGCCCGTGCTGAACGGCAGCAATGCCACGGCCACAACGGCCCTGCTGGGTACGACTGATCTGGCCGGTAATGCCCGGATTTTTGGGGCTGCGGCTGACCTCGGCGCGGTTGAGTTCCCAACAATTCCGCCCGCAGTATCGGCGGGTACGCTCAGCGTCAACGGCGCAACCGGAACCGTTTTAGTTTGCGCTGACGCGGTCATACAGAGCCAAACCGATGGCTTCACCTATCGGCCCTATAGCTGGCAGAGCAGTGTTAATGGAGCTCCTTTTGCTACCGTTGCCAACCTGACCGGACCCACCCTGCCCCTAACTACCCTCATAAGCCCCGGCCAAACGGTGGCTTTTAAGCGGTTAGCCTACAACTGTACTGGATCATCAGCGAATGTCAGCCCGGTCATTACGATTGTGTCACCATCAACCGTAACGGCCGGCGGCATCGGCGGGCCGCCCATTGTGCCGTATCCGCAGGAAATTCAACTTGCCTTAACCAGCCTGAGCGCACCCACCGGCGTACCTGCCGTAACACCCCTCACGCTGACCTGGCAACAAAGCGAAAACAACACTACCTGGACCGACCTGCCCAATAGCAATTCGCAAACCATAGGCCTGCCCACCATCTCGAACGATGCTCTACCAGTCAAATCATTTTACTTCCGCCGTGTTACCAGCGTTTGTAGCCTATCGGCATTTACCGCGCCGGTGCAGGTGCGGGTGGTGCCTGCCGACGGGGTGATTGCCGGGCGGGTGGTGAGTGGCGACGGCTTTACGCCCGTTGCCAGTGTAACGATCACCGCCGTCCGAACCACCACCGGGCTGGCCGGCAGCCCCGGCAGTATGACCTATACCACCGTCTCCGGCACCGATGGCACCTACAACATTTCGCCAATTTATTACGGGGTCAATTCAAGCATTTCGCCAACGGGTTCGGTCACGGCTTCAACGTTTGTGATCACCCCGCGCTATACCGACCGTAACGACGGACCGCCCAACTCGCCCACGATGGTTCACGTCTTTAGCCCGGCCTCGCAAACCGCGTCGCTCAACCAGTTTACCAATCCGCGAACGCTGACCGATTTCAGAGACCTGACCACCTTCGCTATTTCCGGGCAAGCCCGCCAAACCTGTCCCGACTGCATCACGGGACTGTCGGGCAGCACCTCACTAACGGGCTTTATCGGTTGTCCGGTGGACAGCGTGGTGATAAAAACCTTTCAGGGAGCCAACCAGCTTGCCCAGACCAAAACCCAGTATCTCAACTCGCCCGCCCCCGGTGACTATGGTCGCTTTGCGGCTACCATCAACAACCCCGGCACCTACACACTAACCGCCACAGCCAGCAAACTCGTGTTTGTGCCTGCTTCGCAGACGGTTTTGGTATCGAGTAATGTCTATAACCTGAATTTCGACAGCCCAACCTCACAAACCATTCAGGGCCGGGTGTCGGCGGGTTGCGGTGAAGCCATTGGGCAGGCAGTGCTGGAGTTTACCGACGTGCTGAAAGATGCGTCGGGTAACAACCGGCTGTCGTGTTTCAAAAAACAGGTTATCACCAACTCCGCGGGCTATTATCAGGTTGTGTTGCCCCCCCGCATTTATAAGGTAACGGCCCTGAGTCTGTCGCCCAACAGCACGGCGGGGATAGGGCTTACGGATTTTATGACGTTTGTCAACAACCTGCCCGCTGATTCGCTAACGCGGAACCTGGCCTCGACTACGGCGGTGGTGACGCTGAACGTAGTTTATGAACGCCCGCCGACGCTGGCGGTAGAAGGGTTGGTAAGCCCGGCGGCCTGCGGCACGGCATCGGCTTTTTCGGTGATGGAGCAAAGTGTACCAACCCCACTTACCGTCAAAATCTATCAGGGGCCGGTTAGCAAGGGGTGTCCCGTCAGTGGGGGCCTGTTTACCACCACCACTTCATCGGGTAACAGCGGCAGCGTGGTGAGTACGTCGGGTGGTAGCGGCAGCGTGGTGAGCACCACCGGCATCAGCGGCACCCTGATTGTAGCCACCAACGTGCAGCAGAGCAACGGCCAAACGTTTCGGCCCGTTTTTGTCAGTGGCGTGGCCAACCTGACGCTGTTGCCCAGCGAACCAAATATCGTAGCCCCTTACTACCGGTCATTCACGGTTCAGTTTACCGACAAGTTCGGGCGGGCAGCTACGCTGTTGAGCCGCAACATTGTGCTTACCGGAGCCAAATCGGGTGACAAAACCTTCGAGACGGTCACACCCGCCTTACCCCTTTTTGTGTTGCATGACCCGCCGGGCGATGGTAGTTTTAGTTTCCGGGAGCAATCTGTTGTGAGTTCACAGAGTTACAAAATAGGTGGATCCGTTAGCATTAACAACGAGACCGCTCTAAAAATAAGACTTGGCGTTAAAGCTCTGATTGGGATTGGGTTTGCGACTGAAGCAGCGTTTCAGGTAATTAACAACGGATCATTAGACGTAGGCGGCAGTTTGGGTGCCAACAATGAGTGGACTTTTACCACCACAACCAACAGCCGGATTGCCACCTCCAGCCAGCCAGGTTTTACTGGCGACGATGCCGACGTGGTGGTTGGGGCCGCCTTCAATATGTTTTATTCGGTAGCAACGGAGATTAGCCTCACCAATAGCTGCAGTGTTACGTCGGCTCAGGTGCTGGCTATTGCGCCCGACAAAGTGCAGACGGATTACTACACCCCCGTCCGAACGATTCGGAATCAGGTAATCCCGAATCTGCAAGACATGATCAACTTGACCCCCGCGACCGATTCTGTCACACGAACCGATTATGCCAGTCAAATAAGTCTCTGGCAGCAGATACTGACCAATAATGACAAGAATAAAGCGGAGGCTAAGTTTGAGTCGAATAAAACATTCACTGGCGGGGGTACTCAGTTTAGCTCATCGGTGGCAAGTTTAAGTGCCCAGACGTATGCCGTAGAATATAGTACTTACTTATCCGCTGAGGTTAGTAACGGACTCAGCCTGAAAGTATCAGGTAGTGAAGTCGAAGCACTATCGAGGATTAAGATTAAGGTTGAAGTAAATGGGAATACGAAAGGAACCAGTTCAAGTGTAGTCACAACGGGCTATACCCTCATAGATGCCAACGGTGGCGACCGCTTTTCGGTGGATGTTGGTAGAGACCCCACTTACGGCACGCCCGTTTTCCGGCTCCTGGCTGGGGAGTCGAGTTGCCCGCCCGAAGCCAAAACCCGCCCCCGCGATAAGTTCGAGTTCAGCGCACCCATTACCGTTGTCAGCGGGGTACCGGCGGGGGGCAATGCCGTTTTTACGCTCAACATGAGTAACATCAGCGAAGTCATTACCGACCCAACCCGGTCGGCCACCATCGAATTGGTGGCGGGCAGCAACCCCGACAACGCCACCATACGCATCAACGGCAGTGATTACAGCGGCCCCGTTACCTACAGCCTGGCCCGGTTAGCTACGTTGTCAATCACGATTCTCATCCGGCAGGGCAACCCGAACATCTACGCCTACGAGGGTCTGAAATTCAAACTCTCGGCCAGTTGCGGAGGCAGCAGCCAGATCATTACGCTGTCGGCCTATTTCCAGAACCCGTGCAGCAATGTTACCCTCGTTTCGCCCCTTCCCGATTGGGTTACCAGCATTGCCGACAACAACAGTCTGCCGGTGCTGATTAGCGGATACACCCTGGCAAACCTGACCGATGTATCGCTCGAATACACCCCACAAGGGGCCAGTAGCTGGCAAACGGGTTTCACCCGCACGGCGGCCCAACTCGACAACAGCCCCAACGGCACGAGCATCAACTGGAACACCACCGGCCTGACCGACGGCTCCTACGACCTTCGGCTCAAACTAACCTGTGCAACGGGTAGCGGTGGAATCGGCACGGCGTATTCGACACGGGCATCGGGCATCGTGGACAGAACCCCGCCCGACCTGTTCGGTATTCCTCAACCTGCCGGTGGTCTTTATGTAATTGGTAACACCATTGGCGCTACCTACGACGAACCTTTAGCCTGCTCGCGCATCAAAAACAACAATGCCCCGGTGCTGACCAGAGCCAGCACCGGGCAGGTGATTCCGGCAACGGTGGGTTGCTCGGCCAATCAGATCGTGATTGTACCCGCAGGCAGTTTGGCTCCCTTCGCCGGTGAGGTATTGAGCGTAACCCTGACGGGCATTGCCGATGTGTATGGCAACATCAAAACAACGCCCGATATCTGGACCTTTCAGGTATCGGGGCCGGTTTCGACAACGGGTCTGCCGTCTCTGTCGGTAACGGCCAATAACAGTTCCATCGCCGAAAATGCCACCGGCGCGGCTCAGGTCGTTTTCAGACTGCCGCAGAACGCAGCCAACAACACCCTAATCAATTTCAGCGTGGCGGGTACTGCCAGTTTTGGCGTTGATTATACCACGAGTTATGGCGCACCGGGGTTACAGCCGTTGTCGGCAACGGTCAACGGTGCGGTCGGTACGATTATGATTCCGGCGGGAGCCAGTTCGGTTACGCTGCTCATTGACCCGGTGGCCGACACGCGCTACGAAACCGACGAGACGGTGGTGATCGGCCTGCTCGACGGTGGCGATTACGGCATCAGCGCGGCAGCGTCCATAACGGCCACCATTCTCAACGACGACCCGGCCAGCAACCAGAACATCATCACCAGCATAAAAACCGGCAACTGGGAAGACCCCGAAACCTGGGATTTGGTCAGGACACCCCTGCCAACCGATGAGGTCATTCTCGATCAGACGCACACCGTCACGCTCTCGACAACGGGTAACGCCAAAAAGCTAACGCCCCGCGCCAATGCCAGACTACGGTTGGCGGTGCCTGCGGCTAAGTTGCGATTAGGATTCTAAGGACTTACCACCCCCTGCCCCCTCCTGAAACAGGAGGGGGTTCAAAATCATGAAACCACCCAAAGTCTATAAAACCAACATTGTCTCGCCCACTGCCTTGTGTCTGCCGTTTCAGAGTGGCCGCCGGTGGGTTGATTTAACGGCTATTGTCCGGCTCGAAGGGGTGGGCAACTACACCACCTGCGTCTTCGCCGATGGGTCGGCATTGCTGGTAGCGCTCACGTTGCGGTGTTTGCAGGACCGGATTCCTGCCGGGCTGTTTGTGCGGACTCACCGCAAGCACCTCATCAACCGGGCGCACGTTGCCCGTGTGCAGTCCCGGCGGTATGTGGTGCAGCTCACCAACGGTGACCGGGTGGACATTGCCCGAAGGCGGGTGGGTGCGTTTGCGCGGGAGATGCGGGTGGCAGTAAATTCATAAAAAAAGGTGGCCCGATTAGCTCGAGCCACCTTTTTTTTCGCAAATCATGGCTATTTTTTCTTTGCCACTGCCGGTTTTTTGGTTGCCGTTGCCGTCCGGGTCGTTGCCGGCTTAGTAGCTGTCGCTTTCTTAGCCGTTGCGGTGGTTGCTTTCCGGGCGGGGGCTTTGGTGGCTGTTTTTGTAGCGGCTGCTTTGGTGCCGGTTGCTTTTTTTGCCGGGGCTTTGGTGGTCGCTGCGGGGTCATCGCCGGCTAATTTCAGGCAATCTTCCAGCGTCAGACTGGCGGCATCCACGTCTTTCGGGATTTTGACGTTGCGCTTGCCCACCGCCAGATACGGCCCGTATTGCCCGTTCACGACCTTAATACTGGGGTTTTCGGGAAACTCCGTGATGTATTTGCTGGCTTCGGCCTGCCGTTTGGCGGCAATCAGTTCAATAGCCCGTTCTAAGGTTAAACCGGCGAGTGATTCGGTGCGGGGCAGCGACACGTACTTGTCGGCAAATTTCACATACGGGCCAAAGCGGCCTTTTCCAGTTGTCACAAGCTGACCCTCAAACTCACCGAGGGCTTCGGTTACGGCTTCGGCTCGTTTCTGCTGGATGAGTTCTACGGTCCGGGCTTCGTCAATCGTGTAGGGGTCGTCCTGGGGCGTGAGGGATACAAATTTCTCGTCGTGCTTCACGTAGGGGCCAAATTTACCCACACCAATCACCATTGGTTTATCTTCAAAGAAACCCACTTCACGCGGGAGTTTAAACAGGTCAAGGGCCTGCTCAAGCGAGATGGTTTCGATCAACTGATCTTTGCGGAGGTTGGCATAGCGCGGTTTTTCCTCGTCGGCGGCTTCGCCAATCTGCACAAACGCGCCGTATTTGCCGAGCCGCGCCGAAATTGGTTTGCCCGTTTTGGGGTCGGCACCCAGCACGCGCTCCCCGGTTTTGAACGACACCTTATCGGAACCCTGAATCTCGGTTACGTTGCGGTGAAACGGGTCATAAAACCCTTCCAGCATGGTTTGCCAGTTCATTTTACCGTCGGCAATTTCGTCGAACTCCTTCTCCACATTAGCCGTAAACTTGTAGTCCACGATGTTGGGGAAGTATTCGACCAGAAAATCACTGACCACCATGCCCGTGTCCGTCGGGAAGAGTTTGGCCTTCTCGGAGCCGAAGGTTTCTTTGCCACTCGTTTCGGTGATTTTATCCTGCTTCAGCGTATATTCTTTAAACGCCCGCTCCTGACCAAGACGGTCCTGTTTCTCCACATAACCCCGGTTGATGATGGTCGAGATCGTCGGCGCGTAGGTTGACGGGCGACCGATTCCCATTTCTTCCAACTTCTTCACCAGACTCGCTTCGGCGTAGCGCGGCTGCGGGCGCGTAAACTTCTCGGTGGCTTTCATCTGACCGAGGTTCAGCCCCTGCCCGATGCTCAACGGTGGCAACATTCCCTTCGCGTCCTCATCGTCCTCGTCGTCTTTCGATTCGAGATAAACCCGCAAAAACCCGTCGAATTTAATCACTTCACCCTGCGCGATGAGTTCAGAAGGAAGGCTGCCAGTGGTTGATGATTGGGACGGTCCACCGGGGGTTGTCGGCGAAAAACTGGCAACAGAAAGCGCATCTGTAAACGGGCTGTCGGTATCGTCGGCTCCGGGCAAATTGGTTGCGGCACTACTCAAACGGGCATTTCCAAAAGAAACCCCCACCGTTACCGTTGTACGTTCGAGTTGAGCATCAGCCATTTGCGAGGCAATGGCGCGTTTCCAGATCAGCTCATACAGCCGTTTCTGGTCGCGGTCGGCCCCGGCGTTGCGGTCGTTGAAATTGGTGGGCCTGATGGCTTCGTGGGCTTCCTGCGCCGATTCGTTTTTGGTTTTATACTGCCGGTTCTGCACGTAGTTGGACCCAAATTCGGTGGTAATCTCGGCGGTGGCTTTGTCAACGGCTTCCTGCGACAGGCTCGTGGAGTCGGTACGCATATACGAGATTTTACCGGCTTCGTAGAGTCCCTGAGCGAGTTTCATCGTCCGGTCAACGGAGTACGAGAGCTTGCGGGCGGCTTCCTGTTGCAGGGTTGAGGTGGTAAAGGGCGGGGCGGGTGATTTTTTGGCGGGCTTGACTTCTAAGTTTTTAATGCGGTATCCGGCCCCGATGCAGGCCTCCAGAAAGGTGCGGGCTTCGGCTTCGGTGGCAAAGTTTTTGGGCAGTTCGGCGTTCAGCACCTTGCTACCCTCTACCAGAAACTGCGCCGTTACCTTAAAACTCGATTTGGCGTTGTGCCGGTCCACCTCCCGCTCGCGCTCCACCACGAGCCGCAACGCTACCGACTGCACCCGCCCCGCCGACAGTCCTTTGATGCTGCCGCCTTTGATTTTGCGCCACAGCACGGGCGAGAGTTCATACCCCACCAGCCGGTCCAGTACGCGCCGGGCCTGCTGCGCGTTCACGAGGTCAACGTCAATGGTGCGGGGTTGCTTAATAGCGTTCAGGATGGCGGTTTTGGTAATCTCCCGAAACACGATTCGTTTGGTATTGTCGCGCAGGCCGAGGGCTTCTTTGAGGTGCCAGGAGATGGCTTCGCCCTCACGGTCATCGTCGGTAGCGAGCCAGACCTCCATTCCTTTTTGGCTGGCTAACTTCTTTAGTTCATTGACCAACGCCCGTTTGTCGGGCGAGACTTCGTAGGCCGGTTTGAATCCGTTTGTTACGTCAACGGCGATACCATCTTTGGGCAAATCACGGACGTGGCCGAAACTCGATTTCACCGTGAAATCGCTGCCGAGGTAGCCCTCGATGGTTTTGGCTTTCGCCGGAGACTCTACAATGACTAAGTTTTTAGACATAACGGTTCAGCTTGGTTAATGCGGTGGTTGGTTGGTATTCGCGCAAAAACACAACAACGCGGTGTTGTCGGGTAATGTTACGGAGCAGGATTCGGGGCTGTAACGACCTGCCGGGGCCGAACGTTCGGCTCAGTTGGTCATCACCCGGTATTCCCAGGGTTTCAGCGTCAGGGTCATTCCCGGTTTTAGCTCGGCGGGCTGGCGGGTAAATATCTCGGTGTACATGCCTTCGTAGCCTTCGCCCGCCACCCGAACGGTTTGCGGCTGATTGCTCAGGTTGACAACCACGGCGATCCGGTCGTTTTCTTTCTGGCGCGTAAAGGCATACACAAACTCGTCGTGGTCGGTGGGTATTTTCACCAATTTGCCACCCGCCGTGCCGCTCCAGAGGGCGCGGTTGCGGTGTTTGAGGGTAAACATCTTATTGAAAAAATCAGTCCGGGCGTAGGTTCCCCACTGAATCGTGTCTTTATCGAAGAAAGACAGCCGCCTGTTCAGCCCAGACTCCATGCCGTTGTAGATCAGGGGCATACCATCCAACGTACACGTCAGCACGATAAACGCATCGGCTCCGGGGCCAAAGGTTTCGGCTAAGGTGCCGCCCTTGGCGTTTTCGTCGTGGTTCTGGGTAAAGAGCATCTGGTAGTGCCAGGGCGGGAACACGCGCCGGTTGGTTGCCAGCACCGAGTCTATGCCGGTGGCGGGCCGGGCGCGGTTGGCAATGGCCTTAAACATGGTAAACATTGCCCAACTGTAATTGGCGTTGAAACAGGCCTTGAAATGGGCTGGCTGATCTTCGTTTTCGGAGAGCATAAACACCGGCTTCACCGCATCGAGCTGGGGGCGGGCTTCGGCCCAGAAATTGGTTGGCACCAGCCCCGACACGTCGCACCGAAACCCGTCAACGTCGGCCTCGCGGAGCCAGAACTGCATGGCCGAGATCATACCTTTCCGCAGGTCGGGGTTGTCATAATTCAGGTCAAGCACGTCGTTCCAGTCAGTAACGGTGCCGTTTTCGGCAACGGGCGGGGTCATTTTACCCTTGCGGAGCGTGTACCAGTCGGGGTGTTGCGTTACCCAAACGTGGTCAACGCCGGTGTGGTTGGCAACCCAGTCGAGCATCACGCGCAGGCCCAGGGCGTGCGCCCGCTTCACGAGAGCCTTAAAGTCGGCCATCGTGCCAAAATCGGGGTTCACGCTCAGGTAGTCGGCAACGGCGTAGGGACTGCCGAGAGTGCCGCGTTTGTTGGTTTTGCTAACGGGATAAATCGGCATAAACCAGACAATATCCACCCCTAGTTCTTTGAGCCGGGGCAACTGCTCCGTAACGGCGTTGAAGGTGCCTTGTGGCGAGAACTGCCGGGTATTGATCTCGTAGATTGTGGCGTTTTTGGCCCATTCGGGGGCGGTTGGGGCAGCCGCCAGTGCCGCCGAATCAGCCGATGCCGCGAGTGCTGTGGTACTGCCAGCCTCGCCCGCCGTTGACTGTGTTTTCTTGCAGGCACTCGTCACGACGAGCAAAAACAGCATGGGCAAAAAATATAACTTCATAATCGGTTTATCTGATCGTTACGGTTTTTAACTGCCGGATGGCTTCGGCGGGGTCGGCGGCTCTAAACACCGAACTGCCCGCCACCAGCACGTCGGCCCCGGCCTGCACCAAGGCCCCGGCATTGGTCAGGCCAACACCCCCGTCGAGTTCGATCAGGGCGGGGCTGTTATGCGCCAGCAGCAGTTGTTTCATGCGCCGGGTTTTGGCGATACTGTGGTCAATAAACGTTTGTCCGCCAAAGCCGGGGTTCACCGACATCAGCAGCACAATATCAATCAGGTCTAACACATCTACCAAACTTTCGACGGGCGTGTGGGGATTCAGGGCTACCCCCGCCCGGCAGCCGAGTTCCCGAATCTGCCCTAATGTGCGGTGCAGATGCGGGCAGGCTTCGTAGTGAACCGTGATGTGGGCGGCTCCGGCTTCGGCAAAGGCGGACAAATACCGCTCCGGCTGCACAATCATCAGGTGTACGTCTAACGGCTTTTTAGCCAATGGTTTGATAGCCGCCATCACCGGAAAACCAAACGAGATATTCGGTACAAATACCCCGTCCATCACGTCAACGTGCAGCCAGTCGGCCTCGCTGCGGTTGAGCATCTCAACATCACGTTGCAGGTTGGCAAAGTCGGCGGCAAGCAATGAGGGGGCAACGAGCGGCATTGGACGGTTTTATTTTCACGATTCAGTTTTTGGAAATTACCCCGACTAAATCACTGATTAAACCGTAAAACTACCGTATTTTAGCTAAACATTACCCGGCATCGCCCGGCCAGTCCGTATGAACCCACAAGAACGCATGGCCGAACTAACGGCCCGCCTGAACTACCTCAACCACCAATATTACCAAAACAGTATCTCCGACGTTGACGATTTCACCTTCGACGCGCTCCTTGCCGAACTCACCGCACTCGAAACCCAACACCCGGAATTCCGTCAGCCCGATTCGCCAACCCTGCGCGTGGGTGGCACCATCACCAAAGAGTTCCCGGCGGTTTATCACCGCTTCCCGATGCTCTCGCTCGGCAATACCTACTCCGAAGAAGACCTCGTGGAGTTCGACAACCGCGTTAAAAAGGGACTCGACGGGCAGGATTACGATTATATCTGCGAGCTGAAATTCGACGGCGTGGCCCTGAGCATGACTTACGAAAACGGCCTTTTTGTGCAGGGAGCCACGCGCGGAGATGGCACACGCGGAGACGACATCACGGCTAACCTGAAGACAATCAGAACGTTGCCGTTATCAGTGAAGAGTGAAGAATTAAGAATGAAGAATACTGCACTGGATAGTCACTCTTCACTCTTCACTCTTCACTCTTCACTAATACCCCCCCTTTTTGAAGTTCGGGGCGAGGGGTTTATGCCGTTTGCCGTGTTTGAGCAACTCAACAAAGAGCGCGAAGACATCGGCGATCAACTGCTGGCAAATCCGCGCAATGCCGCGTCGGGCGCACTCAAACAGCAGGACTCGCGGGCGGTGGCGCACCGGCGGTTAGACTGCTATATATATTCGTTTCTGTCGGAGCCGGAGTTGTTCAAGACCCACGAAGAAAGTCTGATTGCGCTCAAATCCTGGGGCTTCAACGTCTCCCAGACATGGCGAAAGTGTGGGGACATTCAGTCGGTTATGGCATACATCAATGAGTGGGAGACCCAACGGTTTACGCTCCCGCTTGGTACGGATGGTATCGTGATAAAAATCAATCGTTACGATCAGCAACGCGAACTGGGCTACACCTCAAAAAGCCCGCGCTGGGCCATTGCCTTCAAATACAAAGCGATGGCAGCCACCACCCGTCTCGAACGAATCGGCTACCAGGTGGGCCGCACCGGGGCCATTATTCCCGTTGCCCACCTGACTCCGGTGCTGTTAGCCGGCACCACCGTAAAACGCGCCACGCTGCACAACGCCAACGAAATTGCCCGGCTCGGCCTGATGGTTGGTGATCTGGTATATGTGGAGAAAGGCGGAGAAATTATCCCCAAAGTCACCGGCGTTGACCTCGCCAACCGCCCCGCCACCGCGCATCCGGTGGTGTTTCCAACGGTTTGCCCGGCCTGTGGCACCGGCCTGATTCGGAAAGAAGACGAGAAGGGAACGGCTCAGGCTCATTTCTACTGCCCCAACGAAGCCGGTTGCCCACCGCAGCGGCAGGCCCGGTTCGAGCATTTTATTCAACGGCGGGCCATGAACATCGAAAGTCTCGGCGAGGGCAAGATCCAGTTGCTCATCGAACGCGGGTTGGTGCAGTCGCCCGCCGATTTGTATGACCTGAAACACGACCAACTGCTTGGTTTGGAGCGCACATTTATAGACCGCGAAGGCGGTGATGCGGCATCCCGACCGGAAGAAAGTGGTAAAATCCGGGTGGTGAGTTTCCGGGAAAAAACCGTCGAAAACATCCTGACGGCCATCGAGCAATCGAAGAATCAACCGTTTGCCAATGTGCTGTTTGCGCTGGGAATCCGGTATGTGGGCAGCACCACAGCCCGCAACTTCGCCGATTATTTTGGCAGCATTGACGCGCTGATGGCCGCCGACCTGCCCGCATTGTTGGCCGTGCCAGACACCGGCCCGCGCATTGCCGAGAGCGCACTGACCTGGTTTGCCGACCCCGAAAACCGCGAATACGTCGAACGGTTTCGGCGGGCGGGTGTGCAGTTGGCGGGCGAACGCAAGGTAATCGAGCAGGTTGGCGACGCACTTTCGGGCAAAACGTTCTTGTATTCCGGCACCTTCGCCGGGTTCAGCCGCGAAGAATTAGAAGAAGTCATTGCCGCCAACGGCGGTAAACTGCTGTCGGGCGTGTCGAAAAAACTTAACTATCTGATTGTGGGCGAGAACGCCGGGCCGTCGAAAATTCAGAAAGCCACCCAACTCAACGTACCGATGATTTCGGAGGCCGATTTCCGGGCGATGCTGACACTACAAGAGACGCACTCCTGATTAACCCCTTCAAGTATTTATGATGCGGGCTACTGGCAGTCGGTGCGTTAATTAGTTAACAGTACCTACTAAAAACGCAACTATTCAGGTATGGTCATCTTTGGCAAAACGGGGTTCGTTTCCCCCCGCCCCCCGGCTGTGGGTATATCCCAACCGACGAATTGCCCGCCTGAAACGGCACAGCCGAGGGGCGGTGCCAAACAAGCAACCTAAATAATTGCACGAAAACAAAAATCTACTCTTGAAACATGGTTCAACTTTCACCTGAGTATTGGAATGCCCTGGCTGGTCAGTTGATCGTGATTAGCTCATTACTGGCGGGGTTCTCGCTGTCCCTGATTTTTTCGTTGGGGGAGACCAAATCAAAACTAATGACTTATCTATTCAGAGCAGCAACAACAGCCACCGCTTCATTTCTGGTATCAATTTTTTCGATGACAAAAATTCTTATGCTGACCAACAAAGGGTTTCCCTATAAAACAACAGCAAATGCCCTGATTTTTCCGAGAATTACAGGAATACTTTCTTTCATAATCGGGATACTGTCAATTGTTTTGATTTTATCGTTGTCGGGGTGGGTTAAGTCTGAAAATTCAAAAAATTTCACAACTATAATCGGAATAATAACCTTGATTTTAATTGTTTTGATGCTGATTTGATCAACATTACTTAGCCGATTCTACAGCGTATTTATTCGGGTCACCACGCATTTCTTCACAACTTCGTAAGACCTCACACCGGGTGCATTTTGTGGAGCCAACGGTGCCGCTGAAATAATTGGGCTTCGGGGTGGTGGCTGCCGTTGGGGAGGTCAACCACCACCCCGAAGCCCGTTCGCGCACAGAGTCAGCAACTATCGGCCACGATTTAGCCGGTTCGTGCTAACTTGCTACCGAAATCTGATGACCCACTAACCGACCCGTATGCAATCCCAGACCACCTCCCGCATTTTGATGATCCGCCCGGTGAACTTCGGCTTTAACCCCGAAACCGCCGAATCCAACGCGTTTCAGGATATAAAAGTAGCCGCCCAAACCAAAGACATCGCCCAGCACGATGCCCTCCGCGAGTTTGACGATATGGCCCGCCAACTCCAGGCCGCCGGGGTTGAGGTGATGATCTATAACGATACGCCCGACCCCTACACCCCCGATTCTATTTTTCCCAACAACTGGGTTTCGTTTCATTACAGCGGTACCGTGGTGCTGTATCCGATGCAGGCCCACAACCGGCGGCTCGAACGACGGACCGATATTATTGATGACCTCGCCACCCGGTTTCACGTCTCTAAAATTGTTGATCTCACTGCCTTTGAGCAGGATGGCAAATACCTCGAAGGCACGGGTAGCCTTGTTTTTGACCGGATGAACCGCGTGGCCTTCGCGTGCCTGTCGCCCCGCACCCACCCCGACGTGCTGGCCGAATACAGTCGGCGCACCGGCTACCGCGTGGTGGCGTTTCATGCCACCGACGCGGGCGGCAAGGCCGTTTACCACACCAACGTGCTGATGTGCATCGGCGATTCGTTTGCGGTGGTCTGTCTGGCGGCCATCACCGACCCCGACGAGCGGAATCTGGTGCGGCAGGAATTAGTGAAACTCAACAAACGTATTATTGATATTACGCTGGAACAGATGGGTCATTTTGCCGGGAATATGCTGCTGATCGAGACCCGGAAAAAACAGAAACTCCTCGTGATGTCAACCGCAGCGTTTGAATCACTTACGCCAAAGCAGATCGAAATGCTCGACGATTCGGCCACGCTGCTGCATTTCGACCTCTCGATGATCGAAGGCAACGGCGGAGGGTCGGCCCGGTGTATGCTGTGCGAAGTGCATTTACCCCTGAGATAAGTGGTTAGTGGGTAGTGATTAGTGGCAAGCCCTGCGGAAAACCACCAACCACTAACCACTCATCACTCATCACTCGTCACTGACCACTAAGAAAATGACTCCCGACAAAGAGACCACCCGGTTTGCGGCCTGTCTGCTGTTTTCGGCCAATGCCCTGGCGCGGGCCATCACCAACATGGGCGACGAAGCCTTTGCCCCCTTTGGGCTGACGTATTCGCACGCTTACCTGCTCTGGGAAATCGTGGAATCACCAGGTAGTACGCCCACCGTTCTTAGCGAACGGCTGTTTTTGTCGCCCTCAACCATTACGCGGCTCATCGAAAAGTTAGAGCAGAAAGACTTGGTTGTTCGGCGCAGCGAAGGCAAAAACACGCTGGTTTCGCCCACAGAACTTGGCAAAGCCCTTCATCCTCAAATTGTTGAAGCCGTGCAGCAGAACGCCCTGCGCTACATGGAAACCATGGGGGGCGGGCCGGATGAACTGGCCGCGCTGACGAATCAGGTGTTCGGCGCGGCTACTGCCTTTACCAAACGCTGAACTTTTTGCTCCTTATGCTTGTACATACAAACGTAAAGGACTCACCTTTTCTTTGTTCATATACCAAACTCAAAAACACTATGCAGTACATCATTACCGGCTCATTGGGCCACACCGGAAAACCCATCACCGAAGGCTTGCTGGCGGCAGGTCACACCGTTACCGTTGTCACCTCGAAACCCGAAAACGCCCCCGCCATCGAAGCCCTCGGTGCCAAAGCTGCCGTTGGCTCGGTTGAAGACGCGGCTTTTCTGACCCAGACCTTTGCCGGGGCCGATGCCGTTTACCTGATGATTCCGCCCAAGTGGGGCGTGTCGGGCTGGCGGGCGTTTCAGAATCAGATTGCCAACAACTACATCTCGGCCATCACCGCCAACGACATCCGGTTTGCGGTACTGTTGAGTAGCGTGGGCGCACACGTTGGCAACGGCGTTGGCCCCGTTGACGGGCTGTATGATGCCGAGCAAAAACTGATGACCGTTGCCGGGCTGAACACCCTGGCCCTGCGCCCACCCTATTTCATGTATAACCTATTTGGCATGATTGGCATGGTGAAAGGCATGGGTATCATGGGCAGCAACTTCGGTGATGATCCGATTGCACTGGCCCACACCACCGACATTGCCCAAGCCGCGCTGCAACAGCTTCTTAACCTCGACTTTACGGGATTCCGCGTCCGCTACATGGCGAGCGACGAGCGCACCGGGGCCGAGATTGCCGCCGTGCTGGGTGCCGCCGTTGGCAAACCCGAAACACCCTGGGTAGTGTTCTCCGACGAGCAAAATACGCAGGGTATGCTCGGAGCGGGGCTGAACCAGGAAATGGCGACGGAATATACCAAACTTGGTCAGGCGATGCGAAACGGCACGATGCAGGCCGATTATCTCGCCAACCGCCCCACCACATTCGGCACGGTGAAACTCGAAGATTTTGCTGAAAACGAATTCGCGCCGGCGTTTGGTTAGTGGCAAGTGGTCGGTG
>JBBRNH010000005.1:0-112669 GCA_038230415.1 Cytophagales bacterium | reverse complement strand
GCAACGGTTGGTCAGGCCTTTACCTTCACGGTGCCAGCCTTCACTGATCCCAACGGCGACCCGCTGACGTATTCGGCAACGGGATTACCGGCTAACGGGCTGAGTTTCAACCCGGCAACGCGGGTCATTTCGGGAACGCCATCGATGAGCGGAACGGTGAACGTAACGATCACGGCTACTGATCCGGGGATGCTCTCGGCCCAGACCAGCTTCGCCATTACGATTTCGCCAGCGGCCAGTGGCACGGTCACTCCGCCACCAAGTGGCAGTTTCACCCTGACCCAACCGACCTACAACTGTTCGACGGGCGCGATTACCTTTAACACGTCGGGTGGGGATGGCACGGCCATCACTTATACGGCTATTGGGGTGAGTCGTCCGGGCAACACGGGTAACACGGGTACGATAGAAGCCGGGCTACGGAGCGATCCAAAGCCGCTCAACATCTCGGCCACGCAATCGGGGGTAACGGTGAGCTACGTGTTCAACTTTGCCGCTTTCTGCGCCGGTAGCCGGGTGGGTGTTGAGCCAGCGGAAGCCTTACAGGTAACGGTATTTGGCAACCCCACGCAATCGGAGACGGTTGAGGTGGAGATTCGCGGAGCCGAGGGACAGACGGTGCAACTGAACGCGGTGTCGGGCAAAGGCACGTCGGTCAGTGAGCTGACCGTGAAACGCGCCGGTGCCATCGAGCGGCAAACGGTTCGGTTGGGTAGCGAGGCCGGGGTTTACCTGCTGAACATCTCGACCAACACCCAACGCCGGACGGTGAAAATTGTGCGGCAATAGGGTATTTACTTTCTCCCCGGTCTGTGATGATACAGACCGGAAGGAGGAATTATCAACAAAGAACCCGGCCAATATTGGCCGGGTTCTTTGTTGATAATTAGTTTATTGTGTTTTTATTTCAGGCGTTCTTTCATAGCTTCAGCCACCACCGGCGCATGAAAATACAGGCTGAAATGATCGCCGGAAACTTCAGCGAAGGGTTCGTCGGGCGGGCGGACGATGTTGTCGGGCCGGGCGTGAATCCGCAAATCGGGCGAGACGGTTAACGGCGGCACTTTGCCGAATAAAATCTGTACTTGCTGGGCCACAAACTGCCGCGATTGCTTCGCCATCTTCTCGTCAACCCAGTGGCGGTGCATCGCCCGCGACTCATCAAAGGGGTACTGTTTTTTGGCATAATCCCGAAAACCGCTGCCCTGCATGATGCCCGTTTTAACCATGAACAGCAACACGCCGAGGCTGTGGATAGGTGAGACAAGTTTGGCCTGATCAGTCCAGGATGCCAATTGAACGGTAATGCAGCCGGTCAGTTGCTTGACGTGAATACTGATCCAGCCGCCCATCGAGTGACCAATCAACACATCATCTTTAGTGATGTTATGGGTCTTGACGAGGTATTCGGCCACCCGCACAACGGTCATGTTTCCGGTTGGTTTCCAGCGCGAAAACTCAGCTTCAAGATCAATCAGTACAGGCTCGTGGTCGGGCAGGAGGGGGCGAAGATTATCGAAAACGGTGGAGTCTTCAACGTAGCCGTGAATAAAAATGTAGCGGTTCATAACGGTAACGCGGACTTGCAGTCCGCAGTTAAGTTGGCTGGTGGTTTATATTTATTGACTGCAGACTACAGTGGCAACGGCCAACAGTCCGCGTTACTCACTGCAATCAACGCAAACGCCCTGAATAAGCAGATTGGTTTCGCGCCGGGTGTAGCCGTCGGGCAGGGCGATAGCCGGAATTTTAAGGTCGTTCAGGCAGGTGGTTTGCCCGCAGGCCTGGCACTTGAAATGTACGTGGTCGTGCTGATGACCATCAGTGCAGGCATCGCGGCAAAGAGCGTATTTTGGATTGCCTTCGTCATCCAATACTTTGTGTACCAGTCCTTTATCCAAAAATGTTCGTAGTGTCCGGTAGATCGTTACGCGGTCGTGGTCGGGGCCGAGGCCGGTTTCTATGTCGGCGTGGGCCAAGGCATGGTCGGCGTTCAGAAACAGGTTCAGTACCGTTTCGCGGCCCGCCGTGTGGCGCAGGTCAAAGGCTTTAAGCGTTTGGGATGCTATCATTTTTAGTGGCAAGTGGTTAGTTATCAGTGGTTAGTTGGCTGGCGCATGATTAACGAGCTAATCACTGACAACTAACCACTTGCCACTACATTTTCAAACTGCAACCGTACCAGATTCGCGTACAAACCACCATCGCGGTCAGCCAGGTCATCGTGCGTACCCGATTCGGCGATTTGGCCCTCGCGCAGCACATAAATCATGTCCACACTGCGAATGGTTGCCAGCCGGTGGGCAATAATAATTGTTGTGCGGTTTTGCATCAGCACATCGAGCGCGTCCTGCACCAACCGTTCCGATTCGGCATCGAGCGAACTCGTCGCTTCGTCGAGAATCAGAATGGCCGGGTCTTTCAGAATGGCACGGGCAATGGCAACGCGCTGCCGCTGCCCGCCCGATAGTTTTACGCCCCGTTCGCCGACAATAGTTTGAAACCCATCCGGGAACGACATGATAAAGTCGTAGGCATTGGCTTTCCGGGCGGCTTCGAGTATTTCGGTTTCGGTGGCGTTGGGTTTACCGTAACTGATATTCTCGAAAATTGTGCCGCCAAAGAGCATTACCTCCTGCGGCACAACGGCGATGTTCTGCCGCAAATCCGTAATGTCGAAATCCGTCAGATTCTGCCCGTCAACGGCGATTGTTCCGCCCGTCAGCGGATAGTACCGCATCAACAACTGCACAATGGTTGATTTGCCGGCTCCGCTTTGCCCCACGAGCGCGATCTTCCGACCTAACTTAACCGACAGCGAAACGCCTTTCAGAACTTCGACATCGGGCCGCGACGGATACGAAAAATGCACATTATCGAACACCACATCGCCCCGAATCGGCACCGGCACCGCCAATGGTTCACGGGTGGCATCTACTTCGGATGGTTCCTGCAAAATCTCCAGAATCCGCTCCGAGGCTCCGATTGTTTTTTGTAGCTGGGCGTACAAATCACCCATCCCGGCTACCGAACCGCCGATAAACGTGGTGTAGATAATGAACGTCAGCAGGTCGGCGAAGGGCATTTCTTTGTTCATCACCAGGGTTCCGCCGTACCAGACGACCCCGATAATGGCCCCAAACAGGGCGAAAATTACGAACGATACAAACGCCCCCCGGAACTTGGCTGCCCGGAGTGCTACGTTTACCACGCGCTGCAAGGCCGTACCATACCGCCCGATTTCGTAGCGTTCGTTGGTAAACGCCTTCACCACGTTTACCGATTGCAGCGTTTCTTCGACCACCACACTGGCGTTGGCAAGTTCGTCCTGCGCCTGTTTGGAGAGCTTACGGATAAACCGCCCGAAGACCATCGCGGCCACGATAATCACCGGAAACGTTGCCAGCATAAACAGGGTCAGTTTCCACGACACGTAAAAAATGATGCCCGTGCCGATAAGCAGCGTGGCAATCTGCCGGAAAAACTCGGCTACTGTCAACGTCAGTACATCCTGCAACTGCGATACGTCGGCAGAGATACGGCTGGTGAGTTCGCCCACGCGCCGGGCCTCAAAAAACGGAATCGGCAGGGTAATGATTTTGCTGTATGTAGCCCGCCGGACATCGGCCATTGCCCGCTCGCTGACCTGCGAAAAATAGTAAATTCGAAAAAATGAGAAGACAGCCTGCGCCACCAGCACACCACCAAAAAACAGGGTTATCTGGTTGAGCGTGAACGCCGATTTACCCTGAATCACGCTCGTGATCTGCCCCACAAGCAAGCCGAAACTGAGCGTGGTAGCGGTGGAGAGCATCAAAAATACAAACCCCAGTACATACTGCCAGCGGTAGGGTTTCACGAACTCAAAAATGCGCCCGGCCCGGCGCAGGGCCTCGCCCGACAGTCGTTTTTTATCGTCGTCGCTGGCTTCTTCGCCAAAATTTCTACCTCGTTTTGCCATTGTACGGTTTTCAGTATGCTGTTCACTCCTGCCCCCGATACCCCGACTGTTCAAAAACCTGCCGGGCGTTGCTGGTACGCATTAACTCGCCAATGTTACCCTTGAGCCGTTCGTCGAAATACCGGCTGACGATGCGCCACCCCACCCAGCGACCAATAGCTCCGGGGCAACGCGGCCCGATTTCGGCGGTGAAAGGCCGCTCGTTCAGGTAGCGATTCTTCAGGTCAGGAGTCGTTTGATACAACAATTGTTTATCAATAAAGTGCGCCCAAACAACGTCCTGCGCGGCAGCCGTTTCGGTCAGTTGGCGGTCGGTATAGCCGATAATCGTGCTGTCGGGCGCGTTGGGCAGCATCGTTTTGGTAAACACGTAACTCTTGCCGTAATACACCATTTCGGCCAAAATGGTCTGATCTTGTTTATTGTCGGCATTGTACCGGGCTGCAATCGCCGTAATGATAGCGGGTGCGAGAAACGGTTTGGTGTATCGGCGGAGGATATAATCGGGGTAAGCCGCTCCCTGCGGACGGTATTTTGCGCCGGGGCCAATAAACCAATCCAGCCCAATCACAATCAAAGAATCAGTCACGACCAGATCAGGCCCAAGAAAGCCGGTAAACATCGCTACGACGCGGGGCGGTTTAAAATCGGGAAACGCTTTTTGACTGTTGGCAAAGCCCTCGCCAAGCTGAGCGCGGAGATCGGCCAAATCACCAAATTCGGTTTGGGCCTGCCGGTGCAATAGGTTTAGTTCGGGGTCGTTAAACCGGCGGGCGAGTTCCTGCGCGAGTGAGTCAGAAGCCGCATCGTCGGCCAACGATTCACCAAAATACAGCCGGGCCAGGGCCGGGTTTTGATTGAGCGCGGCCCGAACAGCAGCGGGTGTTTTTTGGGCGAAGAGCCGCTCATCGAGCCGGTCAACGGCAACGGGTTCAGGTTTGGTACAGGAATTGAGAAGGAAGATACTAACAAGCCCGGCAAGCGGGAAAAACAGACGATTCAGCCCCATAACAGATGTTGACAACATACAAAAGTACAAACGCGCTGGCTTATGGCCTTATTAGTCTGAGTTTGTTGATCCCCATAGCCGGTACGATGGCCCAAACACCGGCCCGGCGGGGAGCGGTCAGACCGGCGGTGCAGTTTATGCCCTCGAAAGAATCAGAAAAACGGTTCCGTAAGATTTTGGGCGAAAACTACGACGTTCGGCCCGGCTCCGAATACCGCACCGATCAGGCCCGCGACGACGAAAAGCCCGGCAAAAAACGCAAAGCCAAAACCCGGCGCGACTATGCCACCGACCCCTATCCCGATTATAGCGCACCGTCGAACCTGATCGAAATGAGCGTTCGGGTGGCTCCGTCGCTGAACATGAACACGGCAGATGGCACCGGCGACTACGCCGGTTTTCGGAACAATGGCACCGGACTGCGGCCCAGCGTGGGCGTTTCGCTCGATTATTTCTTCTACAAAAACCGCTACGCCTTCAGTTCGGGGCTGTGGTATACCATCCGGCGGACGGGCTATCAGATGCCCGGCACGTTTGGCGCAGAAACGTTTACGCCGGGCGCACCAGCCCAGCAATCGGTCTATAACCTGCAATATTTGCAGGTGCCGCTCACGGTGAAACTGTTTGCCAATAACCTGCTCAACAGTGGGCGGCTGTACGTGCAGACGGGGGGATTGCTCGATATTAAACTTGCCGAACACGCCTTGTTTAAAGAGCGCAACGGCCTGTATCAATACGCTCAGAAAACGGGCCGTGAGCGGCAATACGGCTTCGGTGATTTCGAGTGGATCATCGGGGCCGGGGTGCAGTTACCCATCGGTGGCACCAACGCCCTGAACATCGGCCTGAGTTATCAGCGCGGCCTGTTCGACGTGGCGCGGGGCAACAGTCTTACCTCGAAAAACCGGACGGTGAGTCTGGAAGTTGGATTGAAGTTTTAAGAATCCCGATTTTGGCGTTTCTTGCGGCCATGACCGACAAGCCGCAGGCTAACCAGTACGACAAAATTTTTCGGGAAAATATGGAAGCCGCCATTCCCGGCCTGATTGCTACCGTGCTGAAAATCAACGTTGCCGAAGCCGAAGAAATCCCCGATGATTTGCAGCATACGAAGGAACGCAAACCCGACTTCCTCAAAAAAATAACCGATACCGCCAATGAGCGGTTTTTGTTGCATTTAGAAATTCAAACCACTGACGAGCCGGGCATGGTGTACCGGATGGCGGAATATTTTGTGATGCTCCACCGGAAATACCGGATTCCTGTCCGGCAGTTTGTGTTATATATCGGGCCGGGGCAGCCCCAGATGGCCGTGTATTTGCATGAAGGGCCGCTTCAGTTCTCGTATCAGTTAATTGCACTGTCGTCTATTGATTACCGATTATTTCTCGCGTCTGATAAACCGGAAGAGGTGTTATTGAGCATCTTAGCCGATTTTGCTGGTCAGCCTCCATTAGCGATTATTCAGCAGGTAGTGAGCCGGTTGAGCGAAACCGCAACGGGAAATTTGGCGTTTAATCGGTATAAAAACCAATTGCGCGTGCTATCGCAATTGAGAAAGCTAAACCAACTAACCAACAACATGATAGGCAGCATTTCAGAGTTTTTCAAGGAAGAAGACGATATTCTTTACATTTTGGGAGCAATAGAGGGCGAAGCAAAGGGCCAGGTAAAGGGTCAGGCAGAAGGTGAAGCTAAAGGTGAAGCCAAGGGTGAGGCCAAAGCTCTGCGTAAATTTGTACTGGGTCTGCTCGAAAAGTCAACGATGTCGGCTGAGCAGATCGCCGACATTGCCGATGTGTCTGTTGTGTACGTCACAAACCTTAAAAACGACCAACCCCTCAACCCATAACCAATACCTGATTTCATGCAAGCCATTCTCGTCGCCGAAACTCACCAGCCCGTTACCCTCACCGAGTTTGCCACGCCCAGGCCCGGCCCCGGTCAGGCCGTTGTCAAGCTCCGGGCTGCGGCCCTTAACCACCGCGATGTATTCGTGCAGCAGGGCTTGTATCCCGGCATGAAACTCCCCGTTATCCCCGGTGCCGACGGTGCGGGTATAGTGTGTGAGATTGGCGAAGGCGTTGATAGCGAGCTACTTGGCCGCGAGGTGATTATGAATTGTTCGCTCGACTGGGGCGATAACCCCAATTTCTACGGCCCCAATTTTCGTATTTTAGGAATGCCCGACAATGGTACGTTTGCCGAATATGTGCTGGTCGGAGCCAACACGTTGCACACAAAACCGGCTCACCTCAGTTTTGAGGAGGCTGCCGCGCTACCTCTGGCGGGCCTCACGGCGTGGCGGGCTTTGATGAGCCGCGCCAAACTCAGCCAGACGATTCCGGCACAAGACCGCCCGGAGCGGGTTTTGATTACGGGCATTGGCGGGGGCGTGGCCCTGTTTGCCTTGCAGTTTGCCGTTGCTGCCGGGGCCGAAGTCTGGGTAACGTCGGGCAGCGATGAGAAAATAGAACGGGCCAAAGTCCTCGGCGCAACGGGTGGTATCAACTATAAATCGACAGATTGGCACAAAACTCTGATGGCCCAAACCGGCGGAGGCCGCATGGGGTATTTCGATGTGGTGATTGACAGTGCCGCCGGACCGGGGTTTGCGCTGCTGACCGACGTGGCCGCACCCGGTGGCCGAATCGTGCTGTTTGGCGGTACGGTAGGCAAGATTGACGGACTGATTCCACCAAAAATATTCTTTAAACACCTCAATATTCTGGGTAGCACGATGGGAACGCCCGCCGAATTTACCGACATGGTAGCCTTTGTGGAAAAACACCGGATTCGGCCCGTGATTGACACCGTGATGCCCCTCGCCGAAGCCGAAGCCGCCCTGCGCCGGATGGATGCCGGGCAACAGTTCGGCAAGATTGTACTGGCGGTGTAGCGTCCATATACTGGAAAAATAAACTTCCAAAAACAGTTATCGTGTCAATCAGGGTTTACGATTGACGAAGGCACATCAACCCAACCGGGCATTCTCGGCTGCGGATTGTTAAACCCGCCTTTTGCCCAACACGATGAACCGATTAAGCACAATAAGCCTGCTGGTACTCCTGTCAGCATCGGCAATGGCACAAACGAAGCCCGAATCGGCTACGGCGCAGACAAAACCCGGTTCTACTACGGCGCAGATAAAACCCGGTTCGATTACCCTGACAGGCATTAATTCGATTATTGCCAGCGTATCGGGCAAACAATTTCTGCCCGATACAACCTTCGCAGCGTTGACCGAAGACGATAAAAACCTGCTGGCACAGGAGCCAATTGCCAACTGGGGGCTGGCGCAGGAATCAGGGCCGTATTTAACGTATTACAACCTGATTATTGGCACCCGGTCATATCAGTTGCTCATCGTTAAAACGCCCAAGGCCGAATTCCCGACGGCAACATTACTGCGCTTCACAACACCCAAATCAAAGCCCGAACCCATTGCGCGGGGGGTGCTGAAACCCAAAATAGAGGAGAAGCCCGGTAAGTGAGATTGGCGAGCGTTAATTATCGAGGAATTTTGGCTGTTGCCCGTATTGGGAACATCGCACCCGGATAGACGGTTTCCTGAGCATGACCGCAACAGCACCGCAAGCCCTGACCCGCCCCGACCGGCAGTTTATTCCCGAAGAAATTACGCTGTCGGCCTGGGCCGATGTGTCGCCGTTTTTTGACGACCTGCAAACCCGCCCGATTCAATCGGCAGATGAGCTGCGCCGGTGGCTGCATGACCGCTCTGAACTCGAATCGTATCTGTCCGAAGATTTTGCCTGGCGATACATTCATAACACCTGCAACACGGCTGACGAGCAGTTGGTAGGCGCGTTGAATTTCTTTATTACCGACATTCAGCCCCAACTCGCCGAAATCGGCAACGCCTTAGACGAGCGCACCATTGGCAGTCCGTTTTTGGCCGAACTCACCGAACCAACGCAACAGGATGGCCGGGCTTACGCCGTAATGGTGCGCGGAATGCAGAAAGCCATCGAGATTTTCAGGGAAGACAATATCCCGATTTTCACCGACCTGCAAACCGAAGAACGGCGGTACGGAGCCATCGTGGGCGGCATGACGGTCTCGATTCTGGGGCAGGAACTTACCCTGCCGCAAGCTGCCGACCGGCTGTTGCTGCCCGACCGACCGGCCCGTGAAGAAGCCTGGCGAAAAATCTGGCAACGGCGGTATCAGGATCACCAATCGCTTGATTCACTGTTTGATACGCTCGTGCGGCTGCGCCATCAGGTGGCTGTAAATGCGGGGTTTGCCAACTTTCGCGATTATTCATTTGCCGCCCTGGGCCGCTTTGATTACACCCCCGCCGACTGCTTTCTGTTTCACGAATCGGTTGCCGAGGCCGTAGTGCCGATGCTGAATACGCTGGCCGAAGACCGCAAACAACGGCTTGCCGTTGCACAACTGCGGCCCTGGGATACCGCTGTTGACCCCGACAATCTGCCGCCCCTGAAACCCTTTGGCACCGGCGCGGAACTGCTCGACAAAACCATTGCCTGCTTTGACCGGCTTCAACCCAATCCCCTTCCTGTTGAGGGAGAAGGGAATAAACAGTTGGGCGATTACCTGCGGATTATGCGGACGATGGGGCATTTCGACCTCGAATCGCGGAAGGACAAAGCACCGGGGGGCTACAATTATCCGCTCGAAGAAATTGGGGTGCCGTTTATTTTTATGAACGCTACCAGCAGCCTGCGCGACTTAGTGACGATGGTGCATGAGGGCGGCCACGCCATCCACTCGTTCCAGACCCGCCAACTGCCCCTGAAAGCGTTCAGAAACCCGCCGATGGAGGTAGCCGAACTCGCTTCGATGGCAATGGAACTGCTGTCAATGGAGCATTGGGATGTGTTTTTTGAGAACCCCGCCGACCTGCGCCGGGCCAAAATTCAGCACCTCGAACAGATCATCGAAACCCTGCCCTGGATTGCCACTATCGACAAGTTTCAGCACTGGATTTACGAGCATCCTGCCCACACAAATGCCCAACGACGCGAAGCCTGGGTGCAGATTTATGACCAGTTTACCGACACGCTGACCGACTGGAGCAGCTTGGCCTACTACAAAGAGATCGGCTGGCAACGGCAGTTACACCTGTTTGAGGTGCCGTTTTATTACATTGAGTACGGCATTGCCCAACTCGGAGCCATCGGCATCTGGCGCAACTACCGGCGTAACCCCGAAGCCGGTCTGCACGGCTATCTCAACGCACTTTCGCTGGGATACCAGGCTCCAATTGGCGAGATTTATCGGGCCGCGAACGTGCCGTTTGACTTCTCGAAAGAAACCATTCAGGAATTGATTGGTTTTGTATGGGACGAGTTGGTAATTTTGCAACACGAAAACTAATTCACAACTGAATTGATTATGAAACGCACGTTAAGCATTGGCCTGTTGGCAATCACGGTATTGTCGCTGGCTTCGTGTGATTACCAGAAATACAATACCATCCGTCAGGCCGATTACCGGGCCGGCGACGTGAACCCGAAATACCGCGCCGGCGATAAAGAAGTGTATGGCTTAGGCAAAGACTCGGCGGCTGTGCAGTCGCGCTACCAATACGCACCCCGCCCCGAGTTGGAGCAGCGTACCCAGAAAATCCGGGAGAAACTGTTTGGCAGTGGGTCAATCAACGAAGGAGCATAGTTGCGTACGGTTGTTTGTCTGTACTTGTAGAGACGCAAAATTTTGCGTCTCTTTTTTATTACCCAAGCCACTTCGTCTCTTTTTCATTGGGAAAAGCCGTTTGGCGGTGAGACGTAAAATAGTGGCTGTCTGCCCGCCGATATGATTTATTTACGTTAATTTGTCTTTGAATTCGCACTTCGTAGGATTTTTTCCATAAACAACCGTCTGTTTGTTATGAACATTGCTTTAGTAACGGGGTCTGCCGGCCTGATTGGCAGCGAATCCGTCGCTTTTTTTGCTGATAAGTTCGATGCCATTATCGGTATTGACAACAATATGCGGCAGTACTTTTTCGGGGCCGAAAGCTCAACCGACTGGAACCGCAACCGGCTCGAAGAAGCATACCCGAACTACAAACACCGCGCTGCCGACATTCGGGAGGTGAGTCAGTTGGAGGTGATTTTCCGCGAGTTCGGCACCGATATTAAGCTCATTATTCACGCAGCCGCCCAGCCCAGCCACGACTGGGCCGCCCGCGAACCCTTCACCGATTTTGCCGTGAACGCCAACGGGACGCTGAATATGCTCGAAATGACCCGGCAACATTGCCCCGAAGCCGTATTTATCTTCACCTCGACCAACAAAGTATATGGCGATACGCCGAACTACCTGCCCCTCATTGAGACCGAAACGCGCTACGAAATTGACCGGAGCCACCCTTATTTTACCAACGGCATTGACGAGCAGATGAGCATTGACCACACCAAACACTCGCTTTTTGGTGCCTCAAAAGTGGCGGCTGACATTCTGGTGCAG
The DNA here is from genome assembly GCA_038230415.1 of Cytophagales bacterium. Lineage (GTDB taxonomy): Bacteria > Bacteroidota > Bacteroidia > Cytophagales > Spirosomataceae > JBBRNH01. The sequence goes on along the minus strand of JBBRNH010000005.1, from coordinate 101,240 downwards.
GAATATGGCCGGTACTTTGGCATGAAAACCGGCGTGTTCAGGGGCGGCTGCCTAACGGGGCCAAACCACTCCGGGGCGCAACTGCACGGCTTTTTGAGCTACCTCATGAAGTGCGCCATCACGGGCAATCACTACACCATTTTCGGCTACAAGGGTAAGCAGGTTCGGGATAATATCCACAGCCACGACCTGGTAAATATGTTCTGGCACTTTTACCAGAATCCACGCGCCGGTGAGGTCTATAATGCAGGCGGTGGCCGCTATGCCAACGTGTCGATGCTCGAAGGCATCAGCATCTGCGAAGAAATTTCGGGTAACACCATGAATTTCAGCTACTCAGATACCAACCGCATCGGCGACCATATCTGGTACGTTTCTGACCTGAGCAAATTTAAGGCCCACTACCCCGGCTGGGACTGGACATACAACCTGCACCAGACAATGGTCGAAATTCACGATGGTATGGTGGCCCGGTTGGCAACGACCACCTAACGATGTTCTCCGGCTTCGCTACTTTCCCCGTTATTCATACCGCGCTCTCGTTTCTGCTCTGTGGCGGATTGCTAGCATGGCTACTGTTTTTTTCGCACCGTTGGCAGGGCTGGTTTGTACCGGCCACGCTGGCGGTGTTGTTTTTTCTGCGCCTGCCGAGTATCATTTATAACCGGGAAATCAACCCCGACGAGAGCCAGATGATTACCCAGGGTCTGACTTTAGGCCGCTATGACCCGGTGTATTTTCGCTCTGTGGACGGCACCACCATTGGCCCCTTAGACAGTTACGCGCTCATTATTCCGTCGTGGTTTGGCCTGCCCTTCGACTATATATCGGCCCGGCTCCTGGGCTTTCTGCTGATTGCCGCCAGTTTGTTTTTTCTATACAAAACGGCCCGCAACTGGTTTGGTCAGCAACCCGCCCGGTTAGCCCTGTTACCCGCACTGTTTACGCTGGGCCTGACTCACAATGGCGACATATTGAGCTATTGCAGTGAGTTAGTACCTGTTCTTTTACTATCCGCCGGAACCTGGCTATTTTCGGGTGTAGATACCCGGCGGCAACCGGCATATAGCACCCTGTTTTTAATCGGGTTGCTGCTGGGTCTGGTGCCGCTGGGTAAATTACAGGGTGCGCCGTTGGCGGCTGTTCTGGGGGTAGGGGTTGTGGTAAGCGTACTTCGGCAACCAACCGCCTGGCTACCCAAACTAACGCAACTGGCACTGCTGGGGCTTGGCGCGTTGATTTTCCCGGTAGCGTTTGTCGGCATGGCCTGGGCCAATGGCTTATACGATGACTTCTGGTTGTTTTATATCGAGGGTAATCTCCGTTACGGCAGCAATACCGACCACTGGCAAAATAGTCTGAATTTTCCGAGACATCTGGCTAAAGGTCAGGAGTTTGGCGCGTTGGTCGCTTTCAGTGTGCTGGTCACGCTTGCGGCCATTGGCCGGTATAGCACGATGCCGCAACGCCCGGCCTGGTCAGAGAGTTGGGGAGCGCGGACCGGGTTTATCAGTTTGTCGGTATTGGCGGCTTTTTATACGGTTACCCGCACCGGCACCGAGTTTGTCCACTATTTCTTTTTTATGGCTGGCCCGTTGCTTTTGTTGCTGGCCTTAGCCTGGAAATTACTGCTGCTGCCGCACAAAAATCCCAAATTTAGGCTGGTTCCGCTGCTGGCTCCGGTTTTGTTTCTGACTGTTCTGGCCGGGAAAAGCGCATTGAATTACGCTCAGGACGTATCACCCGGGTTTTATCCGTGTAACCGACTTGGTCTCTCAACGCCACAGCCGCCCATTGTGCAGCAGATTCGGAAATATGCCAACGATGCCGAACCGCTCGTGGTCTGGGGCTGGCGGTGCGACTATTACGTGAGTGCAAATATGCACCAGGGAACGGCAGAGAATCACTCGGAACGGTGCGTGTTCCAGAGCGCGATGACACCCGTATATCAGCAACGGTATCTACGCGATTTTTACCGTTCGTTTCCGCCCGTTTTTATAGACGCTGTGGGTAGCCAGAATATGTGGATGACCGACCGCAAAACCCAGGGCCACGAAATCATAAAACCGCTCGGTGCCTTCGTGAAGGCGCATTACCGGTATGTGGGTATGGCAAATGATGCCCGCATTTATGTCCGTCTCGACCGGATTAATGGCCTGCCAAAAGCACAGAATATACTGGCAATCAACACGTTTTGATCGATTATGAACTGGACAAAAAAAGGCATCATCTACAAACCTACCGGGGCCATGCCCTTCAGCCGAACCCACGCCCAGGTGCCGTTTGGCTTTCCCCTGCCCAACGACCCAACCCGCCTGCGGGTCTATTTCTCGACCCGCGACGGGCAAAGCCGCTCGGCCACGTCGTTTGTCGAACTCGCTGCCGACGACCTCAACAACGTGCTGTATGTGCATAACAAGCCCTGTTTGAGCTACGGCGCAGTGGGGATGTTTGACGAAGCCGGCACGATGCCCTCGTGGTTTCTGCCCGTGAAAGCTGCCGACGGAACCGATGAAATCTGGCTCTACTACACCGGCTGGAACGTGAGCAGCACGGCCAGTTACCGGCTTGGTATTGGCCTGGCCGTGAGCCGCGACGGTGGGCTGACGTTTGAGCGGATGTTTACCGGCCCCATCCTCGACAGGTATGTTTTTGATCAGGTGTGGGTGGCCCAGCCCTGCGTGATGATCGAAAACGGCACGTGGCGGATGTGGTATCTGTCCTGCACTAAAATCGAAGTCATTGCGGGGCGGCCAGAACCGTTCTATGATGTCAAATACGCTGAATCTCAGGATGGTATCCACTGGCACCGCACGGGGCAGGTCTGCGTCGGTTACGACGAGTTTACGGATGCCATCGGTCGGCCAACGGTGTATAAAGAGGGCAATCTATACAAAATGTATTTCTCGTTTCGCAACGCAACCAATTACCGCACCGACGTATCGCGGAGTTACCGGATGGGCTACGCCGAATCGGCAGATGGCATTAGCTGGCAACGGCGCGACGACCTCGCCGGTATCGAACGGGCTGCCGATGGCTGGGATTCTGACATGATGGACTACGGCCACGTGCTGCAACACCGCAATCAGTGGCTCATGCTCTACAACGGCAACGGCTTCGGCGCGTCGGGCTTTGGCGCAGCCACATTAGGTTAATTTTGCCGTATTTTGTGGCTCAACTCAAACAATTATTTGAAATGATTTTGTCATCAAACCGAATTACCATAAAGCCCGATGTGTGCAACGGGAGACCAACAATTCGTGGGATGCGGATTACAGTCAAAACAATTTTAGAATATTTGGCCGCCGGAGAAACGACCGAAAATCTCCTGGAAGCCTATCCATACCTGGAAGAAGCCGACATTCGGGCTTCTCTTGAGTACGCAGCTATGCTGGCCGATATTCGTGTTGATTCATATCCTTTACGAATGGCGGCATGAATTTTCTGGTCGATGTGAACCTGCCAAAGAAGTTTCGCTTTTTCAATAAGCCCGAATTCTCATTCGTGGCCGACATCCAGACTACCTTGCCAGACACCGAAATCTGGCAGCATGCGCTCCGAGACAACCTGGTTATTCTTACTAAAGACAGTGATTTCTATGACCGCTCACTTGTGGCCCGCCAACGTCCCAAAGTGGTTCATTTTCGGTTAGGGAATCAGACCCTGGCTGGTTTACACAACTACTTTTCGGCCTATTGGTCAGAAATTACTGCACTCCTTAACGAGCATGACCTACTGGTGGCATATAGCGACCGAGTTGACGTTATATTCTGAACAAAATCTAAATTCATCCCCTAATTTTACCACACCGTATGCAGGCATACTATTTCTGACGATGACCCCAACCTATCAATCGCTTTCTCTCGACCACGCCGATGGCGTAATGACGGTTTCACTGCTTGGCCCCGGCAAAGGCAACGCCATGGGGCCGGAGTTCTGGGACGAACTCCCGCAGGCAATGGACCGTATTAATGAAATGCCCGACGTGCGTTGCATTGTGATTCGCGGTTCCGGCGAGCATTTCAGCTACGGCCTCGATGTGGCCCGGATGCTGCCCCGCATCAGCGCGATGGCTTCGGGTAACGCCCTCGCTGTTGAACGACGCAAACTCATGGCGCAGATTCGGTTTATGCAGTCGGGATTCGTGAAGATGCACCAGTTGCCCAAACCCGTGATTGCCGCCGTGCATGGCTGGTGCATTGGCGGGGGCGTAAACATGATTGCCGCTGCCGACATCCGGCTGTGCAGCACCGATGCCAAATTCAGCCTGCGCGAAGCCAAACTCGCCATTACGCCCGACATTGGCGCGTTGCAGTTTTTGCCGCACATCATCGGGCAGGGCTACACCCGCGAGTTAGCCTTCACCGCCAGCGATTTTGATGCTGCTTTTGCCGAAAAAATTGGGCTGGTCAATCACGTCTATGACACGCCCGAAGCCCTGTTTGCGGCTGCCGACGAGATGGCCCGCCAAATTGCCGCCCTGCCTGCGTCTGCCGTACAGGGGGCTAAAGACGTGCTGAACTACGGCATCGGCAAAGATGTAGAAGCGGGTTTGCAATACGTGGCCGTCTGGAATTCGAGTCAGATGCAGTCCACCGATTTCAGCGAGGCCATGACCGCTACCGTCGAACGACGCAAAGCCGCCTTTAATAAAAAATCAGAAAGAGGATACTAAACATAGTGAAGAGTGCTGAATGATGAGTGAAGAATAATTTGCTTAAAACTATTTTTTACTCATCACTCTCCACCCTTCATTCATCACTAATTATGAACACTACCGGAATGTTGCGCGAGGACGCGCTCAAAGGAAAAACCATTATCGTGACCGGCGGAGGCACGGGCCTCGGCAAATCAATGACCCGCTATTTCTTGACGCTCGGAGCCAACGTAACCATTTGCAGCCGTCGGCAAGCCGTGATTGATGCCACCGCCGAAGAACTTATGGCCGAGACCGGCGGAACGGTGTTAGCGGTGCAGTGCGACGTGCGGAACCCGATGGAGATCGAAAACGTGATTGCCCTGACCGTCGAGAAATTTGGCCGTATTGACAGCCTGCTCAACAACTCGGCGGGTAATTTTATCAGCCCAACCGAGCGGCTATCCTACAAAGCCTTCGATACGGTGGTTGATATTGTGCTGCGCGGCACGTATTACTTCACGCTCGCCGTTGGCAAATATTGGATAGAAAACAAGATTCCCGGCACTGTATTGAACATCTCAACCACCTACGCCACAACGGGTTCGGGATACGTGGTGCCGAGTGCCGTTGCCAAAGGTGGTGCCTTGATTATGACCAAATCATTAGCCGCCGAGTGGGGTAAGTACGGCATCCGGCTCAACGCGATTGCGCCCGGCCCGTTCCCAACGAAGGGCGCGTGGGAGCGGCTCTTTCCCGAACCACTTGCCAGTATGATGGACCCTACGAGCCGGATTCCGCTGGGCCGCGTGGGTGAACACGGCGAATTGGCGAACCTCGCGGCCTTTTTGTTGTCTGACTTTTCGGGCTACATCACCGGCGAGAGCATCACCATTGATGGGGGCGAAGTGCTGGGCGCGGGTGAATTCAGCCACCTCGACAGCGTGACTGCCGAGCAGTGGGACATGATTGGCGAGAGCATCAAGCAAGCTAACCGCGCCAGTAAAAAAGAAGGGCAGGCGTAGAAGATAACTACATGATGTGATTAGACGGCCCCGGCTTTTGTGATGAAAGCGGCTAACTCCATACCCCAGGCCACGCCGAGGTGAATGAGCAAACCGCCCCAAATACTGCGCGTGTACAACGCCAACACACCCAACACATAGCCGCCCAGGATTGACGAAATGGCTTCGCCAATGGGTTTGCCGAAGTGAATGGTGGCATACATGACCACCATTGGCAAAATGGCCCCGTTGCCCAGCACCCGGCTCAGGCCAATTACCAGAAAACCCCGGAATACGAGTTCGGTCGGCACAAAATCCCAGCCGTAGCTCAGTTCATAAATCAGGGCCGTTGCCCAATTCGGAACCCCCAGCACGGTTGCCGCGCCGGTATCTTTGTAGCGTGGGTAAGTAGCCTGAAAATCAGGCTGATAGGCGGCTATGGCAATTACGGGAACCATTAGCAGGAGCAGAATCAGATAGACGCTCATCCCGGCGCGTTTGGGTCTCAGGCCGTAAAACCCGGTGGGTTCACGGTCAATGAAGCGGTGATACAGCCACAACGGAAGGGCAATGGTGAGCAGCGTTTGCCCGTTGCCGAAACAGCGATAGGCATACAGGTAAATTTTGCCATCAAGAATGTGCTGACTCCACGCGCCGTAACCCGTGAAACTCACGCCAAACGAATACACCGCCAGGCCAGCCAAACTGTGTTGCCAAAAAAACCGATTGCGCCAGACATCGGGCCGTTTCCAGAAATACGTCCAGAGCCAGACCGCGCCAAAATAGGCAGTGCCATACAGCAGAAAATACAAAAACGTCCGTTCCCACCGGCCCTGGTATGCATCAATTACGCTGTCTTCCAGATCAACGGTGTAGTTCAGGGTAGTCAGCGCGGCCAGAAACACGGCGGTAGCCGCGTAGAGGTCAGGCCGGAAATCGCGCCGAAACTGGTCGCGGAAATAGGTCAGGAGTTGGCGCATAATGTCCCCAAAACTATGGGTAAAAAGATTCTTCGCATTATCGGCTCGCTCCTGATGATTCTTATGCTGATTGCGGTTGGCGTGACGGGCTATGTGTTGTATGTCCTGAAAAAACTGCCCGGTCAGGAACCCACGTTCGAGACCATCCGGCCCGCCGACCCCGGCCCGGTGGCGAATGGTGTACTGGTTTTCTCGAAAACCAATGGCTACCGTCACGAGAGTATCGAAGCGGGCATTGCCGCTATCAGGGCCATCGGCAAACGGCGCGGCTGGCAGATCATTACCACCGAAAATGGCGCGTTTTTTAACGACAACTACCTGCGCCGGTTTCGGGTGGTGGTCTTCCTCTCGACCACCGGCGACGTGCTGCTGCGCGATCAGGAACGGGCGTTTGAGCGGTTTGTCGAAGCCGGTGGCGGGTATGTGGGCGTTCATTCGGCCAGCGATACCGAGTATGACTGGCCCTGGTATGGCAAACTCATCGGCACGTATTTCCGGGATCACACGCTGTTTCCGCAAACGCCCGCAGCTGAACTCATCACCGAAAATAGTGACCATCCCGCCACCGCCACTCTGCCTGCCCGTTGGCGAAAGGTTGATGAGTGGTATAATTTTCGGCAAAACCCGCGTACCGTGCCGGGAATCAGCGTGTTGCTGTCGGTTGATGAAAAAACGTATCCCGTCGGCATCATGAAGGGTATGGGCGGTGATCACCCGATTTCGTGGACAAACCGGATCGGCAAAGGCCGGATGTTTTATACTGCCATCGGCCACACTGCCGAAACGTTTCAAACCCCGTTGGCGCTGCAACACATCGGCGGGGGCATTGCCTGGGCGGGGCGGTTGAAATAGTCATTCGCTGCGCTGTCATTTGGCTTTGTCGTTAGTAGCTTCGCGCCATTAGTTGACGTTACGAATGACAGCGCAGCGAATGACCATCTACCGACAGCGCAGCGAATGACCAAAATCCTGATTGATACCGAAAAACTACGCGACCTCAACAGTGGCCTCGGTCAGTTTTGCCTGAACCTCGGCCATGAACTCGTTCGGCAGCGGCCCACCGACGGCAACTGGCAACTGACGTTTTTGGTGGCGAAAGGCCAAACCGGGATTTTTGGCGATACCGTGCAGTACCGCGAAGCTGGCTGGCACGACCGACTCTGGCGTACCGACGAGTTCGACATCTGGCACAGCACCCACCAAAATTCGGCCTACCAGCCCGCCCGCCACACCCGGCTCGTGCTGACGATTCACGACCTGAACTACCTCGAACGACCCGACTATTCGCCCGTCCGCAAGGCCCGCGAAACGGCGGCAGTACAGCAGCACGTTAGCCGGGCAAGGGCCGTAACGGTGATTTCGCAGTACACAGAATCAGTAGTGAAACAGCATCTGAAATTCCCGCAAGGCGTTGATCCACAGGTGATTTATAACGGGGCCGCCAAACCACCTGAACCAGATGGTACGCAGGAAACACCCGTCTTTTTGCGAGAAACATCTGGCAGTGAACCCCGCCCGTTTTTCTTGTTTCTGGGTATCATTCAGCCCAAAAAGAATGTCCATGTATTGCTGCCGCTGCTCGAAGCCTTCCCGGATTACCGGCTCGTGCTGGCCGGTAACAACAGTCACTCTTACGCGCAACACATTCGGCAACAGGCGCAAAAATTGGGCGTTTCTGACCGGCTGCTGATGCCCGGCGCGGTTGATGAACCCACAAAATGGTGGTTGTATGCCCACTGCGAAGCGTTTTTGTTTCCGTCGCTGTCAGAAGGCTTTGGCTTGCCCGTTGTTGAAGCGATGCACGTTGGCAAGCCCGTTTTTCTCTCAAATCTCACCAGTCTGCCCGAAATCGGGGGGCGCGAGGCCGTGTTTTTCACGAGTTTCGAGCCGGACGCGCTGGTTGAGACGTTCCGCGCCGGGATGATGGCGTTTTATGAAGACCCACTCAAGGCCGACCGGCTGCGCTGGCAGGCCAATCGGTTTAGCTGGGAGAAAGCAGCCAAAGCCTACTGGTCTGTTTATGAACAGGTTAAATCACAAAATGGGCTTGGTAATTAGCGATATGACAGGTAAAACCCTTTGATAGTGGAACGGCCCGACCCGGCTAAACGGTTGTCTAACTATGGATAAAACCTCGTTACCCGTTGATATAGCGACGGTTGCGCCCGGCCCGGTCATAAACCAAAAACGATACTGGGTGGGGGCAGGGTTGGTGTTGGTATCGGCGTTTTGCTTCGCACTCAAGGGCATTTTTATCAAAGCCGCCTACCAGTTTGGTATTGATACGATCTCGTTACTAACGCTTCGGATGGTATTTGCCATGCCGTTTTACGGGCTTATCCTGTTGAACCTAAGCCGGTTGACGGCTATCCGGCAACAAACTACGCCCGGCACAACGCCTGCAACACTACCACTCTGGCAGTGGCTGGCAATAGCAGGATGTGGTATTACCGGCTATTATTTTGCCAGCTACTTCAATTTTCTGGGATTGGTTTATATCACGGCTGGTTTAGAACGGATTCTCCTGTTCACCTATCCAACCTTTGTGCTGTTTCTGAACGCTACGTTTATGCGTCGGCGTATCAGCCGGTTGCAATGGCTCGCTTTAGGGCTGACATACGGCGGTATTCTGATTGCGTTTGTGGGAAACATCGGGACTACACGGCAGGAGAACCTGTTTTTGGGGGCTTTTTGGGTCATCCTGAGCGGCTTGGTGTATGCCGTGTATCTGGTCGGTAGTGATAAACTGATTGCCGGGGTGGGGTCGCAACGCTTCACGTGCTATGCCATGCTGGCCGCTACGGTGCCAACGGTGGTGCATTGTGCGGTGCAGAACGGCCTGACTATCAGTCATTTCCCCGCTTCGGTCTATGCCCTGGCGTTTGGGATGGCCGTTGTTTCTACCGTGATTCCGACGCTGCTGATTGCCGAGGGTGTCCGGCGGGTTGGGTCGGGCAATGCCTCGATCATTAACAGCATTGGGCCGGTATTCACCATTGTGCTCGCAACCACGCTGCTGCACGAAGTTTTTTCGGTATGGCAAATCGTGGGAACGGCGTTGGTTCTGAGTGGCGTATTCTTAATTGGCTGGAGGGGTAAAAAATAAACCCGTTACGCACCGGCAACTCACCCGTCTCAAATGAACCGATGTGACGCGCTCGTCACCCGTTTTGGTAGTGGCTAAATGACTGAAAACCATTGGTGAGATGCCTTTTAATAAATATAAAACTTTATTTCCTGAATAACTTTTTAGTTAGCGGTAATTAGGCACTAAATTTAATCCACATACCCCGTATTATTCACCCCTGACTATGGCAACGACATACGAAACCGATGACGACAAACGAGTGGAGAAGGCAGCTTACGTCTTGAAAGCGGTTTCTCACCCGTTGCGGATCAAAATTATCCTGATGCTCAATGAGCATGCAGAACTCAACGTCTCCACGATTTATAAAAATCTCAACGCCGAGCAGTCGCTGATTTCGCACCACCTCATCAATATGCGCGACAAGGGTATCCTCGACATTCGGCGCAGTGGCAAAAACATCTACTATTTTCTGGTTGACCCCACGATTTCGGAGGTCATCGAGTGCATCTACAAGAGTAAAATCATGAATTGATTTACCCCGGTCTCATACCGGCACGGGCCGCCCCGCTCAACTGCCCCATACCCCCAACCCCCTAAATAGGGGGCTTTTTAAAGCCTTCGGCTTTTGATCCAGGATGGTTTTAGCCCCCTGTTTAGGGGGTTAGGGGTATGGGCGACCCGTGCCAGTAGTTCACTGCGCCAGGCTAAACCGCAACTGCACCCCACCCGCCGTGGTGGCCCGCCTGAATGAGTTCGATACCAACGGGTCGTTGAAGGTTCGGTCGAAATAGACGTTCAGGTTCAGCCGTTTGTTTACGATATAACTCACCTGGGGGCGCAGTTGAAAATTCACGTTGCCCGCCGTGATGATATGCTCGGCATCGAGTTTGCGCTGAATGGCCCGCGTGTCCCGGAACGTCAGGGCGCAGCTAAAAGTCAGGTCGTTTTTCAGTCGTTTCACCGCCCCGCCCACCTTAAACGGCAACCGCACGTTTTGCCGCGTGAATCCCAATGACCCCGTAATGTCTTTGTTGGTCAGTTCGGCCACCTGCGCGTTGCTCAGGTTCAGGGCCACGTCGCGGCTTTGGTTGTATTCGAGCCGCCCGCTAATCCGGTTCTTGGTCTGCACCTGAATCCCGATGACGGGCGCGAATTTTTCGGACATGGTAATCGTACTCATCACAAAAATCGGCACGTACTGACTCAGCGTCGGGTCGCTGATGATCGTGCCGCGCTGATAGCCCATCACGGCTAAGTTCACGTAGGCCGCGCCATAATCGAGCGACGATGTGTAATTGCCGACATTGTAATTCGAGACGTAGCTGTGGGTCAGGGTCAAACTGGTGAAACGCTTTTTGAAACCGGGCAACGAGGCAAGCCCCGTATAGTCAACGCGCCAATTGGGAAGCGGAAATTTCAGGAATGGATTGATGTCGGTTTTCTCTTTCGGGCGGCCACTGTATGCCGAGAAAAACGCCGGAATCAGCACATCCTGCGAGTTCAGATTATACGACCCCGTCCCGTTGTCGGCTTTGCTTTCGGCGTTGAATTTATCCCGGAAATAAACGCGGTTGGCCTCAAATTGCTCAAAAATCGGGGAAGAATTGTCGCCCCGAATCGGCTTAAACGCCGTTCTGAACGACCAGAACGACATATTGAACTGCCCGCTTCTGACCGGGGTCTGGCTCTCGAACTCGCCACCGAGGGTGCGCGGGCGGTAAAATTCCTGGTACGCATCGGAGCGCGTCAGCCGCAAATCGAGCTGCATCCTGAAGTCTTTGAACGGCTCCAGCGTGGTGCGGGCATCGAATTTCCGGGCAATGGTCTGCTGAAACGGCGTGTTCTGCACAATGCTCGGCGAGGTCCAGCCGTTTTGGGCGGCTTTCACCTGAATGGTTCTATCCTGACTGCCCAGCACGAACCCTAAGCCCGGCGCACCGTTGCGGTCAAGCCCGAAGAAACGCGGTGCGCTCGTGAAACCGGGCAGCACCGTTGACTCCTGAACCGAATACGAAAAATTGATGCCCCGCACCGTCAGCAGCGTTCTGACCACACTTTTCAGCACCCGGTTTTCCGACCGCACAATGTCTTCGTCGTCGCCGGGGCTGCGGGTAAAGTTTTTACGCACCGGCGAGGGCGTATTGGCCCAGCGCAGGCTTTTGATTTTGTTGTACAACTGAATCAGGTCAACGCGCCCGGTAATGCCCCGTTCGCGGTTGTTGCGGAGGGTATTGCCAAACAGCACGCCCGTCGAATCGCGCAGGCCGAACGAGTTGGCCTGAAACTGATACCCAACCGAATACGTCGCGTCGGCGGCAATCCAGTTCAGCAGCGGAATCTTGTCTAACGGCAGGCGGTAGGTGAAGCGAATATCCTGCTGAAAATTCTTCATCCGGCCCAACTTCATCACGCTTTTCCAGACCGAATCTTTCTTGGCCTGCGTGTTAATGTCGCCAAAGGGTTCGTCAATAATCGAGTTGGCCTGCCCCCGGTAGGTCATCACGAGGCTCTTGGTCAGGTTCCAGGTGGCATCGTAGAAGCGGTTAAATAGAAAATATTTCTCGATTTGCGGGGAGATGCCCACCGTTGTCAGGTCGGCGTTGCGGAGTTGGGTTCGCACAAAGCTGCGGTCAACGTCGGTGCGGATCGAGACCAGCGTCGGCACCAGGGTCAGGTTAAAATCCTTGATCCAGAACAGGTATTTCCGGTCTAAACTTTTCACGTTTTTAAACGGCTCAAACGCTTTTGGCTGCGTCACAAAGGTGTAGGCAATGCCGCCCCGTTGCTGCCGCTGAATGTACTCGCCCGTCAGAATGTTCGAGCGGATGCCCTCGTTGAAGGCGTAGGTGAAGCCGAAGTTTTCGATGTCATAAAAATGCGGTTTGGCCGCTGTGTTGGTGCGTATTTTCCTGACGTTCGACAGGTTGATGCCCTTCCGGTTGGTCACGTCTTCGACTAACTTCCGGTAGCTGTTCCGTTCGCCTTCGGGCAGGGTTTCCAATGCCTGTTTGAGTGGCATATCCGGGTCGAGGGGGTTAAAATGCGGGACGCTCTTCCGGTTGTCGAAGTTGAGGTACAGCGGAATTTTCAGCCCCCATTTTTCCTGGAAGAGCTTATCCACCTGAATCGCCGAGGTGATGCCGTATTCGGTGGTGAACTCGCGGGAGCGGTCGCCGATTTTAGACTGCACCCCGCCGAAGCCGTAGGTTTGAATCTTGCCGGAGGCCGTAACGGTCGCAAAATCAGCGAGTCTCAGGTTTAGCGTGCCAACGGCGGCCTGCCCGTTGGTTTGGTCGTAGCCGTTGGTGCGGAGTTCGTCCACCCAAACCGTAAAACTCTTGGCCTGCTCGTCGGGCGAGCGCGGGTTTCTAACCCCAACCATAATCATCTGCACCGAACTCAAATCGGGATTGCCCACAACGGTGATGTTGTATTTGCCATCGGCAGACTTCCCTGAAAACGGCAGCAGAGACCGCCGGGTGATGGCCCGGTCGCGCTCGGCTTTGAGGTTCACGAAGTCTTCGAGGGCAATATCTAACTCGTTCTCGGTGGGCCAAACTACTGTTTCGGAGCCTTCGCCCCCCACGCCAGCCGGGGTTGCCTGAAGCCGGGGAATCTCGACTTCGTAGTAGTTGTCGGTAAAATCGGTGCCGATCCGCATAAACGCAGCTACCTGCCCGCTTTCGTTCTGGGCATTGTGCATATGTACGAACATTTTGAGCCGCTTGCGAAACAGAAAATCGAAGTTGGTATTGCGGAACGCAGCCCGCGAATCACCATCGCGCAAGTTGGTCACGCTCAGGGCCATAGACTGCTCATTGAGTTGCACCGTGGCAATCTGGGTAAAGTCGCGGTCGCGGATAAAACCGGGCGGAACCGTATAGACATACTTCGGATCGGCACCGGGCGTAGTGCCGGCCACGTTCTGACTGTTTTCTTCGATGTTGACCGTTGAGACCTTAAACTGCGCGTCGTAGGGTTCCGGCACTTCCTGCAAGCCGCGCTGATTCAGATCACCGAGGTATTTACGGTATTGGTTCGATTCCATCTGCAACTGCGCGAACCGCAGCACCACCGGCTGCTCAAAATCGGTCAGGTACATCCGCATAAACCGGATAGATTTAAAGCCGTTGATGTTGCCCACCTTCCGGGCAAACTCGCGCACGGGCATCCGGTAGAGATACCAGGTTGCGCCTTTTGATTCTACTTTATCAATGATATACCCCTGACCAACCACCTGTTTGCCGGGTCTGAGGTCAATTTCATACTCGTAATAGGCATCGTTATCGTTGATGGTGTTGTCAACGTTGAGGTCTTCGATGTCAGGTAAATTGGTTGACGATGGTGTGATGTAGCGGTCTTCGGTTGAGTTTTCGGGCGAGTTATTTTCCATCCCGATAAAATTTTTGTAGCGCGAGACCACAAAGTGCGCCGAGTCGGCCCGTGCGCCGAGGTAGTACTTGAAATCGTCGTTGGAGGGGTCGCGGGCAATCTGCTCAAAGGCATCCGTGTTCGTGACCCGCGTTCGGATGTCGTTGAGGAATCTCTTGAAAAACGTCTGTTCCTGGGCGTTGTCTAACCCATCCAGCCCAATATCCTGCTGTTGCCGTGCGCCGGCCTGATTGCTGAACGCATTGGTGATAAACTGCTGCTTCGTCACCCGGCCCCAGGCCGTTGAATCAACCCCGCGAATGCTGCTGCGCTCGTCTGAACTGATTGGCAGGCCGTTCTCGAAGTTATAGCGTCCGTCTTTCACTACGTCCTCAGAAATGTCGCCGAGGTTAAAAATGAGCTTGCCGCCGGTGGTGTTATTAAAATTCTTGGTATCGTCGGGATTACCACGCACCTTGCCGGTTGGCCCCGGCGTAAACGGGTCCATGAGCCAGAAGGTGATGTTTTCGATGTTGGCGTTGTCGAAATCAATGTCAGACGTAACGGCCCGCGTCACGGCTCCGAAGTTCCGGCGCGGGTTTTTCAGCTTGCCTTCCGTTGTCAGGTCGGGATTGTAGTTGTACATTCCGCGTTCGGCAGGAAAGTAGCTGACATCCAGCACGTTCTGCGGCAATTGAATTGGCGGCTGTGATTTGCCGGGAAACAAATCGGTTGGCAGGAAAAACTGCTCATGCACGTTTCGTTTGTCTTCTTCGGTCAGGTTGGTAGTGATGCCATTGCCGATGTTATCGCCATAAATAGACGGGTCAATCGAATAAACCGACACCTGAGCGCGGTTGTAGCCGTATTCGAGCGGGCTGGCAAAACTGCCCTGCGGAAACTGCAACGGCGTGGCACCTAACCGCCACCGATTGGGTTGCCTGGTGAGGTCAAACACGGTACGGGCGGCTTCAAAATCGTCCACAAACGAGTTATCATTGGTGCGGGGAGCCACACTCGGAATAATCTGGGCCACCTCGCCCTGAAACTGAATCAGCGAGGTTTCCTTGGTTTGCAGCAACGGCAGCCGGTCTAAAAAGCGCGTCAACGCCCGCGATTCGCGCCGGATGTTCATATCTAAACCCAGAATCGTGTTGTTGACCGGCTCGTTGCCAATAGCCACCCGCGTCAGAAACCCCGCCGGTGTCTCGCGCATCCGCATCCCGGTAAAACCGATTCTGAAATCGGGACTGACCAAGTAATCTAAGCGCGTACCGATAAGGGTTCTGATCTGATTCTGAAACAGGTCGGGCTGCTCGAACGTAATGCGGATTTCGCGGCCCGAATTCGTCACGCCTTCGTTGGTGATGCGGAGCCGCCCGGTGCTGCCATCGAAGGAGAAATCCTGCCCCGACATCAGCGGCACCCCGCCCGCCGTGACCTGCACCGAACTCTGATTCACGCCGTAGGGCAGTTGCACTTCCTGCCCGCCCGCGCCGGACTGAAACGAGCCTTTCAGGAAAAATTTGTCTTTCGCCGTCACCTGAATCGCGTCGGCCTGCGTGCCTCGGTAGAGTTCGTCAAAAACGTATTTTGCCCGCAAATCGGGTTCGGCACTGTTAAATTGCCGCGACAAAAATGACCCGAACGGCTCAAGCGTCGGGAAAATCACGCGCCCAAACCGGCTGTCAATCGTGATGTTTTCCACGAAATCGAAGTTGCCGTCGGGCTGCGGGTCTTGCTGCTGATTGAGCTTGTCCATCCCAAAAACCTGGACCAACGGCTGATTCACGAGACTGCCTTCCTGAAAGTTCGGGTTGTCAATGCCCGTCAGGTCGTCTTTATAGATGATGCGTAACTGAAAATTCTGACGGGCTAACTGCGTGGTATTCAGGTTATAGATGTTTTTCATCATCAAATTCCACATCGGCAGTTGCAGGTTGTTGCGGATCGTGGCCGACTTGAGCAACTTCAGCACCAGCACCTCATCGTCGCGCCGACTCTGGTAGTTTTCGGTCAGTTCGCCCACCTGGTGCTTGCGGCCCTGGTAGGTATATTCGTAGGAAACGGCCAGCACTTCGTCGTTCCGCAACGGCGTTACGAGCGAGATATAGCCGAGTTCGGTATGAAATTTGTATTCGCGGTCGGTCAGGCGTTTGGCCCCGCGCAAGAGGTCATAATCGATACCTTTCTGAAAGCCGAGGGTTCCGGTAAGTTCTTCGCTGGCGCGGTCAACCTGCCGGATGGCCGGGTTCTGGGTCAGGTTGCGGTAGAGCGCGTTGGCGGGGTTATCGGCTGGCCCCGCGCCGGGCGCAGGAGTTACCAACGGGTTGGTGCGGTTGTAGGGGGCTGCTTCGCCGAGGTCGGCAAAACCGGCCACGTTCCGCAGGGTTTCGGTGGTGTTGGTGCGGTTGGTAACATAAACCTCAAGCCGGGTAATGGTCACGCCGGAGGTGATCTGGGGCAGACTTTTGAGCGAGCGTTCGTAGTTATTACGGAAAAACTGCGACAGAAAGAAGTGCCGGTTTTCGTCGTACTGGCTGGCTTTGATCTCGAACGGCCTTCCCACCGAACCGCCCCGGAGTGTGATGGTTTGCTGCCGCGAGCGTTGCTGCGAGGCTACAAACGTGGCATTGAGCCGCCCGAACCGCGTTTGCACTTTTGCGCCAAACAGGTTCTGCACCCCCGGAATCAACTGGCTGTTGAGTTGCCAGCTTAGATTACCGGCTTCCAAGCCCTGAATAATGCTCTCGTTTTGGGCCTGAAACTGCGGAATTCCCGTTGTCGGGTCAAGTGCGCCCATGCTCGGCATACCGGGCAGGTTGGGGGCGTTGGGCAGGCCCGGCACACTCGGTACGCCCGGCGCACCGGGGCGCGGAATGTTGGGCAGCAGACCCTGCGGTTTGTATTGCAGTTTCAGCGCATTCTCGAAATTAAAAGCAGCTTTGGTATCGTAATTGGCTAATACGCCCAACCGCTCGCCGATCTTGCCGTTGAAGTTGATGCTGATCTGCTCGTTGAAGATAAAATTTCCCTGCCGCCGTTGCCGCACCGGAAGCTGGGGGTTGTCGATAAACTGGTAGAGATACCCGAAATCGAGCGTAACAAAACCGTTGGGTTTGAAATCAACGGCGGTGCCGCCAAAAATACGGTCAACAATCGGCGGCAGTTCTAACTTTGGAATCAGGCCGCGCCCGCTTACTGAGCTTTGGCCGTCGCGCCGGGTGCCGTATTCGCGCCAGATGCTGTTGAACGCCCGCTTGTTTTGAATCTGATTGTAACTGTCGAGCGGTACGGTTTCGGGCAGGCGGTAGGGTAGGTTGGTGGCGGGTGATTGATAGCCGGGCGTTGGCGGCAGGTTGTTGGTGGCGGGCTGCTGCGTAGTGCCGGCGGCACCGGGCGCGGCTGGCGCAACGGCTCCGGGCTGGGTGGTGGCTGGCGCACCGTTGCCAACGCGCTCATACACGGCCAAACCGCCGTTGGGGTCAAGCCGGACATCGTTGGTTACGCCTTTCGGGTCGCGGAGAATAAACGGCGAGCGGGGAATTTTTTCGGAGAAGCGCGTGGCGTATCGGTCGGGCCAGTTCAGAGTTGGCCGCCGGTTGGCGTTCTTCAACGCCCGCAGGCTATCGGTGCGTTCCTGGGCGGCTTTGAGGGCAGCAGCGCGGGCGCTGGCACGGGTCGAGTCGGCGGTGGCAGCCCCGGCACCCCGGCGGCTCGGCGCGGCTGGTCGGCGGGCCGGGGCGGGCGTTTGCCCATAAATCAATGAAAAACTGAGTAGCACAAAGCTGACCGTGAGCGCGGTATGGCTTGTTCGGCGTAGCTGAATGCCGGGCCGTTTCGTCCGCGCAGCAACCGATGCAGCCGCCCGGTTTCCGGCCCGGTTTCGGCGAATTGAACAGTTGAGCAGGGTAAGGAAAGACGTAGATAGCTTCACCATAAAGGCAAACGGATCATCAAAAGAAATGCCGGAACGGGAGGTTTAACGCGGCTTTAATTCAAACGGGTAACGTTGTATCAAAATTGCTTGCGGGCGGTTTTGAGATCGGCGATTTGATGCCGCGCCCTTCCGTCTGACCGGCCCGGTTGCCAGCCCGTGCCGACCCGTTCCCGCGCCCGTTGACCCGTTTACCCCCTTACCCGCCTGTTGCCACCCCCCGCGACTTGGTTTTTTTGATCGTCACCGGCGCACAAAGCGCGGGCGGACAGCCGCAGTCGGCATTGTTGATCCGAATCACGAGGTCGCGGTAGCAGCCGCCGGGTGCCATAATCCGCACGGTATAATCGGTGCCACCGGCCAAACCACTGATTGTCGGGATGGTGGCTGAGACAGAAGCAGGCTGGGCCGGTATGGGGTTGGTGGCATCAAAGGCTGCGCCGGTCGAGTATTGGTAAGTATATTGACCGGCATTGTTGCCCAAACCCGTTATGGTCAGGGTGGCGTTGGTTTGGGGAACGCTGCCGACGCAGGTTGGCGAACCAATGGCGAGCGAGGCACTTGCCAGCGCGTCGTCTTCCTGGATAACCACCGGACAGCAACTGCCATCGAGACAGCTACCACTCTGGCCGTTGCTGACTTCTACCGAATACTCGCCCGCGCCAACGGCGGTGAAACTCTGCGTAGTAACGGGCTGAACGGTGCCGTTTTTATACCAGATATACGCCGAATAGCCCGCGGGAGCCGTTAGCTCAAATCCCTGCCTGCTGCCTTTGCAAACGGTGATTGGGACACTGGTACAGACCTGCGCCGTTGCCGAATTAGAGACCACAGCACTGCAATAAACCACCCCGCCACTAACCACACTGGCCGAAAACGTGAGTGTTGCCGTAGCATTGGCGGGCAGCGTGGCAACCGTCCACTGCGCGGGCGAACCGGCGGTGAACGTCCCCGACGACACACTCGCCGAGTTGGGTACATCAACGGCTTCGGCACTCAACGTATTCATTACCACCACGTTGTTTGCCGTTGAGCCGCCCGTATTTGTCAGCACAACGGTATAGGTCAGCACATCGCCCACCTGCGCCCGGGCTTTGCTAACGGTCTTCTTGAGTGTCAGCCGGGCGGGTGTTCCGCAGGATTCGACGGTGATGATCGTCTCGTCTGAACAGCCGGAGATGTTGGCCCATACAAATCGGTAGGTGCCGCCCGGTTGCAGACCCGAAACGGTAGTAGTCAGGCTGGTAGCTGATGCAAAGGTGGTGGCGTTGGGGTTGCTGGCCTGGGCATACCACCCACCGGCGGTGCTGGTGGTGTTGGATTGGGCCGTTAATAGTGCGCTCGACGAAACTACCCCGCCCGTGCAGGTCAATGTCTGATAGGGGCCGGCATCGGGCAGTGGTTCTACAATAATACGGCTGGTGGCTGGTGGGCTGGCACAGCCAGCAAACTCCTGACAAACAACGGTATAGGTGCTGGTACTGCCCGGATAAACGGTGATTTGGGTGGTGGTTTCGTTGGTGCTCCAGAGGGGGGTGCCGCTGTTGCAGGTAGCGGTGAGGGTGACGGGTGCGCCCGCACAAACGGCAGACCGGCTGCTGCTGACGGTTGCCACCGCCGGAATCACGCAACCCTTGTTGACCAATGCCAGATCAATGGTCGTATTATTGCGGGCCGTGCTGGCTTCGGGTTGCGAAACGTCGAGCGTAATGATTGGCGTTTGACCCGAAGGCGCATCAAAGTCAGAGTCAAGCGTGGCATCGGTGCCGGATAAGGGCTTGCTGCTGATAGAACAACTGGCGGGCAGGCTGGCTTTGTAAACCAGCACCGCATACTGACCCGATTCAAGCCCGGTGAAACTGTACTGCCCCGTTGATCCCGATGCCACGGTTTGGCTCAGTGCGAACGAGGTTTGGTTAATTAAGTACAGTGCCAGCCGCACTCCAGCCACGCCCGATTCACTGGCTGGCTGATAGATGCCATCGTTGTTACTGTCTTTCCAGACTAAATTGCCGATGCTGCCGGTTTCGGTGCCTGCCGTTGGTGCGGTGATGTGGGCGCGTTTGGCGGGTGGGGTCACGGATTTGGCCCATAAATTTTGCGTCAGTCCTAAAACCAGCAGTAGCCCAGCCAACAAACACGCACCAAACCGTGATGGGCAAAACGAATTTTTGAGTACCGAAACAGTAAAGTGGCTCATAATCAACCAGATAAATTTTTTCGGTTTGGTTATAGCCAAAAGTGTGCCATAAACTACTAAAGACGGGCCGGAACTATCCCCGTCACGCCCGGATTACCAATTGTGATGCCATATTCCGTTCCTGACTTCCTGCAAAAAGCGCAAACACTGCCCGTTCTCGATGTGCGGTCGCCGGGCGAGTTTGCCCATGCCCACATCCCCGGTGCTATCAATATTCCGCTGTTTACCAATGATGAACGGGCGCGGGTCGGGACGCGCTACAAACAGGCCGGGAAAGACTTGGCCGTGCTGATGGGTCTGGAAATTGTTGGCCCCAAACTCGCCGATTTTGTGAAGCAGGCCCGCAAACTTACCCACGCCACCGGGGGCGAGGTGCTGGTGCATTGCTGGCGGGGCGGGATGCGGAGCGGCTCGTTTGCGTGGTTGCTGCAAACCGCCGGGCTGCACCCCACCACCCTCGAAGGCGGCTACAAAGCCTACCGAACCGCCGTGCTGACGGGCTTAGCCGAACCCCGTAATCTGCTGATCTTAGGCGGCAAAACGGGGTCGGGTAAAACCGCCATCCTGCACGAATTAGCCAACCTCGGCGAGCAAACCATTGATCTTGAAGGACTCGCCCACCACAAAGGCTCCAGCTACGGGGCCATCGGGCAGTTGCCGCAGCCGGGTTCGGAGCAGTTCGAGAACCTGATTTTTGGGGAGTGGCGCGGGCTTGACAACTCCCGCCGAATCTGGCTCGAAGACGAAAGCCGGAACGTAGGGTCTTGTTTTGTGCCGATGCCGTTTTGGTTGCAGATGCGGGCCGCGCCGGTGGCTTTTGTGGATATACCCAAAGCGGTGCGCGTCAGCCGATTGGTGCAGGAATACACCGGCATTGATCATGAACTGCTCATCGAGGCCACCAAACGCATCGAAAAACGGCTCGGTGGTAAGGTGCTGAACGAGTGCATTGCCGCCCTGAACACCAACGATTACGCCACCGTTGCCGACCTCACCCTCGACTACTACGACCGGGCGTATCTGCACGGCCTGAGCCAGCGCAACCCCGCAACCGTCAGCCATCTGGCCATTGCCGACGATAACCCCGCAGCCACGGCGCGGGCATTGGTGGCCTGGGCCGATGGATTACCGCCGATTGCCGCCGTTGACTGAGGCCAACGGCAACGGGTAGAAAATCCCGTTAGCTATTCAGCAAATAGCCAAACGCGGCAAGGCGCGAAATCGAATGATTCCGCGCCTTGCTGCTTATAGACAGGACTTTGGCAAAACCGTCGTTGGGTCACACTGAGCGTAGTCGAAGTGGCGGCCTAACGACGGTTTTGCTAAAGTCCTGAGCGATGAAGGTGTAGAGACTGGTGCAACAACGATCTACCGCATCAACAACACCCGGCCCGTCTGGGCCTTGCCACTACTGCCCGACACCCGAATCAGGTACAGCCCCGCCGGTTCGCGTTCCATGTCAAGCACGTCGGTTTGAGCCGCGCCCGTGCCAACAACCGCCCGGCTTTGCAACACGGCCCCCGTCAGGCTCTGCACCGACAGACTGCCCCGCTCACCGGCTACCAGCCGAAACCGCACCGACACCCGCCCCGATGATGGATTCGGGCTGATAACCAGACCCGTATCCGTATCAGCATCCGGCTCCGAAACCACCGCTGCCACCCGGCTACCATTACATGTCCCCGCCGACCGGGGGCTGCCGTTGATGTCCTGACTCGTACCGCCGTAGCGTACCGACACCGTTAAACTGCCGCCGTTGCGGTAACTCGCTGGCACCGGCCACGAAAAGCCGTACTGATTGTTACTCCCCGTGCCATAGTAAGTAGCTACGTCAGGCCGGGGATTTGTAGCGGGGTAGCCCCCTTGCGCCAATTGCCCGTTGAGGTAAATATCAACCGTGATTGATTGAGCGGGGGTGTTTTGGTTAAAGGCCCAGCCCGCTACGGTCTGACAACTGCCTTCGTCGAGCGAACTGGCGTAGTTGGCATTTGTCGGTGGGGTGGTTGGGGGCGTGGTAGTGCCGCCGTTGACGCAAATCTTATCGAGCGTGAAGCGAAAGCCACCCTGCACCCGGATGGTGTTGGCTCCGGCGTTGAGGGCTACCTGTACCGCTGATGCGGGCTGAAACTGGTTCCATGACCCGTTGGGGTCAATGCCTTTGACCGCCACCGCGCCCCCGTTAATGCGGTAGTCAATGTGGCCGCCCGACTCGCCCGATGCGTAGTAGAACGTCAGGGGATAACTGCCCGCCGAGGTCATGTTTACGGCAAAGTCCACATAACGGCTGGCCCCGTCGAAACCACCCACGTACTGCCCGCCCGACGCATTGCCGCCCGACGATACCTCTGTACCGGCAGAACGCGGATAACCTTCGGCTTCGTAGCAATTGCCGGTGGTGGTTGGTGGCGTGGTGCCGCAGCCGCTGACAGTGATGCCGACGCTGCCAGTTTTGGTGGTGCAACCCGACTTGGTAGCCGACACGGTGTAGGTATAGCCGCCGTTGCTACCCGGTGCGCTGATGCTGCCGGGGGTAGCCCCGGTAGCGACGTTGGTGCCGTTGAGCGTCCAGGCAAAACCGGCACTGCCACAGTCATTGCCCGCGCAGTTGGCATTGAGGTTTATGCTGCCGCTGCACCCCGGATTGGCATTGCTGACGCTTGGGGTGGCAACGGCGAAATCACAGCCGGTAGTGGTGGGTGGGGTGCCGCCCGCGTTGACACAAAGTTTATCGAGCGTAAACTGCCCGCCATCTCCCTGAACCCGGATGGTGTTGTTACCCGCGTTGAGGGAGATGGTGGTCGTAGTCTCGCGGAAGTTTGTCCAGCCTGCGGTGCCGCCGGGCGTAACCGTTGAGACCGTGTTACCGTTGACTTTCAGGCCGATACGGGGTGTTTCTCCCGACGCGTAGAACAGGCTGAGCGTATAGTTTCCCGCCGATGGAACGCCGTTGATGGCGTAATCCATGTATTCACCAGGCCCGCCGAAGCCACCCACATATTGCCCGCCCGACGCGCTGCCGTTACTCTCCGGGGTGCGGTTGCCCGAACCGCCTTCTGCTTCGTAGCAAACAACGCCGGTTGGCCCGCAACCAATGACATTGATATTGACCGAACTGCTGGTTGAGCAGCCGCTTCGGGTGGCCGACACGGTGTAGGTGTAGGTGCCGTTGCTGGCTGGCGCGTTGAGCGACGGATTTTGCTGGTTACTGCTGAACCCGGTGCCGCTCCAGGCGTAACTGATGCCGTTACAATCTCCCGTATCACAGAACGCATTGAGACTGATAGCCCCACCACAGCCGGGATTGGCGTTGCTGACAGTAGCGTTGATACTAAGGTTACAGCCGGTATCATCTACCAGTGTGTAGGGAAGCCGGACGCTTGGGGTGAGAATAAACTGCCCGTTGCTGTTTTGCAGCACGGCCCGGTAGGTTCCCGACGAAGGTGCGTTGGTAACTGACCGGGTATAACCTGCCGGGTTGCTCCCACTAACCCGCAAACCCTGCGCCGTACCCACCGGCGCGTTGACATCAAATGAGCCATTGTCTCGTACCCACCGCCATGTATAGCCCGATGGTGCTTCGGCCAACGTGCCATCCTGCGAAATACTGGCTAACTGCGGCACAGTTCCCTGCCGCTGGACAGTGAACGGCGTTACCCGGCTATTGAGACACATATCTTTCAGGACATCGGCCCAGAGTGTAGCCACATCATCTAAGGCACTGTTGACAAAGTGTACCGGCTCATCAGAGCCTGTGGTGTAACGCCGGTTGGCTCCGATATTATCCAGGTTTGGGCCTTGTATAACAGCGTCTCCCAGGAGGCTGGCCGTCTGACCGTCAGTGATAATTGAGTTTGTCTGGCCCAGAATGAGCGAGGCTTTTGCCACCACCCAGGGAATCTTCTGGTTATCAGGATTGTACACAAACTCTCTTGATTTGGTGATCAGATATGCCAGCTTATCGCGGTAGTTCTGAGTAGTTTGTACGTTGCGTCTCTCTTTGTTGCCATTGCCTAAAGGAACAGTATTTGATGCCACAGGAAGGCCCGCACTGTTTACAACTATTCTATCCGTCCAATCTTGGGTGTAATCTCCGCCAGGATTAGGAACAAGATTGTTCGTTTGTAGAATGGCTTTATTATCGGTTTCACCCTGCATCCAGAGCACGGCCCGCACCCCATAAACGTTGGTTAGTAACTGGAGCGTGTTAGCAAAAAAGTAAAACGGAGACCCTGGAGCATAACGTTTATCGGTACCATCAGGTGTTCCCCCTCCACCTGATGTACGATTATCGGCATTGGCAGAGGTGACCCAGTTAGTGATTGTGGTTCCAGAGTAGGCCGCATTAAACAGAGCCACCGGCGCGTCGAGCGCGTCTGACAACTGAGCCGCAGCCGAAGCCCAATACCAGCGACACTGGCCGTTTGGTCCAATTACCGCAACCTCTGCCGTCGATTTTAACTCGGTTATCGTGCGATAAGAGCCGGGCATATCCCGGTCAAGAGTGTCGTTTGGGTTTTTGCCATCCAGCACCGCAATTACTTTGGGTGACACGCGAACTGCATCCAGTAATTGTGTACTGACGGCCTGATTAGACTGAAAGTCCGGGCAAAAGCCCTGTGCGTTCGACTGCCCGGCAATTATAAACACCTCACCCACGCCCACTTTGCGTGTTATGGACGCTACCCCCGCCTGACTGACCGTGAGTTGATACCAGCCCTTTGGCACCGTTACCGTACCGTAGAAGAATGTGGATTGGCTAACCCGGCTCAATGAC
The DNA here is from genome assembly GCA_038230415.1 of Cytophagales bacterium. GTDB lineage: Bacteria > Bacteroidota > Bacteroidia > Cytophagales > Spirosomataceae > JBBRNH01. The sequence continues at coordinate 76,250 of JBBRNH010000005.1, read as the reverse complement.
ACATTGATGGGCGACCCCGACAGAATTGTTCCCGTCAGACGGTCTAACTTCCGCAACTGAGCCGTTGGCACCCCCCGAATGCCGTTTCTGAACGAGAGTGAGTTGATTGTTCCCGTCACATAAATCTCGCCCGTTCCGCTGTTATTCTGCTGATAAACAGCCCCGTCTATCGGTAAACTCACGTCGAATCGCAGGGCGTTTTGTGCCTGCACGGTTCCCATCAGACCGCAGCCGATGAGCCAAAGTAAAATACGTTGGTACATAATCGTAAGAAATTAGAGTGAACAAAAAAGACAAAGCAACAGCCGGGTTGCCCCTCAGGAGACAATCAGAACGCACAAATCAAAAAGCAGCAGGAAGTATTACGGGCAGTTTTCGTACTCGAAATCGGTTACGCCGATACCATAGAGATCATCTTCTAAACCCCATTGCGGATTAAGGGCTTTGCCGTAGGTTATGCGCCGTTTAACCCGGCCCAAAGCATCATAGAAATAGGTAAAACTCTTGCGATAGACCGGGCCGGATGGCAGTTCCGACGAGTAATCAATTCGTTCGATGGGCAGGTTACGGCTGGCCTTGCCCTCAAATTGATAAATGACAGGCAGGTTAGGCCGCAGAGTATCGTAGCGGTAGGTATATAAATCGTCCGGCATATCAACCCGTTGCCCATTAACGGTATATCCTACCCCCGTAAATACCTCCCGAATCAGGTTGCCATTCTGATATTGGTTAAATAAGGCGGGTATATTTCCGTATTTGCCGAGCCTTTGCCCCTGCTGATTATAGAAGTAGAGTGCAGGGCCAGGTTTACTATCTAATCGTAAGATATAGCCTTGTTCGTTTAAGCGTATAGTATCAGTCCCTACTACCGATTTCTGTTCGTCATCACGCTTGCTTTCGTTTCTGATATAGAGCGCAGTTGACGTGTAAGTATAGTTGAAATTCCATGATCCCAGTAGCATTTTCTGCTTTCTATCTGTTATCTGTCCTCTTGCATCATAAAAATACTGAGCAATTACCGTTGTACTCACTTCCACTTTCCGGCCATCCTCCAGCGTGACAGTTTCCGGGTCAAAAATGATAGACTTGTCCCGGCCAGCACTTAGCGTTTTGTAGATGGTTCGGGCAATCCGGCAACCGGGCGGGTAGTCGGTCAACAAAACAGTAGTCAGCGAAGTTGACGTGGTAGCAACGGGCGGGGTCGTTGTTGAGGTCGGCGGACTAACCACCACCGGCGGTTTCACCTCCTCCACCTCTTTCTTGCAGCCCATGCCCACGCCCAACAGCGTCAGCAGAATAAGGCTGTATAGCACCGTCGTTTTCATAAGCCCGTTTTGCGTTTTATTGAGACAAAGGTGTGGCCTTGCCAGCCTGATTCCTATGCGTTTTACGCATAACTTTATGCAGAAAACGCATAAATTTTCAAAGCAGCAGAACCGGCAAATTATTGTTTTCGTAATAAGCAAAACATAATAGCCGACATATAGTTATGCGGATAGTTTTGTCTTCTACTCTTCACTTTTCTATTGTTATGTACACCTTAGATACCAAACTTCGTCGGTTACGTGAACTGTACGGTTACGCCCAGTCAACGGTTGCTTTTGAACTCAACATAGATCAGTCGTCATACGGTCGGCTGGAGCAGCGCACGGACTATAAAGTGCTGGAGCAACTTTCGCACGTGGCAGCTTTCTACGGATTTACGCTCGTTGAACTACTTACCTGTGATACCGATACCCTCATCCAAAAATCCGTTAGCCGGGATACATTTGTGAAGTCAAAAAAAGGGGGGGATAAGTGACTTATACGCATTGCTCATAACCCTAACTGCAACCGGGCATTACTGCCAAATTGCAGGGTGATGCCGGGGTCATAACTCACGCGCAGCGCGTGGGCCACCACCCCCGTCGGCACCGATACGGGGTGTTTCAGCGCAATGGTATCGGTCAGGGTTGGGATTCGGTTGCACGACCACACGGTGGGGTCTGTCCAGCTACCCGGTTTAACCGTGTACAGTGCCGAAGCCGAACAGACCTGAACCGTAAACACATCCTGAACGCACTGCTGACCGTCGCGCACAACGTAGGTACTGCTGCTGCCGGGCGTTACCACCACCGACCGGCTTGCCGCCGTGAATGTTGCATTGGCGGGATTGCTCCACTGATAATTGCTTATGAATGAGGCCATAAGCGTAACCGACTGCCCCGCCGAAACGGTCAGGGACTGGGTGAGACCCACGTTTTTCATGATCGTGAACTGGTCAGCAATGCTATACGACGTGGTGGAGTTGGCCTGGATAAACTTAGCATCGAGCCGGTTGTCTTCGACCTCGAAATAGAACGAACCGCCCACGAGTTTTTGCGTCGCCACCATCACCGGGTGATCGCCCAAGGCTGCGTTATGCTCCAAGGCCCCGGCAGACCCCGACACAACGTACACCGTTCCCTGCTTTTTTTTCTCCGACGTGTTTTTATACAGGCACGAATTGGGTGAGCCGTCATACCGCCCGGTGCTGTTGTCTTCGGGGAAACGGTAGGTAGCAGGACTGCTGACGAAGTCGGCCATGGGGCCATATTGATCGTGAATCGGGAACGACCGTTCATACACGTGACTATGCCCCGTTAGCACCATATCTACGCCAAATCGCTCGAAAATAGGGTTGATTTTCTGCCGGATGGCAATCAGGTCGGTCTCGGTTTCGGAGTTGTGTGACCCCTGCGAGTAGGGCGGAAAGTGGAGGTAGGCCACCGTCCATTTTTTGGCGTTCGCCTGCAAGTCCTGCCGGAGCCAGATTACCTGCGGATGGCTCACGGTGTCGTCATAAAATTTCCTTTGCACACCGCCTACGTCTTTCGTCCCGTATCCGTCGAGCATCACAAAATGAATCGGGCCGTAGTCGAACGAGTACCATTCTTCGGTGCCGGATGCCACGCCACCAACCTCGGCATTGGCGGGCAGGCTGAATATAGACAGGTACGGAATGGGCGATTGCGGGGGCGACGTATAGTAGTCATGGTTACCCGGAATCGGGAACAGCATGGCGTTTTTCATCAGCCCGCCCTGGTAAGCTCCAAAAAAATTGATTTGGTAGTCTGCGTCATTGCCATCATACGAATTATCGCCGATGAGCGTCCAGAGGTCGGTGGGCGTGTTTCCCCGGAAACTCATAAACGTGTCGCGCACCTTTGCCTGGTTATTGGCAACAATGTTATTACCGCAATCGCCAAAGGCTGCCACCCGAATTTTACGGGTGGTGTTGGCGGGCGGTGCGGTCAGAAAATAATTATCCGGCCCCTGTTGCAGCACCTGCGCGGGCGTACCGATGCTGTAAAAATACTGGCTGTCGGGGGTTAGCCCGGTCAGGCTCAGACTGTGTTCGGTGGTGCCGACGGATTCGGTTACGCTACCCGTTAAAATGCTGACAGACAGGCCGTAGCTTACTTTTCCAACGGTTGGCACATCGGTTCGCCAGCGGATGGTGGCCCCGGTTTGCGTACCCATCTGGAGGTACGGCCCCCGCGTCAGGGTAGCCGTGCCAACCGCCCGCATCTCCAGGTTAAAAGTAATATCTGAACTGCCTACCGATGCCTGATGCACCTCAACGGCCAGGATATTATCACCGTTTTGGAGCAGCGATGCGCTGACGGGTTGCCACGCCAGCCACGCCGTTTCGTTGACGGCATCAGTCGTGGCTACGGTACTGAATGAGGCCGGGCCAACGGGCATATTGTTGGCGTTGCCGTTCACGTCGCGGGGCAGTTCGGTGCCATTCACGTAAATCAGGATGCCATCGTCGCGCATGAACCGCAGTTCGTAGGTGTTGGCGGCCACGTTCGGAATGTTGATTTTCTTACGGAAATACGTGGTCTGAAACTTGGCCGTTTGCACAAGCCCGTAGCTGATGTAGTTGGTATAGGGGTCGGCATTATACGGATTGCTGATTGCCGTATTAATGGTGTTGGCGTTTGGGTCGGTGGTCTCGCCGTAGCCCATCCGATTGCGGGCCACGCTCCCAATGTTGGTTTGCTGCCAGAATGAATCGTCGTAACCAATGGTTTGCCAGGCCGTTCCCAAGTTACTGCCTGCGTCGTGGTACTTCCAGTTTGTTGCCGTAGCAGACAGAACCGGCAACGGGGCCGGGGCCAGCACGGTACTATATGACTCGGCAATCAGTTCGAGCGTAAACGTGATGTCAGAACTGGTTGGGCCAACCTGATGCACCTCAGCCGCCAGCACGTTGTTGCCGGGCCGGAGTGCGCCGTTGGGCAGGTAAAATTCATAAAACGTACTCTCGTCGGCCCCGCCAACCAATAGCGTGGCCGCCGTTGTGTTTGTGATGACTCCGTCGGGCATACCGTCCCGTCGGACTTCGGTTCCGTTCACGTAAATCACGATGCCATCGTCGCGTTTGTAGCGCACCTTGTATCGGTAGCGGGTCAGCACACCCGCATCGGTGATTGTCTTTCTGAAATAAGTGGTGATGAATCGGCTGGCCGGATTGCCGCCGTCGCTTACCGTTGTTGCTTCGTCGCCATCGCCGTAGCCTAATTCCGACGGTCCTGCCGACCATGACACCGGGCTTGAATCGTCGTAGCCGGGGTCTTTCCAGGTGTAGGTACTGGCAGCCGGGGTTTGGTCAGGCGGCTGCGAGCCTTTGTCAGAATAACGCCAGATCGCGCCATTGGCAACGAGCGTGGTGGACGTTTGGGCCACCACAATGCCCTGGCCTACCAGCCAGAGACTCAGAAGTAGTATAGTTTTCATGCCATTAGTTGGTTTAGGATTCCAGAACTGTTGGCTAATCAAAATTGTACGCTACACAGTTGACAATCAGCTATTTACTACTTAGTTACGTGGCACGTAAGAAGTAAATGAATGATAGGTTTCTGAGTAGAAATTTAAACATTACAATATTGTTTTGCACAATTTTGTTAAGCATGGCGCAAACCTACTCAATAAATCCACGTTGGCAAGTTTTTTCCCCTGACTGATTAGCGCACAGCGACAAAATTTGCCCCGCCCGCAACGAACCGCCCCCGATTCCGTTTTAAGGGTATGATAAAACGGGCCATACTACTGCTTCTTGTCTCGGCCACTGCCGCTTTGGGTCAGGCCGTGCGACTGACCGACAACCCCGACCAGTTTTTGCCCGATCTGCAAAAACTCATGGCAACGGGCGGGCCAACGTCGGCGCGGGCCGAAAAAAACCTCGAAACCGTCTGGGCCTATTCGCGGCTGACTGCCGAACAGAAACAGCGCATCATGACGCTTTGCCGGCAGATGAACCAGAAAAAATACCTCCCGGCGGTGCATTTCACGCCCTTGTTCGAGGGATTATACAACGCCGTTTATACCCAACGTCCCGATCAGCAGCCCGCCGACGTGGGTGAGTTTGTGACCGTTGCCGAAAAACAATTTGCCGCCGGTGATGCCAAAATGTTCGCTAAAGTGCTGGAAACCATGCGTTTGTTTCTGGAACGACGATTGTTTTATACCGGCAATTTCAATAAACTCTACGCCCTCGGCGGTACGTTTTCGCTCCGGTTTATCGAAGCACCGGCAAACGCAACGCCGGGCAGCAGCACCGATTCGGCTCCGGCATCGGCCACCGTTAATTCGTCGCGGTTTGATGGCTGGGACGATCCGATTCCCGTTGCCGCTACCGATTCGGGTGCGTTGCGCCCGGTAGCGGGCCGAACATTTATCCCCGACCGGAAACGGCTCCCCGACGTGACCGGGGCCGTGATTACGCTCAAAAATGGGTTTCTCGCCATCACCACTGCCGGTGATTCGGCAGTGGTGGCCCAAACCACCGGCGATTTACTCCTGTCGGCGGGGGTGTTTGTGGGTAAGGGCGGCAAGTTTACCTGGGAAAACGCGGGCCGGGCCGACATCTTCGTGACGTTCGGCGATTACGCCCTGACCACCCAAAACCCCCGCCTGACCGCTGACGATGTGACGTTGACTTACCCGGCCCTGAAACCCGTAACGGGCGTTTTTGAGTACGTCAGCAAAAAACGAACACCCGGCGCGGTGGCAACGTATCCCCGGTTTATGTCGTGGCAAAACGACGTGGCCCTGCCAGACCTCGGCAAAGACATCGAGTATCGGGGTGGGTTGGCCTTAGAGGGCGTTCGGATTGTGGGCGCTTCGGCGAGCAGAAACCCGGCTATTCTGGTGATAAAGGATAACGGCAAACCCGCGCTCAAAATCGTGGCCCGTAAGATCGAATTTGCTGATTCTCTGGGGCTTATCACGGCGCAGTATGCCGCTTTTACGGGCTATCTCGGTTCGGTGAGCAGTGGTCAGTCGTCAGTAAACAGTAAACAGTTACCAGTGAACAGCAAACAGCCGAACAGCAAAACAACCGGCAGCAACCCGTCGGATGGGTGGGATTCGCCCGCAAAACCGGCATCGTCGGCGAAGAGCAAAGCCGGAACAGGCAAAGCGGGAAAAGGTAAAGCCGGAAAACCAGCCGCAACACCGGCCTCGTCCGCAGCGCAACCCTCAGCCGGTTTGGCTACCAATAACAAGCCACAAGCCGCCACCAACCAATCACTGACCGACTCGATCACGCACCCGTCGGTGAACATGAAATTCGATAAGAGTCAGCGCGTTATGTGGCTCAACCGCACCGACCGTACTACCTACGGGCGGGTGCCGTTCAGCGACAGCTACCACAAACTCTATATTTTGCCCGAAGTGCTGCGGTGGGACGTGCCGCGCCGGAAGGTTGATCTGTACCAAGTTGGGGCTAAGCGCGAGGTGCCGGTGCGGTTTGAGTCGTTCGATTATTTTCTGCCCCAACGCTACACTGACCTCACCGTTGACTACGGTTTTCATCCCTTGCAGATGGCCGCGAGTTACGTCTCGAAAACCAAAAACCAGACCTTTCTGGCCGACGACCTCGCCCGGTTTGCGAACGTAAACGTCAACTCGCTCGAAGGGTCGCTCGATAGGATGGTGCTGGAAGGCTACGTTGACCGCGACGCTTCGGGCATGATGCACCTGAGCCGCAAGGGAATTCTGTACGTGTTGGCCTACAACAACCTCAGCGATTTCGACAATTTTCAGGTGCAGTCCACCTTCGTATCGAGCGACAGCGTGAAAAATGCCAGTATCAACCTGGCCGATAATCTGCTCACGATCAGGGGCGTTTCGCGGTTCACGGTCAGTGACTCGCTCAAACTGTTCGGGATTCCGGCTGACAAAATTCTGCGCGTGGGCAAGGGCCGGTCGTTCATGCTCAACGGGCAGTTCAAGGCGGGTACGTTTCGGTATTCCGGGCAAAACTTAGCCTTCGACTACGATAAGTTTGGCATGAATCTCAACAAGATTGACTCCATCACGTTTGTGCCGCAGAAGATTGCCGACAAAGGCGGTTCGCAGGAAGTGGGCGGAGACATCAAGTACGAGAATGTCGGCATGGTTTATTTCGCTACCGCCGACAATCGGTCGGGCCGGATGAAAGACAAAAAAACCACGCAGCGGCTGGTGATGCCCGAAGGCATGACGGTTTATTTTAACCAGCCGATTCGGGGAAACGCCACATACAGCGAGAAGGTCTATTTCAAAATCCCGGCCATTGACAACGACAGTCTCGGCAAGGGCGACATCTCGTTTGTGGGAACGTTCCACTCCGGCGGTATCTTCCCCGATTTCAAGGCCGAACTCAAAACCATGCCCGACAACACGCTCGGTTTTGTGCACAAAGCCCCTGACGCGGGTTATCCGGTGTATGGCACGAAGTCAACCGTGAAATTTTCGGGTGATTTAGTCATGGATAAAAGCGGTCTGCGGTCATCGGGTGTGCTGAACCACCTGACCACATCGCTCAACACGAGCGGTATTTTGTTCATGACCGATTCGCTGCTGGCATCGGGCGAGAAGGGCGAAATCAAGGAGGGAACCATCGGTAAGGGTGGTAGTGCCGCTTACTTCCCGCAGGTACAGGTCAATAATTTCAGTATGAACTGGTATCCCAAGCGCGATAGTTTGGTGCTGATGACCCAGAAAAATAATTTTAACTTTTACAACGCCACCACTAATTTGGAAGGGAATCTGCTGGTGCGGTCGGCGGGGTTGTTTGGCAACGGAACCCTGCGCCGGAAAGATTCGGAAGCCATCTCTGAGAAGATCAAATTCAACAAAGAGGGCTTTCTGGCCGATAATGCCAACTTCAAAATCCTGCCCGGCGAAGCCCAGAAAGGGATTGCCAACAAACCGATTTTGCTCGGCAGCGACGTGAACGTTGACTTTAATCAGGTCAAAAATGTGGTTAATCTGGCAATGCCCGCCAGGCAGGGCCAAAGTCTCGACGATACGGTGAACTCGGTGATGGAGTTTCCGTTTGCGGCCTACAAAACCAACATTGGCCGGGCGCAGTGGAACATTGCCGCCAAAACCATTGCCATGCGGGGCGATGTGAAAACGTCAACCTTTACGGCAACGGGCGAAACCCAGGAAAATCTGACCTTCAACGGGGCAGCCGCGCTGTATGATGTCGAAAAAATGGCCCTGAATATCAGCGGTGTACCGTTTATCAATGCCGCCGATGCCCGGATTTATCCCGACAAGGGCATGGTGTCGGTGAAGCGCAACGGCGAAATGGCGGCCCTGAAAAACGCCCGCTTAGAGTTAGACACAGTGAGCCGTTTCCACCGGCTAAAAAACGGCAACATTCAGATTGTGAGCCGAACGCGCTTTTCGGGCAATGCTACCTATCAGTTTGCTACGGCCATGAGCGATACGGCAAGCATAAAAATGGGCAGTTTTGACCTGCGCGAAGCCGAAAAGTTAGCGGCCATCGCGCCTGCGAAAAAAGATGAAACCGCACAGGCCGCTCCTGAAGTCACGATGAATGGCGTGGCAAAACCGCAACCCCCCAAACGCCGGGCCGGACGGGTTCAACCGCAAAATCAGCCACCAACCCAAACCTATTTCACCACGGCAACGGCGGAGGTAGCCGAAAAAGACAACCTCCAACTTGCGCCCCGGATGCAGTTTAAGGGGAATATCACGATGAACGCGCCCGAAAAAGATTTGGCTCTCGAAGGGTCCATCAAACCCATCCTGAAAAAGCGCAAAGACCTCGTGGGCGGCTGGATTCCGTTCAAAGAAAAAGTGGTGGGTACAATAACGATCAAGGTTGACAAAACCCTGAAAAACGAAGACGATCAGCCACTCGTGGCCGGGATTCACTACCGGGCGGGCGGCACGGGGCTTTACCCCACGTTTTTGTCGCCCAAAGAAGACCCGCGAGACGAAGCTATCTTTTCGGCAACGGGTGTGATGCGCTACGACGAAAAGGATAAACTGTTCAGAATCACGGGCAAAGATGCCACCGGACTCGATGACGAAGAAAACGCTTTTACTTTCAACGACCCCAAAGGCGTGATGACCTACCAGGGCCGTATGAGGCTCATGAACGCTGCCCCGAACGAGTATCTGGTAGCGGCTGGCTCGGCAAAAATCAATGTTGACAGTGCCTTGTACCGCATTAACGCGTTGATGGCCTTTACGTTACCCGTACCGGAGCCGCTCAACACGTCCATCGCCCAGAAACTCGTAGATGCCAACCTCGACGAAAAAGCTGACCCCGCCGACGATGACCTGAACACCGTAATCGCCAAACTGAACCCAATTATCGGCCTCAGAGAATCAGAAGCCTACCGCGCCAAATCGCAGAACAACCACATTTCACTGGCGTCGGCTTCGCCCAAAATGGTCGGGACAATGGTGCTGTCGAACGTTAATCTGCGCTGGTCCGAGAAAGCCAATGCGTTTTACAGTGTGGGTAAACTCGGCGTTGCCACGATGTTTAACACCGACATAAACGCCGAAATGGACGGCATGGTCGAAATTAGGAAAACGGCCAACGGCGACGAAGCAAGTATTTACCTGGAAGCCTCGCCCGATGTCTGGATTTTTTATGAATACCGGCCCGGCAACAGCCCCGGCGCATTGGGCCAAATGGCGGTGGTAACGTCGGAGCAGGCACTCAACGACCGCGTGTTGGCCGCATCGAACAACCCGGACAAAAAAGGAGCCAAGCCCACTGCTGAACTCATTGCCGGTACGCCCGACGAGAAAGATGCCTTCGTGAATGTATTTGAGAATCAGTACAAAACGCGGGCAAAACCGAAGCCTAAATCGGTGCCGACTGCGGCCAAATCAACGCCTGACCCGAAAACTCCCGTTGCCAAAGAAACCACCGCCGAACCGGCACCGGCAGTAACGACCGCACCGGCAGTGGTGGGTAAAACCGGCAAGCCCGATAAAGCAGCCATCAGCAAAGCCAAGGCTGGCAAAACGGCTAAAGACCCGGCAACCAGCGTGGTGAAGAAAGACGCGCCGAAAGAGAAGAAAAAAGACAAGGAAGACGAGAAGGAAGGTTTTTAGGTGGAGACGCATAGTTGCGTCTCGTAGAATTCTATCTTTGTAAAAACGCAAACACATTGTAGGCTATGTTTCAAACGTTCGAGGCAATTTTGGAGAACGGCCATATCCAATTTCAGGACGAAACCGTCAACCCACTGCCAGCCAAAGCCAGGGTTTTGATAACCGTTGTAGAAACAATAGAATCATCAGCATCAGACGCATCGAGTATGGCGCGTTTTGCCGGTGTCTGGGCTGATTTATCGGTGGATGAAAAAAAAGTGATTGACCACGACTTGCAAATCCTTCGTGACTCTTGGGAAAGACCTATCTGATCGATACCAATATCGTTACCAAACTGTTTGAGCGAGAATTATCGCCAGCCGGCATGGATTTACTATCGTCATTATTGATCCAACAGACGTTTATATCGGTCATCAATCGAATTGAATTGTTGAGTTGGAATCCAGAGTCAGAACGGCTGGTCAGCACGATTCGTGATTTCCTGGCAGTCACTCCAGAGCAGCCACTTACTGAGCCGATCATCCAGCGCACAATTGAACTACGACGAATGTTTCGTTTGAAGTTGCCGGATGCCATAATCGCAGCAACGGCATTGGAATATGACTCGATTTTGTTGTCTGACAATGACCGTGATTTTGGCAAAATTCGAGGACTTCGCTATGTCAATCCCGTGAAATTGTAGTGTTTGGTTTTCCGGCAGGATTGTCGGAACTACCGTCTCTGCGGTATCTTCGTGGTCAATTTCTGAAACGCGCCATGACATTTGCCGAACTTAACCTGACCAAACCCCTCCTCAACGCTCTTGATGACCTCAGCTATACCACGCCCAGCACCATTCAGGAACGGGTGTTTTCGGTGGTGATGTCGGGCAAAGACGTGTGCGGCATTGCCCAGACCGGCACCGGCAAAACCCTCGCCTACCTGTTGCCCGCGCTGCGCCAATTGGTATCTACCGCCGACAGACAGCCGCAGGTGTTGATTTTGGTCCCAACCCGCGAGTTGGTGGTGCAGGTGGTCGAAACGGTCGAAAAACTCGCGGTCTACATGAACGTGGCCGTTGTGGGCGTGTATGGCGGGGCCAACATGAAACCGCAGGCGGCTGGTTTGCAGCGGGGGGCCAACGTGATTGTGGCAACGCCGGGCCGGTTGGTTGATCTGCTCAACGCCGGTGCGGTCAGGACAAAGGCCATCAGAAAATTAGTTATTGACGAGTTTGATGAGATGCTCACGCTCGGTTTCCGCACCCAGTTGGCAACGATTCTCGAACTGTTGCCCGAAAGACGGCAGAATCTGCTGTTTTCGGCCACGCTCACCGCCGACGTTGAAGCCCTGATAGACACGTATTTCAACAGCCCGGTTCGGGTTGAAGCAGCCCCGGTAGGAACGCCGTTAGACAGTATCACGCAGACGGCGTATCTCGTTCCCAATTTCTACACCAAGATAAATTTGCTCACCCTGCTCCTGAATCATCCGGGCGACGGGCAGCCCTTCCTGATGACAAAAGTGCTGGTGTTTGTGGCAACCAAAAAACTCGCCGACCTCGTGTTTGAGTCCCTTGAAACGGCGTTTGCCGATACCATCGGGATTATTCACGCCAACAAAGAGCAGAACAAACGCTTTGATGCGGTGAACAAATTCAAAGCCGGAACCTACCGCATTTTGATCGCTACCGATCTTGTTTCCAGAGGATTAGACGTAGCCGAAGTATCGCACGTGATCAATTTTGACCTGCCCGGACGCGGAACCGACGATGAGCCGGAAAACTATATTCACCGCATTGGCCGCACCGGGCGGGCCGACAAAACGGGCGTAGCCATCTCGTTTATCACCGAGGCCGAAACCGAACAGCAAACGGCCATCGAAGCGCTGATGAACTACGCCATTCCGATGCTGCCGCTGCCCGACGCGCTGGTGATTTCGGACAGACTCACGCCCGATGAGATGCCGAAAATCGCCATGAAAACGATTGAGGTGAAAATCCCCAAACGCGAAGCCGCTGGCCCGGCTTTCCATGAAAAAACGGCCAAAAACCAGAAAGTAAACGTCCGGCGCGACCACGCTGCCGAGAAAATGAAAAAATATGGCAAACCCATCAAACGAAGCGGAAAAAAGTAAAGTCGAGATAAAATTTGCGTCGCTTGGCCTATCAAAGCCGATACTGAATGCCATTGCCGAGCAGCAATACGAACGCCCCTATCCCATTCAACAACAGGCGATTCCGGCAATTTTGCGCGAGAAAGACGTGCTGGGAATCGCCAAGACCGGCACCGGCAAAACGGCCAGTTTTGTACTGCCGATTTTGGACCTGTTTCAGCGCGTAAACGTCTCTAAAGACCGGCTGGTGCGGGTGTTGGTGCTGGTGCCAACCCGCGAATTGGCCGGGCAGGTGGCCGATGTGTTTCTGACCTTCGGAGCCAACCTGCCCCGGCGCGTGAAAACGGTGGCCGTGTTCGGCGGGGTTTCGATAAACCCGCAGATGGTGGCCCTCCACAACGCCGAAATTGTGGTGGCAACGCCGGGCCGACTGCTGGATTTGCTTGGCTCAAATGCCCTGAAATTGACCGATGTCGAGATTCTGGTGCTTGACGAAGCTGACAAAATGCTGGATATGGGCTTCTCAGACGAGATGGATATGGTGTTTGACCAACTGCCCGGCAAACGCCAGACAATTCTGTTTTCGGCCACCCTCGGCGACGACGTGCAGCGCATCAACGCGCTGTTGCTCCGCAGTCCCATCAAAATCGAGATTGCTGATGAGGTTGCCCCCGTTGAACTCATCAAGCAGGTAGCCTACCGCGTTGACCCCGCCCGCAAAGGCCCGTTGCTGCGCTATCTCATCAAAAAAGAAGCCATGCAACAGGTACTGGTGTTTGTGTCTTCGACCCGGACGGCTGATAATGTAGTGGTGAAACTCAACAAAAACGACATCCGGGCAACGGCCATTCACGGCCAGAAAAGCCAGGGAGCGAGAACCCAAACCCTCGCCGATTTTAAGGCCGGGCGGCTAACGGTGATGGTTGCTACTGATTTGATTTCGAGAGGGATAGACATTCAGCAACTGCCCCACGTGATTAATTTCGAGTTGCCGCGTTCCCCCACCGACTACGTCCACCGGATTGGCCGCACGGGTCGCGCCGAAGCCGAAGGGCAAGCCATCTCGCTGATCTGCCCCGACGACGAGCATCACTTTAAAATCATCCAGAAGAAAATGGGTAAGCGGGTCGAAATTATTGATACAACCGACTGGGATTTGTCGGGCTATTGATTGTGTAGCTTCGGCAATCCTGCCGGTGTTACAACCCGATCAGCATCCGTTTGGTAACGTTGAATCCTGCCGAACGCACCTGAATCAGATATTGGCCCGGCGTGAGGTTGGTAAGGTCCAAGCGTTTGCGGTCATCGAAAAGCGGCACCTCTACCGATAAAACCTCCTGACCCAAGTAGGTATAAACGCTGATGGTGGCGTTCTCAAGGTTTTCCTGGGTCTCGATAGTGACGCGCTGATCAACGTTTGGATTAGGGTAAATGCTCAATCCCCGGTTGTTGGGGTCAGCGACGAAATCGAACAACGGCGACCGGGCCGAAATACAGGTCAGCATGGGACTATAGACTACGTAGGCCCGCACCCCATAACTTCCCGACTGATTGGCCTTGATAACCGGCAGATTAATCGAGAGCGAATCCGTTCCGCGCGTCCAGCTATACGCCGATGTTACATTCGCCGTTACGGCTTCGAGCGTGTAGGTGCCAATCTGCTGAATAACGGGGGAGGCCGGCACGGGTTTGACATCAACTACGATGGCGTTACTGAGCAGCGACACGCAACCGTTACGGTCGCGGGCGCGGGTGGCATAACTCCCCGATTTGCGGACGGCCAGTGTGGGCGTGGTTTCGCCCGATGTCCAGAGCATTGTCAGTGGACTATTGGTTGTGAGAACCACCTGATCGCCATCGCAGAATGTGGTGCGGCTCAGGGCCGTAACGGTGGGGGCGGCTGGCAACGGATACACCAGCACCGCCACCACGTCGGACGTAGGCGACACGCAGCCGAAACGGTTTAGCACCCGCAGGTTGTAGTTTCCTGACTGATTTATGGGGATTTCCCGGCTCGTTTGCCCGGTTGACCACAGGTAGTTGTCTTCCGCTGAGGCCGTGAGCGTTACGCGCTGATCGGCGCAGAAGGTGGTTGGGCCGCCCGCCGTAATGGTTGGTTTCACCGGCGTTGGGTTCACCGTTACCACTACCGTGTTTGACCGCAACGATGTACAATTATTCTGATCGGTGACGCTGAGGGTGAACGTACCTGACTTTCGCACGTCAATCACCTGCGTACTGGCCCCCGAACTCCAGGTATAGCGGACGTTGGGCGTACTGGTTTTCAGAATCGTATTGTCGCCATCACAAAATGTGGTTGGCTTATCGCTGGTGATGATGGGCGTGGGCGGCAGTGCGTTTACCGCCACATTCACCACATCTGACTGTTCAGATGTGCAACCAGACCCGTTTCTGACGCGCAGGGCGTAGCTACCCGCTTGCCGGATGGTGAGTGCCTGCGTGGTTTGGTTGTTGTTCCAGAGATAAATGGCTTCGGGCGAGGCAGTCAGTACAACCTGCTGGTCAGCGCAGATTACCGTTGGCCCGCTGGCGGCAATGGCTGGTTTGGCTGGCGTGGGGTTTACGATCACACTCACCTTATTCGATTGGGGCGATACGCAGCCGTTCGGGTCGGTAACGTTCAGAAAATACTCGCCGGAGCGGACCACGTTGATCGTTTGTGTCTGATCGGTGGTGTTCCATCGGTAGCTCACCCCGTTGCTGCTGGCCCGTAGCACCGTGTTATCGCCGTTGCAAAACGTGGTTGGCTTATCGTTGCTAACTACCGGCGCGGCTGGTAATGGGTTGACTTTCACGACCACATCGCTCGATACAAGATCGCAGCCGCTAACGTCACGGTATCGTAAAAAATACGTGCCAGATGTGCTGGCGGCTAAGGTACGGGCGGCACTCACTGTTGTATTGGTGGCCCGGCTTACCCAGGTAATATCGTTGGTGTAGTTAGCCGTGAGATTCACACTGCCGCCTTCGCAAAATGTGGTTGGCCCGCTGATGGCAGCCGTGGGCGCATCCGGCACCCGCACCATTGTTGAGAAAAGGGCATTGCCCCGTGCGTCTTTCACCGTTGCCTGAAAAGTCTGGCCCGAGCCTTTTGTAATTGACGGACCAGTATCGCCGGTATTCCAGCGAACGGATGCAAACTGCCCGGCTACGGTATAGGTCAGGTTATTATTGGGGGCGCAGGCCACCGTGATAGCGGGTGGCAACGAGGCTGGTTGGGGGGAAGAAGCTGCCAAAAATGTACCATTTAGGGCTAAATCCCAGGCGTTGGCAACCTGAGCAAGGCCATTCTCATCGAAGTGTGTCTCATCATTATAAGGTGGTCTGGATCTGGGTATCTGAATACCATCGGTGGCTGGCCCTTCAAACACGTTCATTGTGGTAGAGATCACTAAGTTTTGAGCATCAATGATCGCTTTCTTGGCCGGAATCAGCACATCCACCGCGTATGACACCCGTGATACCACCCAACTCATATTTTTTCCGTAATCCTGCCGTGTCCGGCCAATCAGAAATTGCAGGTCTTCAACATACTTTGCCGTTGGTGTACCTGAATAATTGTCGGTTTCGCCCTGATGCCACAGCACGGCCCGTACTCCCAACGAGTTGATATAAGAACTAAAGGTATTTCTCAGGTTTTTGTAAGGCGCACCGGGATTAGTGGGGTCAAGCACAAAGCCACCGTATGCGTTATTGGTGGTGCCAATTTCGGCACTTTCGCGCCAGTTTTTAATGTTTGTACCCCCAAATGCCGCGTTCATAAATAGCACCGGAACGCCTAACCGCTGCACCAACAAATCGCCCAGACGACCCCAGCACCAAGGCGTTACGCCCATTGGCGCAATGTTCGAGACGTTGCCCAACTGCTGAAACGAAGGCGGAGAAAAATCATTGGGCGAGGCATTTATCATTGCTGCAAAAACACAGTTTACTCGATCATCCGTAGCCGGCAAGCCTTTTTGCCCTTTGTCGTTCAGTCCCTGCGCGTTCGATTGGCCGGCAACCACAAATACTTCGCCAACGCCAATGCGTTCGACTTTAACGCTGGTAACTTCTGCGCCGGCCAGAAAACCTTTTACCTCAAGGTCATACCAGCCACCCGTGATGTTGGCTAAATCACCGGCATAGACTCCGCCCTGCGGGTTTTGTTGGATCGTGACGAAGGCCGTGGTGGTGCCGCCCTGCCGCGAAACCATCCGGGCCTGAATTTGATCAACGCGCTGATCGTAAGTGCCAAGCACCCGAAACGTTACCATGTTTGCGTTGCTGCGTTGAAAAACGGCCCTGCTTGTGGGAAAGGAAACCGTAATAGCGGCCACAGACGGATATGCGCCCAGCAAACAGGCCATTAGTAACAAAAGGCTTACAGGTTGTTTCATAGCGGTTCTGACGAAGTGAGCGCGGGGGCGTTACTCCGTGAATCGTCGTCAATTTGTACAGTATTATCTATGGGATGATTCAGGGTTTGCCAAATCAAATCTTTCAATTCAGTCAATCCCTGCTGTTGTACCGACGAAATAAATACGCACGGTACTTTGTTGGGTAATCTTTTTTGGATTGCCGCCAATTCTTCATCCGTAACGAGGTCAGTTTTTGACACGGCCAGCAGCCGGTCTTTGTCCAACAGTTCAGGGTTGTACTGATGGAGTTCGTTGAGCAGCGTTTCGTATTCGGCTTTCACATTCTCGCTATTGGCTGATACGAGAAATAGCAGGATTGAGTTGCGTTCGATGTGCCGCAGAAACCGCAACCCCAACCCTTTCCCTTCCGAGGCTCCTTCGATGATGCCCGGAATGTCGGCCATCACAAACGATTTGTAGTCGCGGTAGGCCACTACGCCTAAGTTTGGCACGAGGGTTGTGAATGGATAATCAGCGATTTCGGGCCGGGCAGCAGACAGCACCGACAGCAGTGTTGACTTGCCCGCGTTGGGAAAACCCACTAAGCCGACATCGGCTAAGAGCTTGAGTTCCAGCACTACCCATTCTTCAATACCCGGTTCTCCGGGCTGGGCGTAGTAGGGCGTTTGCTGGGTTGATGACTTGAAATGGGTGTTGCCTAAACCACCCCGGCCACCCGGAAAAAGAATAATCTGTTGCTGATCTGTTGTGATCTCGACTAACTGTTCGCCCGTTTCGGGGTTTCGGGCCACCGTTCCCAGTGGCACATCAATAATCAAATCGTCGCCCTCGGCCCCGGTTCTGCGTGCGCTGTCGCCATTCACGCCGTTTTCGGCCTTCACGTGTTTACGGTATTTGAGGTGTAGCAATGTCCAGAGGTTTACACTGCCCCGCAGAATAATGTGACCCCCCCGCCCGCCATCGCCCCCGTCAGGACCACCTTTCGGTACGTGTTTCTCCCGCCGAAAATGCACATTTCCGGCACCTCCGGCCCCGGAGCGGCAGTTTATTTTAACGTAGTCAATGAAGTTTGACGAAGCCATTCGTGTTTGTTTACGCTGTCATCTACGACGCTGCTGACTTCCCGGATTCCATTCTCCACCGAAGCGTTGGAACGTAGCCCTGAAAAGTCCCCGCAGCATCAATCACCATCGGATGATTTCCTGACAGCCCGTTCAATCTGTCGGCAAATCTCCTGGAAGATTGCCGGAATTTCGCCGATACCATTTATCGCCACAAACTTGCCCTGACCGGCATAATAGTCAGCTACGGGTGTTGTTTCGGTATTATAAACGGTTACCCGTCGGCGGGCGGTTGTTTCATCTTTATCGTCGGGTCGGCCTGATGTTTGCCCACGCAAGACTAACCGCCGAATCAACTCTTCTTCCTCTACCACGAGCGCAATCATGGTCGTTATTGGCTCATTATAACCCGTCAGCAGCGTGTCTAACGCTTCTGCCTGTGGCACGGTGCGCGGAAAACCGTCGAAAATGAAGCCCGGCGCGTGCTGATTTTCGCGGAGTTTCACGTCAATCATACCAATTACTACATCATCCGGCACCAGCAGACCCTGATCCATAAGGGCTTTGGCCCGCAGACCCAACTCCGTGCCAGCCTTAATCTGAGACCGAAGTAAATCGCCGGTTGATAAATGAACCAGCCGGTATTTGGCAATCAAATTTTCGCTTTGCGTACCTTTTCCGGCCCCCGGAGGGCCAAACAGTACAAGATTTAACATAGTGGTACAGTGGGTATTGAATGAATGTCAGGGTTTAGCGTGTTTGCAAAGTTACGACGCATAGCCCTAAAACCGAACTGCCGACTAATGAACGGGCTTTACTTTATCCATCGGTCACAAAAAAAGCGGCTCTGGGGAGCCGCTTTTTTGTCAAACACAGTTCATGCAGCCTACTTACTGGCCGATCCTTTCTTAACCGGAGCCTTTGGCACGGGTTTCGTCTTGGCTGCAGGCGTAGGAGCGGGCGTTGGTTTTGGCCCTTCCATGAATTTTTTTGCGTCTTTATCTTCCGGGTCTAATTCAAGTACTTTAGTCAGATACTCTTTGCCCTTCACGTCATCTTTTTTGGCAAAACTGTAACTCGCTAAATATTTATACGACGTGACAAGATTTTTTGTGTACGTCGTTTTGAATTTTGCCGAATCCGCAGCAATATCTTTGTTTGCCAACTCAATAAATTTCTCGTAATGCGGCACCGACGTACCCGATGCAATTGACTCGGTTGGATTAGCGTAGTAATTTGAGTTACCACGATAGTAGTAAGCAGTAGCATATTCTGGATTGCGCTCGGCCAACTTAGCAAAAACAGAGTCGGCCCGCAAATATGCCTCACGTCGTACCTGCTTTGTACGGGTTGTATCAGTCAATTCCCGCACCAAACGGGGGGCAGCCTGGTAGTAAGCCAGCCCTAAGTTTGTGAAATCACTTGCCAATGGTTTTTTGTCGGTAGCCACTACCTGCTTGTAGAATTCAGCCGCCTTATCCCAACGTTTACCAGCAAAGTATTTCGCACCAATTTCGCGGTACAAGTTCTCCAGCGTGTCAGACGGGGCCGCTTTTGTCAGGTTAATGATGCCGAGCGAATCGCCTTCGGGCGTTCCCAACTGCCCGTATGCCCGGCCTAAGTATTTGTAATCGTCGTAAATTACTTTCTCCGGTGCGCTGCTGATAAACTTGTTGAGCGACTCAACCGCCTGATCGTTCTTATTCAGACCGGCGTAAGACCAGCCATACATCCGGTCAATGATCGGGTTGTTGACTTTCCCTTTCAGCTTGTCCAAGTACGCCGTGGCTTGCAGGTAATCACCGGCCAGAAAGTAGTACTTCGCCACGTCGAGCAACAGTTCTTCGTTGGTTGTTCCTGTTTTCTCCACGTATGTATTGTAGGTTTTCGAGGCTTTTTTGTAGGCCCGTGAGTTTGCCAGCGCGTCGGCGTATGCCCGGTAGGTTGGGGCAAACTCCGGGTCGTTGGCAATTGCTTTCTCATAAAAATCCTGCGCCAGTTTGTAGTTCTTGCCGCGCAGATATACCCGCCCAATCTTATAGTTAGCTTCGGCTAAGTTTGGGTTGATGAGCAGCGCGTTTTCGTATTTGCCAACCGCGTTACCCCCATCGTTTTTCACGAAGTAGGCATCGCCCATTGCCATTTCGATCTCGGCACTGGTATTTTTCTTGTCTAATTTATCGGCTAAATCCAATAAACGAAGGGCTTCTGCGGGGTCGTTTTGCCCGGTTACGCCAAACAGGGTGTACATCTCACCAGCCCGCATCAAAACGTCCTGATTTTTACTCTTGGTGGCTTTTACCGCGTTGTCAATCATCGTTTTAGCCGTTGCCAAATCTTTTTTAGCAAGGGCTACACCGGCCAGCCCAAGGTTGTTGAATTGGTTGTTGGCATCGGCGGCAGCCCCCTTCTCAAACGCGGCTTTGGCCTTGTCGGGTTGGTTGGTGCGGAGGTAGTAGTACCCCAGATTAAATTGATTATCGGCTGAGGGTGTGGCGGTGGCTAACTGCGTAAACGTCTGCTCGGCCTTAACGTATCGCTCAGACTCTAAATCTTTCAGGGCCGATGCAGCGTCCTGCGCCATTACCGGGGCTGTTAGCGCAACGGCTATGAACAACGTTGCCAGCAACGATTTTTTCTGAATGTTCATGGTCGAATTCAGGTTGGTAAAAGGGTAAAACTAAAGTGTGTTAAAAAAACAGACTGTAAAGCTAAAAAATTGCGGGTCAATCAAAAAATTTACCGCCTGTACGGGCTTACCTGTCTATGGTGTGATGTAAATCTCCCGGTTATAAGGTTTAGTGGGCCAAAGCCCCAACTTTTCGATGATCAAACTGCCCGCGTCCCGAACGATGTACGTTATCAGCCCACCACCGAGACCGGGGTGTGCCTCCCGGCTCAGGATATACACGGGCCGAATCAACGGGTAATCTTTCAGGCCCAAACTCCGCTGAAATGGCTGAAAATAATCGGCCCTTCGCGTTGGATTCTCTTTTGCCGAAACGCCCAGTACACGCAACCCACGCGATAATTCGGCGGTTAGCGGGCCTTCGCTGTCGCTGATCCAGTTTACGCCGATAAACCCCAACGCTGCCGGATTCGTCCGCACGTACTTAATCACCTCCTCATTCGACCGGGTGGTGAAGATTCGTAAATCTGTCACCCGTTTTACGTCGAATTTCTTTAACATAAATTCGACGTTACTGGAGTTGTTGTTGTCAAAAACCAGCGTAATCGCTCCCGATTGATTGCCGCCCCGCAGTTGACTCCAGGTCTTGACTTTCCCGCTGAAAATTCCCCGCAGTTCGGCCATCGTTATCAGACTGTCTGTGTTGGCCTTGCCCGTTATCAGGGCCACGCCATCGGTAGCAATCAGTTGAGTTTTGCCCGTAATCTTTCGGTTAGTCAAAACTCCCTGTTCCTGTTTGGTCAGCGTTCGGGTGCAAAACACAATCCTGGCACTGTCGCGGAGCATCATGTTGATAGCTTCCTGCTCTGGTTTATATACTACGTTGAAACGGGTATCGGTGTACAATCCTGAATACGTGCCGGTTAGTTGATCTACGAGCGGTTTGAACGACTCATCGGCGGCTACGGTAATTGCACCGTGCGAGGGGTTATCCAATGCGGGCTTTTCGGGCGAGCAAGTTAGCATCCCCACCGCCGTCAGTAAGACAAAGACCCCGGCTGTTGGTTTAAAGAAGTTCATCACGAAACCGTTGATACGCCCGTACTCCCCGGAAAAGACCATAAATAATGAGTACGGCGGCAATGCTGTATCGCACCGGGCCGGGTGGAGGCAGGAACCCAAAAGACTGAGAGGAGGCAATCAGTCCGATGCCTCCTCCCAAGTATGCTACCGAAGCGATTATCGATAACCAGAGGGTTAGCTGCTCCGGCGTTCGATCACGTTGCCGCATTATTCCAGCGTAAAGTTGATTGGCAAGCTAAATTTCACCCGTACCGGACGACCCGACTGTTTGCCAGACCGCCACTTTGGCATTGACTTCACCACCCGAACGGCTTCTTCGTCCGTGCCGAAACCAAGCCCTTTCAGCGTCTGCACGTCCTGAATCGAACCATCGGTGTTTACCACGAAACTCACGAATACCCGGCCCGATACGTTGGCGCGTTGCGCGGCTGCCGGATATCGGATGTTTTTGCTCAGAAACTGTCCCAGCGCGGCCATACCACCCGGAAATTCGGGCTGCTGCTCCACAACGGTAAAGATTTCTTCCTCCTTTTTCTCCACCTCAACGGCGGCTTCCACCTTTGTTGGGCCGGTTGATTCTTCAGGCGCAACGATTACTTCTTCAGCGTTGGGGTCGCCTTCCTGCGTTTTCTCGGCGGCAACGGCCTCTTTCAGTTCTTCAACCGTTGGCGGGGGCGTTTCTTCCGGTACTTCTTCATCGGGCTTTACTTCCGGCGGCAAAAACTGCACCGTGTTCACCTTCGGCAATTCTACCGGTGGTGGTGGCGGTGGTGGCGGCTCATTGGGGTCAATCGGTGGGGGGGCGAGTTTCATCAGGTCCACCTCAACCATCGCTTCCTCTTTGGCTGCGGGGGTCAAAAAGGCAATGGCGCGGGGGGCCAGCGAGGCCATGATAAACAGCAGTCCGCCGATAATCAGGGCGCGGGTGGCTGCTTTCGGATACATCTTCCGCAGGTCGTAGGCACCGTATTCTTTATTACGGTTTGCAAACACGAAGTCGTCTAACGTCAGGTTTGGGTCTGTTTTCAACTCTTCCATGGCTTATACGTCGAGTTTAAGTCTCGTTTTGAGCATTGTTTTCTCATCCGGCGTTACCACATCAACCAATGCGTAGGTTTTTTGATGGGTGATTGCCATTTCGTCCAGCACGTCAACCATGTTGCGGTACGTTGATTCTTTGGTTGGTTTGATGACCACCACAAAATCTTTCC
This sequence comes from Cytophagales bacterium, assembly GCA_038230415.1. Classification (GTDB taxonomy): domain Bacteria; phylum Bacteroidota; class Bacteroidia; order Cytophagales; family Spirosomataceae; genus JBBRNH01. The sequence goes on along the minus strand of JBBRNH010000005.1, from coordinate 53,389 downwards.
CGATACGCTGCTGACCTTCCTGAATGGCTTTGCGGAGGTCATAGCCGTAGCCAACGGTTTTCACATCGGTATCAACCGTGATTTCCGACGCGGCTTTGCCAATAATGTAGTGCGCCTTGTTGTCTTTGCCCAAAAACAGGGTCATAACTTTCGAGGCCTTCAAATCTGACGTTTTCACGTCTTTCGTTTTGTCCGGTACGTTGAGCGTCATTGACGACGGTTTGCTCAAGGTGGTAGCCAGGATGAAGAAGGTAATGAGCAGAAAGCCCAGGTCCACCATCGGAGTCATGTCAATTTTGGTTGACTGTTTCTTCGACCGAACCTTACCGTCACCGTGACCACCACCACCGGAGGTGTCTATTTCTGACATGGTTTTTCTAAAATTTGAGGTTTGACAGGTCGAGACTGGTAGCCCGTAGTTTGTGGTTCGTAGTTGCTTACCGCAAACCACAAACTACGAACCACAAACTATCAAACCTCAAACCTAACGTACTATTCGTTTTTCCAGCCGGCGGGCGGGGCTTCGGTGCCGGTAATCAGGTTGAACTTGTTAATGTTCTGCGCCTGTAACGTAGCGAGTACGTCTTTGAATACCGGAAACTTAGCCAAGTTATCACCTTTCAGCGCGATCCGCAGGCCATTGTTCGCTTTGCGGGAGTTGTAAATCCACAGGGCCAACTCATTTTCTGGCTTAAAGCCGGTCGAATCAACTGGGATTCCGGGTTGCTTCACCTTGTTGCGCTCTTCGCCATCAAGGTTCAGAAACGCTTTTAACTGCGCTTTTGGCACGCCGAAACTGGCTAATTTAGAGAAGTTGCTCTTCTCTTTATCGGTGAAAGACATACCGTTGGCAGCGGCAAAGTTATCGAGCATTGCCAACCGCTTTTGCTGGTTATCAATCCCGAAATACACTTTACCATCATTGCCGATGGCTATCGTCATGATGTCTTTGTCCGGCACTTTAATCCCGGAAATAGACGACGGAGTCTCAATAGTGGCTGCGTCCTGGGCGCGGAATTGTGCGGTCAGGATGAAGAACGTGAGCAGCAGAAACGCTACGTCCACCATCGCTGTCATGTCCATTCCCGCCCCGTGTCGTTTTGGTTTTACCCTGGGCATAGTCGTTGGTTTTGTTAATAGTGCGCAGCAAAGTTCTGCTGGATGCTCAGGCCGATCTCGTCAATGTTGTAGGTCAGGGCATCAATCCGACTCGTGAAGTAGGCATACATCATGGTAGCAAGCGCGGCAGTACCGATACCAACCGCCGTGTTTACCAGGGCCTCAGAGATACCCGTTGACAGGGCCGCCGTGTCGGGCTGACCCGTTGCTCCCATTGCCGAGAAGGCGCGAATCATCCCCAATACCGTTCCGAGCAGGGCAATCAGGGTTGATACCGAAGCCAGCGTTGCGATGATAATCAGGTTTTTCTCCAGCATCGGCAATTCGAGCGACGTTGCTTCTTCAACCTCTTTCGAGAGCGAAGCCAGCTTCTGCTCTTTGTTGAGTTCGGTATCCGTCGAAAGTTGACGATACTTCAACAGAGCCGTTTTTACCACGTTACCAATTGAGCCTTTCTGCTTGTCGCACTCTTTGATGGCACCTTCCACATCGTTCCGGTCGAGCATCATTTTAACTTTTTGCACGAACGAATCAACCGAACCGGAACCGTTGGCACGGGCGATGGTGATGAAACGCTCAATCGAGAACACCAGCACACACAGGAGACAAGTGAACAGAATCGGTACGACGAACCCACCTTTGAAGATGATGCCCATGAAATCACCCGCGAGTGGTGCTTTTGCGTTGTCGCCATCCTGAAAGTGGCTGCCATCACCAAAGATGACGTAATACACCACGTGAGCAACCACGAGCAGAATCGGGATGATCAGAATGGGGTTGAGGCCGTTCGATTTTTTCTTCGGGGCGGTTGCTGCGGCTTTGGCGGGCGACGGAGTTGATTGTTGTGCCATTGAACTACAAAAAGGGTTAAATTGAAAATTGGTTTTGGCAGTAAAAAAACGTAAAAATTTTAGATTAGCCGGATTTACATTAATAATATTTTGGCTATCTGGCTTCAAAGCGTTCACAAAGCTATGTTTTTTTGCTCTATACAACGCAAACCTATCCACCAAAAAAATATTTCCGGTTGCAACCCGATAATAAAGAGTTGGACTAATCCGATACTGCCATCCCCCGCCGTAGCCCGACCGAGTGTGTAGTAATGACTTGTTTTTCAGCCTGTCCGCCCCTCTTGAGTCGCGGGGGGAAGATGAAACCGTTTGGGAGAATTGGGGGGTGCTTTGTTCATAAAGTTTTTGTTAAGCGTGTAAGATTGATTACCGATTGACGAACGAATAGGCCATATTCAACCAATAGATGCAACCGATAACCGGATTGCACACGGTAAACTGATTTTCTTTTGGGCTATTTTCCCCGGCGTAGCACCACAACCAGCAACACCCCGGCCACGATGCTCCCGGCCAGCAAACCAAGCGTGGGGGCAGTGAAAAACGTCATCGCGTGGCCCGACAGATACGCACCCACAATGTCGCAGAGGTTAATCAGGGCCATGTACGTCGTGAACTGCGAGCCTTCGACTCCGGGGCGGCAGATGCTCATCAGCACCGGCATTGCCACCGCGCTCAGGCTGGGGTCCATAAAATACAGCGCTACCAAACCCGTGCGGGCCAGGCCTGTGTTTGCCCAAAACTCTGCCAGCAGATTAAAGCCAATCAGATAAACCGCAATTGCCAGAATTATGCCGCCCAGCAGCCGACGCGCCCCAAAACGGTCGACTAAGAAACCGCCGGTGAGAGCAACAGCCAGCGCGACAATCATGCCGTAGGTGCCGGTCAGAACGGAAACATCGGTGTCGGCCCAGCCCATTTTTTGAATCAGGTGGTAGTTATAAGCCCGGATAAAAATGCTGTTGGCTAAGTAAACGGCCACAATTGGCCCAAACAGTCGCAGACTTTGCCGCGAAAACAAGCCCCGAAAAAGCTCGGTAAAAAGCCATCGAAAGGTGTGGTCATGCCGGGTTGGGGCCGCTCTTTCGGGATTACCCGGCGGGCGATTTTGTGTTGGTAATAGCGTATCGCCGGGGCGTTCGCGGATAAAAAACGTGATAATCGTACCAGTCAGCAGCGTCACTGACTGGACAATAGCCGCATCGGTAAACCCGTATTTTCGGATGACGGACGACAGCACGGCGGCCCCCACACCCGTGCCAACCAGAAAACCGCCCCGCATAAACGCATTGATGCGGCCCCGCTCGTTTTCGGGAATGACCGAGATTGCCAGGGCATCAACACTGGCATCCTGTACGGAGGCAAATACACTATGAATAAAAAACGCGATGCCCAGGGCCGGTAAGTTTTTCATCGGATCGCCAACCAGAACAACCCCCAGCGAGGCCAGAAACGCCAGCGTCTGCGACAGGATAACCCAGGGCCGTCGGCGACCCATTGGCGAACGTTGGTAGCGGTCAATGACCGGCCCCCATACAAACTGAAACGCCCAGGGCAAGCCCACAACGGCTATAAATGAGCCGATGGTAGCCGAGTTTACACCTTCGGCAGTGAGGTAATTGGCAAGGGCCGTCAGGGCAAAGCCCGACGGAATGCCCTGCATTACGTACAAATAGAAAAATGTGGTGTAACGCAAAGCCCGGCTTTCGCTCAAAACGAGCGACGAACCCAAACGGGCTACACTGACTGGCGAAGCGGCATTCATGGCAAAACTGATTGCGGGCGCGGGAGACCAACGCGGTCGGTGCGTTTTGCAACAACGGTTTGTTTGCGGCTGTGGCGGGGCCGTTGCCTAAGAATATGTGGCCGAAAAAAAACGGCTCCCGTTGGGAGCCGCTGTGTATCAGTTTCTGGCAGGAAACGAATTTAGTTTGTTTAGAACCGGAAGTGTGAGAATGCCTTGTTAGCCTCGGCCATGCGGTGCGTATCGTCTTTCTTTTTCACAGCCGCGCCCTCACCTTTTGCAGCCGCCACAATCTCGGCAGCAAGCCGGTCAACCATGGTTTTCTCGCCCCGTGAACGGGCGTATTTGATGAGCCACTTCATGCCCACAGCTACCTTGCGGTCGGCCCGGACTTCGGTTGGCACCTGAAACGTTGCCCCACCAACCCGGCGGCTTTTTACCTCAACCGTTGGCATGATGTTGTTGAGGGCTTTTTTCCAGGTGTCGAGACCGCTCTCGTTGGTGCGCTTGGCTACCACATCGAGGGCATCATAAAAAATAGAGTACGCCAGGCTTTTCTTGCCTTCATACATCAGGTTGTTCACAAACTTGGTTACGAGTACCTCCTTGTATTTAGGATCGGGCAACACGTATCGTTTGGGTGGTTTTGACTTACGCATAGTTTTGTTTCTTCAGATGTTAAATCTTACTCTGGGGTAATCTTGCAACGCCCAGTTCTTTCACTTACTTTTTCTTCTTGGCTGGTGCGCCTTTGCCGCCTTTAACAACGGGTGCCTGACCTGGTTTGGGGCGTTTCGCGCCGTATTTCGAGCGGCTTTGCAACCGGCCACTTACGCCAGCCGTGTCGAGCGCACCCCGAACAATGTGATACCGTACTCCCGGCAGGTCTTTCACCCGGCCACCGCGAATCAACACAATTGAGTGTTCCTGGAGGTTGTGGCCTTCGCCCGGAATGTAGGCGTTGACTTCTTTCTGATTGGTTAACCGCACCCGCGCCACCTTCCGCAGGGCCGAGTTTGGTTTCTTGGGCGTGGTGGTGTACACCCGGGTACACACCCCCCGCCGTTGCGGGCAGGAATCCAAAGCGGGCGATTTAGATTTGTCAATCAGTTTCTCGCGGCCTTTACGCACTAACTGTTGTATGGTAGGCATTCGTTGTCTTAGTTAAAATTCTGTCTCTGCCAAAAATTGAGGGTGCAAAGGTAAGAAAAAAGTGGTTAGCGGCAAGTGATTAGTGGCAAGTTAGCTCCCGCAGATAGGCTGACCACTGACCACTAATCACTTGCCACTTTTTCACGCCTGCCCCACCGGGCCGCTGAACCCGCCCGGAAACCGGAACGCATTGTCGGCGGGCTGGCTGATGTCGCCGAACGCTTCTTCGTACCGGCCAATATTCTCGGCGAGTGCGTCTAAGAGCCGTTTGGCGTGTTCGGGAGTCAGGATAATCCGGGCTTTAACTTTGGCTTTCGGAACGCCGGGCATGAGCCGGATAAAATCCAGTATAAACTCGCTGTTCGAGTGGGCAATCATGGCGAGGTTGGCATAAATACCTTCGGCAATTTCTTCGGTCAGTTCAACATCAATTGACCCTTCGGGACGGGGGGTTTCTGGATTCATGGTCTCTGGTAGTTTCGTGCAAACAAACAACCAAACGGCCCAACAACCAAACCGATGCACTACGGTATAAAGCTGAGTTTACCATTGTTCAGGAATTGAATTTTTCCCGTACTGGCATACTGCACCTTCTTGGCTTTGGCCGTGATCCCGTCTATGGTTATGATATGGCTGGCATTGATGGTAACGGGTGTAGTAACCAACGGCACGAAGCCGCAAGACCATGTACCCGTGCTGCCCCAACTGCCCGACCCCAACGATGTGCAAACCACAACCGGCGGCAGAACCGACTGCACCGCAACATCAGCCCGGATGAGTCCGTAGCCGGTGAAAAAATCGAAGCCAACATCGAAGCCTGCGGTTGTTGGGTCGTCCATATCAACACACGAAGCAATCAGGGCCGTTTTGGCATCGTTGGGCGTGAGCGTAGGTTTGGCCTGAATCATCAGCGCGGCTACAGCCCCGGCGTGGGGTGCGGCTGCCGAGGTACCAAAAAAGTTGGGAAAGATATCGGGGTCAATGCTTGAATCATTGACAAAAAAAGACGTATTGCCACCATCGGGAGCTGTGACTTCCGGCTTTTGCCGGGTTACGGGCGTTGCGAGTCGTGCGCCTGTTGTCGAGAAATAAATGGGTGTGCCGCCTTTCGATGAGAAACTCTCGATTTCGGGCGGGTTCACGCCGTAGGCCGGGGTTTTGGTAAACGGCGCGGCTCCGGTAGCAATGGCCCCGGCAGCGTTGGGATGGCCGTAGCAGGTGCTGGCGTTGATGCCAACAATACCCGATGCCGATGCCGGAAAAAAGCTATCTGCATTTTCGACAAACTTCAGGCGGGTTGGGCTTACTCCCGAATATTTCGTAATCAGCACGTAGTATGTCTGGCTTGAACCTGTGGTGTTATCGTAGCTGAGAATTTCGAGTGCGTCGCCATTTATATTACCGTCTTGACTGGCAGCAGCTACGAGCGTACTGGTGCTGGGGTTGAAAGGCGTGGAGGCCGGGATTTGTTTCAGCAGATAAATATCTAAATCGCCCCGGGTTCCGGTGCCACCACTAACCGAGAAAAACGGGTCGTCCCATTGAAAACTCAGAATGGTGCTGCCCCCTGCCGGTATTTGAATCGGTAGAAAATACACTGGAGTTCCTGCCGTACCAAAGTTGTGAGCCGTTGCTGATGTGTATGATAATGGTTTGAATGTTGATGATTTATACGCATTTTCATACGACGCATCGGCGGAGTTACCGGCTGCCGAAAAATACGTGACCCCATTGTTTGCTTTCACGTTATCAACACTTTGGGCAATGATGCCATCCTGAAAAAACGGTTCTGCGAAATACCCAATGTCATCAATAATGACTTTACAACCTGCCGTAGCCAACTGCTGAATACCTGTGGCAAAGTCGGTTTCGGAAATGTTGGCCGTTCTGAAATAGAGTTGTGCGCCCGGTGCTACATCGTGGATAATTTCGAGCATGGCCCGGCCCTCATCTGATGCACCCGTAGCGGTGTAATCAAGCAGATTGGTTACGGCAGTGGTGAATCCGTTGGGATTGCCAACGCCGGGAAGCTCGCCAACCGTAACACTGGCGGGCGCACCGGCCTTCGCATTGTAGCTGTCAGACAACACGCCAACTTTCACGCCCTGCCCGGTTACGCCAAACTGCGTCCGGGCAATGTCTGACCGTTGTGCCGCATCGCCCTGGCTGTTTACCGGCCCGGTTCGTCGGCGCGGGCGGTAAGCGGGCTGAATCATGCGGGCGGTAGTGAGTTTTTCGAGGGCGGGCAGGGCCGCAACCGGAACCCAACACGTAATGATGCGTCCGTAGCTGCTGACAATCTCGGCCCCGGCCTGGATCAAGTCCGCTTTCAGCGCGGTGGTGTCATCGTCGGCAACGGCATTGACCAACACCCGGCCCGTGTTTTTGTCAACGTTGATAAGTGTAGATTTTATACTGGCCGAATCAATACTTTTGTTGAGTTTGTACGAGTCTGAGAGGTCGCGCAGTTTTCCATCAAGTTTTGAATCGGGTGCTTTGGCGGGGAGCGTTTGCGCGTGGGTCACTACGCTGAAAATCAGCACAAAAAAGAGGTAGAGGAGCGGCTTCATGGTCGTGTGTTATCGAGTGATACGACAAAAGTACCAGATTTTAACAGGCTAACTACTCAAAACAACCCAATTGCCTGCCTGAATTTATCGAACGTAGTTTGGTAGGTTTCGTGCCGCCCCGCATCGGGCAAAAACGTTGGCCCAAACGTCACTCGTCCGGCTGCTTCGTCGAGCGAGCCAACTACACCATCCGCTTTCAGATTGAGCAAAATAGCTCCGATAGCCGCGCTCTCATTGCTGGCGTTGAGCCGCACGGGAACCCCGGCAATATCGGCCAGCATCTGCACCCAGAAAGCCGATTGAGCAAACCCGCCGTTGGCATGAATCACGTGCGTCGGAACGGTTTGCTGATCGAGCAGTTGATTGATAGTCAACAGATTGAATAGCACACCTTCGAGCGCGGCCCGCGTGAAATGCGCCCGCGTGTGTTGCCCGCTCACGTTCAGATACGCCCCCCGCACGTGGGCGTTCCAGAGTGGGGCGCGTTCGCCGAGGAGATACGGCAAAAACAGCAGCCCGTCGGCTCCGGGCGGGGCGGTGGCGGCTTCAGATAGTACCCCACTGCTGCGCTGCCGGGTCAGGTTTTCTGATAACCATTGCAATACATTGGCTCCGTTGTTGGTTGGCCCGCCCACCACATAATACCCGTTGTCAAGAATATAGCAAAACAGCCGTCCGTGTTCGTCGCGGAGGGGCTGCCGCACCGTTTGCCGCACGGCCCCGCTCGTGCCGATAGTGATGGTGGTAATGCCCGCGCCAACGGCCCCCGCGCCCAAGTTTGCCAGACAACCGTCAGACGCACCGATTAGCAGCGGGGTTTGCGCGGGTAAACCGAGGGTGTCGGGGCCGGGGCGGTAGGGATGGCGGTGCGTTGTCGGAACGGGTTCGGACAGTTGGTCGGCCCGGACACCGGCCAGTTGCAGGGCTATATCGCTCCAGGTCAGCCGGGCGGTGTTGAACAGGCCAGTGGCGTTGGCAATAGAATAATCAACGGCAAACTCGCCGGTGAGTTTATGCCACAGAAATTCTTTGATCGAAACAAACTTGGCCGATTTTGTCAACAAATCGGGTTCGGTGCGTTGCCAGAACATGAGTTTGCAGAGCGGCAACATGGGGTGCATCGGAACGCCGGTTTCCGCGTATAAATCGCAGGCAAGGAGCGGCTGTTTGACCAATATATCGGCCTCGGCTTCGGCGCGGTTGTCGGCCCATAACACCATGTTGGTCAGCGGTTTGTTAGAGCCATCAAGTGCCATCAGGCTGTGCATAGCCGTGCTGAACGACACCGACGCAATGGTGTGTTTCTTGTCGGTTACCTCGCGGCACACCTCGCGCATGACGGCCATAAACGCGGCCCAAAGTTCGGCGGGGTCTTGTTCGGCGCGGTCGGGCGCGGGGTTCAGGGTATCGAGCGGTGCCGATGCGTGGGCCACAATCCGCATCGAATCGGGCAGCATGGCGATGGCCTTGACGTTGGTGGTGCCGATGTCGACACCGAGATAAACGAGCATAGTAGAAACAGAGTAGGAACGCAGATGACACAGATTTGAGGGATTCTCGCAGATTCTTTTTTCATCATGGTGAAAAAAATCTGTGTAAATCCGTTAAATCTGCGTCATCTGCGTTCCTACTCTGTTTCTACTCGCTTTAGATCGGCACGGCGTAATAGTACATCCGCGACGAGTTGGGATACATCCCGATCAACATCAAGCCTTCACCCGATTTAACCGCAGCCATGATTGCCTGCAAATCTTTGGTGGTTCTGACGTTTTTGCCGTTGGCTTTCACCACGATAAACCCTTCTTCGATGTCGGTCTCGGCGAGCTTTCCATCATAAATTTTCTTGACCCGGATGCCGCCGTTCACGCCGAGCTGCTGGGCTTCTTTGACCGAAAGCTCCTCAAAATCAGCACCGAGCGATTTGAGCGATGATGTTGTTGCGGCTGCCGCTACGTCGGCCTTCCGAATCACGTCGCGGCCACCGTTGCGATTCCGAAGTTCAACTTTCAAATCCTGCTCAGAGCCGTTGCGGTTGACGGTCAGATTAACCACATCGCCGGGCCGACGGCGACCGATGATCTCGCGCATCTGTGCGTCAGAATCGAGCGGCTGACCCTCCATTTTCACGATCACGTCGCCGGTTTTGATACCCGCTGACTCAGCCGCGCTGCCCGATGGCAGTTCTTTCACGTAGATGCCCCGGCCTACTTTCGCGCCAAACTCTTTTGCCTTTTTGCTGTCGAGTTCAATCGGTACAATGCCGAGGTAGCCGCGCTGCACGTTGCCGAATTTGAGCAGGTCTGCCGTTACCTTTTTCACGAGTGACACCGGCACCGCAAAGCCGTAACCACTGTAATAGCCGGTGGCCGAAGCAATTGCCGAGTTGATTCCGATTAGTTCGCCCCGTAGGTTCACGAGCGCACCGCCCGAATTGCCGGGATTGATAGCGGCATCGGTCTGGATAAACGACTCGACGGGAGAATCCGGTTTTTCAACCGTCTGATCAATGTTTTGATCGAGAATCCCAATCCGGCGGCCTTTCGCACTCACGATACCCGCCGTAACGGTTGATTCAAGATCGAGGGGATAGCCAACGGCTAACACCCATTCGCCAAGTTTGAGCGCGTCAGAATCGCCAAGAGTGATGGCAGGCAGATTCGTTGCGTCAATTTTGATTACGGCCAAATCTGTAAGCGGGTCAGTACCAATTACTTTAGCCGTAAAACTGCGCTTGTCGGTCATCACCACCTCAACCTGACTGGCATCCTGCACCACGTGGTTATTGGTAACGATGTAGCCATCTTTGGAGATAATCACGCCCGAACCCGATGCCTGCCCCTGCTCTTTGCGGGGCCGACCCTGGCCTTGTCCCTGACCGAATTCATCGCCGAAAAAATCCCGGAAAATATCGGGCATTTGTTGCTGTTGGCGTTGACTCACGGTGCGGGTCATGGTGGTGCGGATATGAACCACCATAGGCGTTACGGCTTCGGCGGCATACGAAAAGTCGCTGACCGGCCCGCCCGGAACGCCGTTGCCGATGAGCCGGTTTGTGACCTGCGACACCGGCGAGGACTCGTTCATGATCACGTCGCGCCGACCGAAACCGAGCAGGGTGTAGGCCGCTAAGGTGACGACGCTCGCTAAGAGAGCCACCGCCATCATTATTTTCCAGTTGCTTTTCATTGTTTTCAAGGGTGCTGTTTTGTTCTTTTTGTGTTTGCTGTCACCGATGAACGTGTCTTCGGTTGTGAGATTAACGCCGATTTGTGGTGCTAAATTCGGAGCGGGTAGGGGCTTAACAATTTTTAACAGCGAGTTGTTAGGCGGGCTAAAACTTCCTGATTTTGATGCTTCGGTATGACACCCGGTTGCCGTGATCCTGCAAGAGAATGTGGCCTTTGATGGCCTCGCCAAACGGCGCGTGGGCGTTGTATTCGGGCGCGGCATACTTGCTCTGAGCCACCAAACTGCGGAAAGCGGTGTTGCCCCGGTCAAATTCCACCACTTTTTTGCCGTTCAGCCAGTGTTCTATGTGCCAGCCGCGAGACAGAATCCGGCCCGTATTCCACTCGCCAATGGGACTGGCTTTTTTGCCCGATGCCGCAATCAGATCATACAGCGAGCCAACGGTGCGGTTGCTGTCGCGTCCTAATTTTGCGTCGGGGTGGCGGTCGTCGTCAAGTACCTGATATTCAAGCCCGAATGCCGATCCTTTTGGCTTGGGTTTCTGCTCGACCACAAAATATTTAACGCCACTGTTGGCTCCTTCGGTGAGTTTGAAGTCGAAAACCAACTCGAAGTTGCCGTACTGTTCGGTGGTCACGATGTCGCCGAAACTCTGCGATTCTGATCCGTCGGACTGTTGAATACTCAGTTCGCCGTTGGCTACCGACCAGCCTTTGGCCGGAAACGTTTCGGCGTAGGCACCGCGCCAGCCGGTGGTGGTTTTGCCGTCGAAGAGGAGTTGCCAACCATCCCGTTTTTCGGTGTCAGTCAGCGTGTTAGGCGTATCGGAGCCGGTAAAACCGGCAAAAAACAGGGTAATGAGCAGGAGTTTTTTCATGATTTTGGGAAGTTTATAGTCAGTTTGAAATCGGACGGATAAGGCTGGATTTGGGAAATCTACCGGCCCGGTACTGAAACCCCTCACGCCGATTTAGGGTTTACCCAACCATACTCAACAACTCATAAATGACCCCGATTAGTACCCAACCGACGATGCCCGACCGTGTGCGCCTTGAACTGATAACGCCCCAGAATGATGACCGACCCGTTTTTGTGGCCGGTAATTTTACAAACTGGTTTCCCGACGTGGAGCAGTTCCGTATGTGTTCGGTAAGGCCCGGTCATTATCAGCTTGACCTGCCCCGTCATCTGCTGCCCGATGTGCTGGAGTACAAATACACGCGGGGCGGCTGGGACGCGGTTGAACTCAACGAAGCGGGCGAGACTCCACCCAACCGGGTGACGCGCCGGAAGGCGGGGAAAAAACGTGATTTTGTTCCGCACTGGCGGTCGTTTGGTCGCCCGTTCAATCCCGATTTTTTGCCCCAAACCGTTCTTCTTGACCCCGAATTTGCCGCACCAATGCTGGGCAGTCCGCGCCGGATCAGGGTGTTATTGCCCCATAATTATCAGCACACCAACCGGCAGTATCCGGTGCTGTATATGCAGGACGGGCAAAACCTGATCGGGGCCGGTTCGGGCTACGGCACCTGGGCCATTGACCAGAAACTGGCAATCTTAGCCGCCCGCAACCACCACGAGGTGATTGTGGTGGCAATAGATCACGGCGATTCTGCCCGGATCGGTGAGTTCACCACCGAGCAGACAATGGCCGGAACCGGACGCGGACAGCAGTACCTCGACTTTCTGGCGAACCACCTTAAACCGTTGATTGACAGCCGGTTTCGTACACTGACTGATGCCCCTAACACCGGCATTGGCGGTAGTTCGCTCGGCGGGTTAATCAGCCTGTACGGTGGATTGCACTACCCCGACGTGTTTGGCCGGTTGCTGATTTTTTCGCCCTCGCTCTGGATTGCCCGCAGCGTGTATGACGAAGCCGAACAGTATCGCCCCAATCAGAAAACCAGAATTTATTTGTTTGGCGGCACCAAAGAATCGCGGTACATGGCCGACGGTCTCAACCGGCTGCGCGACGGGTTTCGCCGGAGGTGGGCGTTTACCAGCAACAACATTGACGTTTGCGTGTCTATCTTGCCCGACGGTCGCCATCAGGAAGTATTCTGGGGTCGCGAATTTCCCCGCGCTTTTGAGTGGCTGTTTTATCCTGACAAATGAACATTTCCATAGAAACAGGACTCGACGAGCCTGCCCCAACCCACATACTGCCCGTTTTTTTGACCGATGACTTGGCTGATTTCTTAGCCGCCCTCGCCGATGAAGTCAATGTGCCTGCCGATGTCATGCAGCGCGATTTTAAGGCCGAAGCCGGAGAGGTCTTGCCACTTTATGGCCCCGATGGACTGAAAATATACCTGCTTGGGCTGGGTAAAACGCCCCGCCCCGCCGATGTTGTCCTCGCTTTTAGAAAGCTGTTTTTCACTCAAAAAAGCCGGTTGCCCGCATACGTTAGCATTGACACACATAATTTAGGTAGCGAAGCCTTTGTAACAGCCGTTGTGCTGGGTGTTCGGGCGGGTGGCTACGATCTGAAACTGTATCAAACCGACAAGCCCGACGGCCCCGTTTTTTACGGCGAAACGGGCGAATTATCGCTCGTGATTGACGAAAACGATCTCGAAACGGCGGAAGTCGGTCTGATTTATGCCGAAGCTCTGGCCCAGACCCAACGCGAAATGCGTGACCTGATGAACGCACCCGCCAGCCACAAAACCCCGCAGACCTTAGCCGATTGGGCCGTTGCATCGGGGCAGAAAAATGGCTATTCCGTAACGGTTTTTGACCGGGCCGAGATGGAAAAACAAGGGCTGCTGGCCGTGTTGAGCGTGAACAACGGCAGCGATGTACCGCCCGCGTTTATCATCATGGACTACCAACCAACGGGCGTTGAGAATCCCAAAACGGTTGGCTTGGTCGGCAAAGGAATTACGTTCGACACGGGCGGCATTTCAATCAAGCAGTCGGCCAATATGCACCTGATGAAGAGCGACATGGGCGGGGCGGCTGCGGTGATGGGTGCGGTTGAGGTTGCGGCCAAAATCGGCTTGCCGGTGCGCGTTATCGGTATTGTGCCAAGCACCGAAAACATGGTTGACGGCAAAGCCACCAAACCCGGCGACGTGATTGGCTCGTACATCGGCAAGACGATCGAAGTGATTGATACCGATGCGGAGGGCCGCATTATTCTGGCCGACGGACTGGGCTACATGGTCAGAAACTACCAACCCCACGTGCTGATTGACCTCGCCACGCTCACCGGCAGTGTGATTGGTGCGCTTGGCTATCAGGCGGCTGGCTTGTTTACCCAAAACGATGAATTAGCTGCCCAACTGATCCAATCTGCCGACGCAACCGGCGAGCGGCTGTGGCGGTTGCCGCTCTGGGATGCCTACAAAGACGACATTAAATCGGACGTGGCCGACCTGAAAAATTTCAGTGGCAAACCTTTCGCTGGTGCCATCAGCGCGGCCAAGTTTCTGGAAGTCTTTACCGAAAACCACCCCGCCTGGGCGCATTTAGACATTGCGGGCATGGCCTTTGGTGATACGGAGTTTGGCAGTCAGAAAAACGCAACGGCCTTCGGGATTCATCTGCTGGTTGATTTTTTGAAACTGATAGAATCGTAGGGACGGCCCCGACAGATCACGCAGATTGAGAGGATTTACGCAGATTTTTTTGCGGAGACGAAATGAAAAATCTGCGTAAATCTTTTTAAATCTGCGTTATCTGCGTTCTATTGCTTCCTCAACCCCAAGACCATTATGAATCCCCTAACCTTTCTCTGCATCGCTACCTATTTTAAGGGCGAAGCTTTTCTGGAAACCTGCCACGAACTCGGCCACACGGTGTATCTGCTCACGGTCGAAAAACTCCGTGATAGTCCCTGGCCCAACCACTGCATTGACGAGACATTTTACCTGCCCGGCCAGGACAACACCAGCGAGAATTTAGATAAAATGCTCACCGGACTGGCCCACACCATGCGCTCCCGAACGATTGACCGGGTGATTGCGCTGGATGATTTTGACGTGGAAAAAGGCGCACTCATCCGCGAGACATTTCGGATTCCGGGCATGGGGCAAACCACCGCCCGGTTTTTTCGTGATAAGCTGGCGATGCGGATGCGGGCCAAATTCGACGGGATTCGCGTACCGCCGTTCAGCCCGCTTTTTCACGACGAAACCATCACTGAATATCTCCGCACCACCGAGGGCCCCTGGCTCATCAAACCCCGGTCAGAAGCATCGGCAACGGGTATCAAAAAAGTCCATTCGTTAGACGAAGCCTGGGCTGTTATTCACGCCTTAGGCGACTACCGGCACCAGTTTCTGATCGAGCAATTCAAACCCGGTACGGTCTATCACGTTGACGCACTGTCGGTTAACCAAAAAACGGTGTTTGTCCGGGCCAGCGAATACCTCGCCACACCGTTAGAAGTCTCGCACGGGGGCGGGGTGTTCAGAACGGTTACGTTGCCCTTTGATGAGCCGGGAACGCTGGACCTGCACGCCATGAACGAGCGCGTGATGGCCGCTTTCGGGATGCGGTCAAGTGCGTCGCACTCCGAATACATCCGTTGCGATCACGATGGCGAACTGTATTTTTTGGAAACCTCGGCGCGGGTGGGTGGGGCGCACATTGCCGAAATGGTGGAGGCCTCGTCGGGGATTAACCTCTGGCGCGAGTGGGCCAAAATCGAGACATCCATCGCCCGCAAAGAAACCTACGAACTGCCCTACGCGGGCCACGAGTACGCCGGTTTGATTGTGTCTTTGGCGCGGCAACAATGGCCCAATTCTGCCGGGTTTGACGCGCCCGAAATCTGGTGGCGGATGAATAAAGAACACCACATCGGGCTGATTGTGCAGTCGGGCGGGCGTGAGCGGGTGCTGACGTTATTGGACGAGTTCATGCACCGCATCAAGCGCGACTTTCACGCGTCGGCCCCGGCATCGGAAAAAACAATGGCGTAGCTTGGTAGAGACGCATAGTTGCGTCTGGCACCGCCCCTCGGCTGTGCCGTTTCAGGCCGGGAAGCCCGTTGGTTCGGATACCCACAGCCGAGGGGCGGTGGGAAACAAGTTTGGCACCGCCACCAGGCTGTGCCGTTTCAGGCTGATAAAATCAATTCATTTATACACGTTCACAGCTTAGGGGCGGTGGGCAACTATCAGGAATCAATCCAGACCGTTTTCAGATTGGTGAATTCGCGGATGCCCGCGTCGGCAAGTTCGCGGCCAAAACCAGAGCGGTTGATCCCCCCAAACGGCACCCGCGAATCTGACCGCATCAGCCCGTTGATGAACACCGAACCGGCCTGAATTTGCCGCGCCAGCCGTTGGGCGCGGTCCAAATCCTGCGTCCAGATGGCCGAACCAAGCCCAAACTCAGACTGATTTGCCAGCCGGACCGCATCACGCTCATCGGCGGCTTCGGTGAGGGTTGCCAACGGGCCAAAGGTTTCTTCGTCAAAGGCTACCATGCCGGGCCGCACGTTATCAAGCACCACCGGAGCCACATTACAACCGTTGCGCCGGGGTTCGGTAAGGCGTTTCGCGCCCTGCAAAACTGACTCCCGGCATTGGCGTTCAATGGCATCGGCGAGGTCGGGGCGGGCCATTGGCCCCATCGTAGTCGTCTCATTGGTTGGGTCGCCCTGCCTGATCTGGGAAACGTGGTGCATAACCAGCTCGGTAAACCGCGCCTTCACCGATTTCTCGATAATAAACCGTTTGGCCGCAATGCAGCTTTGTCCGGCATTTTGCATCCGGGATTTTACGGCAATTTCGGCAGCGCGTTCCAAGTCGGCATCGGCCAGAACGATAAGTGCATCAGAACCACCAAGTTCCAGCACCGATTTCTTGATTTCGCGCCCGGCAATGGCCGCCACCGACGACCCCGCCCGGCCACTACCCGTGAGCGTAACGGCCTTCACGCGCCAATCACTAAGTACAGTTTCGACGGTTTCCGGCTCGATAAACAGCGACTGAAATGCGCCATCGGGCAGACCACAATCGGCAAAAACGGTTTCGATAGCATAGGCGCAGCCGCCCACGTTGGGCGCGTGTTTGAGCAGACCGACGTTACCCGCCAGCAAGCCCGGCACGGCAAACCGAAACACCTGCCAGAAGGGAAAATTCCAGGGCATCACGGCCAACACCGGGCCAAGCGGCTGGCAGACCGTGTAGCTTCTGGCGGCATCAGATTCGATAATCTGATCGGCCAGAAACCGTTCGGCATAGTCGGCGTAGAACGTGCAGCAGTCGGCGCATTTCTTGATTTCGGCAACGCTTTCGCGAAGCGTTTTGCCCATTTCGGCGGTGATACCGGCACCGAGTTTGTGTTGGTTAACGGTCAGATACTCAGCCACGCGCCGGAAATACGGCGTTCGCTGCGGCACCGTCAGGGCCGACCATTCGGCAAATCCGGCTTCGGCGCGGGCGAGTTTCCGCTCGATGTCGGCGGGGTTATCGGTTGGGTAATCGGCCAAAAGCTGGCCGGTGTAGGGGTTTATTGAGCGAAAGGGCATAGCGGTTGAGCGTGAATGTTTTATCTGCGATTTTAAATCCATGAGCAACAAAAATAGGTCATTGAGCCAATTTTTTGTGATTATACCCAAAAAGGTATAATTTTCCGAAAATCTGTTAAAACATACCCAATCAGGTATAGCATGAATACGTTATTCAGCCAATTTATAAAGCAACAACGGCGGCAGACTGGGCTAACGCAGGAAGATTTGGCCTACAAAGCCGGGGTCGGGCTGCGTTTTGTGCGCGATCTGGAGCAGGGGAAACCAAGTCTCCGGCTCGATAAAGTTAATCAGGTGCTGGGGATGTTCAATCATCAGGCTGGCCCCGTACCCGTGATACCGTCCACCGTCAAACCCGATGCCGATGCCCCGTAAAGCGATTATCTGGTTAGGCAACCGTGTTGCGGGTTGGCTGACGGAAACCGACGAAGGCTATGAATTTGAATATGCCCCCGATTTTCTGGCGCAGCCCGACGCACAGCCGGTTAGCCTGACGTTACCCCTCACAGCAACGCCGTATCGGGCTACAACTTTGTTCCCATTTTTTGACGGGCTGATTCCTGAAGGCTGGTTGCTCGCCATTGCCGAGCAAAACTGGAAATTACGCGCCAACGACCGTTTCGGGTTGTTACTGGCCTGTTGCCGCGACTGCATTGGTGCCATAAGTGTTGTTCCTGTTCCTACCGACGAATGAGCCACTGTTTGTATTGTTATCAGCCATTGGCCGGGGAGCAGCCCGATTTTCACCCCCGTTGTAGTAAAGCCGTGTTTGGTCGGGCAGAGCCGCCCATCTTCCCTTACTCATTGGATACGATGCGCGAACTGGCCGGGCAGATCATCCGGCAACACATCGCCGTAACGGGTGTTCAGCCCAAATTGTCGCTTGATTTGCAGACCGTTGGCGGATCGTCGCGGTTGACGTTGGTTGGCTTGTGGGGACGCTATATTCTGAAACCTCCCCACGCGCCGTACCCGGAAATGCCCGAAAACGAGGATTTGACGATGCACTTAGCCGCAATTTTTGGCATCGCGACCGTGCCGCATACCCTGATTCGGCTGCAAACGGGCGAGTTGGCCTACCTCACCCGCCGTATTGACCGGGCCGACGATGGCCGTAAACGGGCGATGGAAGACTTTTGCCAACTCGCCGGGCGGCTCACCGCCGACAAGTACAAAGGTTCGATGGAACTCGTGGCCCGGCTAATCAGGCAGCACAGCACACAGCCCGCCCTGGATTTGGTGACGCTTTATGAACTGACGCTGTTTTGTTTCCTGACCGGCAACGCCGATATGCACCTGAAAAACTTTTCGCTTTGGCGCACCGACCACGAGCGGGTGACGCTGGCCCCGGCGTATGATTTGCTGGCAACGAAGCTGTTAGTACCTGACGACCAGGAAGAACTGGCCTTACCCATGAATGGCAAAAAGAGCCGGTTAAGACCCGACGACTGGGCTATGTTTGCCAACTATCTGGGCCTCACAGACCGGCAACGTATGAACGTTTTTCAACGATTCAGCCGCCGGTTGCCCACTGTTTTTGATTGGATCGAGACCAGTTTTCTCCTGCCTGAGACCAAACTGGCGTACCGGCAACTGATAACCGAACGCGCCGAAAGGTTGGGGTTGATGGGGTGATGGTGTTTGCGCGGCAAGCAAGGTACAGGTGCCTTTCACGACAAACGGGCGTTTTCCGGCTATTAATAAATTTACTGTCCAGATTTCGGATGCGTCGGGCGGGAATTTTAAGAATTTAGAAACTACCGGAACTACGCCCCCGCTAACGGCCACTTTACCTGCTGATATTCAGCCGGGAACGTATAAGATTCGGGTTATTGGCGATGCTCCCGAAACAATTGGAACAACCACAACTATTGTAGTTTCGCCTATCCCGCCCCGCCCCATCGTCGCAGATTATAGAACTTGCCAGGGCCAACCCACTATCCCGTTGAGTGCAACGGGTACAAACATTCGGTGGTACAGTGCCGGTGGCACACCATTTACGTTTACACCGGCTTTAGTTTCTGACCGGCCCGGTGTGACTTACTTTATGGCTACGCAAACCGTAAATGGGTGTGAGAGTCTTTGGGCAACAATACAAACAGTAGTTGTTGCCACGCCAACGGCCCCCGTTGTGTCTCCGCTCAGTCTGTGTCAGGGCCAACCCGCGCCGGTTCCGCTGACGGGCAATGGGCAAAATCTGCTTTGGCGGTCAGGAACGGGCAGCGGAGATAACGTAGCGTCTATCACTACTCCTCCAACGGCCAAACCCGATACCCTACGCTATGCCGTTACGCAACAGATTGGCGGCTGCATCAGCCCCGTAGCTACGCTGACGGTTATTGTTCGGAAAGCTCCCGACGCGCCCAACGTTATTACACCCGTTTCTTTTTGCATCGGCACACAGGCCAGCGTATTGGGTGCTACGGGAACCATCGTTCGTTGGTACACCCAGGCCGACCGAAGCGGTCAGTTTTACGGCGTATTGGTGCCGCCAACCGAAAAGGCGGGAGACTTTGCGTATTTCGCCACCCAACTCGATGCCAACAACTGCGAAAGCCAGACCAACCGCGTTGATGTTCGGATCAAACCGCGCCCAACGGCAGTGCTGCCCCGTGATACAGCGGTTTATCGCTACGACAGTCTGCGGGTGCAAATTGGACTGACGGGCGACGCTCCCTGGCGCGTAACGCTCTGGGACAGCCGAACGTTGACAGCTACGCAATCACCGTTGATAGTTGGCGTAAAACCGTTGCAAACCAGCGAGTTCGCGGTTAAAGAAATTGCCAACGGATGTGGTTTGGGTAGTACGAATCGGGCCTTAAAAGTTACGATACTCGAACCGCTTGCTGTTTCGCTGACGGCAGAACCACTTTGGCTTAATGCGTATCCTAACCCAACCACCGGCGATTTGTCCGTAGAATGGTCGGCAGAGAGCGGTCAACCAGCCCGATTGCAAATCACCGCGCTCAACGGATTGTCTGTGTTTGATCGGTTGTTACGCGGAACGGGCCAACGTCAAACAGAACGAATCAGGCTAACAAACTTACCGGGTGGGATTTATTTGCTTCAGCTCTCTACCGAGACCAGTACAGCCACTAAGCGGATTGTAAAACAGTAGAAGCCTATTTCTCCTCCCCGTCGAGCGAGTCGGCTAATTCAATCAATGTGTCAATCAAGGTCTCCATGCGGTCGTGACCGACGATGCCATCCATACGGTCGCGGGCTTCCTGCATACAGTCGCGCAGGGTGATGAAGAGGTCTTTACCCCGTTGATTCAAAAAGATCACACTCGACCGGGAGTCCGCCGGATTTTTCTCCGTGTAGATGTAGCCTTCTACTTCTAACAGGCTCACTACTTTGCTCATCATCTGCTTAGTGACGCAGGCCCGTTTTGCCAGTTCGTTATTGGTGATGCCCGTCTCGTTGATGTTCGCCAGAAACATCAGGTAACTCATTTTGAAGTCGCTGTAGCCGAGAGCGTGCAGTTTCGGCTCTACGAAATTGTCCATGTATCGCTTGATACGCCAGATGACCTTGCCAACAGACCGATGCCGGATTATCCGAAACTGTTCAAAATCAAAGATTTCTTTATCGTTTTCCGTGACCATAGCGGAGTGTTACGGGTGTTTTACGCGCTATCAAAAAATAGTGCAACAAATATAGTCAACTTGCTTGACTTTTATAGTCAACCGAGTTTACCTTTGCCTCGATAGTCAAATAAGTTGACTATATACCGGGTTCAATCACCCGTAAACCATACACAGTAAAACCAGTACAGTTCATGGCAACACCAATCGAGCCGTCTCCCCGGCGTTTTTTGCCGCTCATCATCGGCCTTATTGTGCTGGGAACGGCGGGCTATTTTGGCTACAACGCCTACCAACACGGCCAACACTATGAAACAACCGACAACGCCCAAATTGAAACCAACTCGGCCCCGGTGCTGGCGCGGGTAGCGGGTTATGTGCAATCGGTTGACATTCAGGACTATGCGACCATCAAACGCGGTCAGCCGCTCGTAACCATTGACCCGCAGGAATACGACGTGGCCTTGCAGCAGGTTCAGGCCGATTACCAGCAATCATTGGCCGATTTGCAGAATGCAGAAGCCGACGTGCAAAATGCCGAGGCCAACCTCCGCAACGTGCAGCAAAATTCTAAAGTAGCCGAGTCTAATGCCAATGTGCAGGCTTCCCGGCGCGACAAGGCTCAGAAAGACCTTCAGCGCGACCAAAACCTGTTTCGTGACCAATCACTGACCCAGAAACAGCTCGAAGACTCGCGGAGCAACGTTGATTTGCAGGCCCGGCAGTATTCGGCCAATGTGGAGCAGATCAGCTTAGCAAAAACAACGCAGGGCGTGGCGCAGGCGGGCATTGCCAAAGCGCGGGCCAACGTCAACAAAATTAAGGCGGTGCTGAACGTGAAACGGGCGGCTATCGAAACGGCCAAACTGCGCGTCGGTTACGCCCGGCTCACGGCCCCGATAGACGGCAAAATCGGGAAGAAAAACGTGGTCGTCGGTCAATACGTGCAGCCCGGCCAAAGCCTGATGACCATCGTGGCCGATTCGACATTTTGGGTCGTGGCAAACTTCAAAGAAACCCAGTTAGCCAAAATGAACGTCGGGCAGGAAGTGGACATCAAACTCGATGCCTACCCCGATTTAGCCGTGAAAGGCAAGGTGTCGTCACTGGCCGAGGCCACCGGCGCACGGTTTGCCTTGTTGCCACCCGATAACTCGTCGGGCAACTTTGTTAAAATTACGCAGCGGGTTCCGGTCAGGATAGACATCACCAATCCGCAGCAATACCGGGGCAAACTCCGCGCCGGGTTGAGTGTGGAGGCAGAGGTTAAAGTTTTACAGTAAATCGGTTTACGGTTTGCGGTTTACGGGGGCTGACGCACGAATACTGACCATGTACGTCCCCGAAAACCGCAAACTAAAAACCGAAAACCGATATGCAAACAGGTTTTCGTCGCTGGATTGTCGTGCTTACGGCAGTATCGGCGGCCATCATGGAACTGATTGATACGTCAATCGTGAACGTCGGCCTGACCGACATTGCCGGCAACCTCGGTGCTACCATCGAAGACGTGGCCTGGGTGGTAACGTCTTATGGCATTGCCAACGTGATTGTGATTCCGATGACGAGTTTTTTGCAGCGATATTTTGGCCGTAAAAACTACTACATCGGCTCAATCATTCTCTTTACGGTGGCTTCTTACGGCTGTGGCATATCGTCTGACCTCTGGACATTAGTGTTTTTCCGGTTTGTGCAGGGCATTGGCGGGGGCGCACTCCTGGCAACCTCGCAGGGCATCATGTTCGATGCCTTCCCGATTCAGCAGCGGGCCGTAGCGTCGGCCTTGTTTGGCCTGGGCATCGTGCTTGGCCCCACCTTTGGCCCCACCCTCGGCGGCTATATTATTGACAATTATCACTGGTCGTGGATGTTTTATATCAACATTCCCGTTGGGATTCTGGCCGTATTTCTGAGTCTGAATTTTGTAGACAAGAAAGAAGATGAGTTTAATATTGATCGCAGTAAAATCTCGATTGACTGGACCGGAATTCTGCTGTTGGCCGTTGGCGTGGGTTGTCTGCAATACGTGCTGGAGCGGGGCGAGACCGACGATTGGTTTGATTCGCCGATGATTCGCTACCTGACGGTCGCGGCTGTGGTGTCTATTCCGCTCTTTATCTGGTGGGAACTCCGGGCCACCAAATCGCCCGTATTGAATTTGCGCGTCCTGCAAAACCGGAACCTTGCCTTAGGTAGTATTCTGCTGTTTGTGGTCGGTTACGGGCTGTTTACGTCGGTCTTGCTGTACCCGTTGTTTGTGCAGCGCGTGGTGGGTTTCACGGCTACCCAAACCGGGCGGCTGCTGATTCCGGGCGGGGCCATTGCTGCGTTTTGCTTTCCGTTTGTGGGCCGAATGATGCAGGGCGGTGTTTCGCCGAGGTACATCGCCATGGTGGGGTATGTGGTGTTTGCCGTTTTCTGTTTTGTGATGGCAACCTACACAGACCAAACTTCCGACGGCTACTTTGTGAACGCGCTCTTAATCAGGGGGGTAGGGCTGGCGTTTGTGAATGTGCCGCTCATCAGTCAGTCTATTTCAACGCTCAAACCGCCCGAACTACCCACCGGCATTGCCATGACCAACATGATGCGGCAACTCGGCGGGGCGTTTGGCGTAGCCATCACCAATACATACATCGCCCAGCGCACGGCCTACCACCGGGTTGATTTAGTCTCGAACATCACGCCCGATAACCCGCTTGCCACCGACCGGATCAACTCGATTACGCAGGGATTGATTGGTCGGGGTTTTAACCCGATTGATGCGGCAACGGCGGCCTACCGCAATCTGGAATTTATCGTGCAGAAACAAGCCCTGATGCTCTCGTACTTAGATACGTTCCGGCTGGCGGGGTTGTTTTTCGTGGTGACGTTTCCGCTCCTGTTTTTACTCCAAAGCAAAAAAGCCGACCCGGCCACTGCCAAAGCAGCCGCCGATGCCGCACACTGAAAAAGAGTTTTCGGTTTTCTGTTTACAGTTTTCGGGTGCGCTGCTTAGGCGCAGAACCAGGCTAACTGAAAGCCAACAACCGGCAACATTAACCATCAACCATGAATCATATTCCGCTCTCTATTTTCGCGCTCCTGACTGCTACGGCGGCACTGGCGCAACCCGCGCAACCGGCTCCAGCCGCGCTTGTGCTGCCCAACGATTTGCGGGCCTTGATCCAGCAGGCCAACGGGTATTATCCGGCCCTGAAACAACAGCAGGAACAAATCAAATCGTCTGATTTACAGGTTGATATTGCCCAGACCACGCTCAAACCGACCGTGACGGGCAACGCCAGCTATCAGTATCTTACGCCCGTTGCCAAAGCCACGCTGCCCGTTGGTGGGCAAGACCGGGTGATTCAGTTTCAGCCGAACCACAACGTAAATGCGTACCTCGGCGTGGGCCAGACAATTTATGACTGGGGCCGGACGAAAACTGCCATTGACCGCGCCAATGACAATACGCAACTCCTGAAACGCACCCTCGACCTGACCCAGCACAACCTCGGTTATCAGGTGGCGGCTGCGTATTACGGAGTCGGATTCATCCGTAAGGCGATTTCGGTACAGGATTCGGTGATTAAAACGGCGGCTGCCAACGTCAAAGTCCTCGGCGGTCGGCTGCAAAACGGTGACGCGCTTGAATTTGACGTAATTTCGCAGCAGGTGCGGCTTAAAACGGCGGTTAGCAGCAAAATCGAACTCCAAAACCAATTGGAACGCCAGTTGGCCGTGCTAACGTTTTTGACCGGCAACGCCAATCCCGAAGTTGGGCCGGGGGCGTTGGCAATTGGTTCGCCGGTGATGCTCTACGATCTGTCAATCCTGGCAACCGGCGACGCAGTGACCACACCGGCCACCAACAAAGACGTGCTGCTGGCGCAGGATCGGGTGCGGCAGGCGGAGACCGAAATCCGGGCCAACGAACTCAACACCAAACCAAGCCTGAGTGTCAACGGCTCGGCGGGGTTCCGCAATGGCTACCTGCCAAACATCAACGACCCCCGGTTTAACATTGCCGCCGGGGTTGCCCTGTCGGTGCCGATTTATCAGGGCCGTCGGGGGGCGTTGCAAACGCAGGTTGCCCGCATCAACGCATCGGCCAGCAAATACGGCGTGACCCAGGCCAATGCCCAACTCCGGCAAAGTCTGGCGTTGCTGAATGCCGACATCCGCAGCAACCAGAGCCGCTTAGACAACTTAGACACGCAGGTCTTGCAGGCCCGAAAAGCGTTGCAGATTGCCACCACCCGGCTCAAAAACGGGGTTATCACCACCGTTGAACTCGAAAGCGCGGAAGTAGGCGTGGAGCAGACCGAATTGGGACGGCTCAATTTTCAGTATCAACTGACGCTGAACTACTTAGAAATGAAACGGCTCCTGGGCGAGCCGTTGAATTAATGGATCAACGTTGCCAACCATCAACAACTAAAAACCATGCAGGAGCGCGTAACAGACATCATTAAAACCTTTGGCGTTCAGGAATCCGCCATCACCAGCACGGTTCATTTCACCCGCGATCTGGGCTTAGACAGCCTCGACACAGTGGACATGATTATGCAACTCGAACAGGAGTTTGGCCTGCGGATTCCTGACGAAGATTACCCCAAATTAGCCACGATGCAGGGTGTATTAACGTATTTACAAGCCGAGCAACCGGCCCCCGCCACGGCCTGATTTTTACCGGCAATCAGTTTTCTAAACCTATACCGTCTCTGAGACTTTATAGGTTTATATGAAGCCCGATTTTAACCTCGATACCGTACTAAGCCGCATTTCGGAAGCCGTTACGCCGTTTCCGAAAGCGGCAATGTTTGAGCTGGCCGACCGGGGCTATGACTCGCTGTTTGAACAGCTTGTCTCGTGCATCATTTCCATCCGAACGCTCGACGAAGTGTCGCTGCCGGTTTCGGAGCGGCTGTTTGCCATTGCCCGCACCGCCGACGAACTCGCTCAACTCACGCCCGACGAACTGATTCCGTTGCTGCACGGCACGACCTACCCGGAGCAAAAAGCCTACACCATGCTTGATATTGCCAACCGCGTTGTGGCTGAGTTCGGTGGCACCTTACCGGCTGACTACGAAACCCTGATCTCGCTCAAGGGCGTGGGGCCAAAATGCGCTAACCTGGCTTTGGGGGTAGCAACCGGGCAGGCGGCTATCAGCGTTGACGTTCACGTGCATCGGGTGGTGAACCGCTGGGGTTTTGTACAGACCACACAGCCCGAAAAAACGCTTAAAGCCCTGGAAAAACTCGTGCCGCGCCCGCAGTGGATCGAGATAAACCGGCTGCTGATGCCGTTTGGGAAGCATATTTGCACCGCCCTGCCGCATTGCAGCACTTGCCCGGTGGTGGCCTGGTGTGAGCGGGTGGGCGTTGACCGCAGCCGCTGACCGGCTGTTGCTGCCAAAAATTTTATCCAGCACAGGATATGGACTTTTCTTCGTTCGGGCCGATAAAATCGCTGCTGCTCAGCCGCCTTGAAATTGGTATTCTGGCCGTATATGGGCCGACATTGTTGGTGCTGTTTATCTATAATTTGGGTCAGTTAAGCCTCATTATCAGATATTTATCCAGTCGAAAGCGACAACAAGCCAATGCTTTTCCGGCCAGTACGATGGCCGAAGCTGATTTGCCGCTGGTAACGGTGCAACTCCCGGTTTATAACGAATTGTACGTGGCCGAGCGGCTCATTGATGCCATTACCCGGCTGCAATACCCGGTCGAGAAACTCGATATTCAGGTGCTTGACGATTCAACCGACGAGACCGTTGCCATTATTGCCCGGCGGGTGGCCTATTTTCGGGAGCGCGGTCTGAACATTCAGCACATCCGCCGACCGGAGCGCACCGATTTTAAAGCCGGGGCATTGGCCTACGGACTGACGCGGGCGAGGGGTGAGTTTATCGCCATTTTCGATGCTGATTTCGTACCGAATCCTGATTTCCTGCTCAAAACCATTCCTAATCTCCGCGACCCGCAGGTGGGCGTTGTGCAAACGCGCTGGGAACACCTCAACGAAGATTTTTCATTATTGACGCAGTTGCAGGCGTTTGGCCTGAACGCGCATTTTACCGTTGAGCAGAGTGGGCGGTACGTCAGTAATTACTTCGCCAATTTCAACGGTACGGGTGGGGTCTGGCGCAAAACGGCCATCATTGACGCGGGGGGCTGGCAGGCCGATACGCTCACCGAAGACCTTGATTTGAGTTACCGCGCCCAACTCCGGGGCTGGAAATTTAGCTACCGCGAAGACATCGGTTCGCCCGCTGAGTTGCCCATGGAGATGAACGCGCTTAAATCACAGCAGTACCGCTGGATGAAAGGAGCCGCCGAATGCGCCCGCAAGTTGGCCGGGCGGGTCTTGCGCCACCCCAACATACCCCTGCCTGTGCGGCTGCACGCCCTGATGCACCTGTTCAGCAGCGCAACGTTTGTGCTGGTGCTGGTGGCGGGCGTGTTGAGTGTGCCGGTGTTGTACATCCAAAGCCGCCATCCGGCCTGGGGTGTGCTGTTTTACGGCATCCGTTTTTTCCAGGTCAATGTGCTGATTCTACTGGCGTTTTATGGTATTCAGTATGGCACGGTAGCCAGAAAAAACGCGGTCATGCTGGGCTGGTATTTCCCGATGTATTCGTCGCTGATGATGGGCCTATCGTTGCACAACGCCATTGCCGTGATCGAGGGATACATGGGCCGTAAAACCCCGTTTATCCGAACGCCCAAGTTCAACGCCAACAAAACCGGCAACCGCTGGCAGGCCAACAAATACCTCGTTCCGAAACTGTCGTGGCTCACGGGTGCGGAGGGGCTATTGATGCTGTATTTTCTGGGCGGATTAATGCTGGCGGTGCAGCTACATGATTTTCGCCTGTTTTTCCTGCACGGTATATTCATGGTCGGTTTCGGTATGGTTTTTGGCCTGTCGGTGGCTCATGCCCTGACCGTTCGCCGGGGGTAATTTGTAGTGCCGGAAATCCTCTTAGCAGAGTTCCCGGCACTACAAACGGCGCACCGGCGTTAGAGAAATATGTTTTTCTGGCATTCGTGGAGCCGCACCGACCGGCTTATTTATCTTTCGGCGTTGGGGTTTCTGCTCGCCGGTATCTTGTTTTTTGGGGTCTCGTGGTCTCGTGGTCTCGGCAACGTGATTCGCTGGGATGTACTGAGCGAACTGCTTGACCTACCCGCCACGCTCCGCACCTTTACCGATGGACTGCTCGATTACCCGATTCGCGGCACGGTTTACGGCGTGTCGGAGCAGTTTGTGGCCTCGGCGATGACGGTTCCTGGCTGGCTCGCTCCCGGTCTGATGGTGGGCATCTGGGCCGGATTATCGCTCATTCTGGCCGCTCTGACGCGGCTTCCCCGCACCATGTATCTGATTGGGATGGGGGCGTTTTTGCTGTTTCTGGCCGCGTGTCGGTTCGAGACACTGGAGGTGCCGGGGTTGCCGAGACAAGCCGTTTTTCTGGTGCTGGCGGCTGTTTTTGGCGCGGTCAGTTATTACCTTCATGCCTTTCGCTCCGACTTCTTTTTGCCAACTCGGTTGGCCGTTTTTGCCCCGCTTACCGGAGCCGTTATGCTCATTTTGGGAGCCGTATCGCCCGTGCCAAACCCGGCCCTGACGGTAGTGAGTTATGCCTTGCCGGGCTTGCTGGCGGTCAGCATTGGGTTCGCGCTGTTCATCGGGTTCGAGATTATTGCCGGGTTAGTCTGGCTTACGTCGGCCTCGCGGACGGGTGATTCGCTGGCCCCAAAAATCAGTTCTGGTCGAACACTGGGCGTAAATAATCTGCTGTTTGTGAGTGGGTTATATTTGTTCGATCTCGTATTGCTGTGGCTCAACAATACCCGCGCCATTGACTGGAACGGTTTGCTGATTAGTCCGTTTTTGATCTATCTGATCTCCACCGCGCTTGGCATCTGGGGGTTTCGGCGGCTGACTCGGCAGCAGGACGTGTTCTCGTTTCGGGATGCGGGCGCACCGCTGTACGTCGGCCTGGCTTTGCTTTCGACGCTGACCATCGGCTTTGCCTTTGCCACCGCCAATGACCCGCTCATCGAGGTTTTTGAAGACGTAATCGTGTATGGACACCTGACAATGGGCGTGGTGTTTCTGCTGTACGTGCTGTTTAATTTCCTGCCGTTTTATCGTCAGGGTCGGCCCGTTTACAAGGTCTTGTACCAACCCAAACGGTCGCCGTTGTTCGTGTTTCGGGCCATCGGGCTGGCCTTGTTTCTGGGATTTATGAGCAACAGCAATTTTTTCCCGGTCAAACAGGCAACGGCTGGT
The DNA here is from genome assembly GCA_038230415.1 of Cytophagales bacterium. Taxonomy (GTDB): domain Bacteria; phylum Bacteroidota; class Bacteroidia; order Cytophagales; family Spirosomataceae; genus JBBRNH01. Next base: position 24,401 of record JBBRNH010000005.1, on the reverse strand, counting down.
TATTACAACGCCCTCGGCGATTTATACAGCACCACTAATGAACCCGTTTCGGCGGCTGCGTTTTACCAGTTGTCGCTGGGGCAGGAGTACCAGAATCACAAGGCCAACTACGCGCTGGCATCGCTGGCGATGAGCCGCAACGACCCCACCACAGCCGCGTATTTTTTTAATCAGGCGTTGCTGAAACAGCCGAGTTCGCAGGCTTTTTCGGGATTGAGCAGCACCTACCAACAGACAAATCTGTTTTTTGAAGCCATCAAAACCATCCAACGCGGCCTGAAAACATTCCCCAAATCGGGCGAGTTGCAGAACAACCTCGGCTACCTGTACAGCAAAACCAGCGTCGCCGATTCTGCCTATTTCTACTTTGCATCGGCGGCAACCAACGCCGGGCAAACCGACGTGCCGAAAACGAATTTGCTGGCTCTGTTCGCCAAAAATCCGCAGATATTAGCCGCCGATTCCTTGTTGGCGACGAACACAAATGAATCAACGTATCCGTCGTATCAGGCCAACGCGCTGGCCCTGAAACTCGTGACCGGGCGCGACACCACCGCTGCCAAACGCCCCGCCTGGCTCGCTGATAACGCCCGTGCCGATGACCGAATCGAGCTGAACGTGGGGCAGTTTGCCAGTTTATACAACGCGGCTCTGCTCATCCAAAATCCCGATACGGCACTGGTCGGAACCCTGCACCGACGGGCTGATAATCCACTGAATCAGGCGTTTACGGATGATTTGCTGCTGACGCGTGCTTTCGCTGACTACAATAGCCACCGCCCCGGAGACGCGCTGAGTTCTCTCGATGCACTGGTGTCGGGCAGTCCGCGCAATGCCGGTTTGCGTCAAACGTTGGGGTTGCTGTTGCTCGAACAGGGGCTATATCCGAAGGCCGCCCAAACGCTGGAACTCAATACCGATACACTTTCGACGTATTACCGGGCATTGGCCCTGACCAAAGCCGGAAGCCTGACTGCTGCCCGCCCGTTGTGGGAAACTGCCGCCAAACAAGACCGCGTTTTGGCCGCGTTGACAGCGGTTTTTTATGGAGACCGCCCGCCCGCCGACGACCTCGAAAAAGCGTTTTATGTCACCTACCGACCCGACGATTTGAACCGGGGCCGAATCTGGGAAACCATCGGGAACCCGAACCTAAAAACCGTCTCCGGGGCCGCACTCGTTGACGGTTTCCTGAGAAACAAACAGGTGTTTTATGCTCAGATGATTGTTTCTCAGATGGGCAAACCGGAGCAGCTCAGCCCGTTTGCCCGGTCGGTCGAGAATGTGAGTGCGCTGAAAATTGCGGTGGCGAAAAACAACCGCAAAGCCGCCGAAGCAATGGCAAAACAGCCCGTTGTAGCGGCTCACCGCGCCGACCGCGCCCGACTTCTGGCCGAGGTCTATACCAAAACCAACCAGCCAACACTGGCCCGCGCTGCCTGGGACGAAGCCCGGCAACTTGCCCCGCTCGATGCGGTTATTGCCACCGGCGCGGCTACGTTTTACCGGAGCCAAAAACAGCCCCAAGCCGCGTATAAGCTGGCCCTGAACGCGCTGACCTACAACCCCGATGACCCCGAACTACTCAAAACGTACATCCGGTTGTGTTTAGACCTGAGCCTGTTCAGCTACGCCGACGACGCGCTGTTGCAGTTGGAATTTGCTACCACAGCCGCCGATTATCAGGCGTTTCTGGCAGACTATCAGCAAAAAATCGCGTCAATCGAAAAAGCAAAGGCTGAGTTCGTGCAATAGTGTAATTTTGGCACAAACCCTTAACTGACTGTTTATGAGCAAGAACCTTACCTGGGCAAAAGAAGCATTTAACCGGACGACTACGATTCTTGACAACGGGCAGACCGTTGGGCAGATGCAGCGCGAGGGCGTTTTTAGTCGGGATGTTGAAGCTCACCTAAACGGTACTCACTTGCTTTTTGACGTGACGGGTTTTATCAGCCACTCGGTAAATATCCACGACCTCGCCAACGATAATCAACTCATTGGTCACATTGCCTTCAGTTTTGGTAAGCGGGCCGAATTACAACTCACCAGCGGCCAAACCTACCTCTGGAAACGCCACGATATGCTGATGCGGGACTGGGACATGATCCGCGAAGGAGATGGTCATACCAACGGGCAGGAAGTGGTCAATTATTCGCTCACCCGGCAGTTTTTTACACAACACGGCGACATTTCAGTTGACACACAAGCCTCCGACGCTGATGTAGTTGTGCTGACAGGGCTATTTATTCGGAATTATTTTCAGCGTCGTCGGCGGGCAGCAGCCATAGCCGTCGGCGCGTAATCACAACCCAAATGAACATCATCGAAACCGTTGATATTGCCAAACGCTACGTGATGGGTAGCGAAGTGATCGAAGCCCTGAAGAGCATCACCATTTCGGTGCATAAAGGCGAATACGTGGCCTTCATGGGGCCGTCGGGTTCGGGCAAGAGTACGCTCATGAACATTATTGGCTGTTTGGATACGCCCACCGCCGGGACTTACGTGCTGAACGGGCAGGACGTGAGCCGGATGCAGGAAAACGCGTTGGCTGAGGTTCGCAACAAAGAAATTGGCTTTGTGTTTCAGACCTTTAACCTGTTGCCGCGCCAGAGTTCGCTCGAAAACGTGGCCCTGCCGCTGATTTACGCAGGCTACAACAAGGCCGACCGCACCGAAAAAGCCATGATTGCCATGAAAAACGTGGGTCTCGAAAACCGCGCCGGGCATAAACCCAATGAACTGTCGGGCGGGCAGCGGCAGCGCGTGGCTATTGCGCGGGCGTTGGTCAACGACCCCAGTATTTTGCTGGCCGACGAGCCGACGGGGAACTTAGACACCAAGACATCCTACGAAATCATGGACTTGTTTGACCAAATCCACGCCAAAGGCAACACCGTAATTATGGTCACGCACGAAGAAGACATTGCACAATATGCCCACCGCATCGTGCGGCTCCGCGACGGTCTTATCGAAGCCGATATTGCCAACACTAACATCCGAAAAGCCAGGGCGTTGATGGAAACCGCCTGATAATCAGCCATGATAAAAATTCTGATACCCGTCCTGTTGCTGGTTGCAGCCTGTACTCAGCGTCCTGACTCATCGGGTATCGTGATGAACCCGGCCCCAACCAAAGCATCTACCCTCACCTACCTTGCCCTCGGCGACTCATACACCATTGGCGAGAGCGTTTCGGAGTATGAACGGTGGCCGGTGCAACTCGCCGGGCTGCTTCGGCAGGATAAAATAGACATCGCCGAGCCGGATATTATCGCCAAAACCGGCTGGACAACCGCCGAACTCCAAACTGCCATCAAAGCCGCCAACAATACCAGGCAGTATGACCTGGTGTCGCTGCTGATTGGCGTGAATAATCAATACCGGGGTCAACCGGCAGCGCAGTACCGGACGGAGTTTAAGGAGTTACTCCGAACCGCCGTGCAGTTTGCGGGGGGCAGGCCCGGTCGGGTGTTTGTGCTGTCTATCCCTGATTGGGGTGTATCGCCGTTTGCCGCGAGCCGCGACAAAGCCAAAATTGCTACCGAGATTGACCAGTTCAACGCCATCGGTCAGGAAGAATCGCAGCGGGCCGGGATCATTTTTGTGGACATCACGCCCATCAGCCGCACCGCCCTCGGCGATAACACCCAATTTGCGGCTGACGGATTGCACTATTCCGGTAGACAAATGGCTAAATGGGCCGAGAAAGCCGCGCCGGTGGCAAAGGCGTTGATGGGTAAGTGACCACCCCCAACCCCCTCCTAAAACAGGAGGGGGCTAAAAAAATAACAAAGGCGAAGCCTTTGAGAAAGCCCCCTCCTGTTTTAGGAGGGGGTTGGGGGTGGTGACCCCACCGCAAATTTCTTCCGATAATACGCTACGGTTTTGAAAATCAGCACAGTGCCGATGAGCGACGGGGCAATCCAGCCAACGGTTGTTGCCCATTCGGGTACGCTGGCGGGAATGATCCGGTCCATGTTATTGACCTGAAACGCGGTGAAGGCGGCAATGTAGGAACCACTCATCCGGGTGAAATGCTGGAATAACCAGTGCATTTTCAGTTGTGGTTTGTCAAACGACATCAAATCGCGCCGGGCGAAGATGAACGTCAGTCCACCAAAAAAGGTGAACACAACGGGCAGAAACAACGGGCCGTTGACGTATAGCAACCAGCCGCCGAAGCCCGTCATACCCACGCTCACGGCCATTGTTCCATAGGCAATCCATCGGTCGGTTTGGGTGGGGGCGGTTTTGGCGCGTTTCTGCAACACGGCCCGCCAGCCCGTGAAACTCAGGTAGAAACTGAATACGGCAATCCCCGCCAGAAAGAGCCGGAACATTTTGAACTCCTGCAAGCCGCAGAGCAGCATCGCCGACCCGGCCACGTATATCATACACCAGACATACACTAATCCGGCGCGGTTGTGAAGTTTGCCGCCTTTTTGGGCCAGCATTGGCACAAGGCCAACCAGCAGAGCAATGGTTCCGGCGGCAACGTGACTGATAAGCAGGGCAGTAAGAAACGATTTCATGGCGATTGATTGATTTTGCGTTTGGTTTGATGATGCAAACATCAGCCATACGCCACAGCCTGCCAACACCAAAGGGCCGAATTGCCCGATGTGGGGCGTTTGGCCTGATTTCGGGACGTTCGGCGCGGTTTTGGGACGTTTGTCAACGGGTCTTCAGGCGGTTTTCAGGGCGGCCACAACGGTTTCGTTGTATTTGCGGGCTACCGGAATCACCGTCTGAGCATCGGTCAGGTGCAGTTTGTAGCCCTGGGCATTGCCCGTTACGCGGGCCACCCGGTCGAGGTTGACGATGTAGGAACGGTGGCAGCGCACGAGCCGCCCGGCCCCGGCCACTTGCGTTTCCATCCGGCTCAGGCTGCTGCGGAGGAGGGTTTTGGCGGTTGTAGTTGTGTTGGCTTTCAGAAAAAAGACGGTGCAGTAGTTATCGCTCGATTCGATGCAAAGTAATTCCGTCGGGGCTATCGTAAGCGTATCTTTCTCATTATCAGCGATAAGTGTTAGGAGCGATACCGATACCGGCGTAATAAGAGCGGGGGACAATCTTGCCAACTCAGCAACAGAAGCCACTGCTGTTGGGTCGGTTATGGCGGCTTGCCGGAGTTGGCTGGCCTGCTGGGTATATTGCCGCAACCGCACCACATAATTTGCCGTGATTATTCCAGCGGTTGGGAATAAACCCACCAGAAACGTAGCCAGAACCATCGTAAGCAGGTTTGGCGCACCTACGCTGAACCCCACCAACAGGGCCAGGTACAGGTAGTTACCAACAGCAGTGACGAGAATATGGGTGTTGATAAACCCAATGGCCCGGCCAACCGTCCAGTTTGTTTCGGCAAAAAAACGCGGAAACAGCCGGGGCCAAACCGTGAAGTTCAACAGGGTGAGCGCGAAGGAAACCAACCCAAAACCCAGAATTTTCAGAGCCTTGTCGTTGGTTTTCCAATCGTCGAGACCGAAAGGTTGAAATACCAGCAAAAACACCCCCACAAACGCCCCGATCACGACCGAGTGCCGAATCTGGGTTTGCCACGACGAATCAATGGCTGGGTAGGGTTGGGTTAAAATGCCCGCCATGACTGGATTTGCTGGATGAACGCGGGCAGCACCGGCGGATATACGGCAATCATAAACACGAGTCCAAACAAGGCTCCGTAAAGGTGAGCATCGTGGTTGATATAGCCCCGGCCCTGGCGCGATTCGTAGTAGGAATAGGCCAGATACAGCCCGCCAAAAATGAATCCGGGAATCCCAATCGGGATAAAAAACAGGTAAATCTTGTTGAGCGGATAAATCAGAATCGAAGCAAAAATCACCGACGACACCCCCCCCGATGCCCCCAGCGAATTGTAGCCGGGATTGTTGCGGTGTTTGAGCAGTGTCGGAATATCCGATACGATAATCCCGGCCAAATAAAAACCAATCAGGTAAATCGGGCCGTTGCCGCCGAAGAGATCGTTGAACTGATATTCAATCGTAGCCCCGAAAAAATACAGGCTTAACATATTGAAAATCAGGTGACTCCAGTCGGCGTGGAGAAACCCCGATGTCAGCAGCCGGTAATATTGCCCCCGGTTCGAGGCCTGATACGGGTTCATAATCCAGCGATCCATCAGGTTGCTGTTATTCCAGGCTGCCACGCTGATAAGAGCCGTAACAATGATAATAATGAGGGTTATTGACATCTTTTTGAGTTTTTAACTCTCGCGTCCGGCCAATTGGCGGGCAAAATCGAGCAGGAGGGCTTTGCGGGCGGGGTCGGCGTTGAGTTGTTCGAGGTTCGTAAACCCCCGCGCAAAATAATCATCAATGCGGCTCTCGGCGATGGGTCTGATACCAAGTTGGTCATAAATAGCGGTCACGGCGCGGACTTTTTCGGCTTTGTCGAACGTGGTTTGGGCCAGCCAGCCGAGCAATTCATGGCGTAGCGGGCCGGTGGCTTTTTCGAGGGCTTCGATGAGCATAAACGTCTTTTTGTTGGCAATAATATCACCCCCGACTTGCTTGCCAAACTTCACCGGGTCGCCATACACGTCGAGCAGATCGTCTTTTAGTTGAAACCCGATGCCGATGTTCACCCCGGCCTCGCGGAGGTGTTCGGTGGTTTGGTGGTCGGCCCCGGCGATGACACCGCCCAATTCGAGCGCGAAGCCCAGCAATACCGACGTTTTGAGCCGGATCATTTCGATGTATTCGGCTTCGGTAACGTTGGCCCGCGTCTCAAAATTCATGTCGAGTTGCTGTCCTTCGCAAACTTCGGCAGCCGTGCGGTTGAAGCGGGCCAACACCGTTTTCAGTTTGTTGCTCTCCACGTCGAGCAGCAGTTCGTAAGCCTGCACGAGCATCACATCGCCCGATAAAATAGCAGTGCTGGGGTTCCATTTTTCATGCACCGTTGGCTGACCCCGGCGCAGCGGAGCCTGATCCATCAGATCATCGTGCATGAGGGTGAAGTTGTGAAAGACCTCCACCGCGATAGCGGGTTTGATAGCGCGTTGCCAGTCATCGGTGAAGAGGTTGGCGGCTATGAGTGTCATCAACGGCCGGAGCCGCTTTCCGCCGAGCGACATAATATAGTCAATCGGGTCGTAGAGTTCGGGCGGGTGCTGCCCGTATCGGGTGGTGCTGATTTCCTGAGAGAGGGCTGTTGCGAACGTCGCCAAATTCATGCAAGCGGGGTTTTGGCTCAAAAATACACAAAACCCGGCATCATCTGAACCGGGGAGCCTGCCGGCTGCGGCCATAGTTTTGCCGGGCGGTAGTGGTCCAGAGGTGCGTGTAGCGGAGCGTCAGCGCAAAATAACCGTCGCGGGCGGTGGGGTTGCCACGTTGGTCGCCGGGTTGGTTGGGAGGTAACGGAATGCCCAGATCAACGCGCCGGTCAGAAAGGCCCGCAGCGAGGGGCGAGAGTTGGGAAAAATCGGGATAGCGGGTGCTTACGTCGTCTAAATAATCGTTCAGGACGTGGGTGTAGCTAAATTCAACCGAAAACAACCCCCGATACGCCGTTTTGACCGGCATCCCCACGCCCCACCGTAAAATACCCGGTAGTCGGCTGTATGCAATTCCTTCGGTGTGTTGCTTTGGCAGGCTGTAGAACTGCCCTCGGTAAGCCGTCATGGTATTAAGATAGGTGACACCGGCTCCCAGAAAAACGTATGGAATCAGTACGTGAACGGGGTCATCAACGGGCCATAAATCAGCTTGCAGCGTAAGGGCAGCATCGGGGTTCAGGGCCAGAAACGACAGGCCGTTATACCATACCCGTGTGTCCTGTTGTTTGCCATAGATAAAATAAAACCGGCCATCGGCCCGCGCCGTGAGCCAGGGCGTAAACCGATAGCTGACCGAGCCGCCCACCAAACCGCCCAGCCGGGGTCGTTTGAGCAGGTCCTTTTCTTCGCTCATGTCGCCGGCGTAGCGCGTAGGGCCGGTTTCGAGCGATACGCGCCAGGTGCCAGGCCGTTCCTGCCAAAATTGCGAATGTTGCCGACGCTGCCCAACGGCAACCGGCCCGGCAATCAGTAATAGGAACAGAGTCCGGTAATACAGGTTCACGATGACGTTACGGCTTGGTAATCAGGCCGCAAGATAATACGGCTTCGGCAGGATTTGACTTTTTGCCAAAACCGCATCATCTTTGACTAAAATACAATGCGGAAGTAGCTCAGTTGGTAGAGCGGCAGCTTCCCAAGCTGCAGGTCGCGAGTTCGAACCTCGTCTTCCGCTCTCTGATTATCAGCCAGTTAGCTTTAGGGTTAGCTGGCTTTTTTGATTCTAATGAATCATTTAATGAAACAGATAGGGGGTGCGCTCCATTAACCCCCAATAGAAAGCCCCGTACCTAACGGGCCGGGGGCTTACAAACAAGATGACTCCGGTACGAAGGGACTCATCTAAGGGCAAGCTGACTTCGATACAAACGATGTCAGGTAGGGGTAAGAGTAGGGCAACTCCCTACCCCTACCTGACAAAAAAAGCCCCAACCTCATCAGGCCGGGGCGGTCGTACTAACCAATTTTTTGCAGCAATACATTTACAAATCAGAGTAACGTATCTTATTCGATTCGCCTTAATAATGAAGGTATTTCACAAGTCGGATTGCCCTTCTTCTATGCGACGTTGCTTGCATTTTTCCTCTTCATTAAAAAGCCGCTTATACCCCTCGATTGATGTATAGTCAACATATAAGCCCGGCCCCGGACGGGTATCAACAATATTAATAGAAGACTTTCTACCTTTCCAGTCGGCGGTTTCCTGAGTTACAGTCCCAACGTCTCTTTTTGAAGTTGTTGAGGGTTCGCCAAATTCAGCTTTATAGATAGTTAGCAGTTCTGACATTAATTCACTGCCGCTACTATTGCGAATAAGCGTAATACGGTTTAACCTGTTAAGCGTAAATTCAAGCACAATCGTGTCAAAATCAATACTTCCGATTGTCAGATACCTTAAATCGCTCGTTTTGTACTTCTGAGTAGAGGTGCATTTGTTGTCGTAAGTGAGTCTAAAGTTGCCTTGTTTTTTGACAGAATCAAGCGTGTTATTTAACTGAATGCTCTTGTAGCCGTTCTTACTATCAACTTTATCGTTAGTGGCTTCTGAATGTGTACACTGTTGTAAAAGCCCCATCAGAACTACAATCTGCAATCCAAAGAGCAATAAATATTTTGTTTCGACAACGAGGAATCTTTTGCGACGCATGGGTTTGTATTGTTTGTGCGAACATAACCAATATATGGGTTGTAGCCCACTCTTCATCAGTCCGGGGCGGTAATTGTATATGATTTAAGGGCTTTCTTTGTTTAGTAGCAAGTCTATCGGAAAATCAGATGAAAGTGGTTAGCCATTCTCGTCTCTATCTAAATCAGCTTATTTTCTATTCGTGTGAAACGCCGGGTAGGTTTACCTTGATAAACCTGTTTTGCGTTTGGCCTGTATAATTCGGCTTCTACTTCCGCTCGATCAGATGCTATTCTGTGAAGCGAAACGTAGAAAGACCGATATTGTGCCGGGTTTTCAACCCATTCGCTGACAGTCCTGAATAGGATATGCTCGTAGCGTAGGGCAAATAAATCGCTTCATCAAAAAAAGGCAGGCATAGCGAAATCACCAACCCAACCCGATTAATCGTATGAAAGCATCTCGACGACATTTTTTGCAGAAAACAACCCGCAACAGCCTGGCCGCTCTTTCGGCAGGAACCCTGTTAGCAACCACACCGGAACTCTTCGCGGGGCCATTGGCTGCCGCCGTTGGGCCAGCCGTCGAACCCAGCCAGGCTCCGCGCATTAAACCGGATCATCTGGTGCGGTCGTTGCCCGAAAACATGGTTTGGGGGTTTTTCGGGGCCGATGTGCCGCCGATTTATAAAGTCAACGATGGCGATGTGGTCGAGATTCAGACCGTAAATCCGTCGGGGGTGAGCCGCACTAACCCGGACGAATTCTACACAAAAAATAAGTTGCCTATTGATGAACACGCTCAGGGTGTAATCGCAATTATGAAAACCGTTAAGCCCGAACCGTCGGGTATTCGGGGGCATATGTTGACGGGACCAATCTATATCGAAGGAGCCATGCCCGGCGATATGCTGGAAATCAGGATTCTTGACCTGCAATTACCGACAGATTTCGGTGTAAACAGCGTGTGGCCGGGGGGTGGGGGTATTCCTGATGCCGTAACCACCCGCGAAACATTTGTCTATCGCTACGATGCCAAACGCAAAACGGCGACATTTAAAAATGGCGTAGAACTGCCCTTAAAGCCGTTTATGGGGGTGATGGCCCTGTCGCCACCCGCCGAAACGGGGCGAGTCAGCTCAATTCCGCCAGGGTCGTTCGGGGGCAACTTAGACATCAAACACCTCACCAAAGGTACCACGCTTTACCTGCCCGTTTCCGTGCCGGGCGGACTCTTCACCACCGGAGACGGACACGGGGCGCAGGGCAACGGCGAGGTCAGCGGGGTTGCCATTGAGACGGCAATCAACCTCACGGCCAAATTTATCGTGCATAAAGGCAAGACGCTCAAACAGCCCCGCGCCGAAACACCGACTCATTTTATTGCCGTTGGCCTGAACAAAGACTTAGGGTTAGCCATGAAAGACGCGCTGTCTCAGGCTGTTGCATTCATCAAAGATGAACTGGGATTCACCTTCAACGAAGCCCTGTCTATTGCCAGCACGGGTGTTGACTTTGAAATCAGCCAGGTGGTTGACCAGACGCTGGGCGTTCACGCGATGATTCCCAAAGCGATTTTTACCACTAAGAAATTCAATTACTGGTAAGACACATCTACAGTTACCGACAAATTTGGGATTTGGTGGGCTGGCCCTTGCCCGTGTCAGGCCGGAAAGCCCTCGCTCGCTTTTACTTCGTCAATCTGTTTGCGGTGGCGTTCGCCGTGCGAGGCTATCAGCAACAGAGTCTGATAGGCATCGAGTGTGCCAAGCCGGAAATGAATGAAATAGTGCGTCCGCAGGTCGCCGGTAACGGTTTCGGCGTAGGCAATGGCGGCTTCGCGCCGGGCATCAAAAGCCGCCATTGTTGCCCCAATACTCCCAAACCGGCCCGTTGGCACAAACGGTTCAGGAGCCGGTACCGGCACCGTCCGCGTCCGCACGGCTTTAATCACATCCACATCCGAAACCTTGATCTCGGCGCGTCGGTCGGGGTTGGCGGGTTCGTCCATCCCGGCCCGAACGCGCCCAAAAATACCCGACTCAACCAGAACGATATGCTCGGCGCATTCGGCAACAGACCAACGGTCGGCGGCTGGCTTGTGGTTAAGCTGCGCGTCAGACAGTCCGGCAATAGCCTGATGCAGAGCCGTTTGTGTACTGCGAAGCAAGTCAACGGCATAGGCGCGTTCGGCTTCGGTAATGGAGCCGTCAACGGGCGAAACAGTGAGATTTTGCATTCCGGGTTTTGATGAGTTTAGGTATGTACGTTTGCCCCCGGCTGTGGCTTCGGAAGAACGGGCTTTATCAGACTTAACCGAGAACCCGCCACAGCCGGGGGGCGGGGGCAAGCATACATACCTAAACAAGTACGAGTTTAGACCGATGGTATTCGTTCAGACTTAAAACCGAATACCTTTCAGGCCCGCCAACGACTGCCGGACGCTCTCGGTTGGGGTGAGCGAACCGTATTCTTCGACCTCCACAAAAAAGTGTTTCACGCCCGCTTTGGCCCCGGCGGTCATCATGCTGGCAAGCGGCAAATTACCCTGCCCGATCACTACCGAGTTTTTGGCGTTGGCTTTATCGCGGTCTTTCACGTGCGCCATCGAGAAACGCCCCGGATACTTGTTGAAAAACTGAATGGGGTCTTTGCCCGGCTCCACCACCCAGAATATATCCAGTTCAAACGTCACGAGTTTGGGGTCGGTTTTGCTCACTAAAATGTCGTAGGGTGTTTGGCCGTCCATGTCAATAAACGGGTAGTCGTGGTTGTGGTAGCCGAACATCATCCCGCGCGATTTGGCGAGTTCGCCGAGTTTATTGAACTCGTCGGCAACGGCCCGGAACCCATCTAAGTTGGTGCGTTTTTCTTTACCAATCCACGACACGATCACGTTTTTGAACCCACCGGCAGCAGCTTCGTCCATCAGGGCGGGCATATCCTTTTCGATACCGCAGTGGGTGGCCGTTGTGGTCAGGCCGAGGCCACTCGTGTAGCTTTTGAATTCGGCGGGTTTCATGCCCCACAGAAACCCTTTGCTGCCGGGGTAGCTCTCGATTTCTTTGTAACCCATAGCGGCAACGGCTTTGAGGGTTGCTTTGGCATCCTTCTCCATGTCGTCGCGCAGGGAGTAAAGTTGAATACCCGGACTGGTAACAGCCGCCGATTGTTGCGTTGCTGCCGAAGCAGTCTGAGTGCTGATTAACGCGGCCCCGGCACCGAGGGCAGTGGTTCTTTGGAGAAACGAACGTCTGTTCATACAAATAGCGCGGAGTTAAAGTCCGCAGTTAAAAGGGTTAAGAAATTTATTGATTGATACGCTGTAAGTTCTGTCGTTCGCGTGTGTAGAGCGGCTGGGAAGCCGCTATTGTCTATTTCGCCATCCACTGCTGCAAGCGGCCTTCCGCTACAACGGCGATTCTGCCCGCTTCACTTCGTTGCTACATAAAAAAAATCGAGACTGCCCGCCGGGTTATCGCTCACCACATAATCGGTATGATTTATTTCGGCGGCAAGACCATCGGCCTGCAACAGCCGGTTGCGGTTCATGCGGTTGGCAATATCATACGGCACCTGCAACAATCGGCGGGGTAGGCGGTGCTGCAAATCGAAAATGTCGAAGCGCGTAAACCGCTCGACCGACGTTTTATTCTGATCATAGTAGGTCATCACTTTTTTGTTGCCATGAATCCCCCGCGTGTCAACGGCAGCGAAGTATTTCTGCATCAGAGCCTTTAGGTCTTCGGCCAAGTACTCCCGAACGTGCCAGGGGTTGCGCGTGAGCGAAAATGTTTTGTTAACTGTTGTCAGAAGCAGTTTCCCGCCCGGTTTTAAAACGCGGTGTGCTTCCCGGATAAACAGGTCATCGTCTTCGATGTGTTCGATCACCTGAAACGTCACGATATAATCGAATGTGTTGTCTTTCAGGGTGCTGAGGGGCGGGATATTCGCCTGAATAAACGCCGAAGCCGGGTACTCGCGTTGCAGCGACGAGATAAGGTCGCCGTTTTTATCCAAACCCGTGTAGTGGTCGGCGGCCTGAGTGAGTAATTCCAGCCCCCGGCCCCAGCCACAACCAATTTCCAGCACGTTGCCCCGCACGATTTGAGCCGCTTCAACGTATGGAAATAACAGCCGCTGATGCACCGGATTGTCAGACGCGATTTCGGCAGAGGTGATTTCAGTAGTTTTGTACATACTTTGCAAAAAAAGTCCTTAAAATTACTCTTTTGCGTTGATAGAGAAAAATAGGCTATGAACCGCATTCTTTTTATCATCTTCATCACGGCAGTGCTGTCGGCTTGTTCGTCGGGCCGCAGTGCCCAGAAACCCACCGATACCCGCGCCCGGCAAACGGCAAAGGCAGAGCCGCGCTCAACCGGGCAGCGAACGTCCGAACCCACAGCCCGACAGAACGCGACCCGCCCGGACGCAGCCCGCCCGACAAACGGCTCGGCTCCGGTTCGGCAAAATCAGTCATCAGCCACAACCGGCACGAATGCAAATGCAACGCCAAACCCAGCTACGGCTGCCGTCGAAACGTGGGCTGTAACGTCTGTCAAAGGTAAGTTTCTGGCCGTTGACACAACCACCGTTCGGGTGTATCTGAACGTAACGGGAACCCGGCCCGACGGTACCGAACTGCTGAACGTCAGCGAGTTGAGCGCACATTTTTTAGTCAATTACGTGATTTATCCCGATTACAGCAGTCGCGAACGATTGGCGTATGGCAACGTGCCACTCACGGTGCAAAGCGCAACACGCATCGGCACGGAGAATTACCTGACTATTTCGTTTGACCTGAAACGGCCCAAAGATGTCCTGAACGGGGTGCTGCTCACCGAAATTACGGAGACCAACGCGGGCAAAAAAGCGTTGAACGACCTCCCGATTCGGTTCAAAACCACGAAGATGAGCGACCGTTTTGCACTCTTCGATGCCCAAACGGGCCTGCCGCAGCTCCGCAATTATGCCCACGCCGGTGATACCATTCTGCTCCGCGATGTGGCCGGTACGCGAAAACCGTTGTTCGCTTTTCGCTACAAACACGATTTTGAAGCGGCTTCGTCGCCGATGAATACGGCTGCCAAACCAGCCGCCAAAACCCTCGCCGTTGATTCGATGCTGACGCTGACGGCCAATGAGCCGTTTGTGCTGCCGGGGCAGGGGCTGTATTTTTTCTTAGAAGACACCACCGACACCTACGGTATGGGCGTGGTGGTGGCCGACCGGCGTTTCCCAAAGATGACGCGGCCCGAAAAACTCATCAAACCCGTATTGTACATGAGCACGGGCAGCGAAGTGAACGAACTCAACCAGGCTACCGACCCCAAAAAAGCCCTCGACCGCTATTGGCTAAGTTTGATGACCGGCAACGAAGCCGTAGCCACTCGAACGATTCGCACCTATTACGACCGCGTTGAAAATGCTAACCGTTTGTTTACCAGTTATAAAGAAGGATGGAAAACCGACAAAGGCATGATTTTTATTATTCTCGGTGCGCCAGACCGGGTGCAGCGCAGCCGCGACCGCGAAGTGTGGGTGTATAACCGACGGGCCAACGTATCAGAAATCAATTTTACCTTTAACCGAAAACCGAATCAGTTTGTCGAAGATCACTACGAGTTGGTGCGCTACGCCGAATATCAGCCGATTTGGTACCCAATTGTAGAAGCATGGAGAACCGGCGCAATCCGCGAGTAACTCGCTCATCATCAGACCGTCCTGACCGCAATAACGACCGGCCCCGGCCTACGTTCAAACCCGAAACCGATGACCTCGTTTATGGTATTCAGTCGGTAATCGAAACGCTTCGTTCTGAACAGCAGGTGGACAAGCTGTACATGGAGAAGGAGATGAGCAACCCCGATATTCAGAATCTGGCGTTTCAAAACCGGGTTACCATTCAGCGCGTGCCGGTTGAGAAGTTAGACCGGCTCACGCGCAAGAACCATCAGGGCGTGGTGTGTTTAGTGGCCGCCATTCAGTATGTGAAACTCTCGAATGTGCTGGCCGATGTGCATGAGCGGGGAGAAACCCCGTTTCTGTTGCTCTTAGACCGTATTACCGACGTTCGGAATTTTGGCGGCATTGCCCGCACCGCCGAATGTGCCGGCATCCAGTGCATCGTGATTCCGGGCCGGGGGGCGGCCACCATCGGCTCCGATGCCATGAAAACATCATCGGGTGCGCTGAACCACATCTCGGTCTGCCGCGAATACGACCTGACCGATACCGTAAAATATTTGCAGGATTCGGGCGTTAAGGTGCTGGCCTGTACCGAAAAAACGTACAAAGACCTGTACACCACCGACTTAACCGGCCCATTGGCGGTGGTGATGGGGTCGGAAGAAGACGGTATCTCGCCCGAAATCTTGAAGATGGTGGACGGCCACATTCGGATTCCATTGCAGGGCGAGGTGGCATCGCTCAATGTGTCGGTAGCAACGGGCGTGGTGCTATACGAAGCCGTGCGGCAACGGAGCAGTAAGTGAAGAGTGAAAAGTGAAGCATAGTTTCAGAGAAATATTCTTCATTTTTCACTCTTCACTGAATTTTTAAGCGGCTTTCCCCTTTCCATGTCCACCCTTTCCGTGACCACTTTTGCCGTGTCCGCCTTTCTTGGCCGGGCCAGCCAATGAATTAATCCAGTCGGCCACTTTCAGCGCGTCTTCTTTCGGGATGCTCTTTACAGCCGCCATTGGCGGATAGCCGGGCCAATTGGCAGGCTTGGGCGCGTAAATGAGTTCAACCATCTGCTCATTGGTATATTTCTTCTTGGCAACCTCGGTATAAGCCGGGCCAACCAACCGCGCACCGGCCTTGTGGCAAGCCAAGCAAGTGTGTTTCTGCAACAGGGCGTTGATTTCGGCGGGGGGCGTGATTTCCTGCGCCCGAACGCTGACAGAAACGGCCACCAGCGCAACAAACGCCAGCATGAGTTTACGTGAGTTTTTCATTTGATTTGGTTAGTAATTTTGCGTGTCGAAAACAGAAAATGAAACAGACAAAAATAGGGGCCATCCGCCTATAAGTCAATTTTATCGCGCCTTTTTCCAGCCTCGCGCCCGTCTTCGACTGATTTTTGCGACAATCGTTTAATTTCCCACTGTATGACCATCAAACCACTCGACCGTTTTTCGGGCCATGCGGCTTTATACGCCCGGTATCGAATCGAGTATCCAACCGAACTCTATGATTTTGTGCTGGCTCATGTCCCAAGCCGATATGCCGCCTGGGACTGCGCTACGGGCAACGGACAGGTAGCGGGTACGCTCGCTAATCACTTCGTCCGCGTTGACGCTACTGACATCAGTCAATCCCAACTCGATCTGGCAGTTCAACGGCAAAACATTCATTACGCTGTTTCTGCCGCCGAAAAAACGCCCTTTGCCGATGCGTCATTCGACCTCGTGACGGTTGGTCAGGCGTTGCATTGGTTTAACGTTTTAGCCTTCAACGCCGAAGTGCGACGGGTGCTAAAACCGGGGGGCGTGGTGGCCGAATGGGGATACGGACTGAATCAGGTCGGGCCGGAGATTGATGCATTAGTTCAGTATTTTTATCAGGAAGTAGTCGGGCCATTTTGGGACCCGCAGCGGAAGCATACTGAAGATGAGTACACCAGTTTGGCTTTTCCATTTGCTCATGCCAAGCGGACTACTTTCGTGGTTCGACAGGTATGGGATGCCGAACGATTTTTGAACTACCTCCGCACCTGGTCGAGTGTCCAGAAATACAGGCAACATCATGGTAGCGACCCGGTTGATGGGTTTGCTTCGCAACTACAGTACGCCTGGGGGCCGGGCGAGCGTGACGTGCAATTTCCGGTGTTTCTGCGGCTTGGTCATCGCTAACGCGCCACCGAAACCAAAGCCATTGACGTGTAGTTAGGATAGAAAGACACGAATCATCATCCCATGAATATTGCCATATTTTCGACTTCTGCGCGGAAGAAAAGCAACTCGCTCCGGTTCAGTAACTACCTGAAGCATACCCTGAACGAATTGGGCCACGAAGCCGTAACGATTGTTGACTTTGAAAACTACGATATTCCGATGGTTGGGCAGGGATCGGTAAAGCCCGACACGCTGACCGATTTTCAGCGCGAACTGACCGAAGCCTGGGAAGCCGCCGAACTCATTTTTTGGGTCGCCCCCGAATACAACTGGGAAGCTCCGCCCCAGGCTACCAACGTGATTCATCAACTCGGCGGGCCAGCTTACAAACACCTGTTCACCGACCGTGTTTTTGCAATGGTCGGCGTATCGAACGGACGCGGAGGGCGGCAACCGGCGTTAGATTTGACGCTGGTGCTGAACAAGATGATTAGCTTCTCGAACAGCTACTCTATTGTGTCGCCCAAACTGTACGAATCGCACGAGACGGATAAAAACCTCGATGAAAACGGCGTTTTCAACGGCCACGAGGTGTATCAAAAAACGTCAAAAGCATTTGTTGACTACACCCTCAACGTGGCACAGCGGTGGTTGGTGAGTGTTGCCGAAGCCGTCAGCTAACCTAAAGAGTAACCTGTAAGAATCGTTTTCAGGAACAAAAACAAGCTGTCTAATGCTTTGAAAGCCCGCTCACGACGGGCTTTTTTGCTGCCGTACCTACTTGATTTTGGGGAACAACGGGTTTTTCTGGCAGCAGCATAGCCCGGCATAATTGATGCCACCTGCTTGCTTTCGGCTAAAAATGGTACGAAGTTTGTAGTCCGTTTGGTAATTCCATGAAAAAAAGGCGCGTCATCTTGTTCCGTTGGGTCAGTTTATCACTGGTGTCTGTGTTGCTGTTTCTGGCAGCCGGAGGCCACGCGCTGACTCACGCAACTGCGCCGGTAGCTCCCGCCAAAACCAAGAAAACGGCACCAACCAAGTCAACGCCCGCCGAAACGCAGATCAATGCCGCCCCGACGGATGCCGTGGTTACGCCCGCCATCTCGTTCGATTTTGGGCAGTCTATTTTTCTGATTCCCCGGCCCGTTGTGCTGTTGTTCTTGTTGCTGGCCGTTGCCATTCTGCGCCAGTTTACCCTCCCGCATTACTTTTTCTCTTATCTCCGGCACGTCTTCGGCCATTACATCGCGCCTAACGCGCCTTGACAAACGTAGAGACGCATCTTTGCGTCTCATAGTTGCGTCTCATTTCTCGGCAACAGACGCAACTATGCGTCTCTACGCCCACAATCAGTTTATTTTCAATCTTTCAATAATCCAATGCAGAACAGAAACACAATTCTGATTCTGACGGGGGTAGTTGCCGCTTTGTGCATCTACTACCTGTCATTCACGTTCGTCTCGCGCAACATCAAGCAGGACGCTACCAACTTTGCTACCGCCAAAACCGGGCAGGTTGACCTCAATAAAAAACAACGTTACCTTGATTCGCTCTGGAAAGAACCCGTTTACTTAGGCAACACCTTGCAGGAAGTTACCGAGCGTGAACTCGGCTTAGGGCTTGATTTACAGGGCGGTATGCACGTGGTGCTGGAAGTTACGCCCGCCGATATTCTGCGCGGACTGGCCGGCAACACCCGCGACCCGAAGTTTAACGAAGCTATCAAAAAAGCGCAGGATGCACAAAAGTCATCGCAAGGCAAATTCGTTGATTTGTTTGCTACCGCCTGGAAAGACGTTGCGCCCGATACCAAACTCGCCACGCTGTTTGCCACGAGCGCGAACCGGGGAAAACTCAGCTTTCAATCAACCGACACCGAAGTGAAGCGGATGCTGAACGACGAAGTAGAAGGAGCCATTGGCCGGGCGTTCAAGATTATTCAGGCGCGTGTTGACAAATTTGGGGTGTCAAACGCCAACATCCAGCGGTTGCCCGGCACGGGGCGCGTACTCATCGAGCTGCCCGGCGTGGATAACCCCGCCCGGATTCGGAAACTGCTGACCGGCGCGGCCAAACTCGAATTTACCGAAGTCTATAAATTGGCCGAGATTTCTCCGGCTATCGAAGGTGTAGGCGCGTTCCTGCTCCGCGAAGAAGCCGCCAAAAAAGCTACCGCTAAACCAACCGCAACGGCTTCAACCAGCCCCGCATCGGGTTCGGCGAAGGCGGGCGACCTTGCCGCACAATTGGCCGGTGCCAGCAAACCCGCCAGTGGCTCTGCCGCCAAAGACACCGCCCAAAAAGCCGCCGAAAGCACGGCTCTCACGCAATTGTTTGTGCCAATCTCGCAGGACCAACTCGGTGTTTATCTGAAAGACACCGCCCGCGCCAACGACGTGCTGAACAACCCCGAAATCAGGGCGCAGTTTCCGACCGACATTGTGTTTGCCTGGGATCGCAAAGGCTTTACCACCACCGACAACAAAGAAGTGCTGCCGTTGTATTTCCTGAAAAAGCCGGGTAACACCGCTCCTCTCGAAGGCGACGTGATCACCGATGCCGCCAATGACTACGACGAACGCGGCCAGCCCGAAGTGACCATGAACATGAACGCCGAAGGTGCGCGGAAGTGGGGCAACCTCACGGCGGCAAACGTTGGTCGCCCGGTAGCGATTCTGCTCGATAACCTCGTGTATTCGGCCCCGAACGTGCAGAACGAAATTCGCGGGGGCCGGTCGAGCATTACGGGCAGCTTCACCGTTGAAGACACCAAAGACATGGCTAACGTGCTGAAAGCCGGTAAGTTACCCGCGCCAACAACCATCGTCGAAGAAAGCGTTGTTGGGTCAACGCTCGGTGCCGAAGCCATCAGTGCCGGTATCTGGTCGTCAATCATCGGCCTGCTCATCGTGCTTGGCTTCGTGGTGTTTTATTACAGCCGCGCCGGTTTGATTGCCGATGTTGCCCTGTTTGTGAATATGTTTTTCCTGCTGGGCGTGATGGCCGCCGTGCCGGGAACGGTGCTGACCATGCCCGGTATTGCCGGTATTGTACTCACGATTGGTATGTCGGTAGATGCCAACGTGTTGATTTTTGAGCGAATAAAAGAGGAATTACTGCTCGGCAAGCCACTCAAAACGGCGATTTCTGACGGATTCCGAAACGCGTATTCGTCCATTTTTGACTCGAACATCACCACGTTGCTTACCGGGTTTATTCTGCTCCTGTTTGGGACGGGCCTGATTCGGGGCTTCGCCGTGACGCTCGTTATCGGGATTTTCACGTCGTTGTTTGCCGCCATCCTCATCACGCGGGTCATTCTCGACAGTGCCGTTGAGCGCGGGCAGACGTTCAGTTTCTTCGCCCCCTGGACGCGCAATCTGTTCAAAGATTCAAACTTCGATTTCGTGTCGCGTCGGCGGTTGTACTACATCATCTCGTCCACGATTATCGCGCTTGGTATCGTTTCGATTGTTTGGAAAGGCTTTGGCTTAGGCGTTGATTTTAAAGGCGGACGGTCTTACGTGGTTCGATTCGAGAAATCGGTGGGAACAACCGACGTGCGGGCCGCGCTGGAAGGCGTGCTGGGGTCGGCTCCCGAAGTGAAAACTTACGGCGGTACGGGTGTGAACGCCAGTCAGGTGAAGATCACAACGAGTTATGATATTGACAATACTGCCGCCGATGCCGACCAGAAAGTTGAAGCAACGGTGATGAAGGGACTGGCAAAAATAGCCGGAAATCCGGGCCGGATCGAGAGTTCGCAGAAGGTGGGGCCAACCATCGCCAACGACCTGATTGCGTCGGCGTTCTGGTCAATTTTGCTGGCGATTGCGGTGGTGTTTACCTACATCCTGATTCGATTCAAGAAACTCGCCTTTGGCTATGGCGCGGTGGTAGCCCTGCTCCACGATGTGCTGATTATCCTGGCTATTTTCTCGATTTTCAACGGACTCCTGCCGTTCTCGCTCGACATTGACCAGGCGTTTGTGGGAGCCTTGCTGACCATCATGGGCTACTCGATGAACGATACGGTGGTGGTATTTGACCGGGTACGCGAGTACATTGCCGAGAGCGAAACCAAAAAACAGAAAGAAAGCATTGCCACAATCATCAACAACGCGCTGAACAGTACCCTGAGCCGAACCGCCGTAACGGGCCTTTCGACGCTGCTGGTGCTGATTATCCTGTTTATTTTCGGCGGGGCCACCATCCGGGGCTTCTCGTTTGCGATGTTGATTGGCGTAATTGTCGGCACGTATTCATCGCTGTTTGTGGCAACACCGATTGTGGTTGATGCCCTCACCCGCGAGCAGAACAAACCCGGCAAATTGCTGGCCGAAGCCGACAAGAAACCCAAAACCGGCTACGAAGCCGTTCCAATTGATTTCACCGACAACGCGGCTATGAACGCGCCCGCCGAGGAAGTCAAAAAAGAAAAACGGGAGAAAAAAGCCCCGCTGATTAAGCCAACGCAGGGCAAATAAACACAAACGATTGGGTGATTATTGGGGTTGTCATGTCAACTTGATTAATCACCCAATTTTTTTCTAACCAGTATGATTACGCTCCAGGAAGCTGTCAATTTCGCCCGTAAATCGGTAGAAAACTTTTATGTTGCCCAGGATATACAAATTGAAGAATATGCTGTTGATCCCAATCACCCGTATTGGTTGGTCACGCTTAGTTTTCAATTACCGGCAAAAGGATTCGATAATCCCTGGGATTTGATTCCGCAGCGCAAATGGAAAACGTTGCGGATTCGACAAGACAACGGAGACATTGATGCTATGATTGCGGGTGGCGTTACCGAGTTACTCAAATGACATTGACCCAGATTCGTCAACGCAAGGGAATTATTCTGGACACAAACCTGCTGCTCTTGTATTTTGTGGGGCGGCATGACCCAGCGATGATTGGCAAATATACCGAACGTCTGAGCCGCTACAATGCCGATGATTTTGTTGTCCTGGCCCGTTGGGTAGCCACATTTAAGCAACTTACCGTTACGCCTAATGTACTCACCGAAGTCATAAACCTGATTGATAAGCGCAGTGGTCGTTTTAGCCGGTTGCTCCATCAGATTGGTATCGAAATTGAGGTTTTAGACGAAGTGTATATCCCCAGTGCAGCCGTTCTCACCGGCCAAAAGCCACAGTTTCAGGCATTTGGTCTAACTGATTTAGGGCTGTATGCGTTAGCCAAAACGGATTTTGTTATTTTCACCGACGACCAGCCGCTTTTGTTGTTCATAGCAGGTCAGGGATATGCCGCCATTAACTTCGACCAACTCCGCGACTTTCAGATTGAGAAAGGCCCGCCCCACTACAACAAAGGGAGGTAAGATTATGAGGTGTGGTTTTTCGGAATCGTACCTACATTTCTGTATCTTTCGGGCCGTTTTAGCCATATATTATTTCCTGAAATCACGTTTTTTCCTAACATTCTTTCCCTCAATTACATGGAAGCACAAGTAGAAAAATCGGTTGATACGACCAGCATCTGGCGCAGAAAACCGTTGGCGGCTTACGAAGCCGACATGAAAAAAAGTGAACTCAAACGGGTTCTCACGCGGTGGTCGCTCACATCGCTCGGCATCGGGGCCGTCATTGGCGGGGGCGTATTTGTGCTGACGGGTATTGCCGCCAATCAATGGGCTGGCCCGGCATTGGCCCTGTCTTTTATGATTGCCGGGACAGCCTGCGCCTTTGCCGCCCTTTGTTATGCCGAATTTGCCTCGATTCTGCCCGTCGAAGGCTCAGCGTATGCGTACTCCTATGGCACAGTGGGCGAGATTTTTGCCTGGCTCATCGGCTGGAACCTGATTTTAGAATATATGATGGGAGCCACAACGGTGGCGGTGAGTTGGTCGGGCTATTTTGAGAAACTGCTCCATTTAGTTGGTATTGACCCGCCCATCTGGTTGATGAACGATCCCATTACGGCCCAGGAAAAGGCCGAAAAACTCCGCGCTGCCGGCGAAGCCATCCCCGATTTTTCATTTGCGGTGAATCTACCCGCGTTCCTGATCGTATGGTGCGTGACCTACGTACTGGTGAAAGGCATCAAAGAAGCAGCCAGTACCAACAACATCATCGTGATTCTGAAGGTCGCAACGGTGATTTTTGTGATTATTGCCGGGTCGTTTTTTGTGGATGTTGCCAACTGGACACCGTTTATCCCTGAACCCGTGAAAGATGCCAGCAACCAAACGCACTACGGTTTCGACGGAATCGTGACGGCGGCTGGTATTGTGTTTTTTGCCTACATCGGCTTTGATGCCGTTTCGACGCAGGCCGGCGAAGCTATCAACCCCAAAAAAGATGTGCCGTTTGCCATTATTGCCTCGCTCATTATCTGCACCGTGCTGTATGTTCTGGTCTCACTCGTGCTGACGGGCATGGTTCGCTACGACGCGCTCGATTTGAAAGCCCCCGTTGCTCAGGCGTTTGCTGATATTCCGGGACTTACGTGGGCCGTGTATTTGATTACGATTGCGGCTATTGCGGGTTTAACGTCGGTGATGCTGGTGATGATGCTCGGCCAAACCCGGATTTTTCTCGGCATGGCGAAAGACGGGTTGCTCCCAAAAAACTTGTTTGCCTCGATTCACCCAACGTTTAAAACGCCCTGGAAAAGCACGATTCTGGTCGGCGGTATCGTCTCAACGGTGGCGGCTTTAACGCCGATTGACAAGGTTTCGGAATTGTGCAGTTCGGGAACGCTGCTGGCGTTTGCCATGATTTGCGGAGCCGTGTGGCTGCTGCGCGTCCGCGAACCCAACCTCGAACGCCCTTACAAAGCACCCGCCCTACCCGTGATTGCCACGCTCGGTATTGTGGCGAATCTGTACCTGATGTGGAACCTGCGGACGGATACCAAAATCTCGTTTGTGATCTGGTGTACGCTCGGCGTGATTGTCTATTTCGCATACAGCCGCCGGAACAGTAATCTGAATAAGTTGCCGTAAACGATAGAGAACACACCGGCGACCCGGACAGATAACGCAGATTTTCAGGATTTACACAGATTTCTTACTTCAATTCAAGAGAAAATCTGTGTAAATCCTGAAAATCTGCGTCATCCGTCCGGGTCGCCGGTGCGATTATGTCGTATGCACTAAAGCCAGATACACGCCGTTTGTCCAGCCGAAACCGTCCTGATTTTCGTATTCGCCCCCGCCCGTAGTCAGTGTGTCGTCCACTACGTTGTATTTTTCCATCATCTTGCCCGTTGCCTTGAAAACCCGGTCGTTCAGGGCAAGCCAGCGGTTTCGGCCTTCATCAGCGGTTGTTCGGTATTCGGCACGAACGGCTTTCATGTCGTTTGTATCGTCGTCTTTT